>NCBV01000037.1 GCA_002279355.1 Acidiphilium sp. 37-60-79
GCCTTCCAAGCTGGTTGTGCGGGTTCGATTCCCGTCGCCCGCTCCACGCGACCCTTGACAGCGATGCCCGCGCGGTGTGCAAGCCACTCGCGCGCTGGACTTGTCGCCGTCTGGTTTGCAGGGGTGTAGCTCAATTGGCTAGAGCGCCGGTCTCCAAAACCGGAGGCTGGGGGTTCGAGACCCTCCACCCCTGCCACCAGGCGCGTCAATCGCGGCGCTGGCTTGGCGAGGCAATTTGGCTAAACAACCCGACACGACCCACGAGACGACGTTTTTCTCATTGATTTGACCGCGTCCGAAACTGAGGAGCATGGCGAAATTGGCGTTCAACCCGGCAAAATTCCTGCGTGATGTGCGCAGCGAAGCCGCCAAAACCACCTGGCCGACCCGCCGCGAAACCCTGACCACCACCGGTTTGGTCCTCGCGATGGTCGTGGTCACCATCATTTTCTTCATCGTGGTTGATCAAGCGATCAGCCTCGCGATGCGCGCATTATTCGGAATCGGAAGCTGAGGGATCTCATGGCCAAGCGTTGGTATGTTTTGCATGTTTATTCGGGGTTCGAGAAAAAAATCGCGACCCAAATCCACGAAGCGGCAGCCCAGAAGGGCCTGACCGACCAGATCGAGAGCGTGCTGGTGCCCACCGAGGAGGTGGTCGAAATCCGCCGCGCCCAGAAGGTCAATGCCGAGCGCAAGTTCTTTCCCGGCTATGTGCTGATCAAAATGGAACTCACCGATGATGCCTGGCATCTGGTGCGTGACATCCCCAAAGTGACCGGCTTCCTCGGCAGCAAAAGCCGTCCCACCCCCATTTCGGACGCCGAAGCCGAACGGATGATGCGCCAAGTTCAGGAAGGCACCGAAAATCGCCGCCCCGCCATTCTGTTCGAAATCGGCGAACAGGTCCGCGTGGCCGATGGGCCGTTTACCAGCTTCCAGGGCACGATCGAAGACATCAACGAAGAACATAGCCGGGTCAAAGTCTCGGTGGTTATTTTCGGACGCCCCACCGCGGTCGATCTCGAATACGGCCAAGTCGAAAAGCTTTGACGCATGCTCCGGCCTGCATCAGCAGGCCGGATTTGGCTAAATCGGCTCCACCTCCACCGTCACATGCGATAATCCACTCACCGCCGATAGCTTGCGCCGATAGGCAGCAGGCGTCGCGGGGGCGCTGGTGCGTAGCGCAATAATCGCGGCCAAATGCCCCGGCCCCACCCGCCACACATGTAAATCACTCACCCGGTCACCGTCACGCTCCAATGTCGAGCGGATTTGCTCCGGAATATCGGCGCCGGGCGTCATGTCGAGCAAAATCGCGCCGGCGGCGCGCACCAGCCCCACCGCCCAATTCGCCACCACCAGCGCACCCACCAGCCCCATCACCGGGTCCATCCAGACCCAGCCGAGAAATTTTGCCATCAGCAAGCCCACGATCACCAGCCCGGACACGGCCGAATCCGCTAGCACATGCACATAAGCCGCACGCATATTGAAATCCCGATGCACCGCCGCATTCGTCGCACCCGGCTCTGGCGCCGAGGGTTCGGCAAATTCCAACTCATGAACTTCATCAAGCCCGGTCTCGTCGTGCCCCGCAGTCCCGGTCAGGCGCAACCGCAGCAAAAACGCATGCGGCTCGGGAATTTCTTCAACCGATTCCCAAAAATCTGCGCGTTCAACGAGAGCAAAAGACTGCACCAGATCACCGCGCACGGTCTCAACCGCAACCTGTACCCCCGGCACTATGCCCCGCAGCCGAAAGCGTGGTGGCACCCCCGCCTCGAAAATTTCCACGCCAATCCGCCCCGCCGCACTCGCCACGACGACCGGTTCGGCGTCATGATCATGCCCATGGTCATGATGCCCATGGTCATGATGCCCGTGATCATGATGCCCGTGCCCGTGCCCGTGATCATGACCGTGATCATGATCCCCCGCCAGCACCCAGGCGCTGACCGCGTTCACTCCTAACCCCAGCACTGCAATCGGGATCGCTGCCGCGTAATCGATCCGCTCGGGCGCAAAAAACCGGCTCAACGCCTCATAGCCAATGAGCACCGAAAACATCGCGAGGATGATGGCGCTGGTAAAAGCCGCCAAATCGCCCAGCTTGCCGGTGCCCATGGCAAAGCGTCGATCCGCCGCGTGCTTGCGCGCATAGCGATAGGCCAAGGCCGCCAGCAGCATGACCCCGGCATGGGTGCTCATATGAATGCCGTCCGCCACCAGCGCGATCGAATGAAATATTGACCCGCCAATGATTTCAACCAGCATCATCACACTGGTCAGCCCGACCACAACCCAGGTTTTGCGCTCGTTCGCCGCGCTCGCCGCACCCAGAAAAAAATGGCTATGGTCGCCGCTCTCGGGCATCATCGCCTGATCCATCGCCCAACCCTCTCTATGATTGTCGTGAGAGACTAGCTGAAATTTCGGAGGCTAAAAACCCTCGCCTGACCGATTGCCGCCACGCCGCAACGCTGTTACCATAACGCAATTAAATTGCGGCCACGCCGTCCCAGGAGCCAGTGCATCAATGGACCAGCTGATCGCGTCATTGTTTTCAATGTTGTTTACCGTGCTCGCGATTGGTTTCGGGCTCGCGATCGGCGCTAGTTCATGGATTGGTTATCATCTCGGCGTGATGCCAAAAACCGTGCAGATCGTCGCGGTGGTTTGTTTTGTGCCGCCGACATTACTTTATCTCGCATCATACCGCGCCATCGTGATCTCGCCAGTATTGCGCCGATGGGCTGCGCAAAACGGCGTGTCTTTGGGCAAAATCCGCCGGCGCACGGATTTCACGGCGCCGCCCGAAACCCGGGTCAGTCTGTTGATGGATAACCAATATCTAGCCTTTTATTCAGCCGAAGTGCTGGGTGGCCCACCGGCAACGGCCTATTTTCGCCTGTTGGTGATCGCGCCACTTGGCATCGCGATGATTCGTGCCAGCACGATCCTCCGATCGGATTGATCATCAATCCTGACGAAGCAATCAGGCTCGGCTTTTTGCCCGATCGGCGCGCAACGCCTATAAGAGCTTGATGTTCACTGACGATCGACGTGCCTTGCCCTTGATCATCCTGCTCGGCTTCGCGCTGGATCTGGCCTGCCGCCTGATCCCCGCCGATTTGCCGGCCATCGCGCCATTCGCCTTCAATATTCCGATTTATCTGGGTTGCACGCTGGCCCCGCTTTGGTATTGGCGTGGCTACCGTGCCACCAGCCCGATCAATCGCCCGGCCCTTTGGCGTCCGGTGGCCTTTTATCTCGGCGTCGCGCTGATCTATATCGTGCTGCAAACCCGCTTCGAATATGCTGCCCAGCATATGTTTTTCCTCAATCGCCTGCAGCAGATGACGATTGGCGTGTTTGCGCCATTCCTGATCGCCTTTTGCTGGCCCGGCGAGGTGCTGGCCTTGGGCACGCCGCCAACCGTGCTGCGGGTGTTGCGCCATCCGCTGATCCGCCGCCCGCTCACTGTGCTGCGTTACCCGGTCATCTGCGCCTTGATCATGCTCGCCGTGACCGATGTCTGGCTGATCCCCAGCGTCGATCTCGCCGCCATGCTCGATGCGCAGCTTTACAATATCATGAACCTGTCGATGATCGGCTCGGGGCTGTTGTTTTGGTTCGTGGTGCTGGACCCACGCCCGCGCCCGCAATCGCGCCATACTTATCTCACCCGCATGGTCACCGGCTTTCTGACTATGTTTCCGAGCATCTTGGTGGCGGCGACCATCGCGCTCTCCAACACCGTTTTTTACAATTTCTATAGCCTGTGCGGTCGGCTTTATCCCGGCATCAGCCCGCAATATGACCAACTTCTCGGTGGGATGATCCAATGGATTCCGCCCGGCCTGCTCAACACCGCCGTGCTGTTCGTGATGCTCAATGCGCTGCGCAAAAACGAGGAAAAAACCGCCGATGCACGCCCAATCCCGGTCGGCGCGCGGGTGATCGAAGCGAAATGGACGGGCCGTTGACCCGATATTTAGGCACCCGGCACTGGTCCTCATTCACCACACGGTCTTGCGAAGCCGCTCGGTTGCCGCTAGGCCCCAAATCGAGCAACGCCGCAGCGGCGGCATCACGCAGCATTAGCCGCATGGACGGCCAGGAGCAGGACAGGAGATGATGGTGCGGCGAGCACGATGGGCCTTGATGGCATCGATCTGCATGGTTCCCACCCTGCTCATGCAGGCAACCCAACCGGCGCAGGCGGCCCCGCGCCCGCAGCCCGCGCAGGCGCAACCAACCGGCGGCACGATCGCGGCCATTCGCGTGGTCGGCAATCACCGCATCGCAACCAGCACGATCCTGTCCTATATCCTGCTCACCCCTGGCGATCCATTCAGCAGCAGCCAGATCAATCTCAGCCTGAAAACGCTCTATGCCACCGGCCTGTTCAGCAACGCCGAAATTACCCGCCAGGGCAATACGCTGGTGGTCGCGGTGCGCGAAAACCCGGTGGTCAATCAAGTCTATTTCGAGGGCAACAAGGCGGTCAAAGACAAATCGCTGAAAAAAGTGGTCAGCCTGCAACCCGGTGCGGTGTTCACCACAGCGGCGGCCGCGGCCGACACCAAAGCCGTGCTCGGCGATTTCGCGAAACATGGCCGCTATGATGCGCAAGTCACGCCTGAAATCGTCCGCCTGCCGGAAAACCGCGTCAATGTGGTGTTCAAATGCGTGCAAGGGCCGGAAACCCTGATCAGCCGGATCAATTTCATCGGCAATCATCACTTTGATCAATCCAAACTCCGCGAAGTCGTCTCCTCGCGCCAGAATGCCTGGTTCCGCTTCCTCAGCGATTCCGATCACTACGATCCTGAACGGATCAAATATGACGAAGAGCTGATTACCCGGTTTTATTTCCATCACGGCTATGCCGATTTCAAGCTCGATAGCGCCACCGCCCAGCTCGCCCCGAACCGCAAATCCTTCTTCCTCACCTTCGTGATGACCGAAGGTCCGCGTTACCGGGTTGGCAGCGTGCAGGTGGTCTCCTCGGTGCCGCATCTGTCCGGCAAAAGCCTGCGCGCCCTGGTGCCCATCGAAAAAGGCGATATTTTCGATGGCGATGCGCTGCGCACCGCCGTCAAACGCATCTCGACCCAAGTGCAGGACAAAGGCTTCGCCTTCGCCCAAGTCGAGCCGGACGTGAAGGAAAACCACAAAGCCCACACCATTGCCCTGACCTTCCGGGTGATCAATGGGGGCATTATCCGCCGCCAAGTCGAACTCGCTCCTGGCGATGCGTATAACCAGACGGCGGTGAAGGCCTCAAAGCAAAATCTCAAAGATCTCGGTTTCTTTGCCAAAAAGGGCCTGAGCGTCAAACCAGTCCCTGCGGGTCAGCCGGACGAGGTGAACCTCATCGTCAACGTGCCAGAAAAAGCCAATGGCCAATTCTCGCTCGGCGGCGGCTACTCGACCGATCTCGGCGCCTTGCTCAATATCGGCCTGAGCCAGAATGATTTCATCGGCACCGGTATCAACGCCTCGATCAGCGCCCTGCTCGCGCAAAAAGGCACCCAGTTCAATCTCGGCGTGACCAACCCCTATTTCATGGGCCGCAACCTTGTCGCCGGGTTCGATCTGTTCCGCACCGATACCTCGAACACGACCAGCTATGTGTTCAGCGAGCGCTCAATCGGCGGCGATGTCCGCCTGGGCTTCCGCTATAATCACCATGTCAGCCAAGCCTTCTCCTACACGCTGTCCACCCGCAACATTTACAACGTGGTGCCCGGTGCCAGCCTCTATATTCTGAGCGAGCAAGGCTCGACCACGCTGTCGCAACTCACCCAGTCGCTGACCTTCAACTACACCAACGACCCGGTGGACCCGACCCGCGGCGGCGAAATCTCGTTCACCACCAGCTATGCCGGGCTCGGCGGCTCCGCCAAATTCCTCCGCCTGGAAACGCGCGCGGCCTATTATATTCCGCTGCGCCGCTATCTCGGCAGCAAGGGCTATGTGCTCGAATTCAAAGCCCATGTTGGTTACCTCTATGACCTATTCGGCTATCACTCGACGCTGTCGGATCGCTTCTTCCTCGGCGGCAACAGCCTGCTCGGCTTCCAAACCGGCGGTGCTGGCCCGCATGACACCGTCTACGGCGATAGTCTGGGTGGCCGCTTTATCTATACCGAGGATAATATTCTGAACTTCCCGCTGCCGGTCAGCCCGGATCTGGGCGTATCGGGCTTCGCCTTCGCCGATGTCGGTAGCCTGTCGCAAGTCAGTCAACTCAAGGTCAACGGCGTGGTGCTCCCGGTTTATGACAACCCGGCGCCGCGCGTCTCGGTTGGCGTTGGCGTGGCCTGGAATACGCCGTTCGGCTTGATCGATCTGTCGTTCGCCGAGCCGATCAAGAAGTACAAATACGACCAAGTCGAACAATTCCGTGTCTCTTTCGGCACCCATTTCTAATCCAACGAGGTCTTCTGTGAAATCCTTCGCGCCCCGCCTGCTCGCCGCCAGCCTACCCGCTCTTGCCCTCTGCGCCTTTGGCGTCTCGAGTGCCTATGCGCAAAGCAAAAGCCCTGGCTACTTCATCCCCCATAAGGCGGCCGCCCCCGTCAGCCATATGGCTGCCCCCGTTGCAGCATCGTCCGCGGCATCGCCCGTGGCACCCCAGCAACCTGCGCAGCCAAAATTGCCGCCGATCCCCAATTTGCCTGCTTTGCCGAAGGAAGCCCCACCCCCCGCCGCGATCATCGGCGTGCTTTCGGTGCCGGAAATCATGCAGCAATCCACCGCTGCACGCGGGGTTGAAACCATCATCCAGCAGCGCCGCACCGTGCTCGCGAAGGAAGCCCAGGCCGAGCAAAAGCGCATTGAAGCCGAGCAAAAAACGATCGAGGCGGAAAAAGCCAAACTGACCAAGCCCGTCCTAGTGAGCAAGGAAAAAGCCCTGCAAGTCGAGATCGAAAAAGATCAGGTGAAATTCCATAATCAGGGCGTCGCCATCGAAATTTCGGCGCGCACTGCCTTGGGTAAAATCGAATCCACCCTGATCGCGGTGATCCGTCAGGTCGCCCAAGCGCATGACATGAACTTGGTGTTGCACCGCTCGCAAGTCGCGCTGAACTCGAATAAAATCGATATCTCCACCGAGGTCGCGACCCAGCTTAACAAAATCCTGCCGAGCGTCGCGGTGCCGCCCTCAATCGTGCCGAAATCGGTTGCCGCCGCACAAGCAGCGCCGCCGAAAAAGTAATTTTTCTCCGATGGACGCCAAAGCGGCACCCAACCCCATCACCACCATCGCCGCGCCTGATTTCCACCCTAGGCGCGGCCCCTTTACCCTCGCGGTCATCGGCGAAACTCTCGGCATCGCGGTGCCTGACCGGCTGCTCGGACTCCCGATCGACGACGTCGCAGCCCTTGATCGCGCAGGCCCCGACCAAATCAGCTTCCTCGATAATCGCCGCTATCGCAGCGCGCTGAGCCAAACCAGCGCCGCCGCTGTCATTCTCGCCGCTGAAAATCTACCCCACTGCCCGCCCAACGCGGTCCCGCTGGTGACCAGCGAACCCTATCTCGCCTGGGCGCGGGTCTGCGCGCTGTTTCACCCGCGCTCCCTCGCCCATCCCGGCATCCACCCCAGCGCAATCATCGATCCGAGCGCACTCGTCGATCCAAGCGCCGAAATCGGTCCCCTCGCCATCATCGGCGCGGGCGCCAAAATCGGCGCCCATACCATCATCGGCCCGCAGGTTAGCATCGGCGCCCACTGCGTAATCGGTTCCGATTGTCACATCGGCGCGCAGGTCAGCATCGCCTATGCCATTTTGGGTGATCGCATCACCATTCATCCTGGCGCCCGGATCGGCCAGGACGGCTTCGGCTTTGCCGTCGGGGCCAATGGTTTTACGCTGGTCCCGCAACTTGGCTGTGTGCGCATCGATCATGACGTTTCGATCGGTGCTAACACCACGATTGATCGTGGCTCCGCCCAGGATACCATCATCGGCGCGGGCACCCGCATCGATAATCAGGTGCAAATCGCGCATAATGTGCGCATCGGTCGCTATTGCGTTATTTGCGCGCAAGCCGGCATTTCCGGCTCATCGAGCCTGGGGGATCGCGTGACCATCGCCGGGCAAGCCGGGTTCGTCGGCCATATTCATGTCGGCAGTGGTGCACGCATCGGCGGTCAAGCCGGCATCATGGCCGATGTGCCCGCCGGCGCGGAGTATGTCGGCAGCCCCGCCCAACCGGCCCGCGATTTTTTTCGTGGTGTCGCCCTGTTGCGCCAACTCGCCCGGCGTTCCAATACTCGCGGATAACCGAACACCCCCACCTTCAGCAGATAGCGGACCCCCATGATGGACGGCACCCAACCAGACCCCGCCAGCACGACCCCGCCCGGCGGTAAAACCATTGATATCGCAGGCATCATGCACGCGATCCCGCATCGATTTCCGTTCCTGCTGATCGACCGGGTCACCGATTTGCATGCTGACCGCTCTGCCATCGGCGTCAAAAATGTCTCGATCAACGAGCATTTCTTCGATGGCCATTTTCCCGGCCATCCGGTCATGCCAGGCGTGCTGATCATCGAGGCGATGGCCCAAACCGCCGCCGTGCTGGTGGTCGAAACGCTCGGCCCGGACGCGGCGGGCAAGGTGGTCTATTTCATGTCGGTCGAGGGCGCAAAGTTCCGCCGCCCCGTCATCCCCGGCGATAGCTTGCGCATTCACGTGGAAAAACAACGCAATCGCGGGCCGGTCTGGCGCTTTGCGGGCGTCGCCAAAGTCGATGGCGTCACCGTCGCTGAGGCGGTATTCGCTGCGATGATCACCGACCGCAAGGCCGAGGTCCGATGATCGATCCGTCAGCGTCGATCCACCCGACTGCCCTGATAGCGCCCGGCGCGACCATCGCGGCCGGTGCCAAAATCGGCCCGTTCTGCACCATCGGCCCCGATGTCGTGATCGGCGAGGGTGTAGAAATCATCTCCCATGTCGCGGTCGATGGCGTGACCCGCATCGGCGCTGACGCAAAAATATTTCCCTTCGCCACCATCGGCCTCGCCCCGCAAGACCTGAAATATAAAGGCGAACCCACCGAAACCGAAATCGGCCCCCGCACCATGATCCGCGAACATTGCTCGATCCATCGCGGCACCGCGACCGGTTCGGGCATCACCCGCATCGGTGCCGATTGTCTGCTAATGGCGGTGGTCCATGTCGCGCACGATTGCGTCATCAATGACCGCGTGATCGTCTCCAACAATGTGGTGATGGGTGGCCATGTCGAAATCGGCACTGGCGCGGTCATTGGTGGGGCTGCGGCGATTCATCAATTCGTGCGCATCGGTACTGGCGCGATGATCGGCGGCGTCTCCGGCATCCCGGCCGATGTCGTGCCCTATTCGCTGGTGTTCGGCGCGCGCGCGCGCCTGGCTGGCCTGAATATCGTGGGCCTCAAGCGTCGCGGGCTTGATCGGGCGGCGTTGCACCGTGTGCGCAACGGCTTCAATGCGCTGTTTGATGATCACGGCGTGCTCGCCGAGCGGATCGAAACGGTCCGCGCCGCCTATGGCGATGATCCCTATATCGCCGAAATGCTCGCCTTCATCACCCATCCCAGCTCGCGCGGCCTGATCACCCAGCGCTCCCGCGCCAACGACGAGTAATCCAATGGCCCAACCGCTGGGCATCATTGCGGGCGGCGGCATTCTCCCCGCCCGCATCGCCATCGCCGCCCTAGCCGCTGACCGCCCCGTCTTCATCGTCGGGCTCGATGGTCATGCCGATCCCGCCGTGCTGGCGCCGTTCCCCCATCAAATCATCCGCCTCGGCGCCGCCGGTGCCATTGCGGGCGCGTTCCGTGAGCATGGCTGCGCCGATCTGGTGTTGATCGGCCCGGTCAAACGCCCCTCATTATTGGCCCTCCGCCCCGATGCGCTCGGCGCCAAACTGCTGGCCCGCGTCGGTCGCGCCGCCTTCGCGGGCGATGATACGCTCCTCGCCACCGTCATCCGCGTGCTCGGCGAAGAGGGCTTCACCGTGCTCGGCGCCCATGAAATCCTCAATGATGCGCTCGGCCCCGCTGGCCTGCTCACCCAAGTTGCACCCGATGCGGTGACCCGTGCCGATATTGCCCGCGCCGTCGCGGTGCTGCGCATCATCGGCGCCGCCGATATTGGCCAGGCCTGCGTGGTGCAGCAAGGCCTCGTCCTCGCCGTCGAAGCCATCGAAGGGACCGACGCCATGCTTGCCCGCGCTGGCGCCCTGAAGCGCGACGGCGCGGGCGGTGTGCTGGTCAAGCTGCTCAAACCCGGCCAGGATCGCCGTGCTGACCTTCCCACCATCGGCCCCGCCACCATTGCCGGGCTGATCGCAGCAGGGTTGCGCGGGCTGGCATTTGACGCGGGCAACACCATTCTGATGGATCGCACCACCATGATCGCTGCCGCCGACGCAGCAGGGTTGTTCCTGCTCGGTATCGACCCCAGCGCCGCAGAGTGGCAAACTAATTGAAACAAAGGAGTCCGCCGATGAGCGACCAATTCAAATTCTTGCACACCATGATCCGCGTCAATGATTTGCAGCAAAGTGTCGATTTTTACACCAAGCTGCTCGGTATGAAGGAACTCCGCCGGACCGACGTGCCGGACGGCAAATACACTCTCGTGTTCGTGGGCTATGGCGACGAATCCAACCATACGGTGCTCGAACTTACCTATAATTATGATACAAATCATTACGACCAAGGCACCGCCTTCGGCCATTTCGCGCTGGGCGTGGCGGATATTCACGCAACCGTCGAGACGCTGCGCGCCGCTGGCGTCAAAATCAGCCGTGAACCCGGCCCGGTCAAATTCGGCAAGACCGTGATCGCCTTTATCGAAGACCCGAACGGCTATAAAATCGAATTGATCGAGCGCCACTAAACCATGACCCAAGCCAACGCCCCGGTACCCCCCATTCCTGACCAGCACGCTGGAAAATCCTGGCGGTACCGGGCGCTGGACGCTCTTTTCGCGGCGGGCGAAACCTGTCTTCCCGCCAATTTCCCACGCCTGACTGCAAACGCGATCGAGCGCGCCGCCAAAACCGCGGTCACCGGCCCGGCCGCTGAAGGTTTGGCCCGCCTCACCGACTCGCTCGCCCGCGAATCCCACCTCTCGTTGTTTGGCCGCGTTTCCGTGCGCTATGATCTGTTACGCCTTGCCCGCAACGCCGCGATGATCGAGCGCATGCACGCGCAAAACCCAGCGATGAGCGCAACACCCGTCCGCGCCCCGCTGTTCATCCTCGGCCTGCCGCGCTCGGGCACCACTTTCCTGCACAGCATGTTGGCCCTCGACCCCGAAATCCTCGTCCCGCGCGTCTGGCAAACCCTCTATCCCGCACCCCGCCTGCCCGGCTTCGACCCCTCCACCAGTGAAGCCGCCCGCCAAACCAACAAACAACTCGGCATCTTCGCCGGCATGGCGCCCGATTTCCCGGCCATCCACCCAATCGATGCCGACAGCCCGCAGGAATGCAGCGAAATCACCGCGCATATGTTCCAAAGCCTGCGCTTTGACACCACTTTCCGCGTGCCGAGCTACCGCGCATGGCTCGACGCGCACGGCCATGCCGACGCCTTCGCCTTCCATAAACGCTGGCTGCAAGCCATGCAGCACGGCGTGAATGCCCGCTTCTGGGCGCTCAAATGCCCCGATCACACCTTCTCGATGGACGCCATACTGCACACCTACCCCGATGCCCGCTTCGTCATCGTTCATCGCGACCCGCTGCATGTGTTCGCCTCGGTCGCCTTCATGACCGAAGTGCTGCGCCGCCCGTTCCTGCGCGCCATCGATCCCGCCGAAATCGGCGAACAAGTCACCACACGCTGGATCGAAGGGGCCCGCCAACTCGTCGCCCTCGATCAAAGCGGCGCCATCCCGCCTGATAAACGCGTTAACATCCAATACGAAACCCTCACCGAAAACCCGATCAGCGCGATCAGCGCAATCTACGCCCATTTCGGCGAAACCCTCTCCGAACCCGCCCAATCCGCCATGCGCGCCCACCTCGCCGCCGTCCCGAAAGGCGGTTACGGCGCAAACCGCTACCGCCCGGCCGATTTCAACATCAATCCCGACCGTCTCCGCCCCGATTTTGCCCCCTACATGGATTATTTCGGCGTCAAATCCCGCGCGGCATAGTTGAAAGTGGCATCGTCGCCGGCAGCATCATGGAAGGCAGCGGGGAGCGGAAAATTGCTTTTTGAAAAAAGCAGCAAAAACGTTTGCTCGATTTAGAGCATTATCCGTTCGCATTGGCTCGCGGATGTTGCTCTACCGCCGTCGCTCGATTTCCACGCCAGCGGATACCGCATCGGCGAATACATCGAGCTTTTCCACCATCACCCGCACCCGCGCCACACGCCGGTCATCGAGGCATAATTCGGCCAGCCGCTCCGCCAGCGTCTCTACTAGCTGCACATGCCCCGCCGCCACTAAAGCGCGCACCGCCACCACGATCCGCTCATAATCAACCACCCGCGCCAAATCATCGCGCCCCACCGCTGGGCGCGACAGGCCAACGCCGCCATCATCCTCAACAGCTAAATCTAAATTAATACGCACCCGCTGGCTGCGCTCTTGCTCATGGGCATACACGCCAATGCGCGCATCCAGCACCAGATCGCGAATAAACATCCGCCGTAAATTCAAGCCAATATCGCTAAGACGCGCTTGTTCCATTAGTTCAGTCTGGTGCGCCGCAGCACGGAAAATTGCAAGCATCGATTCCGCCTGACCCCAGAATGACGTAACCAAGCCATGTTGTGGCCACAACTTCCCGCCCTATATCCCGTCTCGGCAATTCGCCGATTATTAAGGGAGTTTCTCAATGCGTCTTTCACTTCGCACCGCGCTGCCGCTCGCTGGCCTTGCTCTGATCGCCGCCACCGGCGTTGCGTCGGCCAAAATCATCAAGCTGACCGCCACCCTCGCCCCTGAGATGCATGTCATGTCCAAGGGCACCGGCACGATGACCGGCACATACAACACCGTCACCCACGTGCTGACCTACAAAGTGACCGACAGCGGCACGTCCGGCCCGGTCATCGCAGCCCATATCCACGGCCCCGCCAAGCCGGGCGGCGACTACATGCTCTCCGCGCCGATCCTGGTGCCCCTGCATGTCACCAAAGCCGGTGTCATCGCGGGTCACGCCAAGCTGACTCTGAAAAAAGCCAAGATCATCGAAATGGGTGATTCGTATGTGAACCTGCACACCAAAGCGAACCCGAAAGGTGAGCTCGCCGGTCAGGTTTCCGAAGTTAAGTAAGCCCGTCTCGCACGGCACAGCGCCCGGCCCGCAAGGGTCGGGCGTTTTTGTTGGAAGCCTGTTGCGTGGCCGCACCGGATCCTGCTAACAATTGCGCATGAAAAATGTATGGTGCGCCATCAGTTTCGCCTTCCTGCTCGTCGCCAGCATCATCGCCTCACCGAGGGCGGCGGCGCAGCCCGCCCCCACGATCATCAATAAAGACGGCCATACTCTGGCGATTTTCAGCCCAAGCCCCTACCATTTTACGGTTTATCTCGATCGGCAATTTCTGCTCTCGGATACGCAGGATATGATGGTGAGTGCATATGCCGGATCGGTCTATCACGTCGGCACGACGACCTATTTTGTGATCGAGACGTCCAGCGGCGGCTCGTTTTGCCCGGGTATGTTCCAGGTCGCGGTGGGCCGACAGAACCGACCCCCGAGGATCACACCAAGTTTCGGCACCTGCTCCGATGTGCCGAGCACAGCGCTGATTGGCAATAACTTAACACTAACCATGCCGAAATTGAACGGCCATGGCACTATCGTCTACACGGTTAATCCCGCCGCTCAGGTCACGCAGCGTGCAATCGCCAAGCAATTAATCGGCCCGCCTGATCACGCAGGCATGGATTTGGCGGCATTTTTGCTCGGCAAGCAAGCCGCAACCGCTTTTTCACTCCGCGCTAGCGCCCAAGTGCTCGAGCGCGTTCTGGGACCGGCCATGTACCGCACCATCTCCGGCTATCAAGTCGGCGGCAACTATGTTGCGGTCGGGCCTTATGCCGTTGGTTCCGTTTGTCTCGCACATCTGTGCAACACCACCTACACTCATATTGTGTTCGATCATCACGGTGATGCCTGGGTCGGCACGACCATCCATGGCACCGTGCGTTGGTTCGGTAATCCCCCAGCCGCCGTATTATCCGCCGCGATGGCCGCTCGTTGACGCCAACCCGCTTTGCGCAATCCGCGCCTGATACGCGGCCACCAGCTCCGCCTTGCCGATACTCGGATTGCCCGCCGTCCGGCTCTTGACGCCGCTCCAATCAATCGCGGCAAGTATCCCCGCCACGTCGCGCGCGGGGTTTCGCACCGCAATGAAATAATGCGATTGCGCCGCCCGCGCTAATCCGTCCACCGACACTAGGCCGGCCCGCACCCCCACGCGCTGAAACGCAAAATCCGCCTGCTCCGGCGCACGCAAAAACACAAAATCCGGATGCGCGAGCGGCCCCACCACGCTCACCCGCTTCACGGCGCTGCGCCGCCAAATCTGAAACACCACCGGCACCGCATAAGCCTCGCCGCGATACAGGAACGAATCTGCCGGTAGCGGTGCCTCGCTCACCAACGCAAACCCCGTATCGACCCGCCGCTGGATCGTCTCTTTCTCGAAACTGCGGGGCAAAATGCTCGCCACCACCTCGGCAAACCGCGCCGCATGATTAACAAACTTCACTGCGAGCGACGCGTTTTTGCCAAACGGAAAATTACTCACCACCACAAAGCGTGATGCTGGATTCGGTGGCCACCAGCGCAAAAAATCGGCCTGCTCGATGTCCGCCCGCGCAGGCGCAATATCGAGCCCAATCCGAGGCTCCGGCAGCGCATCCAAAAATGCCCCCGCCCCGGCAGCGGGCTCAATAAACACCGTCCCCGCCTGCTCACCAATCAGCGCCAGCACCCGGGCAACGCAGTCACGCGCCACCGCAGGGCGCGTGTAAAACTGATCCAACACGCGCGCGGGTGCATGCCCGTGTCTGCCCTTGTGAACTGGCGGCTTCAATGCAACAACGATTGCGATTGCGTCATTCTTAGAGTCTCCCCCACCCCACCGCGCCGCGTCAACTGGATTTCTGCCCCTGCCATGACCCTGCTCCGCTGGTATTTCGCGATCGATTCGCCCGGCAGCACCGGCCCGGTGGGCGATCATGCGCGCCTCGCCGTGCTCTCGGCGCGCATGGTCGGCGGGCTTGACCCGTTCATGCTCTATCACGGCGCGGAGGGAGAGTTTTGCGCCTGGATGCGCGCGCAGGGCGTCACCATCATCCATGCCGAACCCCCGGCACTCGATGCAATGAACGCCGCTCACGCAGCGGGTCATTTCACCGCCCATTCCATGGGCCATTGGCTACGCCTCGCGATTCCCCATATCGATCATGACGCCGCGTTGGCCCTCTACACCGATTGCGACGTGGTGTTTCTCCGCAGCCCGCGCGTGAGCCAGTTCACCCCCACCTTCTTCGCCGCTGCCCCCGAATTCGCGCCTGATCGTTGGAATTATTTCAACTCCGGGGTCATGCTGCTCAACCTCCCCGCCATGCGCGCCAGCGCCCCCGCGCTCGAAAATTACCTCCGTGCCCATTTGGCCGATCCAGCCTTGGGTGCCACGCTTGATGACCAAACCCTGCTCAACGCCGCCTATCGCAACCATTGGGACCGGCTTAACCCGCTTTACAATTGGAAACCCTATTGGGGTTTTGCCCCAGATGCGGCCTTGCTGCATTTCCACGGCCCCAAGCTCGCGGTGATCGATGCCATCTGCGCCGATCAATGGGATTGGAACGACAAGGTGGCCGCCAGCATCGGCGCGTTGTTCGACGCCAACCGCACATCCTACCAAATCTGGCTGTCCCAACTCGGCGATCAACTGCAAACCATCGATTTTCCCACCGCCCTCTCGCTCCAAGCCACCGCCAGCGCCATCGCCACCTACGCCCGCACCACCCCGCCCCGCGCCCATGATCTGGGTTTCACCGAATTTCGGATGTTTCCTGACTGAAATAACCAAGCCCGCCACCGCTTGTATCCGTAGTTTCCGAGTCTATGACCCGGCGAAGCGTCCTCCCATCTACCGACAATGCTCAGCGGCCCTCGCCGTCAAGCGAGCTTTTCCATCACTTAATCAAGGAGGTCCACGATGTATAAATTCCGACTGCTTGGTGCCAGCGCGATCGTTGCCGCAGGTCTGACGTTCGCCGCACAGGCCCAGACGCCCGTGCAAAACCAGGCCTCACCCACTATGAATCACCAAGCCACCCCCGCCATGAACCAAACAACCTCAGTGGCCAAAGGCCCCACCGGCGATCTGCAAAAAGTGCATGGCCAGTGGCGTTCATCCAATTTGGTTGGCGCGAATGTGTTCAACAATGCCGGTCAAACCATCGGCACAATCGATAATCTGCTGGTCACCACCAACGGGAATGTCAGCCACGCGATCATCTCGGTGGGCGGTTTCCTCGGCGTCGGCAGCAAACTCGTCGAAGTGCCATTCCATCGCCTACAATTCAAACTCAGCAAGAATGATCGCGGCATGACCAACACCGCCGCCGCCAACGCCAGCCCGAATAACCAATCTGCGCAAACCCCTCCCGATTACAGCGTGGTGCTTTCCGGGGCGACCAAAGCATCTCTGAAAAAAATGACTGCCTTCACCTACGAAAAATCCTGACCACCGCCATGCCGGTTGGTGCCATCCTATCGGCACCATCTGGCTTTGCGCGCCGCCCCGATCAGCCGGGCCGCGCCGTCCCGCCCATGATGCCCCGCATCATGCCGCGCATCATCGCGGGCATGCCATTCTTGGTAAACCCGTCCAATTCGCGCGCATGGGCATAAATCACCTTGACCATCGCCGGATCATCCGAGGTCTCCGTCACCTCAATCCCGGTCGGCAACAGCCGATAAGAGCGCTGATACGCACTCGGGTGCGCAAACATCACCCCTACGCTCGGGCTCGCCGGATAGGCAAAGGGCCGGTTTTCATCGAGCCGCCGATACATCTCGATCACATGGGCCTGGATCAGCGTCGCCACCCGAGGATTATCCGACACCGTGGTATCGATAATCCCGTTCGGTAAATAATCCGTGGCTCGGGTAATCTCCGCGTGCCGCTCAAAAAGCTGCATCCCGGTCATCATCGGCCCCATCATATTGCCGTGCGCCATCATCGAGCCGCCGCCCATCATCCCCGGACCCATCCCTGGTCCCATTTGCGCCGCCGCCCGCCGCCAACCCAACCCGGCCAGCATCGCACTCACCATCGCCATGATCGATCGCCGTTGCATGCGCGCTCCTCCGAATGTCGCGCCGTTTATCATCGGCGACCCCCAGGCTTGTCAATCAAGAGGCTTGCAGCGCCGCGCCGTGGCCGTATATCTGCGCAATCGGTATCAGGAGGACTCAGATGATTACCAAGCAATCGCTCACCCTCGGCGCCGCCATCCTGGTCGCTGGCCTCGCCGCCGCCCCCGCCGCAACCGCTGCGGCAACAACCAATCCCTGCGCGGGCATGTCGATGGGCAAAAAGGCCGCGCCCAAACCGGCGATGATCAAATCCAAAATGACCAAGTGCAGCGCCAAGCCGATGCAAAAAACCATGGCCAAACCAAAGGCCAAACCAATGGCAAAGCCGATGGCCAAAAAACCCGGCGCGAAAATGGGCGCGTGCTCAGCCTGCAAACCGAAATAATCCGCGATGGCGGCGCGCTTGCCCGCCCCCAGGCTCGCCGCCGCCGCTCATCTGGTGGCGTCACTGCGTCAACTCGAACAGCGCGCCAGCAACCTTGCGGCGGATCTGCTCGGCGGCGAACCGTTCATCGCCCTCAACCACTACCCCGCCAACGATGTGATCGACGCCGCCACCGGCGCGCAATTCTATTTTCACGCCCATCCCGCCGATGAGCCGCGCCAGCACCGACCCGGCTGGACCGAAATCGGCCATATCCACACCTTCATCCGCCCACACGGCCCACGCGGCCCGATCCATCACCTGATCGCCATTGCGCTCGACCGGTTTGGCCGCCCCGTTGGCCTGTTCACCACCAATCGCTGGGTCACCAACGAAATCATGTGCCCCGCCCTCCCCGCCATCCGCTATGCCAACCGCTTCCACCTCACCGCCAACACGCCCGCCGCCACCTGCATCAATGCCATTTTCACCCTATACGCGAACGACATCGCCCGCCTGCTGCGCAAGCGTGATGCAACCCTCCAAGCCCATCGCCGCCGCAACCCCACGCAAGACCCGCTCGAAGCCCGTTCCTTGGAAATTCTTTCCGCTCAGCCGCTCCATTTGAACGCCACCCTCGCCGCCCTGCGCGCCAGCTTGCCTTGAACCAGCCGAATAATCACCCGCACCCTTGATCACCCGCCAGACCCGCGCGGATCGCCGCCATTGCATGGCTTTGCAAAACTTGCGTGATAATCGCGAGCTCATTCAGCAAGAGCACCGGATCATGCACCAGCGCGTCCCGCACGGTGCGCTTGGACCAGTCACTCATGTCCGGGTGCGTCAGCACAAAATCGATCGCGGTTTCGACCCCGTCATCGCGGCCCATGCTGCATATCGGGGGTGTCTTGGTTTTGCTCATCACGCTGTCCCTGAATCAACGAGGTCGTCGGATGGATCGGCTGGCGATGGAAGCTTGGCCGCATTGGGATCTGATGCCGGATCAAACGCCCGCCATTCAAAATCACCCGCATAATGCCACGCCATATGGCCGCGCTCATCGAGCGCAAACAGCGATAACCAGCCATGATCGAACAGCATTCGCACCGCCGCATGGCGTCGCAAAATCGCGGTGATTGCCTCACGCGGCGCCTCAAGGCACACGATCAGGCGCAGCGGTTCGTGGATCAGGCGCTCACCATCATGCACCGATTGCCAAGGATGCCCGCCCCGGAGCACCCCGCCATTGCCCTCGACCACCCCGATCCCCCCGGCAACATTGTGGAGCAGCTTATTGCCAGCGCCAAACACGCCCGGCGCCACCACCGCACCATAATACGACAGGCTGATCCAACTCGCGACAATCACGGGCGCTGTCAGGATCAAATCCAGCACACTGAAATCCTGATCGAGGCGCCAATCATACTCATGCAGAAATGTCCGCCCATCGAGCATTTTGCCCGCCGTGCGCGCGCGGGGCGCGGCGATGAAGCTGTGGCAACCCGCAAGCGCCCATTCCGGTCGAATTTCCGCCCAATCACGGCTGCGCCGCACGATGTCCGCATCGCTGATCGCGTGCGGCAGCCGCGCTGCCCGCTCATGTCGCGCAATCCAACCGGCGGCATCGAGCCATTGCAGCACCTGTCGCAGGGCCGCTTGATGATCGGGGGCCGGTTGATCCTGATCATACAAAATCACTCGGTCGGTCGTTGTGTCATGCAGCGCCGCCATGAACAGCGTGTCCGGCGGAATCGCAATGCCGCGCGCGGCCAGTCCCGCACGCACCGCCGGCTCATTGAGCAAGGTGGCCAGCAGGCGCGCATTCACCTCACCCGCGTAGCCACCGCATGCGCCGCATTGCAGCCCGCTGGCATACGGATTGTTCACAACCTGCGCGCCATGCCCCACCAGCAACACCAGCGGGGCAAAATCGCGGGTGAGCGACATCGCCCGCAGCACCGTCGCGGCGGTATCGACCCTGGTATCGAGCGCGGGGGCCGGCGTGAAATGCGGGGCAGGATCGGCTGATTTTCGCTCCCCCGCCAATCCAAGCGCATCGCTGATGAGTTTGGCCGCATAAAGCGGTCCCGTCGCCTCGACGAAGGCGAATGAGGAGATCGCCGCCAGCTTGAAGCGGCCCCAGGCCCGCCGCGCCCGGGCGGTGATCCGCGCCGCTTGATCCGGCGGTGCCATGGCGCCATCGCCTGAACATGAACGGAGTGACGGCTGCAACAAGGCCGGCCCGCGCAGCTCATCGATGTCGGACGCAAAGCGACGATGAGCGGTAGCAAGGCCAAAAAACCCGGCAAAACCCAAGGTGCGAATCTGCGGGCTCACCTGCTCCAGCGCACGCCGGAACCTCTCGGAGCGCACATCGATGCAAAAAGCCGCCTGCAAGGCGAGGCGTTCCGACGCCCGGCCCGTCATGGGCCGATCATGGCTGTCTGCCGCCAGCAGTGCCGCCAGCCGCCGTTGACCCGCATGGTCCGCCGCGTCTTGCAAAATACAGTCCAGAACCAAATCGACGCTCGGCTCGACCGGTTCGGCATGCCGCGCCACGGTCTCGGCCCAGCGCGTGGAAATCTCCGGCGCGTATCGCACGAATAGCGCCTCCTCCCAGATCAGCCGAATCGCCAGGAGGTCAACCACCGTCGACTCGGTTCCGCCATCAAGCTCGGCCTGCCATTGCAAGAACCGGGCATATTGCGCCCAGCCGCCAAGCGTCATCAGCAGCTGGTGGAAATAGGTCTCCAGCATCAGCGCGTCGGCCTGCAGCCGTGCGCGTGCCCGCGCCATCGCGGTCAAGGCGTCATCCGGGGTTTCCACCACATGCCGGGCAAAACCCGCCAATCCGGCGATTTCAGGCGTCAGATCATGTGTGGCAACAGCCCGCCAGGCCGCATAGGCGCTGCGCTCGCGGGGTGCCGCCCACAACGCTTGGCCCGCATCGAAATATCCCGCCGCCCAAGCGCCAAACCGGTCCGCAATCAATCCAGGCCAATCAACGCCCGAAACAGACGCCGCGAGGTCCGCGATCGTGGGTAGGGCACGCGCCACGGGTGCGTCCTGCGTTAGCGCCATGCGCAAAGCGGCAAGATCCGTTGGTCGATGCAAGGGCGGCGCCAGGGTCCAGGCCGCCAGCAAATCGGTATCGGTGATCTGCCCCGCCTCGATTTGCGCCCGATACCAGCGGCGCGGCATGGCCACCGGCGCCGCCGCGACGCGGCCGAGCCGCGCACCGGCTTGCGCCAACGTGTCCCCGGCCTGACCCAAAAACGGATTGACCGCGACACTCGATGCCAGCGGCCATAGCGGCGGTATCGCCCGTGCCGCCCGGTCCGCCTGATCCGCGATGCTCGGCAAGGATTGCATGTCCATCACACCCTCCAATCAGCCCGTCACACGCATCGACCACGTGCCGATCAAGCGATCAAAAATCGCGTTGGCGTACCCGCCATTCGAGAGATGCACGCGCAATCCGGCGGCAGCCGGGTGATAGGCCCAGAGCGGAAACATCGCCTGCACAATCGCCACCACGCCGAAGCTGATCACGGCCACCACGATCAGCATCCATTCGAGCGCACCCGGCGCGGGAGGCGACGGCAGCGCGCCCGCCGTCATCGAGGTAACCGCCGCCTGCAGCGCGAAATAGCTGATCGATGTGCCCAACGCATAAAGGGCCGTGCGCCGGGTAAGCGCTCCGGGGGCTGCGTCGGCAAAACCTTGCGCCAGCATATAGGCCACACCGAAAATCAGAATGGCCCCCACCGCAATCGCCTGGGGCGATTTATCGAGCAAGCCGAACCCAAGCCCAACCAACCCATAAAGGATCAGCGCGGCGAGGAAAGCCCGACCGACCGCACCCGCCTGTGGCGTCGCAACCGGGCCGGGTCGCTGGATCGCCGCAACGCGCTCGACCGCGCCGCCCGACGCCAGAAATGAATGGGCTTTGTATAATGAATGCGCCACCACATGCAGGAGGGCCAGCGGAAACAATCCAAGCCCACACTCAAAAATCATGAAGCCCATCTGCGCCACGGTGGACCAGGCGAGCGAGGTTTTGACCATCGGCTGGGTCAGCATCACCAAGCTGGCGCTCAAGGCGGTAAACCCACCGATCATCACCAGCGCCCCCATCACCAAGGGCGCATGCACCATCACATCGGCAAACCGGATCAATAAAAACCCGCCGCCATTGATCACTCCGGCATGCAAAAGCGCCGAGACGGGCGTTGGCGTTTCCATCACTTCGGTCAGCCAACCATGCGTCGGGATTTGTGCCGATTTGAGACAGGCCGCGAGCCCGAGCAGGGCAGCGGCGCCCACCGCCGCAGTCCCGCCCACGCCTGCGCGCGCTTGGGTGAGGATGCTCCCCAGCATGATCGTGTGATAGCCCAGGCCCAGCAGCACGCACGCGCCGAGCAAGGCCGCGTCGCTTGCGCGGGCGATCACGAATTTCTTGCGTGCCGCCCGCTGCGCCCCCGCACGCTCCGGATAAAACAGTAGCAATCGCTGCAAAAACCAACTCGTGCCCACCCACGCCACGAACAAACCGATCAGCGTCGACGCCATCACCAGCAACAACACCGCCGCCAGCGTCAAGCACAGCCAAGCGGTGAACGCGCCTTGCCGCGCCTCGCCATCGAGATAGGTCGCCGCATATCGCAACACGACCCAGCCGATGAAGGTGACCAGCAGCATCATCGTCACGCTGACCTGATCGATGCGGACCCCCCACCACCGCAGCACCCAACGCCACCAGCGCCATCAAGCTGGCTAAAGCAGGGATTGGCCGCGGTCGGCATCCCGGGCGCCGAAACCCGGCGGCGGCAGTGATCAACATGGCTGTGATCGCAACGAGCGGGGACAACAGAGTGAGCATGAACAAGTCTCCAAGACCAACGACAGATTATGTCGCGCTGCATACCGGCCCGGCTCACTCAAATAAATTTCATTGTTTCTTTCATATCGTTCTGTTTAATAGATCGATATGCGCAACCTGAACTTCAATCATTTGCGGTATTTCTGGGCGGTCGCTCATGAGGGCAGCCTGACCAAAGCTGCCGACCGGATGAGCCTATCGCAATCGGCATTATCGGTGCAGATCCAAAAACTCGAACATCAGCTCGGTCACGCCCTGTTCGAGCGCACCGGCAAGCGGCTGATCCTGACCGAAGCCGGACGCATCGCCCTTGATTACGCCGATGAAGTGTTCAAAGCAGGGGATGAGCTGATCGGCACCTTGCGGGGTCAACCGGCCGCGAACCGCCAGGCCTTACGGGTGGGTGCGCTCCCCACCTTGTCGCGTAATTTTCAGCTCGAATTTCTGCGCCCGTTGGTCGGGCGGCAGGATGTGGACTTGATCGTCCGCTCCGGCAATCTCCGCGAGCTCCTGGTGCAGCTCGATGCCCATTTGCTCGATGTGGTGCTCTCCAACAGCGCCGCCCCGCGCGATGCAAGGTCCGCCTTGCGCAATCATCGGCTCGATGAACAACCGGTCAGCCTCGTTGGCCATCCACGCGGTCGGCGGCGGGCCTTTCGCTTTCCCGAGGATCTCAGAACCGAGCCGGTGCTGGTGCCGAGCCTTGAGAGCGATATGCGCATCGCATTCGATCGGATCATGGAGCAAGCCGGTATCCGCCCGACAATTCTCGCCGAGGTCGATGACATGGCCATGCTGCGTTTGCTCGCCCGCGAACGTGACGCGGTAACTTTGGTACCCCCCATCGTGGTCCGTGATGAGCTCGAGGCTGGCACATTGGTCGAACTTTGCCGGATTCCCGATGTTACGGAGCGATTCTACGCGATTGTGCAAACGCGCCGCTTCCCAAACCCGCTGCTAACCCCTCTGCTGCCGGGTCGCTGACAGGCACCGCTCAAATCGGCGGCGCACTCGCTTTGAGCCGCTCCATCGCGAAGCGCGAACTCACATTGCGCAGCGGCACCAGCGCAATCAACCGCCGGTAAAACGCATCATAGGCGGCAATATCAGGCACCATCACATGCAGCAAATAATCCACATCCCCACTCATCCGCCACGCCCCGACAATTTCCGGCATCTCCATCAGCATCCCAGCAAAGCGCTCGATCCATGGTGCAGAATG
The DNA here is from genome assembly GCA_002279355.1 of Acidiphilium sp. 37-60-79. Lineage (GTDB taxonomy): Bacteria > Pseudomonadota > Alphaproteobacteria > Acetobacterales > Acetobacteraceae > Acidiphilium. The sequence continues at coordinate 23,856 of NCBV01000037.1, forward strand.
ATCCGACGTTTCCACCGAAACAAACACCGAAACCGGATAGCCTAACGCTTCGGGCGAGAGCGACACCACCCGCCCGGTAATCACCCCCGCCTCCTCCATCCGCTTGATCCGCTTCCAGCACGGCGTCGCCGATAGCCCCACCTGCTTGGCGATCGCCGCCAGCGGCGTGGTCGCATCCACCGCCAGCAGCCGTAAAATCGCCCGATCAATCGCATCCAACGCCACCGGCGCTTTGTCCCGCCCATTCGCCATTTTTCGCACCCCGATAAATTTAGATTTCGCTCCTTTCATAGCCGGTCATAATAGAAAGACAATCTTTTTTGCGGCGCAAAATGCCGATTTTGGAGAAAATCGTTTTTCTCCCGCTCAGATCGCGCCTATATCCTGCTGATGAGCATCACTGCCCCCGCTATCGCCCACCCCGCTTTTGCTCCCGGCACTGTCTGGCTGGCTGGCGCCGGCCCTGGTGATCCGTCTTTGCTGACCCTGGCGGCGCTGCATGCGCTGCAAACCGCTGACGTCATTCTCCATGACGCGCTGGTTGCGCCCGAAATTCTCGCTTTAGCGCCGGTCACCACCCGGCTGATCCCCACCGGCAAGCGCGCAGGCGGCGCGCAAACCCCGCAACTCGCAATCAATGCCGAACTAATCGCCCTCGCCCAGCAAAATCTGCGCGTCTTGCGCCTCAAAGGCGGCGATCCGTTCATTTTCGGCCGGGGCGGCGAAGAATGCCTCGCCCTCGCCGCCGCCAGCATTTCGTACCGCGTGATCCCTGGCATTTCAGCGGGCATCGGCGCGACCACCGCCGCGATGCTGCCGATCACCCATCGCGGCCTTGCCCGCAGCGTGCTGTTCGCCACCGGCGAAACCGGCCCCACCGGCCCGCAAGTCGATTTCGCCAGCCTCGCCCACGCCGCTGACACGCTGGTCCTCTACATGGCCCGCAACACCATCGGCAGCATCGCCGCATCGCTCATCGCCGCCGGCCGCAACCCAGCCGATCCGGTCGCCTTTCTGCTCGACGCGACAACGCCGCGTCAAAAAATCATCCACACTACCCTCGCAGAAGCCGGGCCGCGTGCCGCTGATCTCGGCACCGAGGCCACATTGATCATCATCGGTCCCGTCGTTTCGCTTAGCGCCTTGCTCACCCCGGCGGCGCAGCTCCCCATCCCCGTAACCCGCGCCCAGGAAGCCTGATCCCATGACCAAACGCGCCAGCCTGCCCCGCACAGCGCCCTTCGCCCAGGCCGACATCGTGGCACTCGACCAAGTCATCGGCCGCGCCTCGACCATCCAACGCGCGTGGCTCGCGGGCTTCCTCGCCGGTATCGATGCTGCCAATAGCGATGCCCCCGCCGCAGCCGCTCCCGTGGCGCAGGTCGCCGCCTCGCCCAAACCCAAGCTCACGATCCTTTACGCAACCGAATCCGGCAACACCGAAGCTCTGGCCACCGCCGCCCAGCGTAACGCCCAAAAGCGGGGTTTCGCCGTCCGCACGCTCGATATGGCGGAAACCACCCCATCGGCGCTCAAAAATGTCGGCAATCTCCTGGTCATCGCCTCCACCTGGGGCGAAGGTGAACCGCCGCAGCGCGCCGCACCCTTCATGCGCGCGTTGAGCAATGACGCGGAGCGGATCGACCTCGCTGGCGTGAACTTCGCCGTCCTCGCCTTGGGCGACAGCGCCTATGCGCAATTCTGCGAAACTGGCCGCCAGATCGATCTGCGGCTCGAAGCCCTCGGCGCCACGCGCATCGCCGCCCGCCTCGATTGCGACCTTGATTACGCCGAGCCCGCGAACCGTTTCATCACCAGCCTGTTCGAAACCCTGACGCCCAAGGCCGATCCCGCGCCTGCCTCGATCATCCATGTCGATTTTCATCGCACCGATGCGCAAATCGCCGCCCAAGCGGAGTCGGAGGATCTCGCCCCCGCCGCCGTCACCGCCGAAATCACCGCCTACCATCCGCTCACCTCCTCCCGCTCGGCCTCGCCCACCTTCCATGTCGAGCTCGATCTTGCGGGCACCGGCCTTACGTATGAGCCAGGTGATTCGCTGCAAATCCTCCCCGAAAACGATCCGGCCACCGTGCAAGCCATCCTCGCCGCCACCGGCCTGAGCGCAACACCAGACCCCCAAACGATCACGCACCGCCTCACCACGGAGCGCGACATCACCACCCTGACCGCGAAGCTGGTCCGCGACTACGCGCAAGCGGCCAACAACGCCGATCTCACCGCGCTCGCCGCCGACGCCGACGCCACCAAAAACTTCATCGCCGACCGCCAAGTGATCGATCTGCTCGAAACCTTCCCCACCACCCTGCATGGCGACGCGCTGATCAATCTGCTCCGGCCGTTGCCGCGCCGGGCCTATTCCATCGCCTCCTCTCAAGCCTTGGTGGGCGAAGCGGCGCATCTTGCGGTCGCCAAACTCGCCTATCACGCCGCCGGCCGCGACCGTCTCGGCGTCGCCTCGGGCATGATCGCCGAGCGCGTCCAGCAAGGCGACGCGCTGAACCTCACAGTGAAACCCAACCGCCATTTCCGCCTGCCCGCCGATCCGCAAACCCCGATCGTCATGATCGGCGCTGGCACGGGCATCGCCCCGTATCGCGCCTTCCTCCAGCACCGCGAAGCCCTCGGCAGCACCGGCAAATCCTGGCTGATTTTCGGTCATCGCCACTTCCTGCATGATTTCCTCTACCAACTTGATATCCAAGAATGGTTAAAATCCGGTGTACTTTCGCGCCTCGATCTCGCCTTTTCGCGGGACCAGCCGCAGAAAAAATACGTCCAACATATTCTCGCCGCCGAGCGCGACGCACTCAAAGCAACAATCGCCGAAGGGGCCGTGCTCTATCTCTGTGGCGATGCCAAAGCGATGGCGCGTGACGTCGATGCCACCCTCACCGACATTCTCGGCGCCGAGGCGCTCGAGGCACTGATCAGCGCAGGCCGCTATAAAAAGGATGTCTATTGATGCAGCCGACGCTCGCCCCGACACCCGCCACCACCCACGCCACCGCGCATGCTTTACTCACCCGCGCAATCACCCAGGACTTTCCCGGCCAAATCGCCCTGATCTCCTCATTCGGCACTGAATCGGCGGTGTTACTGCATCTGCTCAGCACCATCGATCGCGCCGTGCCGGTGTTATTTCTCGACACCGGTAAACTCTTCCCCGACAGCATCGCCTATCGCGATGCTCTAACAACCCGTTTGCGCCTGACCAATATCCAATCACTCCGCCCGGACCCCGCCCATCTGCGCCGGTTCGATCCCGATCATCGCCTCGCCGCATCCGATCCCGATTTATGCTGCGCTATTCGCAAAACCATGCCGCTCGATGCAGCACTGACGCTCTATGCTGCCTGGATCACCGGGCGCAAACGCACCCAGTCCGATACCCGCGCCACCATCACCGCCGCCGAACCCAGCCCCGATGGCCGCACCATCTTCAATCCCCTGCATGATTGGACCCGAGCGGACATCGAGCATTATTTCCGCGCTCATGCGCTGCCCCGTCATCCGCTCGAAGCCGAGGGCTTCGCCTCGATCGGCTGCGTTCCCTGCACCCGCCGGATCATGCCGGGCGAAAGCCCGCGCGCCGGGCGCTGGAGCGGCACGCCGAAAACCGAATGCGGCATTTTCCTGCCCCGCCCCACCCAACCCATCCAGGCATCAGCATGACCGACCAAAAACCCCTCTCGCGTAATGAAACCCTCAAAGCCGGGAGCGATTTTCTGCGCGGCACCCTGCCCGAAGCGCTAGAACAGCAAGCCTTTGGGGGCCTGACCGAAGATGAAGGACAGCTCGTCAAGTTTCACGGTATGTATGTGCAAGACGACCGCGATTTGCGCCCCGAACGCGCCAAACGCAAGCTCGACCGCGCCTATAGCTTCATGGCCCGCCTGCGCATCCCCGCCGGTATTCTAACGCCGCGTCAATATCTGGCGATGGACCAACTCGCCGATACCTACGCCAATCACACGCTGCGCCTCACCACCCGCCAAACCATCCAGTTCCATGGCGTGATCAAGGCCAATTTGCGCGCCAGCCTGCGCGCCATCGATGCCGCCTTGCTCGATAGCATCGCCGCCTGCGGCGACGTTAATCGTAACGTCATGGCAACGTCAAATCCTTTTCTCTCTCGCGCCCACACCGAAGCCGCCGAAGCCGCGCGCACTCTCTCGGCCCATTTTCTGCCGCGCACCGGCGCCTGGCGCGAAATCTTCATCGAAGACGAACCCGTCACCCCGCCGCAACCCGAAGCCGAGCCGATTTACGGCGCCACCTATCTGCCGCGTAAATTCAAAATGACCGTGGCCGTACCACCATCAAATGATGTGGACGTGTTCGCCCACGACCTTAGCTTCGTCGCGATCATCGAGTCCGATCGCATCATCGGCTACACCATCATCGCTGGTGGCGGCATGGGAGCGACCCATGGCGAACCCGAAACCTATCCCCGGGTCGGCTCCATCATCGGCTATTGCCCCGCCGCCCAATTGCTCGAAGCCGCGCAAGCCGTCCTCACCGTCCAGCGCGATTTCGGCGATCGGAGCAACCGCAAACATGCCCGCCTGAAATACACTATTGACACGCATGGCCTCGATTGGTTCATCGCGGCGGTGAATGAGCGTCTGCAAACACCCCTCGAGCCCGCTCGCCCATTCACCTTCACCGATAATCACGACAGCTTCGGTTGGGCGCAGGATTCCGATGGCCTGCATCATCTCACCTTATTCATCGAAAATGGCCGCATTCTCGATGCCGGAACGATGAAACTAAAATCGGCCCTCGCCGCCATCGCCCGCCTGCCTGACTTCATCGATCAGGGCAGCATTATTTTCACCCCAAACCAAAACGCCATCATCGCCCGGATCACCCCCGCGCAGCGCCAGCTGATCGAGACAATCCTGGCCGATCACGGCATTACCCAAAATTTCTCGCCGTTGCGCAGCACCGCCATGGCCTGCGTCGGCCTGCCCACTTGCGGCCTCGCCCTCGCCGAGTCCGAGCGCTATCTCCCCAGCCTGATCACCAAACTCGAGGACCTGCTCACCCAGCACGGTCTTGCGTCAGAAAAAATAACCACCCGCATGACCGGCTGCCCCAATGGCTGTGCGCGCCCCTACATCGCCGAAATCGGCCTCGTCGGGCGCAATCCCGGCCGCTATAATCTGCATCTGGGCGGCGCGCCGGACGGCGCACGGCTCAATTTCATCCACCGTGAAAACGCGACCGAACCCGAAATCCTCGAAACCCTCGCGCCGCTCTTCGCCCGCTTCGCCGCCGAACGGACCAGCACCGAATCGTTCGGCGATTATTGCACCCGCACCCTGCTCTAACATAGCCTTATTGCCGGGCCATCTCTGCGTGGCCAACCCCCTCACCATCAAGCCCGCGCCGGGGCTCCAGCCGCATCTCGATCGCAGTTTCGCCACTGTTATCCGTTTTTTCGGGTTTTGGCGATTTCAATAACAGCGCAGCCTAACTACCCGCGCCGAACATCCATGTTAAGACGAGATTAAGAGTGGCTCAAAAGCCCCTCCGCGCGCACGCGCCGATCAACGATCGTGAACGTCCGCAGCGGCTGCTGAAGCCGGTGTCGCGCCGCGAGGCACAATTCGCATCGAACGCCCCGAACACGCCGCGACGAGCCCTAAAAGCGCCGCATGCGCGCCGACACAGGGCAGCCCCAGTAATTTTGCCTCATGATCGTCAACAGCAATCCCCAGCTCGATATCGGCGTCCACAGGAGCGGCATCGATCACAGCGAGGGCCTTGCGTGCAGCAACACCAATTTTCAAGTAAAGCGCCCGCAATTCCGCAATCACCTTCGGCGGCGTAGGATTTCGACCAGAGCGCCACGATTTAATCGTATCCTCGCGGACAATTAAAAACTCTGCGGCCTCTCGAATTGAGAGGCCGCACCGGTCGAGCAATAAGGCGATGACCGTGGTCATTCTTCGTTTTCGGCGTCAATGCGCGCGATCATCTCATCGAAATCCGCATCAAGCATGGCTTCGGGATGGCGGTCCCACCCAGCATCGATGACACTCTGAGCGATTTCTTGTTCGGCTTCCGCGCGGGTGTCAGCCCAAGAGCCGACCACAGTTTTACTCCAGCCCGAATTGAGGTCTTTGCTCCAAAGATCGTAATGGGTGTAGGGCTTTTCCTCGACCGTGCGGATTTCGAATTGGCGACCGTCATAGGTCAAAATCTCGCGCATAGCCTCTACTGCGCTAAGACCGCGACCGTAAATACGGCTCGAATCGTTTTGATCAAAAACAGTGAATGTCGTCATTGCCGGTCTCCTACCGATTGCTAAGGGCCAATCCCTCGGCAGTGACAAACCAATACACTTCGCGTGTATTGGTGTCAACTGAAAAATCGGAGGCTTTTGAAATTAGCCGATTTGAACGCCCGAAAAATAACCTGGCCGAACATCCACGCCATCCAGATTAAGAAGTTCGCCGATATCGCTTTCGAGCGTGATTGTCTGCGCGGCAGGCCCTCCCGCCGAGACCACGATTGGCGCAGAAACATACGTGGTCAGATAAGCCGCATACGAGCCCGCGGCCGGATGATATGAGAAGAGTCCGAGATGCCCAGCCCCTTCCGTTGTGAACGTCAAATTGTCGGTCGCTGCAGTCACGCCGCTCGCCACCAAAACACCGTCAGTGACGGCCAACCCTGAAAAATTTATGCCGAGCGTGGCTTGCTGTGTCGGTGCGCTCAAAACACCAAAATTGACTGTTCCCACTTCTCCCAGCGTTGTCATAAAAGAAGCCGCCCCCACCAAAGAACCGTCCAACTCAATTAGCGGGCCGTTCCTCACATCGACGGTGCTGGACGAAATAAATGATGCGGGCGTTCCGCTCGTTTCAAACAGCGCGGCGGGATGAAAATACCCAGCGAGGCTCATGGGCACGTCCGCCACGACAGATATGCCACCCAATCCGGCGGCACTGATCGTCCCGACAGCACTTCCACCCGACAACGTGCCACTCACGGGCGATAATTCGAGCGTCACATTCGAAATTGATACACCCACCAAATAGCCATTGATCTGTGCGTCGGAGTTCGTTCCCAACAAAAAAGCACCACCGATCGCTGAGACCGTCAAAGAGCTTGTTAAATTACCCGTCATCACACAACTCCCAGCCAGCCGCCCGCGGCGGTGAATATAAACAGCCGACTCCCAGGGACCCCCGCCTGGTTCACCGCCAAATCCCCCGGATTAGCCGCCACAGTGGGCGTGCCGGACACCACGAACAGCCGCCCACCTCCAAAAATCGTGCCGAGCGCGAGCGCCACGTTTTTCTCGCCCACCGGTGCGCTCATATCCACGGCCGGGATCAGGAGCGCACTGCTCGGCTGCACCTGCGTCAATTGAGAGATCGTTTCGCCCATCTCAAACCTCCGTTAAAATGGCACCACCGCCATCTTCGAGTAGAAAAAATCCCTGCGCATCCTCGAGCGCGAGCGCGGCCGAGCCGGGAACGGGCGCGGACTGCACCCACGCCAAAACCCCAGCCTGCACCGTCAAATACCAACTCTGCGCCGGGTTGGTGCTGAGCGGATAAGGCGGCACGCCCACCGGCACGGCATTCGGCGCCAAGGGCTGCACCGTCACCACGGTCGGACCAGCCACCTGGGTAATCGTCACCGTGGCCGGGAAAATCGGCTCGACCGTTCCACTCATGGCGCAGTCACCGGATTATAGGCGGCAGGATCGGGCGCGAGCTGCACCACAGGCCGCTCCACGCGAATGCCAAAACTTTGACTAATGATCGACGTGCCATTGACTGTGATCAGTAAATCAGCCTGCACCAGCCCCTCCGGCCAGGTCGCGGTGCTCTGGATCGTCACCGCTGCCTGACCCGCCACCCCGGTCGGCTGCAAGCCGGTGCTGGCCAGCAAATTGCCGCGCGGGTCAGCGACAGTCAGCGTCAGCAACACATTCTGAATATCGAACGGCGTGCCATCGGGATTGCCGAACCCGAAATTCAGCGTCAGCGCCGCCCCGCGCTTGACCCGAATATCAGCCATTAGGCTGGCTCGACCGTGATAATCATCGAGGATCCGGTGATCGTGAAATCTGTCGAGCCGCCGGCGGCGTTAATCGAATAGGCGAACGTGACCGTCGCACCCGGCGCGTAGGTCGCGCTCGACAAAAACGTGTCGCTGGTGCCCCAGGTATTGACCCCGTTATTCACCGCAGCGATGAGCCAGGGCGCACCGGTCAGCGTGTTGGTCCCATCAAAAACGATTGAGGTGAAATTCTGATTCTGCCCGGTGCCCGACGAATCCCCCTGAGCGAGGGTGCGAATCAGCACCCGGAACGCCCCGCTCGGCGAGTAATTCGGGAACGTGATGACCTGCGAGCAAATAGCGTTTTTAGATCCCAACGCCGGCGTGATCGACCCCGCTTGCGTCGCGATATATTGAGGCCGCGCCGATCCGGCCTGCAAATCAGGGGACGCCGATATCACGCCCCAGTTGAGACCTTGCGCCTGGAGCAAAACGAACGACCCCACATTCAACGTGAAGCCGCTCAGTCCGCGCAACGCGCCGCCATCATTGAGAATGTCGGTCACCGAAACCTGCGTGATGGTCGAGCCACTCAAACCAATCAAAAAGCCCGCATCAAACCCATCCGCCGCAGGCAGCGTGACCGTCGTGGTGCCAGGATCACAGACAAACACCGTGCCCCGATCCGCGCCTTCGATGATTTTTGGCGCGGAGAGCACATTAAATTTGAGCGCATACAGAAAATCCGTCGATTCCTTCACCTGCGTCGGCGTGTTCGCCGCAGGCACAATACTGGCCGCAGTCAGAAAATTCAGCAGTTCGCCCTGCACGTCATTCAGCCAGCTCGCGGTGATTTCGGTGCCATTGGCAATCCCCGCACCCGGATTCGCCGCGCCGAACTGCTGCACCCCGTTAACCGTGATGAAATAGGAGCCGTTCACCTGAAACATGGATTACCCCACATATGAGAAATAAGGCGTCGTCTGCGCCGGTGCGCGACCCAAAATCGCGGGCACAACCAGCGACGGCGGAAAGCTCGACACCAGATTACCCGCCTGCGCAGCACTCGCCTCGGCCAACGTCTCAACAGCACTCGGCAGCGTCACCAACCAATCGAATTGCGTGGGCGCATTGACCAAATCCACCCCGGCAAACGCGCCTGCCGTGGTCACGCGATATTGCTGAATGCTGATCACCACCCCAAACGTCGCGGCGAAAGCCACGAAATCGGCGGCGCGCACACCAAAACGTGTCACCCAGCGCGAATAGGTCAACGCCTGCTGCTCGGCCTGGGTGAGCGGCTGCTGATCACGACCGTACGGATCAGGCCCGAGCACGCGCTCATAGTCTGGCAATAAATTAACCGCCGTCAGCGGATTGATCTCAGCGCGAAACGCCAGCATCAGGGTCTCAACGAGCGACAATTCGTTCGCCCACGGCATCAACATTTGCGCAAATACCGTGTCCGGCGTGGTTGGCATCGCATCGCCCGGCGGCGCGATCGCCAGCAAATCATCGAGCACCTGGCGCTCGCTGCGCGCACCAATCGTCAGTGCGTTCAACGCGCTCATGAGAACGTCACCGTGCCCAGCGTCAGCAGGGTGAACAGGCTCGGTGCCACCACATCCGCCAACGGCGCCAGTCGCTCATGATACTGCTCGCCATCCGCACCCGCGAGAGCTTCATCCACGTCCGACATATAAATCGTGCCGCCAATCGCCGCCGATTGCTGAAAATACAGCGCCAGCGCCGCGAGCGCGGCGTTCTGGATCGTCACCGTGTTCGGCCTAACCTGGAGCGAAAAATTCACCGGCTGGAGCGTAACCGGATTGACCGTGATATTCGGCTGCGCCGTCACCGGCGCCTGCGACTGAATATAGGCCAGCACCACCGCGATTTCCTCGGCAGACGGCACGCTCGGCCCCGGCATCACGAACGCCACATTGACGCTCCCGCCGCCGCACGCGCTGGCCGGACACACGCCGATCGCGCCCGGCAAAGCCGCCTCGATCCAGGCGATATAATCGTTGTAATTGCCGCCCGAAGGTTGAGTCCTGATCTGGGCCAAAATCCGGGCGCGCCATGAGGAGACGGACTCCAAATCCAACCCGCCGGTCGCCCCATTGGCATCAAGGACGCCCGATTGGGGCGCCAACCCGGCAACCGGGCTGACCACCACCATCGGCGTGCCCGCAGGCAAATTGCCCGCACTCCCCGCCACGTTGGCCACCACAGGCAGGCTGCCGGTCCCCGCCGCACTCAGCGTCACCGGAGCGATGCTGGTATAAAGCGCTTGGGACGGGGCGGAAAAAACCACACCCGCCGGGATCGGCGAACCGGCAGGGCCCGTCACCAGCACATTGCCACCCGCTGGCGTCGGCTGCGCCTGCGGCACACCCCATTCCGCGCCATGCAGTGGCAGCCAATCCGTCGCGGTATCCGGCATCAGCTGCTGCGCCAGATAGCCCTGCATGAAATATAAATCCTGCGCCGACAGCTCAGTGATCCGCGTGAGCGTGGTCGCCACCGTATTATCACTCCGCGCATCGATCCCCGCGATCGACTGCTCAAACAGCGCCGCCGCCCGCGCTGAAATCACTCCGGGGGCTGGAACCGGCCACGGCATCAGAGCAGCGCCCGCTGGAGCGTAAGGGTGGTGCGTCCCACCCGCACCAAAATCCCGAGAGCGGGGACCGGCAGCGACGAAATCAGCCGCACCGTCAGCTGGACGGCATAATTGCGACTGTTCGCCAGCCAATTATAGGCTTCGGCGCAATAGCCCTCCGCATCCTTGCGCGTGCGCTCCGTGGCCTTCCGTCGCCCTAACAGCCATAGCCGCGAGCCGGTCAAACCATTGCTGGCCGACAGAAAATCCCCGCACCACCCCCGCCGTGCAACCAGGCTCGACGGGTTGCTCCAATCGGGCACCGCATCGGCAATCGGATCATCGGCATGCGCGCGCCGATCCGCGAACGTGCTGAATAAGACGGCGCTAATCGGCGTGGCGTCGAGCTGAAAATCCGTACCCGCAAACACGCAATCACACCGGCTCAAAACCGGATCATAAACCAGCGCGATGTCAGTAACGGGTGCAGCCATGACGGCCATTCTTCGCGCGCGCGCGACTCAAACGCACGCTCGCGAACGCAAGCATTCTGCCAATAACTTACCCTTGCGGCGTCCCGGTCGATCCGCCCTGCGGATCAGGATGAGTGTGATTGACCAACGATATTTTGGCTGGGCCAGCAATCACGTCCCCCGCCGCCGTCAGCGTGCCGGTGAGCACAACATTCGGCGCATTGATCGTGACGGTACCCCCCGCCCAAATCTCTACTTCGCCCGATGGCTTCACATGAACGCGCGAGCCATCGAGCGCATATAAACACGCATCCCCGCCGACCATGCCACCGAACCGGGCCGCCGGGCACGCAATCGGCAAAGCCCGCAAATTCGCCGGGTCAGCGCCCACGGCGACCACCAGACAAATCGCCCCTTGCATCGGCGGCAAGGACGCAAAACCAAAAATCTGCACCACCTCCACATCGGCCCGCACCACGCCGTCAGCCGTTACCAACGTCACGGTCTGCGCCTCCCCTGCGTCATTGGCCGACTGCACCACGCCGATGCTGATGAGCCCGCGCAACGACGAAAAAATCTCATCGATCATCTCTTTGCGCCCTCATCCCTGCTTCGTCGGGCCAAAGGATTTCGGCGTCGGCTTTTGGATGAAACCCTCGCTCTGCGCAGGCTCATCAATCCGATCAAACGCCGTGCGCCCGGCAATCCCGATCACGCTGCTCGCACCCTTGTTACTCAGAGAATAGCGCACGCTGGCGATCAGCATGTCCCGGTTGATATCCGCATAGGCGTCGCTCACTTGCACGAGCTGGTTCGGCAGCCACAACGCGCCGCCTGGGGAGGGCCCCCAGCCCAGAACAGAATAATGCCCGGTGCGGCCCATCCCGCGCGCCACCCGCAGCGCCCATTCCGCCTGCGCCTGCACCGAACTCGATCCCGATTGCGTCCGCACCCCGCGCACCGTGGGCCGATAGCGCTTGATCTCCGGGTCAATCGCATGGCCGGTCATCTGCACCGTCGCCGCCTCGGCCACCGTCTCGCTCACCGCAGGCGGCACGCCAGGCGCACTGGTCGGATTGGTGCTCGAGGTTAGCCCCGCTTTACGCCCATACCGCGCCAACCGTGGATTGGTCTGCCCCTTCACATAATAATCCGAGAATCGCTGCAACCAGCTCGATTGATAGGCCGCATGCGTCACGTTCCCCGGCACCGCGAGCGCACCCGGTGCGCGGCTATTCCCCCCGCGCGTGAGCAACAACCCGCCAATACCATCACTTACCACCAGCAACGCGCGCTGCCGCGCCGCCCGCTCGATCGCCAACATCGCCGTCTCACCAACCTCGATCCCGAAGACCGGAAACGGATCGCCGATCGGCACATCGGCGCGCACATCAATCCCGAACGGCTTGCAGATCTGCTGCGCGAGCGCCAACACGGTCAGCCCACGCCATTCCACCGGCCCGGTCGGCGCCGCCGCGCAATCGACCAAATCGCCCGTCACGTCCCGCCCGGTGATCGTTGCCGAGAGCGACCCCGCCGAGCGGCTCACCGAGACGGTATCGATATAGCCCTTAAGCGCCAGCACCCCATCAAGCGTGACTGTGCAAGCCATTCCCTCGCGAATAATCTGAAACGGCGGCGCCGTATCCAAATCCGGCTGCACCGCCTGCGCTGCCCGCCCGCTATCGTAATAAGTGAGCGAAAACGTCCCCGCGATATTGCGCAAATCCCGATCAACCGAGCCCTGCATCCAGGTGCCGAATTGTGCGCCGCCGACGCTCAGCACCATCCCCGGCGCCGGGCGCGCGAGCGGGATACCACTCATGCGACCTGGAGCACTTCAAGCGCACCGGGTGCGACCACCGCCGGGTTCACCACCTGGTTGCGCGCGATTAAATCCGTATAGCTCGACGCCATCGCACCCGGCACATCGCCCGCGATATAATGCGCGATCAGCCACGCCGGATGCGCCCGGATCGTCGTCACCGAAACCACCGCAGGCAACCGCCCGATCAGGATAGTCAAATCGGCTGCTAAGGCCGCCTTAACACCCACCAAATCATCCCAAACCGGCGCTGCGAGCTGGGGCGCCGCTTGCGCTTGCGTGGCGGCCGCCGTGATCGCCGCATCGAGCGCGGCCATCAATACCAGCTCCTGCGCCTGCGCCTGCTGCACCGATTGATACTGGATCAGCACCGATGCCTGCACCGCCTGCACCACGATCAGCGCCTGCAAGCAGGCCGCGAGCGCCGGACCAGGTGATGGATCGCCCGCATGCGCCGCTGCGATTCCCACCGCCTGCAACAGCATCGCAACCGCATCCGCCGGATCGGCTGCCACCGCTGGCGTCACCGCACCACCCGGCGCCACGGCGGACGGCACCACCGGCTGCGCCGCATTCGCAATCGCCGCCGGAATCGCACTCACCGCCGAGGCGAGCGATGCCGCCCACGCCGAGCCTGGCACCGGCGGCACCGCATTCAGCGCCGCGAGCGCCGGTGTCGCCACCGCACCAATTTCAGCACCGGACGCGCCGGAATTCACCAGCGCCGAAAACCCCGCCGAGATCGAGCGCACGAAGCCCTGCGCATAGGAAAACGCTGCCAACGGCAGCACCAACGGCGCCAACACCCCCGCCATCCAATTCTCGATATTGCCCACGGCGCCATCGATGGCGGTGCCAATCAATGAGAGCGTATCGGCCAGCGTGACCGGCGGCGGCTGGTATAAAAACAACGAAAGCGTGAAGCGTGCAATGCGCAATTCGGTGTTGCTCAGCGCAATCGAAACCGCGCCCGGCCCGGCCAGCACCACCTGTAAATTGCCCAGCCACGGATGCACCAACGTCATCGGCCCTGGCAGCTGCATCACCCGCCGGAAATTCTGCGCCTGCTGCACATAATCATCGCCGATCAGCAGGCCGGTCACGCTGATCTGATTATCCTGCGCGCCTAAATCCTGGAAAACCGACTGATCGATGCCAGGAAACAAAAACCGCTCGATGCGGCGACCGAATTCCTGATGCGTGTCGAGCACCTCGAACGGAAACCCCGAAATCGACGCCGACAGCAGCGAATTATACAGCCCGATAATGTCGATCATGGCCGATGCAGCACCGGACCAGCAGGCGAGGTGGGGTGCGCATTCACGTGCGCGCCAATCCCTTCGCCCTGCGAAATGGCCAACTGGGTGGAGCGCGCAGCCCGCGTGTTGTCGTGGAGCGCCGATACCAGCGATTTAAGGAGATGCGGCAATGGATTTCCGGAAAGTTCATTGCCATCGAGCATGTTGGCCTGTTTTTTTGGGCTCATCTTCGCTGGGATTTTAGGATGCTCCATCTGCTCGATCCAACCAAGGCTGTTAGCAAAAACTTTCATCGCAGGCAAAACTGTATGACCAATGCCGCGATTAAGCTGCGCGAGGCTTTCGTTGAATTTTCTGACGACGGACGCCGATCCCGACATGGCCGTCTTGAAATCCGTATTCAGCATTTGTTGATCAACTGTGTTCAGACCTGCGATCAATTTGTTCATCGTGGGCCAATGCAGCAACATCGATTTTACCGCCATGGACGACCCTTGACCCGAAAACATCGCATTAATGAATGCGCTTCTGTCCACCGGATTCATCGGCATCAACATTTTATGAAGGTAATTCATCACAGCCATCAGCGGCGACTCACCTTTCTTGACCCCAGCCTGCTCGATGGCCCATAAATTTACCGGCTTGATATGATATTTTGTTAAAAGCGGCTGTTCCGTCTTAAGGGCGCGCTTGAACAAGTTTTGACTAAAAGCTTCCGCAGTGTGGATCGATGAGAGCGAGTTCATTAGATCGGCCAGATCATGGGCCGCTTCCTGCGGCTGATTGACGTTTTTTCGAATGGTTTCCACCGCCGCCATAATCTGATCGAGATTTTTTCGACCCGTCATCCCAAGTGTCGCGGCGTTGCCGCCGAGCATGGGTAAAAACTCTCCCATGCTCTCGATGGAAAAATGAGAGTTTTTTGCGGCCCATGCCATCGCCGCCAACGCGGCAGGCATCTGCGCCGTCGGAATTTTAAAGCTGTCACTCATGGCGAAGGCCGCAGCCCCCATCAGCTTGGGTGACGAGTTATAGGCGGTGGCCGTCTTCGCGATCATAGGCATCAACGCGTTAATCAGCGCGGGCTTCATGTGCGTGGTGACGAGGTAATAATAGGCATCCGACAACTCGTCGCTTGACTGGCGATACTTCAAAGCGAGCCGGTCTAAATCGTTATTGATCCAGCGCATCCGCACCCGCGCTGCGTGGCCGTGCAAATGCTCAGTAATGGCCGAGTGCAGATTTAAATTATTAAATTCGGCGCGGCTCTTGACTGACTCCACGCCGATCGCGCCCATAATAGCGGTCGCGATAAAATCCGAGATTGGATCTGGAGCGTGAACGCCCGCGTCCATCGGCCCAGGCTCGGCCGTCGAGCCAATATCATTCGGCCCCCATTGCCGCGCGCGCGGGCCGCCAGCTGGTCCCATCCCCGGCTGCATCGGCCCATAAAATTCCTGTGGGATCGGCGGATTATACTGCGTGTAGTTGGGGACCGGCGGGATAGCCAATTCCTTCATCCGCGCATTCGCCTCAACCGCCGCATCGGCCATCGCCGTCACCTCTCTCGCCGCCGCCGCCGCGTCGCTCGCCGTTTCCTTCAACCCGGCATTCACTTCCATGGCTGCATCGGCCACCGCCGTTACCTCTTTAGCCGCAACAGCCGCCTCTTTCGCCGTCGCCTTCAGCCCGGCATTCAACGCCATCGGCATCCGCAATTGCTGAAGCGTCGCATCCAATTCAGTGATCACGCCGGTCAGGCTGTCGAGTGTGGGCTTTAAGCCGGCGAGCTGGGCTTTGATCTCGTCAATCCCAGCGCCCATCTGGTCGCGCAGCATCAGCGTGACCGAGGCGACCATATCCTGCGGCATTATTCCGCTCCCGCTTGGTTGAGTGCTCGGATGCAGCCCATCCAGAATCGCATTTCAGCGCCGGTCAGCGATTCCAGCTCATGCCGGGGCCAGCCATAATGCCGCCCGAGGGCTGCCAGCATTACCGGCCAGTCGGCGGGGAACTTCCTGACAAAAAAGCGATGCACGCCATCGCCCGCATCAGATCCGCCGCGTCCATCCGGTCCAGCACCAGCACCACGCGCCGCTCCGGAAGCGTCACCGCGCGCTCGAGCAGGAGCAGAGACCCGTCTTGCCGAGCACTCGACATCATCGCCCGCATATCTGCCCCAGTCAGGCGCCGCAGCGGCAGCCGCTCGATGCGCTCTTCACGCACAGCACCCGACGTTGATTTGAAATTGAGCACCACGGCGCGGCGCAGCACCAACTGATACTCATCGCCAGCCGCGACCAATCCCTCCGGCAGCTTTTCGCTCCCGTCGCCCTCATCCTCGTCAGCCACAACCACGCTCGGCACACCATCGCCCAAAGGCTGCGCACCATCATCTTCATCGATAATCGAAACCACCCCGAGCGCCATTATACCAGTTCCTCGGCTTCGTTAGCGTTCCAGGTGAGTTTGAGTTTACCCCCTTCACCGCCCGTGATTTCGATCTGCTCGACAATGAACGCATTCGGCATCACGTAGGTCTGGCCGGTATCGCACTTGAACTGCAACTCCGCCTCGCCCGGCGCGAGGATCGCCGCAATGGAGGTGGATGCCAGAAACGGTGTCGTGGCCGTCACCATCGCCGCCATCGGCTCCTGACTGCGAAACACCTGCCGCCCCGCATAGACGGTCTTATTGACTAAACCACCTTGCTTGAACGTCGCACCCTTTTCCGCCGGGAATTTCACGCCGTTCCAAACAATATCAACAACACCGAGCGATTGTGTCATCACTCACACCCCTTACTGTGAAAATTCCAACGAACCGGCCAGCACCATCAGATTGCCGATAATCTGCACCTGCTGGCGCGCATTAACCCGGTTCGGATCAGTCTGATCGCGGACAAACAGCGCCTGTTTCGCGAGCGCCGTGCTATGCTCGATCCAGCCGAGCTCCGCATAAATCCGCGAGCGTCCGGCCCAGCTCGATTGCAGGCGCGAGGGCGTCACCACCGTCTGATCAAACTCCGCGGCCAGCGTGCCGTCATCGGCCAACTTGTTGCGCGGATAGGTGAGCGACACGTAGCCCGCCCAATCATAGCGAATGCGGCTCATCGTCTTTGGCACCATGATGTCGTGCCAGCTGGCATCCGGCACACCCTGCGGCGACGTCAAATACTCGGTCACCACCCGCTCGAGCGCGACCGTCCCGTCGCTCTCCACATTGAAGGTGGAAATCCCAGCCCCCAGCAGGATATTACGCTCGGTGAGGACGAACCGGTCGGCATTCTCGGGTGCCAGAATCCCGGTCAACGCAATCCCGCGCAACTGGCGGCTCGGGTCGCTGGCCAGAAAATAACTCGCCACACCGGCAAACGCCGCCGCCCACATCCAAGTCGGGTTGAGCGGGTTCTGCACCGCGAGCGTCGACGCATAGCGCGAATTCAAGCTCGCTTGGGCCGCCTGCACCGTGCCAGGCGTCCCCTCAATCACCCGATAGGCGTGGCTATCGAGCTTGCCCAGCGCCTCATAGCGCGTCACCAACACCGCTTCGAGGAGCCCGACATTGGTGACATCGTTCCAGCACATCACGATATCGGTGAACCATGTCTCCGAAATCGCATTCAGCGCGCTCGCGATGGTCGGATCGGTCGCACCCCCGGCAAACCCGGCAATCGTCACCGTCACACCGAGCGGCGTGGTATCGCCCGGATTATAGTTCAGGCGAATATCGAGCGTATTGCCCAGCGTGCCGCCATGCAGCCTACTGGTTGCGGGTTTTCCGGAGCGTCGGATTCGACTTCAAGCTCCTGGGAACACATAGTTTTTTGAGGCATTACGCTCTCCTTACACAAACCGAATGTTGTGGGGGCGATGATGGCAAAGAGCCAGCAGTGGCAATGGATACCGACGAAACTGAGCTTTGAGCAATTCGAGCAATTTGTCTTGCCACACCTCAGCGTCGGGAGCCGTGGCCCATCTCCGAAGCTGAGTTTTTATGCGATATTCAACTACATTTTGCGGTTGTTGTATCTGGGCTGTCCGTGGCAGGAATTGCCGATCGAGAAGGACGCGGAGGGGCGTCCGGAAATCCACTACACGCGCATCTACGACCGGTTTCGCCGGTGGGAGAAGGATGGTTGCTTTGATGCCGTGTTCACGGGGTCGGTAGCGGAACTTCATGACGCCGATCTGCTGGATACCACGGTAATCCACGGCGACGGCACCACGACGGCGGCGAAAAAGGGCGGCGACAATATCGGTTTCAGCGGCCACAAGAAGGTGAAGGGCGACAAGGTCGTCGCCTTCTGCGACCGGCATTGCAACGTGATCGCGCCGTTTGTCTCGGCTCCGGGTAACCACAACGAATCGCCGATGCTGCGGGAAGCTCTGCCGGTGGTGATGCGGATCGCCAAACTTGTCGGCTTTGACCTTCAGGGCAGTACCGTCAGCCTCGATGGGGTGTACGATTGCCGGCGCAACCGCAAAGCGATCTTCAACCGAGGCATGGTTCCCAACATTAACGCCAATCCGCGCGGCCGGAAAACCACCAAGCGAGGCCGTAAACCGCTATTCGATGCTGCCATCTTCAAAGAGCGGTTCAACACCATCGAACGCGTGTTCGCCTGGGAGGATAAGTTCCGGCATCTGCTGCTCCGCTTCGATCGGATCAGTCGACTGCACTATGCCTTCAAAACCCTTGCCTACACGATGATCAACCTGCGGCATTTCTGCCAAGCATAATTGCATCGCCGCTGCCACGTTGATGACGGTGCCGCGACCGGCCCGGATTTCACGCGCTCGTAGTAGGATAAATCCAACAATATTGTGCAACCCAACTAACAATCACTAGGCCGACGCCCTGATTTCGTCAGGCCTTTGTTCCCCGGTGCCCATCCCAGCCCCCCGAGGTCAGAAAACCCGCAACCAGTAGTTAGCCAGATTTGGCCGTCCATCATCACCCCTTCGAGTGCGTGATGGCCGTAGCTCAATTTTGTAGTAAGTGTCGTCATAGAAAGCTCGTGTTATCGAAACCGCACCATGCGGTTCCGGGTGTTGGAAAGCTGAAACAGGAACAGCCGCACGGGTCTTTAGGCTGCGCTCGCGCGCTACCCTCGGACATTCACCCGCGCCACCCGGAAGTATGGGAACGGCTCCATCGCGGAACCCGGCGCCTGTTTTCAGCTCAGCTACGGCGAGGTTTCCAAGCCACATCGCAGCAAGCGGAACCTGCGCCATTTTTGTCGCTTCGGTCAAGCGGAAATTTCCGGGGCGTTCGCGCGCGCCCGCTTCAGCCAAGCCTTCAGCCCCTCGGTAACCTTGTTCGCCTGCTCAGGGTCCAGAAATTCCGGCGTCTCCACCCCGGTTTGCCTGCGACAAAAGCTGCGCAGCGCCCGCGCCGAGCCATCCTTCACATACGGCGCCAGCGCGCCCCACAGCGCATAGACCTTGCGTTGATGCGGGTGCGGCGCGGGCTTGCGCGGCCTGAGCCGCGCCTTCTCGGCAAACCCGAGCCGCTTGAACTCGGCTAACACCGCATCGAGCTCAGCAATCTCCATCGCCGCCGAACTATCCTTGCCGGTAATGCGCCGCAGCAGCGCGCGATAGCTTTCCTCCTCCATCGCCAGCGCCTTCTTCGCCAGATGGATTTTAGCCAGGCGCGCGCGTCGCATCAGCACCGGGTCGCCGTCTTGGTGGCTATGCGTGCTCTTGCTCATTTTTTCCGCGCAATCAGGCCGGAATTCGGCGTTGACAGCGCGATCCGCGCGGCTTCCCGCTCCGCGCGTTCTTTTTTGAAATAAAACACCGGCAATTCAAATGTCAGACCGTCATCGTCCTCGATCCACCATTTACACGCCATCGGCGGATGCGAAGCGGGCGGGCAGCCCTGGAACGGCTGTCCGAACAGCGCAATCCGCCGGGTTGAAATGTCGTCGATTGCGCGCGGGGCAAGGAGCACATTTCACCATCACGTCGCCGTCCGGCAGCACGCGGACCAACCCGACATGTTCTGAATAACCGACGAGGAGCTGGAACGGCGCCAAATTTTCAACGGGCCCCTTCATCCAGTCAGGCATGCGGGCGCGTTCGATGGCGACTCTAAAAAAATTCAAGCTGCCGGTTTTGAATGACACCCTCACCTCACCGGACATGCCGGTGGGCGACTTGTGCCTGGAGGAAATCAGCGGGGTCCAGCTCATGACACACCGCCGAGTTCGGCCTCGAAGGGCTCGATCACGAACTCCTCAACCTGTTCGATTTTCAATCCAGGCACCTGCGCCACAATTTCCGGCTCCGCTAAAATCGCCTCTTTCGAAATCTCTTCACGCGTCCGAATAAATCGGCCCAAACCAAATCGCCGCAGCGAGTCCAGCACCGCCTCCACGCCCTTGATTGTCACTTTCGGCGGCGTGGTCCGCCATTTTACCTCACCGGACGCAAACAATACTGTCTTGGTTTTACCCCTCAACGTCAATTCTTGCCGGTGCGCCTCGCAATAAATCTGTACGCCCTCGCGCAGCACATCCAGCGTGCGAGCGAGCGGCTCAGCGCTCAGCTCAAACGATGCTTTAATTTCGGCTAACGCATCATTCATCGCGGCACGAATGCGCGCCAATTCTCGCTGCCCGCGTCCGATCTCGGCTATCGCCTCAACCACCGCGTCGCGTGTCTGCGGCACGCTCGCCGCCACTGCGGCGGACTTCATCCGCCCTTTTCCGATTTTTCCCATAATCTACCCCTGTTTCATGAGATGTTTCAGCAAAAGCCAAAGCCCGCGCCGCCTGCGCGTTGAACGCGCAGAAGCGACAAACGTCCCGGTTAGCCACGCAATGGCGCGAGCATGCCGTGCGGTGCGACGGTGATGACCGTGGCGTCGGATCACGACACCGGCCCCAAATGCGGCAGGTGTCGCGCCCCGACCGATCGGCCAAAAATCGCCTCGATGTCGCGATCCGTCAGCGCCAACAAATCAATCGCCAGCAGCGCCTTCGCCGTTCCGTCGGCATTCAGCCAGCCGATCAAATCCAGAATCGCGTTGCGGCGATCCGACGCCGATGGTGATTGGTCGAGCGGAATATCAACAATCATGGCGACACCTCGCCGCCGCCGGTTAGGCGACCGAAAGCCGCACTAATCGCGGTCACGCTCAAATCCTCGCCAGCCGCCATGGTCACCATCCGCGCCAGCCGCAGGGTCTTGATCATTCCGCGCAGCGCACCGGGCTTTCCCGCAATCACCCGCAGCATTTTGCGCTGATCAGCCTCTTCAATGCCGGCTGCATCGAGGATCGCCTCGATATCGGCAGTGCTCGACTTGTCGCGCGTGAGCCGCATGCCGACCCGTGAAAATAGCTGCGCGAACTGTGCTTTCCTTCCCCCGCCATCGAGGCGCGTCCAAACCCCTTGATTGCCCATAATCACCAGCCCGATCTGCGCCCGGTCGTGCAGCGACCGCAGCTGGTCCATGCCGTCGGTTGTCAGATGCTGCGCCTCATCAATAATCAGCAGCCCTTCGCTCCCGATCAGTCGCGCAGAAATCGCCCGGCTGATCCGATCAGTGCGGGTTTCCGTCACCCCCAACGCATCGGCGATATAGCTGAGCATGCCGTAAGCCCGCCGCAGCGACGGATCGACCGTCAAATGCCAAACGCTGGGCCGCGTGCGCGCATAATGGCTGGCGGCCATGGTTTTGCCGAGCCCCGCCGCGCCAACCACCACGCCGACATCGGCGGTGCTCTGGGCATATTCGAACACGTCTAAAATCATTCGCGCCGTCGGCGTCTCGGCGAACGGCACGCTGGCCGAGGCAAAGCGGGATGCACTGCTCAGCGCCTCTTGCGCATCCAGCCACAGCCGCACCCGGTCCGAAACCTTACCCACATCGCCGCGATAGCTATCGGTCATCCACGCATGCAGCGTCGATTGCGCGATGTTCGCCCGTTTACTGATCGAGGCGAGCGAGAGCCTCTGCCCAGCGATCAGCTCGCGCACCCGGTGGCGCAGCCGATCGTCATCATTCATTCCCTGCGGCGTCGTATCGAAATTCAACGTCATTTTTTTTAATCCCTTTACCTGTTGTTAAGCTTGGCTGTTCAATCGGCGCCAAGTCCGTCATCGCGGGCCGCGCGGAGCATTTGCACCGCACGCCCGAAATCTCTGTCGAATTTCAAAACCGCTGCATCTTGCGCGCTGGGATCGATCTCGATCTCCTCAGCCAGCGCCAGATTGCCGCGCACCGCACGGAAGGGGCGGATCGCTGCCGGTGCTGGTGTCGCCTCACGCGCTGGCGCTGTCGGCTGCAAGGCGGCCAGCTCTTCGAGCGACAATTTCCGCTCCGCTTCCAGCAGCGCCCGCGTGGCTTTCCGATGCTCACCGCGCGCTTGAGCGTGCCTGCGCGCTGCCGCCGTATCGTCAAACCCAATCGCCTCGATTTCCCGCGCGGTCGCGAGGAAAACGCCGTCGATCGAATGGACGGTGAGCGGCGCATGCAAATGGTCCGGATCGAACCGCACCGTCACCCGCGCGCCGCGATGCGCCCAGAGCGCCTCGTCGAAATACCGATTGCCGAACAAATTGAGCGTGCCGTCCGGGCGCACCAACACCTGCTCGCCCGCCAGAAAACACAACCGCCTTTGTTCAGCGGTCGGGCGCCTGATCAGCGCCTGGGCGTAGCTGGCATCAAAGGCTTGATCGAAGCTGAGCGTCCCGCCGCACACTTCTGAGCGGCGTCCTTCGCGGGCATTATGCAGGTCAATTTCCCGGTCAATGATCGCGACGAACTCAGCAATTGGAATCGCCCGCGCGCCATAATTCTCAGGCTTCGCCATCGGCGAATTGCCACAATAGGCCCCTTCGAATGCCGGATGTTTTGCAATATCGCGGGCAAAATCACCAAACCCGCGCTCGATCGGCTTTGATTGCCCGGCATACGGCGTGGTCCAGTGAATATCGACGCCGAGCTGCGTCATAATCCCCACCGGCTCCTCGGACTTCACTTTGAACCGATACCGATTGGGGATGCCGCCGGTCAGCCATTTTGAGGCAAACGCCCGCCCATTATCCATATAGCACCGGTCAGGAATGCCGAACCGCTCGACCAAATCGCCAAACGCCAACCGCACCGAATCCTTGTTTTCGCTGCGCGCCGTGCGCCAGGCTAAAAACTTGCCGGAGTATAAATCCTGAAACGCCACCATCATCGGTCGCCCGATGCTGCCATCAGGCCATTTTACGAACACGTCCCACTTGTGGCCATCGGTATTAACCGCCTGGAGCGCGTGAAAATGCGCCCTCGAGCGCGTTTGCGCCGGGTAAAGCTGTTTCTCCGCTTCGCTTCCTTGGCGTGCTTTAATCACCACCGCAGGTGCCAATGCGCGCATCCGCCGCAGCGCCGTGCGCTTGGTCGGCATCGCCCAGCCTTTGGCATGGGCGATGGCCTGAGTGCGCCGATAACAGCTCTCAAACGACGGCTGGGATAGCCGCAAATAATCGGCCCGCAGCACGTCCCAAACCTGCTCCGGCACGTCAATCTTCGCCCGTGCGCCGCCGCGCTTAACCGGCGTCAGCGCGGGCATCCAGTCTGAGCGATGCACCCCGCGCACCAAATCCAGCCAGTCGCGCAGTGTCGAAACACCAACCCCCGCCTCACGGCTGACAGTCTCGATCGCCAGCACCCGGCCCACACCCTGCGCTATGATCTCGTCAATTCGCAGCAACAGCATCATCCGCTGCCGCGCTTTCTCACGACGAACCTCGGTCTGCCGATCAAACCAGGCCCAGATTTCACCCCGCTCACGCGGCCTCGCCGAAGCCTTTGGCAGCATCTGCCCAGCGGGCGCTTGGGAGGGGCCCACCCGCGCCAACAACGCTGCCTGCGCCGGGGCCGGAAGAACCGAATAGTGAAACTCAAATCCGGCGCCTTGGCCCTTATGACGGCGGCAAACACCGGGGCGCTTCCATCCGTTTTTTTGCCCAATCCTCAGAATAGATCGCGATGTGCTCGGAAGGCCCGGCAGTCCCATTGCCGCAAGTTCAGTCGCGGTAAAAAATACCCGCTTGAGCATGCTATCATCCATGATCAGCTCGCTGCGGACCACGCTTTTTGGGCACCAGATAGGCAATTCGCACGTGCGAGTGGACGCCTCTAATCGCCAGCCTCCAATCGTGAATAGTCGATTTCCCAACCCCAAACTCGCGCTCGCATTGCGCCAGTGCGGCGACGATCTTCATGCCGGACCATTGCAGCTCGTTAAAACGATCGATGACCTTCAGGCGGCGCTCGGCGATAGCCTGTTCTTGCGGGTGAAGCCCCAGGAACCATTCCTGCTTCGCCTTCCACTCCCGGATTTGCTCGGGCGGATAGGGAGGGCTAAATCGAATCAAGAAATCGACCTGGGCCTCCAATGGCAAAAGCGAAAAATGATATTCGCGCCCTCCCCCTTGGCCCTTGCGACGCCGGGAGAACTCTGTGCGCTCCCACCGGCCAACGAGGGCCATTCGGCTTATGCTTTGGCAGGTCGTCGGCAATCCAGCGAGCTGCATCGCCGTGATCTCGCTGACCGAGAACCACTCTCTTTCAGGAAGCGGGCTCAATGGGCCAGACTTTCGAGCACCGCATAGATCGCTGCGGAGGCGACTCTCACACAATCAAAAACTTCGTGAGGCCAGAAAAACAGGCAAATCATCGCGGCGAGAAAAACCGTCACTGTCTCTGGCGACTCTTTGACCCAATCCCAGAACCCATGATCCCAGGAGCCAACCATCGAGCGCCGCTTCATGACCGATTTCCTTGGCGGGCAGCCCACGCTTTGACAGCAGCGCGGGCGCTCTTATGGCTTTCGCTCAACGGGTTGCGCCACGATTTCACGAACGCATCGAGCAGGATTTTTTCAGGGTCGATTTTTGGGCTGCGTTTTTGGTTAACCTCGGCAATCGATTCCTCGACGGAGTTGCCGCTCGACACCATCTCCATGGCATCTTGGAACGCGAGCGGACCAAGCTTGAGCAACTTGTCGAGCAAAACCCCGGTTTGCGCAGCGTCAGTGTGCCGGAGCGATTCCCAGTGCGAAGCCAAGCCATTCCGCCGCCTGATGGCGCGGTAAACGGTGCGCTCGGAAACACCGATTATTTCAGCGGTCTCCGCCGCAAACCGTTTATTGAGCTTGTTTTTTTCAAGTTTGACAATTTGGCAAACTTGATCGCGCCAATTGACCGACCGACGGTCGCCGCCGTGACTTTCCGCCTCGTGGATGGCTTTCCATAAGTTATATCGGGCGGCCAAAAACGTCGCTTCGTCGTAAGGCGAAAGATCGGCGCGATGAAGATTTTCATCAATCTCCCGCAACTTGGCCAGAACTTCGTCGCCGCCAAAAATGATCGCGCGAATTGATTTCAGGCCGATCATCCTGGCCGCCTCAAGCCTGTGCGCGCCAGCGACGAGCTGGTACCCGCCATTCGGCACCCGCCGAACCTCAATCGGCGTGATTTGGCCAACTTCCAAGAGCGACACCGATATCCTCTGAGCGGTCGCGCTATCTGTTTCTCGCAGGCGTTCGCTGACGACGACCTGGTCAACGGGAACATCGATCGCCTCAAACTCCACACTATTCATGGGGAATTCCCCCTTTTGGGTGTTTGACTTTTAAGCGCGGCAAAATGGGGGTGTCGTCCGTGCGCCACCGGTCTGGCCAAATCTCGTGAGGATTTAACTCGAGGGCCGAGGCGATCGCGCGTTCGACTCTGACGGACGCGTTTGAGCGATGAAGCACCGCTGATATCGACGCTTTTTTCAATCCGAGCGTTGCACCGAAGGCCGAGAACGATCCGAATTTTTTCCGAATTTCGGCTTTTATGTTTTCGCGGTGCCATCCTGTGTATTTCTGTGCCATAACGACCTCCACGCCCGGTTAAACAAGATGAAATTTCGGGCAATTTATACGGAAAGTCGTATTTAGTCAACGGTTTTTACCTTTTGACCGTCTTTCTGTTTTTTTGTTTGTTTTTATGAAGTTAAGGAGGTGAACTTGAAAAATTCTTCATCGGCTACCGAAGGCACATCGCCATCGGAGGTTGCCGAACGCCTACGTTCTTTGGTTGAGAGTGCTGGGGGTCCGTCGGCAGTCGCACGGAAGGCGGGTGTGCCGCTTTCAACCCTCAACGAATATTTTGCAGGAACTGAACTAAAATTGGCGCGAGCAGTCGCCCTTGCGCGAGCATGCGGGGTGTCGGTTGAGCTTCTTGCAACAGGGAAATCGGAAACCGTGGGCTTTCCAATTGAAGACGATTTACTTGATTCCGCCGCGCATTTTTGGGGTATACTTATGGGTGTGCGCACTGCACGCGAGTGGTATAAGGGGTCGGGGATCCAGCCGTCGTTGCGGGATGTTTTAATTTGGATGAGCCCGGTCTACCGTTCAGCCCTTTCTCTGCCCGATCTACCTATCGAGTTTCGTTCTCCTTAATTTCAAGATTTCATATTTATCGAATGAGGTGAGCTTATGGTTGCGTCTCGCACAGTTTTAGTGGTGGTTTTTCTTTTCGTGCTTCCGATCAGCCGTGCGGAATCAGCTCCCGCTCCCCATCCAACGATGCCTTTTTTATTTTCGTTGTCCAAAGGGGAAACTACCCGGGTGCTCGCACATCCTCATTTGCTCGCCGAGGCGGAGATGTATCTGAATGCGTGCCGATTTCAAAAAGGGCAGAGTGCGTTGATGCTCTGTCACAATAATCAATCCGATTTTGTCGTCGACTATATTGATGCGTTCTACAATCACATCACCGCTCAAGAAAATTTAGCTTATTTGTTTAGCGGCGCTCAGGGCGACAGTTTGGACCTCCTCGGCATCGCTCCGAACCCGATTCAAGGCTGCGCATGGGCACTTGCAATTGTTGGCTCCGGCGGTCCAATGGTTGGTTGGACCGATACTGTTGACGCAAAATCCGATTGCAGACGACTCTCTGCGATGTCGCGCACAGCCGCCGAAGCACGGGCGTCCGAGCTTGTTCGGGAAATCCATATACATCTTAGCTCCGGTA
This sequence comes from Acidiphilium sp. 37-60-79, assembly GCA_002279355.1. Classification (GTDB taxonomy): domain Bacteria; phylum Pseudomonadota; class Alphaproteobacteria; order Acetobacterales; family Acetobacteraceae; genus Acidiphilium. Next base: position 51,097 of record NCBV01000037.1, read on the forward strand.
CTCATGGCGTAACAATTATCGATAAATTTCCTTAACACCCGTCTCTAACATTGTGCGCCATATTCGCCGGAAATCATCAAAGCGCGTGCGACTTCTCAGGTCCAACTTCCAAAAATCTCCAATCTTTTCAAAGGTCCGACTTTTTTTGCCGTTTTGGTATTTGAGTCCGAACTCTAGGACTGGTTTCGTGACCCATTGTCGGCGGCGTTCGGAAGTTTTGGGGCGGACGCATAAAAACCTAAGTGGCGGATTTCCGCCATTAAGACGCCATGCACGGCCTTTTAAGAGCGTTTTAAGAGCCTCTCAGAAATCGGCGCACCGCACGCCCCAAACGCGCCGCACCAGCCCAACTTCACCCCATCGTTACGATTGCGCGTCAATTTCGCCAAACAGCCTCAATTTCAAAAATCTTCCCTCAAAATCAAAGCCTCATCCCAACCAGTCCCGCATGATCCCGTTCAATCCCGTGTACGGATTACAGTGTCAGCGCACATCGATGCGCTGGAGTTCCCCGGTAAATCGAAACGGCGACGCATAATCCCCCACCGGGCTGCCGCGATCCATCCCGACATCCAACCCGCTCCATGAAATGCGGACTCGCTCCGCAGCCGCCCCACCTCAACGCCGTCCACCAGCAACACCCCCTCATGAAACGCCGTCTTGGTCATCATCCCAGCATGCGGCCCCGCCGAAAACCGCACCATCGGTCCCACGACCGCCCGATAACCCAACCGACACGCCCCGACCGGCAGCACGCGCTCGGACCGCACCACATGATGCCGCCCGCCAATATTCATATCATGCACCAACCGCCCATCCTCAACATACAGCACATAGCCCGATGTCGCATCGCCATGCGCGAGCAACACGCCCTCCGAGCCCGCCTCTAACATCACGTGTGCGCAGATCTCATAGCCCCGCGCACGAACATCCGGCGCCACATCGGTCGGAATATGTCCAACACCCGGGTGAAACACAAAATCGCGCCGATCGCCCCGGCCACGCGCCAAGCTCTCCACAAAGCGCGGTCCGAACCGATCATCAAGCGGCAAAACTTGACAGCGTTCCGCCTCCGCCCACCACATCGCCTGCAACGCCGCCAACCGCTCCGGCGCCACCGCCGCCAAATCCCGCGTTTCGGAAAAATCAACATCGAGATGATAAAGTTCCCAAATGTCAGCCTCAAAAGCGGTTCCCGTCGGATGATACGCAACCGCCTTCCACCCGTCATGCCACAAGCCCCGATGGCCAAACATCTCGAAATATTGCGGCTTGATCCGGCGCGGCGCATCCGCCTGCTTTAGCGTCGCCGCAAAACTCTCGCCATCCATCGAAAGTTGCGCCACGCCGCCAATCTCTGTCGGCGCCGCCACCCCTACCCAATCGAGCAAGGTCGGCACCAAATCCGCCGCATGACAAAATTGCGGCCGCAACCCACCCGGATCACGAACCTGCTCCGGCCAGCACACAATCAACGGATCGCGAATCCCCCCGCCATGCGTGTTCTGCTTATACCGCCGCAACGGCGTATTCGCCGCCATCGCCCACCCATGCGGAAAATTCGAATGCGTGTCCGGCCCGCCAATATCCTCAATCCGCCGAATTTTCTCCGCCATCGTCTCGGCTTGAAAATTATACGGCCCCATCGCATTGACCATGCCCAGCGGCCCACCCTCCTGGCTCGCCCCGTTATCGGATAACACCAGCACAATCGTGTCCTGCGCCAACCCGCTTTGCGCCAAAAACGCCATCAGCCGCGCAATTTGCTGATCCGCATGATCCAGCATCGCCGCATAGGCCGATTGCAACCGCACAAACAGCCGCCGCTCATCTGCCCCTAACCCATCCCATGCCACCACCCCATCATTGCGCGGCGGCAAAGCGGTTCGCTCCGGTACAATCCCCAACGCGATTTGCCGCGCCAATCGCCGATCCCGCTCCACATCCCAGCCCGCCTCAAACACCGCATCATATGAGCGGATCAAATCCCCCGGCGCCTGATGCGGCGCATGGCACGCGCCAAACGCCAGCCATAACAGCCACGGCGCATTCGGCGCATCAAGCTGATGCCCCGCCAAAAACCCCATCGCTTGATCCACCAAATCCGCACTCAAATGATAGCCGGAGCGAAAATCCCCCGGCGGCGCAATCGATGAATTATCCCGGATCAATTCCGGCGCATATTGATCAGTCTCCGCATCCATAAACCCATAAAACCGATCAAACCCCCGCCCCAGCGGCCACCCATCAAACGGCCCCGCCGGCCCGGTTTCATGCAACGGCGTCACATGCCACTTGCCGACCATGTAATTGCGATACCCCACCCCCCGCAGCATCTCCGGCAAAACGCCCGCCTCCCGCGCAATCTTGCCCCGATACCCCGGCAACCCCGCATCGAAATTCGCCAAACACCCCATCCCCACCCGATGATGATTCCGCCCCGAGAGCAAAGCAGCCCGCGTGGTCGAACACATCGCCGTGGTATGAAACCCCGTATAACGCAGCCCCCCCGCCGCCAGCCGATCAATCGCCGGCGTGCGGATCGCCGAGCCATAACAGCCAAAATCCGAAAACCCGACATCATCAAATAAAACCACCAAAATATTAGGCCGCTTCCTGCCGCGCTCAGCACCCGACTGCGCCATAATGCCGCTCCCTCATGGCTGGTCTAATCTTTATGAATTAAACTGGCACCAACCAAGCAGAGGGTCAATCAGGCCAATAGGCGGAGAGCCGTGAAAGCGAGTAAAAAACCGCTTTTTTGAAAAAAAGCGGCGCAAAAAACTTTCGCTCAAAACGGCTGGCGGGGGGGGGGGGGCGATGGTGTGGGAGGAGCCGGCCTGAATAGGTGCGGGGCGGAATTCGCGTGATTAAAGTTTTTGCTTTTCCCAAAAATTCCTGAGATTGCGCACGTTGGCGTTGGAGTTGCGGCTTTCATCAATCGGCGAAACAGTACCGCCTTCGGAGGTGAAGCCGGTGCGCCCAAAATTTTTCTCGGCCTCCCGGGACATCTGACGGGCTTGCTCACGCATATCCGCCGAACTGCCCGCCCCCCATCGCGGAAAAGCGTCGTTCGGCAAGATGACGCAATGCGTGATATCATCCATCTCAGATGCTTTGGCGATCACGCGGAAATGCCGTAATTGCTTATAGCGCTCAGCCCAGCCGGATGTATCAAGCTTAGGGGCTGGATCGCGTGGCAATTGTCCAGATTGAACAGGTCGATTCCTCCAAGCTTGCAAAATCCGGAGTGCCGCCATTTTTTCTAAATTTTCTCGCGCTTGTTTGCCGGCCTTAACCGTCCGGTCATCGGGAAATTCGCCGAATGCGTCTGCCATGTCTTCAATGCCGAGCGTGGACCCGGAAATCCATTTGGGATTCCGGATGGCGAGATAGCCGCGCAAAAGAAGGTCATGCAATACAGCACCAACAACAAGTCGCGGAACCATGATCGGCGCTTGCCGCCCTGGGCAAAACAAAACCAGATATCGATCCATTTGTTGGGTAAAACTAACATTCTGCGCTTCAGCGCCATGATTGAAAACAGGCTTATCCACCCGCCGACAACTCAAATTGAGCTCACGGATCATCTTGATCGAGAACGCCGAGGCCGCGCTACGCCCGTGCGCATCCTTATTGCTGTTGATCGCAAGATCACCATTAATATTTTGGTGATAAGGCGCGACCATCCACATATCATAATCGCCGGTCACCGGAACCGATTTATATCCCCAAACATAAACGGGGATTTTTGGATTGATCGCGCTGTCCCGACACCAGAAAACATCGCCAGATTTGAACTTTCCAACGGCCTTCAGAGCTAATGCAAATGTTATATCGCTGGTCGGCCGATTGTCACATTTAAAATATCGAAAGTCGCCGTCCGATTTTATTTCCCTGAGCGGATCAAAGTGGCGCTTGGCAAAAAGCGTTTCAAATGATGATGATAAATTCAGATGAATGGGCTCGGCTTGGCCATGTTTATGGAAATCCGGGTGGGGATTCGGCGTCTTGCCAGCCCAGGCTTTTGAGAAAGCCTGATCACACGGGACCAAGCCAGATGTCAGGCCCCAGTCAGAGCTTTTGTCGTGAACGTCCATGCTTTTGGTGGCAAACCCCGCCTCAATCAGTCGCATGGTGGGAACGGTCGAGGGCCGAAGAAACATAAAGCTGTTCAAATTCTGACAAACCGAATGAATAGCACTCAAATGTGAACGGACGACCCCGCTCGACTCCGGTGTTGCCAACGCAAAATCACCCATGATGCACCTCGTTAAAAGAAACTTAAATTTGAGATTCAAACGGTTTCACATGTTCTGCGGGATGTCAATCGGACGATGCGCGCCGCGCAACGAATGGCCGTTAGCAACGACATCAAGCGAGGGTTGATCAACCGCAGCCAACCACCCAGCCCCGGCCACATCGACGAAACCCGCACCACCAAAACTGTTGACAAAATGCAAGAACACGCACACCGTGTTACCATTATACTCGCCGGAGCGCATCAATCCTCACACGCCCATCCTTAACAGAATCCCCGCGCGTATCGGGCGCTTTTTTTGCGCTGCTGTTCGGTGTGTGGGAGGTTGCGCGCCACGCGATCAACCATCATCTAACCGTCGCCAGCACGGTGGGCATCGTCGCGTCGGCAATCATCGGTGGCTTCGGCATCGGCCTAATCACCCACGACCAAAAAATGGTAGCCGACAACCGCGCCCAAGAGTCACGCGCCAAAAGAGGTGCTCCATGAACGGCAACCACCCCGCCCCGCGTAGCCATCGTCTCGTTTTCATTGGTATGCTGCTAATCTGCTCAATCTTTATGGGGGTGATCGATAATATCCACTCCTGGTCGCATCTCATCATCACGCCAGCCCTGATCACGCACACCCTGATCGGCGCCGGCTTGTTTTTCTTCCCAATGCTCGTCGTTTTCAGCGTGTTGCTACCGCTCATCGAGCGAGATCGCGCCCGCAAATACGCAGAACTCCCGCCAGTTGACCTGACGTTGCCACCGAGAAATCCCGACCCCTAATCACCTAACGCGTCGCCCGCCCGCGCCTCGCCTCCCGGCGGACCCCAAAAGATTACCCACGTGCGAAAATCGTCAGAGAAATTCTCAAGCCGGTGCATAAAACCCAACCGTCATCGTCCCATGTCGCAACCCGGACGAATATCGAAATAGCCCCTGATCATCCGCCCTCCCGCGGCAACCACGTTGCCACCGAGCGCCCCAGCCGCCCGGCGGGATACCGCCACGCCATTGGCGCGCCTTCAATCATCACCGGCGCTGCGCAGCGTTGCGCCGGTCCCCAATCGGTCTGCTCGATCATCGGCATAAAATCCGCACCGGCCATCCCCGCAAACGCCTCATCCTGCGGCACGCTCCCCGCATCAACCAACAGCCGCGCCGTCCGCGCCAACGATACCCGTATCGCCGCCCCGCCCCGCCCCGCCAACCGCCCAATCAACCCGCGCACCGCCGCCGCCGCCATCAAATAGCCGGTCGCATGATCCAACGCCTGCACCGGCAGCGGCACTGGTCGCGCCGCCCCCCGCCACCTCATGCCGGCATCGGCAATCCCCGCACTCATTTGCACCAAACTATCAAAACCGCGCCGCCGCGCCCAAGGCCCACTCCAGCCATACGCATCCAGTGTCACATCAACCAAACCCGGTCGGAGCGTCTGGCGTTTCGCAGCGCCATAGCCCAACCCGTCCAACGCCCCAGGCCGATATCCATGCACCAAAATATCCGCCCCCGCGAGCAAATCCTCAAACACCGCCCGATCCACCGCCCGCCGCAAATCCAGCCGCGCGCAACGCTTGCCCAATGTTACCTCCGGCACAATCGCGGGCTCATCCCAATCCAGCGGGTCAATCCGCATCACATCCGCGCCAAACCCCGCGAGAAACCGCGTGGCAATCGGCCCCGCCAACACCCGCGTCAAATCTAACACCCGCAACCCCGCTAACGGCCGTTTTTGCTCCGGTTGCCATGCCCTATCATCGCGCGCTGGCTGATGGTCAAACCAAACCAACGGCTCGCCCGCGACCGCCGCACCCTGCGGATGCGCGTCCCACGCCGCGCAAGAGCGCATCGCCGCCGCACAACCGCCCGCCTCAACAATCGCCTGCTCCAACGCCTCAATCCGCCATGTCGCCACCGCAGCCTCAACCGCTGGCTTCAGCGGCACCTCATCCGGGCGAAAACCCAACACCAACAACGCCGCCGCGCGATGACGCGGCGCATTCGTGTGCAGCTTAATCCACCCATCCGCACCCCGATAATCCCCCGCCAACGCATCCCATATCCCCGGCATCGACCAATCCACCGGCTGGATCGATCCGCCAAACCAAAGCGAAGCCAACCGCCGATCCACCCGCACGCGCCGGTTACCCAAGCCGACTAATTCAGCCACGGCCAACCCCGCCGCCGCCATCGACGCGACGGCCAACGGCGTCACCGCAAATAATGATGGCAACGAGCCACCCCCCACCACATCAACCGCCCCCGCCGACACGGAAAGCGCCGCGCTAATCTGCGCAATAAACCCGCTAATTTCCGCCGCCATCGAATTTGCTCCCACCAAACGCTATGCCCGCCGACGAGAGCATGATTGCTTATCATCAATCACGCTCTAGACGTTGTTTGCCGTTCAATTTCATTGGTTTAGGTTGAATCTTTCGATTCGACCTAAACCAATATTGATCTAAACACCAATTCCGCGCCAAGCGGCAGTCACAAAATGACGTGTTTGTTGCGCCACAGTTACTGGCGGTTGCGCTCACTGATGGTTTATACTGAGCCCGCCGGCCATCAATGTCCCCGAACCGGGCTCACTGGCCTTACTGGGTGCCGGGCTGATCGGTCTCGGGTTGGTCATGCGGAAACGGCGCAAGAACAGCTGAAAATACCGGCCCATTAACCGCGTCGGTTCTCGATGCTGAAACGCAGCCGTTCAAACAACGTCACAAGAGCATTTTTTCTGGCGGGATTGAAGCATGACAGCGGGCGGGATACCCGCGTAATGCGCAGCAAAGCGCAATCCAGCCGAGATTGCGGCTTCGCGAATGCCGTCCCGCACGCTGTGCCAAACGAGAGCGAATAGGTAGATTCCGATTCTGCTCATCCGGTCGTGCCCCGCCCATATCTTCTAAGGGGCGAATCGCGCCTCCCTATTTGGAGAGTATCATGGCAACGATTTTGGTTATCGTGGTCGTTTTCCTACTGCTAGGCGGAGGGCTTTATCGGTTTCGGGGACGCTGGTAGGGTCTGATGGGGTAACAAACCGCTGTTCAGGCAGAATCAATGTCGGACGTTGAACTCAGCAAACCGTTAGCGGCAGCAATCAAGCAGCCGCCCTGGCCCAAGCTCAGTGAGGTGTTGGGGCCGGGCTTGATTACCGGCGCGTCGGACGATGATCCCAGCGGAATCGCAACCTATTCACAAGCCGGCGCGCAATTTGGCTACGCCCTGGGCTGGACTTTGCTCTTCAGCTACCCGCTAATGTGCGCAATTCAGCAAATCAGCGCCCAAGTCGGCCGCGTAACCGGGCGCGGCATTGCCGGTAATCTCCGCCAGTTCATGCCGCGCTACCTATCCTTTAGCATCGTCTCATTGCTGCTGATCGCCAATATCATCAATCTCGGTGCCGATCTCGGCGCCATGGCAGCATCCGTTAAGCTCTTGGTTCCGGTGCCGTTGCCGCTCGGCATCGCTGGGTTTGCCATCGTGACCATCCTTCTGGAAACCTTCGTGCGCTATTCCCGATATGTCTCGGTTCTGAAATGGTTGACGCTCTCCTTATTCGCCTATGTCGCGACGGTTTTCGTTGTCGGCGTGCCGTGGTCCCAAGCAATTTCGCAAATCGTTTGGCCACATCTAGAGTTTTCAGGAGCCTATCTCACCGTCGTGGTTGCGGTGCTCGGCACAACCATCAGCCCCTATTTGTTTTTCTGGCAAGCCGAAGCGGAAGTCGAGGCACAGAACGAGGATTCAGGCGCGCAACCTCTGAAGCAATCACCAGAGCAAGCCCCGACCGCTCTGCAACGCATCCGCTGGGACACCTATCTGGGCATGGGATTGTCCAACCTCGTCGCCCTCGCCATCATCATCACGACTGCCGCAACCCTGCACGCCCACGGCCAAACCAACATCGAAACATCCGCCCAGGCCGCGCAGGCGCTCCGCCCAATAGCCGGGCCGTTCACCTTCACCGTTTTCGCCCTCGGCATCATCGGCACAGGCTTGCTCACAGTTCCAGTCCTCGCTGGCTCCGCAGCCTACGCGCTCGGCGAGGTGTTTGGATGGCATGTCGGTCTTGGCCTCAAAGCCAACCGCGCCAAAGCATTTTATGGCACAATCTGCATTGCCGTAATCCTCGGCGCGCTCATCAACGCCTCGCCGCTCTCGCCAATCAAAGCCTTGTTCTGGAGCGCCGTCATCAATGGCGTGGTCGCGGTGCCCGCGATGGCCATCATCATGGTGCTCGCATCGCGCCGCGATGTCATGGGCGCGTTTTTGCTCCGCCCGCTCCTGAAAATTGTCGGCTGGGTCGCAACAGCGGTCATGGTCCTCGCCGCCGGAGGAATGTTCGCCACCATGTCCTTGTGACCGCAAGCCGCCGCTCTAGTTGTCCTGCCCCTGAAATTCATGAGATGAATTTCAGGGATAAGCAGGCCACTAACTCATTGAATTTTCTAGTGTCCACTCTGATTCCGAAATCTAACGGATTTCAGAATCGGGACACTAGATCAATATAGCGTTAGATTGGGTGACTCGACCCGACTTAAAGTATGAAGTTGAGCGAAAAAACAAACTTCGAGCGCGTCATTATAAAACGATCGCGCTCTAATGGCGCACCGGGCAGCAATCTGACTCGCACAGCCGGCTAATCCCACAATACCAACGAGCCTTATCGCGCGATCAACACCCCCAACACGCTGATACGCGGGCGCGACTCTCACGCGAAATGCTCCCTCGTGCCGATCGGCCAATGCTTGAAAATTATTGCGTAGTCGCACTGGAAGGCACCTGGCGCAGTAGGGCGATGCCCGTCCTGCTCGTGGCAAAGTCGCGGGAGCGCGCAAAACCCCCATAGCTTGCCCATCAACGTGCCCAAAAAAATCCCGTCCACATCGCCGTCGCGAGTTGAAAAAATGCCCTCCGTGACGCCAAACGCGGTTAATCCTAATCAAAATATCCGCGCCCAGATCGTAGGATAAGCCGAATCTCTTGAAAATGACGGAAAATAGCGCCAGTTTGACGCTCCCTCAGCCAAGGCCCTTGTCATGCTCGACCATGTCACCATCCCCGTCAGCAATATCGGCCGCGCCGAAACTTTCTATGACCAAGCGTTGCGCCCACTGGGCATCACCAGCCTCTATGGTGATCGGGAGCAATTCATCGGCTACGGCAAAGGCCGCAAAGCCTTTTTCTAGATCGCTCTAAAATCCATCTCCATCACCGGCATCCACATCGCCTTCGCGGTTCCCGATCGCGCCTTGGGGGATGCCTTCCATCATGCCGGTCTCAGCGCCGGTGGAGTGGATAATGGCAAGCCAGGGTTAAGGGATCATTACCACCCAAACTATTATGGTGCTTTTATTCTCGATCCGGATGGCCATAATATCGAAGCCGTCTGCCATCGTCGGCAATAGTTACTGCGCACCATTTAACAGCGCCACAATCCCCTCAAGCTGATCCAGCGTATTATACACCACGCTCACCGTACCACGCTTGCCGTCATAACTAATCCGCACATTCAACCCCAAGCGCTCGGACAAATCTTTCTCCAAAGCGCGGGTTTCCGGATCATCGCGCAGCGCAGGTCGTGGCGCTGCCGCCTTCGGGGTCAGCGCTTCCTGGGTCAGTTTCTCCGCCTGCCGGACCGACAATTTTCGCTCGATAATGGCCCGCGCCGCCTCGTCTGGGCGCGGATGTCCAATAATCGCCCGCGCGTGGCCCGACGTCATTTCCCCCTCGCGCACCCGAACCTGCACGTCAGGCGGCAAATTCAGCAAACGCAGCAAATTCGCGACATGCGAACGCGATTTCCCCACCGCCTGCGCGAGCGCATCATGGCTCAGCCCAAACTCGGTAATCAATCGGCGAAATCCCTCTGCCTCTTCAATCGGATTGAGGTCCTGCCTTTGTAAATTCTCAACCAGCCCCGCCGCCATCGCCTCAGTGTCTGACAGTCGGCGGATCAGCACCGGCACCTCATGCAACCCCGCCCGCTGCGCCGCCCGCCAGCGCCGTTCGCCGGCAATAATCTGATAGCGCCCATCAAGGTTCGGATGCGCACGCACCAACAAAGGCTGCAAAACCCCTTGCGCTTTCAGCGATTCCGCCAATTCATCCAGCGCTGCCTCATCCATCGTCCGCCGTGGCTGAAACGGCCCCGGCTCCAAATCCGCCGTCGCCAGTCTCTGCGGGGTCGCCAATGGTTCGTCGCTGGCCTGATCGCCCATCAGTGCGGCCAATCCTCGGCCAAGCCGTTTTGGTTGTGGTTTATTCATGATATTTCGTCTCTCCTTGCCGCTCAGCGCGCTCTCGCCGCAGAAATTCCGCCGCCAACGCCACATAAGCCTGCGCTCCGGGCGAGCGAATATCATAGAGCAAAATCGGCTTGCCGTGGCTTGGCGCCTCAGTAATGCGAATATTTCGTGGAATCGCGGTCTCAAATACCCGCGATTTGAAGTGATCGCGCACATCATTCACCACCGCAACTGAAAAATTATTGCGCCGATCCAACATCGTCAGCACAATCCCGCCCATCACCAAACTCGGATTATGGCTGCGCCGCACCAGCTCGATCGTTCGGGTCATTTGGGTGATGCCCTCAAGCGCAAAAAACTCGCATTGCAGCGGCACAATCACCAACGATGCGGCGACCAGTGCGTTCAAAGTGAGTAAACTCAACCCGGGCGGACAATCAATGAACACATAGTCAAACAATCCAGCAAAGGCCGGCGCGCCAATCGTTTGCGCAATGAGGCGCTCTCGGTGCGGCGTCGCTGCAAACTCCAAATCCACCCCCACCAGATCCTCCGTCGCTGGGATCAAGGACAGGCCAGGAATCTCGGTCGGATGCACCAAATCATCCGGTGTGGCATCGCCCGCCAACAGCGCATAAGCGCCAACCCCGCGCGCCGAAGCGACGAGGCCCAACCCGGTTGAGGCATTGCCTTGCGGATCCAAATCAATCAACAAAACCCGCTCGCCGGAAACCGCGAGAGCTGCTGCCAAATTGATCGCAGTCGTCGTTTTACCGACGCCACCTTTCTGATTAGCAATCGCCACAATCCGTGGCGGTTTGGGCGAACGAGCGGGTTGTTCAGGTGACACGGCGGATCCCATCAAGACGAAAAATAACTGCATCAGGGTCGGTGCAACTCGCCACGCGGCCAATCGCCATGTGCCACTGCCCAGAGGCCGCGGTCAACTCAATTTCTGCCTGACGGCCTTTAGGGAACAAGCAAAACCCCTCCGGCTTCAGCAATGGCGCCGCGAGCTCCAACAGCTGACCCAGCGGTGCCAAGGCACGCGCAGTGACCAGTGAGGCTCGCGCGAGTGAAAGCGTTTCGATGCGTGCGGCGATCACGGTGACATCGACACCCAATTCAACCGCGATATGTTGCAAAAACGCGGCCTTTCGATGATCCGACTCAATCAACGTCATTTTCAAGGATGGCCGCGCGAGAGCCAAGATCATGCCAGGAAACCCGGCGCCAGCACCCAAATCGATCCCATCAACGATCTCACCGGGTACCAGCGGCAAAAGCTGAAGCGAGTCGAGTATGTGGCGGGCCCAAACATGGTCGATATCCGCCCGGGCGATCAGATTAATCCGCAGCGTCCACCGGCGCAGCTCGGCTTCGAATAGCCGTAGCCGGTCAAGTGTTTCACGTGAAACAAGAGCTTCGATCGCCGCCAAATTGTGTTTCACGTGAAACAGGCCTCACGCGGCTTGGCTGCGCGGCCGGCGCAGCGCCGCAAATACGGCCCCTATCGCAGCCGGAGTCATGCCCTCCAGGCGTCCCGCGTCGCCGAGCGATGAGGGGCGGAAGCGCTCTAGCCGTGCCCGTAGCTCCGCCGACAGGCCGCCTACTGTGGCGTAATTGAACTCATCTGGAATCAGCACCGCATCATCTTTGGTCCGGGCTTTGATCTCTTGATCTTGGCGGCCAAGATAGCCCGCGTAATGCTGATCGGCCGCGATGATGTCGGCGGCGATGGCTTGGCGAATACGTGTTGGCGATCGGCGCCGATACATCCCCATTCGATGCCGAGCGCAGTCAAGCGCAGGTCCGCATTGTCGGCGCGGAGGCGGAGGCGGTGTTCGGCACGGGAGGTAAACATGCGGTATGGCTCGGTCACGCCACGGGTGACCAGATCATCGATGAGGACGCCGACATAAGCTTGGGCGCGGGTGAGTTTGATGGGAGCCTTGTTGTTGGCGCGGTTGGTGGCGTTGATGCCGGCGATGATGCCTTGGGCGGCGGCTTCTTCGTAGCCGGTGGTGCCGTTAATTTGGCCGGCGAGGAACAGGCCCGGCATTTGTTTGAGTTCGAGACTGTGACGCAAGGCCCTTGGGTCGATGTAGTCATATTCTACCGCGTAGCCGGGCTGCAGAATTTTCACTTGCGCAAGGCCGGGCATGGTTTGGATGAAGGCTTGCTGGATGGCTTCGGGCAGGCTGGTGGAGATGCCGTTGGGATAGACGATGTCGCTGTCCAGCCCTTCGGGTTCCAGAAACACTTGGTGGCGGGATTTATCGGCGAAACGGACGATTTTGTCCTCGATGGAGGGGCAGTAGCGCGGGCCGACACCTTCGATTTGACCGCCATAGACGGCGGATTGATGCAGATTATCGCGGATGATGCTGTGGGTATCGGCGGTGGTTTCGCTGATCCGGCAGGCGATTTGCGGATTGGTGATCCGCTCGGTGAGCAGGCTAAACGGGATGGGTTCGGCTTCACCGTGATCGGCGGGCAGATTTTCCCAATCGATGGAGGATCGCGCCAAGCGGGCAGGGGTGCCGGTTTTGAGGCGACCGAGCGGCAGGCCGAGGGCGCGCAGGCGGCGTGACAGGGCTTGGGCGGGGGCATCGCCGATGCGGCCGCCGGGTTGCGAGCGGCCGCCGAAATGCAGAATGCCACCAAGGAAGGTGCCGGTGGTCAGCACAGCGGCGGCGCAGGGGATGCGCTGCCCGGTGCTGGTAATGATGGCGGCGAGATGCCCGTTGGCATCCAGCGCGACATCCGCGGCTTCGGCTTCGAGGATCGACAAATTGGGTTCAGCTGCGAGAAAATTCTGCACAGCCGCCGCGTAAAGGGCGCGATCGGCCTGGGCGCGGGGGCCGCGCACGGCGGGGCCTTTGCTGCGATTGAGCATTTTGAAATGGATACAGGCAGCATCGGCGGCTTTGCCCATAATGCCATCGAGCGCATCAATCTCGCGGACCAGATGGCCCTTGCCGATGCCCCCAATTGCGGGGTTGCAGGACATCGCGCCGATGCGGGTGCGATCATGGGTCAGGAGAAGGGTGCGCGCGCCCATGCGCGCCGCAACGCCAGCAGCCTCGGTGCCGGCGTGGCCGCCGCCGATGATGATAACGTCGTAGGATGGGTTCTGCTTGTCCATAGCGGGCTTATAGCAGGGTTTGCCGGGAATTGTAGGGATTGATGATTTTCTGGGCCCGGCTGGACGCGATTTGCCTGTTGACAGGAGCGACAACGAGATTGTTAGATCGGCAGGCGTTTTGGCGCCCACGGTCTGGTGATGCCGACGCCACGACGGCTTATCGTGGTTCATCAGAACATGAGGATTTGGAACATGCGTTAATTGACGATGGATGAGTTGAACTGGGTTTCTGGCGGCACGAATAACAAACAAGGCAGTTCTTGGTGGGACACTTTCACGTCTGACGTAGAAAGCTTTGCGTCTTCAATCACAAGCGATATGAGATCTTGGAGTAATCAGATGCTTACTGGGCGCTTTTTTGCGAGATGGCACGTGCAGGCGAGTATTCGTGTGCAATGGGACGGCGGGAGACCCACTAGCATTACCGGCCAAACTTCAGGGAACGCCGCTGTTACGTATAAAATACCGCCTACAATGTTTTAATAACTGGAGCACTCCATCTTATCCGGATGGAGTGCTCTAATTAATCGGATCGGAAAGTCAGGAAAATAAAATTTACTGACTCAAAATAAGGTATCAAAAATGCGCGCTCATAAATCATTTATATTGATTTTCGCATGCTTGTGCACTTTGATTTTAACAAAATCCGGCGAAACAAACAGTCTAAATGTAAGTAAAAAACAACAGAGTGTCAGTAAAAGAATGTCATCTGGCTGGGTGAAGTTTTTTGTTGTGCGCGGCCATATTTTTTTTCCAGTATATATAAATAAAAATGAAAAAAAAGTTTTTGCTATGTTGGACACTGGAAGTCAAAAAACAGTGATACCAATAAATATGCAAAAACGCTTCGGTATTTCCTCGTATGGCAACCCTCGTTTTGTTGGTTACGCGGGGGTTATGAACGCCAAATTTAGCAATCCGATAATTTTGAAAATTGGTAAATTAAACTATCGTATAAAACAACCATTATTGGCGCCAATAGATAAATATATGAATGAAATATTTAATCTCAATTCCCCTATTATTATTGTAGGTTCGAATATACTGAAAAAAAATATTGTTACGATTAAATTCAACAAAAAACTAATTAACTTTTCACAAAAACAAGTTGTCAAATTAAACCATAAATTTGTCCATTTTGTGAAAAAAAAGATTTATAAATATAAAGGGAATATCGTAATAAATATATCAATAAATAAATACAGGAACCGTTACAAATTTCTAATTGATACGGGCGATAATGGTTTTTGCCAGCTATATCCTAGTTTTTGGAAAAAAAAATTGAAATCACTTTATCAATCAACACGCCAGGATAGCCAAAAATATGAAAATACTAATAAAACGGCAATTGGCCAATCGTTTTCTGATATCACAAAACACGAAAAAGTTTTATTGATAAGAAAAATAACGATTTCCAAAATCGCTCTTGGTGGTGTGCCGTGTGTAATTAGCGCTGCGCGATTTAATGGAGAAGGGGTTGCCGGCTCTTTGGGAATGGGTGTTTTAAATAAATTTAATATTATTATTGATGGTCCAGCGCACGAAATGTACATTTATCTCCCTGCTCGCACGTAATGCGCAGCATAAATCAATATTTTGTAAATCGGATACCACCTCACAGGCTACGCTTTTAATGTGCGTCCAACGCCCTGTGAAGCGTGGTACGATGGACACCCAGTAAGCGAGCAATCTCGGCCACAGGCTTGTTCTCTGTCTCGATGAGCTGGCGGGTATGAGCGTTCTGCTCGGCCCCGAAGGTAGGGCGTGTTCCAAAACGCACGCCGCGCGCCTTGGTCCAAGTATCTTCGAGTGTTCGTTTTGCTGCGTTCCGCATCAAGTGCTTGAGCTTTGCGGAGACCTGCTCGATAGGGTTTAGGTCTGGACTATAAGCGGTTAGGAACAACAGCCTCGCGCCGACAGCGCGGATGCGATTGCGCATTTGGCGATCACGCGGATCATTATTGCGCACCGGCCTGAGACGATTGCGGCAGCGGATGCGATTTGCCTGTTGACAGGAGCGACAACGAGATTGTTAGATCCGCCACGACGGCTTATCGTGGTTCATCAGAACATGAGGATTTGGAACATGCGTGAATAAGTATCTGGAGAGATCGAGTTCGTGAGTGGTGGGTCCGTCACAAAGGCTCAAACGGGCTCAAACTCAACAAATAGCGGTGGCGGAGGAGGTGGTGGTGGCACAGTGGTCGGTAACCTCTTCGGGGGCATCGTGGGTGGCATAGTTGGTGACATCTATGGTGGTTTGATCGGAGGGGCGGTTGGCGTTGTAGGTGGATTTGTCGGATCCGGCTTTGATCCGGCCGGTGCTGTTGTCGGCGGCATCTACGGCACTGTTGCTGGCAGCACTTATGGAGGGCTTGTTGGAAGCTCCGTTGGAGCTGCCGCAGGCGGGTGGATCGAGCAACACGTCTAGTAGTAATTTAACAAGCTAAATGTCTGGCGGAGGATCTTAGAATAATGAAATCACGTTCTTCCGCCAGACTTGATTTGGTTTATAAAACGGCAAAAAAATTCAAAATATCGGGAGGGTTAGACCTATTTATAATAATGGTCTTTTTATTTATGTCTGTATATTTAACATTAATATATCTATTTACTAATTTGGTTAAAGAGAAAACAATTGAGGCATCAGTTCTTGCTGGGATTATTTTAGCTGCATACAGAGTCCTAAGGCATAAGAGATCTGAGATTGTCGATTTTTACAAATTATCCGGAAAATCGATTGTGAAATATTTTCTATTATTTAATTTAGCCGTTGTTTTTTCAAATTTTGTTTTCATCATTACGCATAATATAAATGGAGTAAACACAACAATCGTGATCCTTTTTGTAGGAAATTTTCCTCTTCTAACAAATTTAAGTTACTTTGATTGAGATAAAATTATTGGAAAACGATAGTCGTTTTTGCTCTTTCTACAGCATGGTGACCCCACTTCGCTGCGGTTTGTTGTGTCGGGATGATTGGACAGTTTTGGCCGCAGACACGAACGATCAATTTTTTCCTTCGACGATTGTGCCGATGATAAAACTGTTGACTCGATGAGACGGAAAACAATTAATACCAACATGGGTCTTCAAATTCCTATATTCACTATCGTAAATCGCTCAATATCAGACCGTCAATTCCAAATTTGGCACAAGTTGTAGCTGACTGATCGCACTTAATGATTGTTTTCCTTTCTGTATAACAAATAATGTGGAGAATAAACTTATTATGGGAGTAGAGTTTCCATTCAAAATGAAGGTTGGATTATCTTATTGGTTCACTGGAATTCTGGCCGAGATGAACGGCGACTTCACCGGCTGGAGCGACGGCTCGTATGACTGGGCCGCGCAGCA
Source organism: Acidiphilium sp. 37-60-79 (assembly GCA_002279355.1). GTDB lineage: Bacteria > Pseudomonadota > Alphaproteobacteria > Acetobacterales > Acetobacteraceae > Acidiphilium. The sequence goes on from NCBV01000037.1 coordinate 68,104, forward strand.
TATTGATTTCTTGCATGCGCCCGAAAAATTACCGAAGCTGGATGATGGTTTTTTCCACACACCCCTGAGCAAAAGAATTTTAGATGAGCTGCTTGAGATATTTTTATGTCTCATCAGCGGAGAGCATAAATCCATCCAGGACTACCTAACAGGCGTAAAATTTGCGTTTGTCGTCGGTTATCCTCGCAGCGGCGGCAGTTACCTAACCAAGGAGCTGTTTCGGTCGGTTGGGATTGATCATCGCCGTGTCTCCGAAGCGCTGGCGCATGACGGGTTCCCGGATATCGGTGAGAATTGGTTTGGGCCCAAGTCCACCGAGCCTTGTTATTATTTACAAGAGTCGATGTTGCAGATTGCCGAATTTTTGGTCCTGTCCAACAACTATTTCATCGAGCGAAGCAGACCTGACCAGAGCGGCAAGATCATTATACCGAAAAAGATGCATAAGCTCATCAACTGGGCGGGCAGCTTGAAAATTGCCTTGGTGTGGCTGGCGGCTCTGATGGTGATCCATGGCAAATTCACGGTGGGGATGCTGATTGCGTTTTCGACCTATGCCAGCCAATTCACCAGCCGCGCCGATGGTTTGATTGGGGCATGGATCGATCTGAAAATGTTGCGCCTTTATGGCGAGCGTTTGGCGGATATTGTTCTGACGCCGCCTGAGCAGAATTTGGAAAGCCTTTACGACGGCCCTACCCCGGAACCGACTCTTGAATTACGGAACGTGAGGTTTCGGTATGCGGCGGGTGAGCCGTGGATTTTGCGGCACTGTTCTCTCACCGTGCCGGCGGGGCAGGCGCTGGCCATTATCGGGCCGTCCGGTGCGGGCAAGACCACGCTGGCGAAATTGATGTTGGGTTTGCTGCTGCCGACCGAGGGCGAGATATTATTTGGCGGGATGGATATTCGCCGGCTGGGGCTGAAGGCCTATCGCGCGATGGTGGCGGCGGTGATGCAGGATGATCAGCTTTTTGCGGGATCGATTGCCGATAATATCAGCCTGTTTGCGCCGGATGCGGAGCAGAAAGCGATTGAGGCGGCGGCAAGTCTCGCTGGGATCCATGACGAGATTGCGGCGATGCCGATGGGATATCGCTCCTTGGTCGGCGACATGGGTTCCTCTCTCTCCGGCGGGCAGAAGCAGCGCGTGGTGTTGGCGCGGGCTTTGTATCGGGCGCCGAAATTGCTGGTGCTGGATGAGGCGACCAGCCATTTGGATGTTGCCCGCGAGCGGCAGGTTGCGGATGCGATTGCGCATCTGGCGATCACGCGGATCATTATTGCGCACCGGCCTGAGACGATTGCGGCAGCGGATGCGATTTGCCTGTTGACAGGAGCGACAACGAGATTGTTAGATCGCGGGGGGACGTGATCAGTTTAAGGCCACGCCAGCGGAGTACGCGGCCTATCAATCGATGATAACGTCTGTGGGCGATTTTATAGGGGGCATGGTTACTGGCATGGTGGGTGGGTGGAACAGCGGAGGTTAGGTATGAGCAATCGGGAGAATATGACCGTGCGAAATGACAAAAAAGACTGCAATCTCAAGGTGTTGAGTGAACAGCAAACGAAGGCCGTTAGTGGCGGCGCTCACACATCGAGCTGGCAGAACGGCTATGAAATCGGCTATGTAATCGGTGAGGTAGCCAATATTGTCTACCAAGTTGCGGAGTCAATGTAGAAATCAGCGAGCTTGCCGTCTAAGTCGGATATCCACCGCTTTCATTGGGATATCTGCCTTAGGTCGGTAAGTGTCGTAATAATGTCAAATGCTTGAGTTAGGAGGATTTGTGACAATATCAGGAAAGCAAATATTATCTTATCTTACGATGATTTATTTTATCTCTTTCTCATTTGCTTTTTCTGGATTTTTACTTATATCGAATTATAAGAGTTATACTCAACACTCATATTTATCCGGACTATTTTCACGATTTAATTTTTTTGCCGTCGCACTGATGTTTGTTGCCCCGGCTTTCGAAGAGTTGGGATTTCGCGCATTCCTTACCAAGAACCGCTATTTATTTATTGCCGGTTTTTCCATGTTTTTAACATATATCGAGGCAAGTATATATTATCGATTTATCACAAAATTAAAGATTTTGCATACACCATATGCAGTCATAGTCGGTTATGAGAAAATCATATACTTTATGCCAGAAAATATAATTTTACTTTTAGTTATAATTTTTGGTTTTAAAATTGACCTTGCAAGTTTTATTATGAAATATAAATATCGCTTGGTTTTTGTATCGAGCATATTTTTTGCTCTTTCCCATACGACTGGTCTCTGGGCAGCATCTGTGCCGTGGTATTTTCCTATATTTTTTGTAATACCACAATTTTGCGCGGGAGTTTTATTGAGTTTAATCAGAATGAAATATAACTTGATTTCAAGTGTTACCGTCCATTTTTGCTTCGAGTTTTCTTTACTTATCGTCATCTCAGCCGCTAAATCGACAGGCTTCATCCCTGTCGTTCATATTATGTTTATTGCTTTTTCAATAATTACATTATTTGGATTTTATGCTTGTGGATTTTTTAACTTCATCTTTCTTATTAGAAATAGAGGATCATCGTTACTGACCGAAATAGGATAAGATATTTTTATTGATCCGTCCGCGCGATGGTGAACGCAACGCGACAGTCATGTCGCGTCACGATGATAGTGGTGAAGATCTCCCCGCGCGATAACCGTTCCGGAAGGCATAATAACCTGATCGAAGTTGCAGCTATCAAGGTGTGGATTTTGGGAGTCAAGTCGACCGCGGCGATGCCGATGGGATATCGTTCGCTGGTCGGCGACATGGGTTCCTCTCTCTCCGGCGGGCAGAAGCAGCGTGTGGTGTTGGCGCGAGCTTTGTATCGGGCGCCGACATTGCTGGTGCTGGATGAGGCGACCAGCCATCTGGATGTTGCCCGCGAGCGGCAGGTTGCGGATGCGATTGCGCATTTGGCGATCACGCGGATCATTATTGCGCACCGGCCTGAGACGATTGCGGCAGCGGATGCGATTTGTCTGTTGACAGGAGCGACAACGAGATTGTTAGATCGGGAGGCGTTCTGGCGCCCTCGGTCTGGCGATGCCGACGCCACGACGGCTTATCGTGGTTCATCAGAAAATGAGGATTTCGAACATGCGTGAATTGACGATGGATGAGGTTGCTGCGGTGTCGGGTGGGGCAGATCAGTCTGCGTTGGCTGATTTTTGGGATTGGTTGACGAGTGGCGGCACCCCAACGCCTGTTGGGATGGCCACTGCCGGAGGCGCATGTGTGATAGCCGCATTTATTCATGAGGGCGTTTCCTTCAATTTTTCTACAATAAGCTACGCAACCGGACGTCGTGACGGCGTGATGCTTCGCCGGCCAATGTGGGCGGAAAAAACATCACCCAGCCAGATTACTTGGTCTGGCTGGGGTATTCTCGGGTTTATAACGTATTGAGGAGAATAAAATGACTGAAGAACCTCCAATTCGGCTTAAATCGGAACGAAGAAAAAAATATCTAATCGTCTTATTTTTTGGAAGTATTTGCCTTATATTGGTAGACATTGTTGAGCGCTACTATAACAATTTGTATGCGTTGATCGTTGTGCTATGTGCAATTATCTTCACGTATATCAAGGATTTTAGTAGCTGGAGTAACTCAGATATTTGGAAAAAATAGGGTGACTACGAACATCCTCCACGCGGCGCACGGCTAAATCATGTGATTATTGGCGAAGATCCATGATGAGATAGCGGCGATGCCGATGGGCTATCGTTCGTTGGTGGGCGATATGGGTTCCACCCTGTCAGGCGGGAAGAAGCAGCGCGTAGTGCTGGCGCGGGCGTTGTATCGGGCGCCGAAGTTGCTGGTGCTCGATGAGGCGACCTGCCATTTGGATGTGGCGCGGGAACGGCAGGTGGCGGATGCGATTGCGCATTTGGCGATCACGCGGATCATTATTGCGCAAGATCGGGAGGCGTTCTGGCGCCCCCGGTCTGGCGATGCCGACGCCACGACGGCTTATCGTGGTTCATCAGAACATGAGGATAATCAATATGCGTGAATTAGTGTCGGGAGAGATCGAGTTCGTGAGTGGTGGGTCAGTGCAAAAAATGGGGTGGCCGTATAGCTCAAACGGAGCTGGTGGGTCATCTAATGGTGGAGGCTCAAATGCGGGCGCCCACCCGGTAGGTGCTACCGAAAGTCCGGCGTTAGCTGGCGGGGAATGCGTAGCGAGTGTAGGCTTGGCTGTCATAGCAGTAGGCGCGATTGATCTCGTATCTGGAGGGACGGCGGTCCCAGCTGACGTAGCGATCGTTGCGGTTGTTGCTCCCGCATTAGCAGAGCTCGCGTGTGCGCACGCAGCCGCAGTCAGCTGACCAAAAATCTCGTAGGAAAACAACAAGCCGGCATGAATTAGTGATATTTGTCGGCTTGACCTACGCATTAACTGAACAATGATGGGACAACAAATGCATAAAATTGAAAAAATTAAGTTCTTAAAGTCATTTTATTGGATATTAGCATTTGTATCAATAATAAGTCAAACATTAAATGGCTATTATCGCTGGACCAACGTAATATTGCTGAATGGCATCATTGCCTTATCGATAGAATTTTATTATCAGTATAAATCTTTTCAAACTAGAATTCCAAATATTGAAGTGGTAATATTAAGTTTTTATTTCATCGGAATTATTTGTTTTGTTTTACAATTTATATTTTATTATTTCAAATTTATCGGCTAAATAAAGAAAATAGATTGTTTCTTAATCATTAACATGGGACGAATGGTGTCGAACGGTGTGGATGTCGTTCGGAATGATGGATTGGAACTGGTGTCTCAGAATGATGATTTTCGGCGTGTGCCAAGCGAGTGGCAAAATGCCTATTGAATTCTCAACAAATATAAAATTGCGTTTATCGTGCTGGTTTAACGGCATTCTCGCCGAGATGAACGGCATATTCACGGGCTGGAGTGACGGATCTTACGACTGGGCGTTTCAGTTACACGACTTTTTGCACTCACCAGTAGAACTGCCGACTTTGGACGACGATCTTTTCAAATCCGCACTGAGCAAGCGTATCCTGGACGAATTGCTTGAAATATTTTTATGTCTCATCAGCGGAGAGCATAAATCCATCCAGGACTACCTAACAGGCGTAAAATTTGCGTTTGTCGTCGGTTATCCTCGCAGTGGCGGCAGTTACCTAACCAAGGAGCTGTTTCGGTCGGTTGGGATTGATCATCGCCGTGTCTCCGAAGCGCTGGCGCATGACGGCTCATCATGGCACATCAGAGAATGAGGATTTGGAACATGCGTGAATTGACTTTGGAAGAAGTTGCCTTTGTAACTGGCGCGCTTAACACTGCACAAGCGATCGGAAGCGGTCTTGAAGGAGCTGGGATTGGATTCGACGTGGCTGGTTTTCCCGAGATCGGAATTCCTCTTGACGTAATCGGATTTTTTGTCGACGCTCCATCCGTGCACTAACCAACAGATAGCCCAGCTTACGCTGGGCTATCGCCCCAGCCATCATTGAGGATTGCATGATCATTGTAACAACAAATGAAATACGTCACAGGGAAATAAAGGAGATAGTCGGGCCAGTGTATGGCACCGCGATAAGATCCCGCAATTTATTTGGATTAATATTCGGTATTTTGAGGTCCTTGTTCGGAGGAAGCCAAGTTGGGTTCATAAAAATGACAAATCGCACAAGAGATCAGGCAATCAAGGCGTTGGAGGATCACGCTGAACAATTAGGCTGCAGCGCCGTTTTAGCGATGCGGTTTGATACAAGTGAAGTTATGGGTAAAATGACTGAGATTACAGCGTATGGCACGGGCGTCATTCTAGAACCCAAAAGCCAGAAGGACAAAATCTAATCATAACGCTTAAGGTTTGAAACCGGGTCTTCTCAGAACCTCTGCTTGTTCACGATAAATACAGCGAGTTTCCGCAATGGTCAGACCGCGCCGATGCGGCTATTGCTTCAATGAAATCAATCTGGTACGATCTCGGACTACGTTTCCCCACTCTAACACCCCTCTAACACTCCTCTAAAAAGGAGCGAAAATGAAATTTTTCTCCCTTGCTGCCTTGATTATCGCCAGCGCGTCGTTCGGCACGGCGCTGGCGGCGGCACCTTCGGCCTCGGTCGCCGGGGCGCCGGTCAAGCTATTATCGTTCAAGGAAACGATCACGGTGCAGCCCAACGGCGATTATGTGCGCACGGTGCATAAAATCGTCGAGCCTTTGACCAAAATTGGTGTGCAGCAATTTGGGCAGAGCCACAACGTAGTCAGCAGCGACATGGAGAATTTCAGACTCATCACCGCAAAGACGATTGCGCCGGACGGCAAGGTTTATCCGGTAACAAAGTCCGATATTCACACCCAGACCGCGCCATCCGCAGCGGCTGCGCCGACCTTTAGTGATGCGAAGATTGTCTCGGTCGAGTTCCCCAAGGTCGAGATCGGCAGCAAGCTCGATATCACCTACCAGGTCACCAGGTTTCAGCCTTATTTCCCGAATGAATTCTCGATCGATGATACCGTGCCGTATTTTGGCCTAGCCGGTCTGGAGCAGGTCATCATCCACGCGCCAACCACGATGCATCTGCTGACATCGGTGCGCGGCGGCTATGTGCTGCAAAAGAGCGTATCGGGCGATACCCAGACCATCACGGCAACGCTGAAAAATCCCCCCTATCATCCGGCGCGCCCTGATGTTGTTTCGCCGTTTCAGTTCGGCCCGTTATTCGTCGCCACGACGTTTCCCTCCTGGCAGGCGGTGGGCAATGCTTATTGGGCGCGGGCGGGGCAGAAAGCGCAGGTGACGCCGGCGGTGCAAAAACTGGCGAACCAGATTGCCGGGCGAAAAACCGGGCGGGCGGCGGTTGATGCGCTCTATGATTGGACCACGACGCAAATCCGCTGGGTTGGCATTGAGCCTGGTTTGTCGGGGTGGATCCCAACGGCGGCGGGTCATACGCTGGCGCGGCGTTATGGGGATTGCAAGGCGTCGGCCAGCCTGTTGATCGCGCTGCTCAAGGCCAAGGGGATTGAGGCTGAACCGGCCTTGCTCGATGCGGGGAGTAAAAATTTCAAGCTCAGCCGGTTGGCTGATCTCTATAGCCTCAACCATGTGATTGTGTATGTGCCCGCCTATCATTTGTTCCTTGATCCAACCTCGGGTTTTGCCGCGCCGGGCGAATTGCCGGTGGGTGATATGGATCGAAAGGTGATCCTGGCGAGCGATCATTCAACAATGGCCAAAACCCCATCTGGCCCGAGCGTTTACACGCAGGACACCACGGAAACGATTGACGCGTCCGGCACGTTGCATGGCCAGGCGGTGATCAGCGCCACGGGCTACAATGATTGGGTGATGCGCAATTTGACGGCCCATGTGCCTGCAGCGGCGCGGCCACGGGTTGTGCAGGCGGTGTTGGCACAGGAGGGATTGGTTGGGTCCGGCCAGTTTGATCCAACGAAACCCGATGATTTGACCAAGAATTTCGTGGTCCGGTCCAATTGGTCGGCCCCGCATTATTTCGCGCCGGGGCCGATTGTCACGTTGCGGCTGGATAAAGGGTTTGCGATGTCGCGGCCGGGTCAATATCTCGCGATGTTTGCCCGCCCCAGCAAGGCGTTTCCGGTGGTTCGGATTGTTGGCACGATCAATGACAGCATTACCCTGACGCTGCCGGCGGGATATAAAATTCTGGCCGCACCGCAGAGCCAGACCATCACCACCAGCGCAGGAAGTTTTGTGCAAAAGGTCGAGATCACCAAGGGCGTGCTGCATGAAACCCAGCATTTCACCTTGAACCGGCTCTGGTATCCGCCGAGCGATTATGCGGCACTGCGCGGGTTGTTTTCCAAAGCGTATCGGCTGGATCGGCAACAGATTGTTTTGCAAAAGCAGCTTGTGGGCACGAAGAAATCGTGAGTTTCCGCTGAGCTAGCCTCAGGCGGCAGCGCTGCGTTGCATCCAGGCTTGGCACCAGCCGCCGGCGCTGATGGGGCCGGCGACGAGGTGGCAGTGGCTGGTGGTGCTGCCGGGGCTGGGGGGTTTGAACCAGATGCAGGCGCCGCAGACTTCGCCGCCATGGGGGATGTCGATATAGCCGACGGCGGCTTTGGAGAGGGTTGGCACCATCGATTTCAACTTGGCCCCGGTTGGCGTTGGCGTTGGCGTGGGCGTTGCGGCGCGGGCGATTGCGGCAATTCCGCTCACTGCAGCCGTTGCGGTAGCCGTGGCGGTGATGGTGGCGGTGATCGCGGCGCGGGCCAGAAAATGACGGCGGCGGAGCCGGGTCGGTGCGAAAGACATTGATGGCTCCTGTTAGTAATTCACGGTGGTGAGGGCGATTTGCGCATCGAGGGTGCGGCCTTTGCCCACCGGGCCGTACAGGCGCAGGCTGGTGATGTGGTTGGCGGTGTAGTTTTGCTGGAGGCGAAGCGCGATCCGCTTGGTTTTGCCGTTGATGGTGGCGAGGCCGATGAGTTGGTTGCCGTGATCCGCGCAAGCGCCCGCGATTTGGACGGGGCGTTTGCCGTATTCGGTGGCGAGTGAAGCGGTCATGCGGCAATCGGTGCGGTTGCCGTTGAACCAGGCGCGGCCGGTAATGTCGGTGAATCGCCGGGTCGCTTTGCCGTGCTGCAGGGTGGCTTGGGTGCTGCCGGTATTGAGATCGATTTCGATGGTTTCCAGCGGGCGCAGGCGTGCGACGGTGCCGGCAGTGGCATCGGGTTTGCCGTGATTGCCCCAGCTGGTGCGGACATAGTTGGTGATGGCGGCGATTTGCTGATCCGAGAGAATAGCGCCGAAGCGCGGCATGGCGGATTGGTTGTGGTGCCAAGGCTCAAAGCCGCCAAGCATCATCGCGATGAGATTATCGGGGTTGCCGTTCCAGAGGGCCTGGTTATGGGCAAGGTTGGGGATGTTATTATTCACACCCTCGCCGTTATTTTGGTGACACCGTGCGCATTCATCGTGATAGAGGGTTTTGCCTGCGGCGATCGAGGTAGTGACCAACGCGGTGTTATCGATGGCGGGGGCGTGGCTTGGTTGGGGTTTGACGGTGCGTAGATAATCGACGATGTCGCTGACATCCTGTTTGGGCAGGCGGCTGAGACTGTCATCAACCACGGTTTTCATTTTGCCGAACGGCGCCCCGTGGGTCATGTCCCCGCCATCGCGCAAATAGGTGAGGATAGCGTGGTTGGACCAGCCGCCGAGACCATCGGATTTGGCATTGGTGATGTTCGGCGCGTACCAGGATTGCGCGGTGATATGGCCGCCCGCGAGGGTGCGGGTGGCGATGGAGGCCATCGCGATATTGCGCGGCGTGTGACAGGCGTCGCAATGTTCGAGGGCTTGCACCAGATAGGCGCCATGGCGGGTGTCTTTACTCCAGCCGGGTTGATATTTGACCGGGTGCGGATGGAAAAACAGCAGGCGCCAGGCGAGCAGGCCGGCGCGCAGATCGGTCGGGAAAACCATGGTGTTGGGGCGATTTTTGATCTGCACGGGGGCGAGGCTGTCGAGATAGGCTTTGATCGCCATGACGTCGGCGCGGGTGAGTTTGGAATAGGCGGTGTAGGGCATCACCGGATATTGGTATTTGGGAAATACCAGAAGCGAGCGACCGGGATCGATCCCGTTATGCATCGCGTTCCAGAATTGCTGATCGGTCCAGCGGCCGATGCCGTCACGTTTGCTGGGCGTGATGTTGGGCGAGAAGACGGTGCCGAACGGGGTGCCGACGGCGCGACCACCGGCATAAGCGGGTTCGCCCGCGACGCTGTGGCAGGGCATGCAATCGCCCGCGACGGTGAGAAAATAGCCTTTGCGGATGAGCGCGGCGTGTTGCTGGTTGCCGGACAAGGCGCCGGGTGCGGGCAGGTCGGTGCCGGACATGCCCGGTTTCGGGTGAGTCGCAATGTGCGTAGCGGCGGCGGACCAAGTGGTTACACCGGCAGCGGGCGGGTTTTGCGCGGCGGGCTGGGCGGCCCAGGCGATGGTGATAATCGCGAGAACGGCGCTCACGGCGCCAATCGCGACAATGGGCCGAAGCCCGCGATGGCGGGTATATTGGTTGGACATCGAGCACCTCTCCTGTCCTTACGAAAGAGCAGGCAGGCTGGTTTTCAACCCGAATGATGAAGGATTGTCGCCCCAACGGCCGTGATGACGCGATTGTGAACTGGGCGCGGCGCGGCTAGCCGCCGTTATTTGCCGATGCAAAAGGAGCAAAAAACTTGATCGAGGATGTCTTCGACGCCGATGGTGCCGGTAAGGCGGGCGAGGGCGGTGGCGCAGGTGTGAAGGTCTTGGGCGCGGAGTTCGGCGTCTTGGGTGGTGAGGGCGCGATCGAGGGCGGCGATCATGTCGCGCAGGCAGGCGGCGTGGCGCGGGCGGGCGAGGGCGGGGGCGCCTTGGCGGTCGGTCAGGCGTGACAATTCGGCGGTGAGGCGGTCGAGCAGGGTATCGAGGCCGGTGTTGGTTGTTGTGCTGATGGGCAGCAAGGGTGCGGGGATTTCGCCTGTCGCGAGATCGGCTTTGCTGGCGATGTGCAGGGTAGGGATGGCGGCGGAGAAAAAGGGTGGGGTTGGAAAATCGGGGGCGGGGTGCAAGGCGAGGATGAGGTCCGCCTCGTGGGCGTGGCGCTGGGCGCGGCGCACCCCTTCGGCTTCGATCGGGTCGGCGGTGTCGCGCAGGCCGGCGGTGTCGGTGAGTTGGAGCGGGATGCCGGCGATGATCAGGCGCGTGGCGATGGCATCCCGCGTGGTGCCGGGGGTGGGGGCGACGATCGCGATATCTGATCCGGCAATGGCGTTCAGGAGCGAGGATTTACCCGCGTTGGGCGGGCCGAGGATCACGACCGACAAGCCCTCACGCAGCCGTTCGGCGGCGTGGGTGGCGCCCAGCGCGGCGGATAGTTCATCGCGCAGGCTGCGGATCGATTGCAGGAGCGAAAATTCGGTTTCGGGGGGGAGATCTTCGTCGGCGAAGTCGATGGTGGCGGCGAGTTGGGCCATGGCGTTGATCAGGGTGGTGCGCCATTGTTGGACGGCGCGGCTGGTTTCGCCGCCGGATTGTTCGAGGGCCATGCGGCGTTGGGCTTCGGTTTCCGCGTCGATCAGGTCGGCGATGCCTTCGGCTTGCAGGAGGTCGATTTTGCCATTGGCGAAGGCGCGGCGTGAAAATTCGCCGGGCTCGGCGGGGCGGGCGCCGATTGTGACCAGGGCATCGGCGATGGCGGCGCGGACGGCGCGGCCACCATGGAGATGGAGTTCGGCGTAATTCTCGCCAGTGACGCTGTGGGGGGCGGGGAACCAGAGCAGCAAGCCCTGATCGATGGTTTGCGCTTGCGCGGTGCGGAAGCGGCGCAGCGCCGCTTCGCGGGGTTTGGGCAGGGGGCCGGCGAGGGTGATCAAGGCGTCGGGGAGCAAAAATCCGGTGAGGCGGATGATGGTGATCGCCCCGCCATGGCCGGTGGCGGGGGCAAAAATCAGATCGGTCATTCTGGTCGCGGTGGGGGGAGCAAAAATTCGGTGACGATGTGGCCGCCGATCAGGTCTTCGGTGAGAATCCGGTCGATGGCCGCGTTATCGGGCGCGCGATACCAGGTGCCGCGCGGATAAATCACCAAGGTCGGGCCGTGTTCGCAGCGATCAAGGCAACCGGCAGCGTTGATCCGGGTGCTGGGGATGCCGAGTTCCTTGGCGCGGGCTTTCATATAGTCGCGCAATTTTTCGCTGCCTTTGGCGGCGCAGGAGCCGCGCGGGTGATTGTCCGGGCGGCGATTGCCGCAGATAAAGACGTGGTTTTCGAAATAGGGTAATGCGGTCTCGGTCATGCTGCTCTCATGGTGGCGGAGTGACCATCTAGCGGTGGAAACAGGATTTAGGAAGCGCGCGATGGCTCGGAATAGTTTGGCGGATGCGACCTCCCCTTATTTGTTGCAGCATGCGCATAATCCGGTGGATTGGCTACCTTGGAGCGCGGAGGCGTTGGCGCGGGCGGCGGCGGAGCAGAAATTGGTGCTGCTCTCAATTGGGTATGCGGCGTGCCATTGGTGCCATGTGATGGCGCATGAGAGTTTTGAAAATCCGGCGATTGCGGCGCTGATGAACGAGCATTTCATCAATATCAAGGTGGATCGCGAGGAGCGGCCGGACATCGATCATATTTACATGCAGGCCTTGCAGGCGATGGGCGAGCAGGGTGGCTGGCCGTTGACGATGTTTTTGACGCCAGAGGGGGCGCCGGTGTTTGGGGGCACGTATTTTCCACCGGAGCCGCGCTGGGGGCGGCCTGGATTTCCGCAGATTTTGGAGGGTTTGGCCGAAGGCTGGGCGCAGGATCGCGAGCGGATCGCGCAAAGCGGGGCGGCGTTGTTGCGGCGGGTGTTGGCGCGGGGCGAACCGGCGGTGGGCGGGGCGTTGACGCGGGCGGATTTGATTGCGGTGGCGGATCGGTTTGTGGGGATGGTGGATTGGGAGGATGGCGGGTTGCGGGGCGCGCCGAAATTTCCGAATCCGCCGATTTTTCGGTTTTTATGGAGCGAATATGCCGGCTCGGCGCGCCATGAGGCGGGGGCGGCGGTCGGGCTGCTGCTGGCGCGAATGGCGCAGGGGGGGATTTGGGATCATTTGGGGGGCGGATTTGCGCGCTATGCGACGGATGCGGAATGGTTAGTGCCGCATTTTGAAAAAATGCTGTATGACAATGCATTATTGCTCGATTTGCTCGCGCTGGTGCAGGCGGCAGAACCGGATTTATTGTTCGCCGCGCGGGCTGATGAGCTGGTGGGCTGGCTGCTGCGCGATATGCGCGCCGAGGGCGATGCGCAGGATGATGGTGCGGTGGCATTCGCGGCCTCCGAGGATGCGGATAGCGAAGGCGAGGAGGGCAAATTTTACGTCTGGACGCGGCGTGAGATTGAATCGGTGCTTGGCGAGGATTTGGCAAGTTTTGAAGCGCATTATCCGTGTCCGGAGGGGGGGAATTGGGAGGAGCGGATTATTCTGACCCGCGCCACGCATCCGGAGGATGCGGCTACCGAGGCACAATTGGCGGGCTTGCGCGCGCGGCTGCTGGCGGCGCGTGATCGGCGGGTGCGGCCAGGGCGGGATGATAAAATCCTCGCCGATTGGAACGGCCTCGCCATCGCGGCGTTGGTGCGTGCGAGTGCGGTGTTTGAACGGCCCGACTGGCTGGCGGCGGCGTGGTCCGCTTATCGGGCGGTGGAGGCTTGTTTGGGCGGCGCGGATGGGCGGTTTGGCCATGCGTTTCGGCGCGGGCGGATTTCCGCCATCGGGCTGCTTGATGATCAGGCCGCGATGCTGCGGGCGATGTTGAGCCTGTATCAGGCCAGTGGCGATGTTGGTCTGCTCGAAGCGGTGCGGCGCGGGATCGCGGTGACCGAGGCGCGGTTCGGCGATGGGCGCGGCGGGTTTTATTTGGTGGCCGATGATGCGGCGGATTTGCCGGGCGGGATGCGCCCGCATGGCGGGTTTGACGGGGTCACGCCCGCCGGGGCCGGGCTGATGGTCGAGGTCTATGCGACGCTGTATCTCTTGACCGGCACAGGCGCGCACCGCGAGCGCGCCGAGCAGATTATCGCGACGATGAGCGGGGAGCGGCGGATTTTATCGGCCTACCCGACCATGCTGGTCGCGGCGCGGATGCTGGAAGTCGGCGGCTGCGTGGTGATTATTGGTGATCCGGCGCGGGCGGATTTCCGCGCTTTGCATCAAGCCGCTTTACGCGGGTTTGATCCGGCCCTCGTTGTCCTGCCGGTGGGCGATGCGAGCGGGCTGGCGCCGACACATCCAGCCTATGGCAAAATGCCGGGTGCGGATGGGCAGGCGGCGGCCTATTTATGCCGGGCGCAAAGTTGCGCGCCGCCGGTGTTTCGCGCTGAGGATTTGGCGGCGTTGATTGTGCAACCGGGCGGCCGGCGCAATAGCTGAGGCGCGGGTATTAACCTTTCGCAGGCTTCACCACCAGGATCGAGAAACTTCCTGGCGCAAACTCGGTTTTGCCATAGGTTTTGCCTGGTTTGGGCGGGAGAATTTTGCTGATCGTGGCGGCGGCGAGGAAAGCGGTTTGGGTGGCTTGATCGAAGGCCATGGTGCGGGCGCTGGGGGCGGTTTTCAGGGTTTGGATGATTTTGTAGCTGGCCGGGCCCGCGGCGCCGATGATGGTCAAGGTGCCGTCGATGCTTGGCGCGAAGGCGATGTTGGTGTGCGGATCGTAGCGCATCGCATCGCTGAAGGCGGGGATGGGCAGGAGCGCTAGGCTTTTGCCGGTGGTTGCGGCGATGATGTCCACCCGATGATTGACGCACGAGACAAACAGGCGTTGGCGGGCGCGATCAATCGCGAGGCCGACGGGGCCGTGGCAGGCGGGGGCGAGGGAAATGCGCCGGGTGAGGCGCAAGGTGCGGGTGTTGATAACGGCGATTTGATCGGTGGATTTCAGATTGAGATAGGCGTGGCCACGATCATCGGTCACGATGAATTCGGGGTCGGCGTGGAAGGGGATGGATTGGAGGATGCGCCCGCTGCGCGCATCGATGGCGAACAGGCGCTGGCTTTTTTCGTTCGGCGCAAAAACCCGGTCGGTGGCGGGATCAAACGCAATGGCGTCGGGGCCGGGGCCGACATTGATGGTTTTCAGGATGTGCAGGGAGCGCAAATCGAACATGGTGATCGTGCCCGCGATGCCCGCTGTCGCGAAGCCGCGATTGAGCGCGGGTGCGAGGGCGATGCCGTGCGCGCCATTGATCGGGGCGATGGTGGCGATGGGTTTGCCGGTGGCGGTGTCGATCACTGCGACACGGTCGCCTTGGGCTGCGAACAGGCGGTGCGCGCCCGGTTCGGTGGTCAGATAATCCCATTTGACCGGGCCAGGAACCGGAATGCTGCCGGAAACCACGAAATGCGGCGTGTGCGCCGGCGCGCGATGCGGTAGCACCGCGAGGCCAGTGAGCAGGGCAAATTGGGCGAGCAGGGCAAAGCGGGCGATCATGACGAATCCTGAATTGAGCTGATGGCCGGGTTTGGAATGAAGCGCGTCGCGATGCAATCGCACGCTGGCAATGTCATCAATTTATCATTTTTCGCGCCCGCCACTTTTTCGTGCCCCCCGTTTTTCACGCAGGTGTCATCGGGCGGAACCCGCTCAAGGGGTTGCATCCCGGCGATATGCCGACATATACAAGGCATATCGCCGGGAGTCCGATCATGAACACAGCGAGTCCTATCATGAACACAGCATTGAGTGGCCTGGAGGCGGTCCGTGAAATCAGGAGCGGCCTCCCGATCGACCGGGTCGATGAGGCGATCCGCGATGGGTTGGTGACAGCGGTTGAAATCGACCAATTGGCAGTGCCTCGGAAAACCTTGGCGCATCGTCGGCAAATCGGCCGCTTATCGGTCGAGCAATCGGATCGTTTCGCCCGCTTGCTGCGCATCATTGCCACCGCCGAGGATGTGTTCGCCAACCGCGACAAAGCGGCCACCTGGCTCCGCCGCCCGAGCAGTGTTCTGGACGGCCAAGCGCCCTTGCATTTGCTCGATACCGATGCTGGTGCCCGCGCCGTCGAAGCTTTGCTCACCCAGATTGCGCACGGCATCGCCGCTTGATCACGGCTTGGCGCATCGCCAAGCGGCGCTATGCGGATTTGTCCGGGTCTGGCGCCAAGCTGGTGGGGGGCCGTTGGAACCGGCCAGGCGCCGCCATTGTCTATACCGCCGATCACCCAGCCTTGGCGGCGCTGGAAGTCCGGGTCCATCTCGATTTGCCGCCCGACCTGTTGCCCGATGATTTCGTGTTGATGAAAATCGCCCTGCCCGATGAGCCGCCAGAGACCCTCACCGAATTTCCCTCCAATCCCCAAGCTTATGGCGATCAATGGTGCGCGCAGGGCCGAACCGCGATCCTGCGCGTGCCCTCTCTGCTGGTGCCTGATGCCTTCAATTATCTGCTAAACCCGGCCCATCCGAACGCCGCCAAGGCCAAGCTGATCGCCCTCAAACCGTTCGCTTTCGATACCCGCCTCTGGCGCGGCACGCGCTGAGCGCGTCCCGCCAATCAACCCAACGCGTCAGGCGTGCAGCCCCGGCGCTTCCTGGCCGGTGCGGGCAACATACTCGGTGTAGCCGCCGCCATAGAAATGGATGCCATCGGGTGTTAGTTCGAGCACCCGGTTCGACAGGGCGGCCAGAAAATGCCGATCATGCGAAACAAACAGCATGGTGCCCTCGAATTGGCGCAAGGCGTTGATCAGCATGTCTTTGGTGGCCATATCGAGATGGTTCGTCGGCTCGTCCAGCACCAGGAAATTGGGCGGATCATAGAGCATCAGCGCCATCACCAGCCGGGCTTTTTCGCCGCCGGAGAGCACGCGGCAGGGCTTGTCCACCTCATCGCCCGAGAAGCCGAACGCGCCGGCGAGGCTGCGCAGCGCGCCTTGATTGGCGAGCGGAAAGGCGCTGTCGAGCGTGTCAAACACGCTGCGCTGGCCATCGAGCAGATCCATCGCGTGCTGGGCGAAATAACCAAGCTTGACGCTGCCGCCGAGCTTGACCGTGCCCTCATCCGGCGCGGTGCTGCCGGTCACCAGTTTCAGCAGGGTGGATTTGCCTGCGCCATTAACGCCCAGCACGCAGCAGCGCTCGCGCCGGCGCACCAGCAAATCCAACCCCTGATAAATCGCCCGCTCGCCATAGGCTTTGGACACGCCCCGGAGCAAAACCACATCATCGCCCGAGCGCGGGGCGGGGGCAAAATCGAACGCGATGGTTTGGCGGCGCTTGGGCGGTTCGACGCGGTCGATTTTTTCGAGTTTTTTCACCCGGCTCTGCACTTGTGCCGCGTGCGAGGCGCGGGCTTTGAAGCGTTCGATGAAGCTAATTTCTTTGGCCAGCATGGCTTTTTGCCGGTCGAACTGGGCTTGCTGCTGCTTTTCATTGAGGGCGCGTTGTTGCTCGTAAAATTCGTAATCCCCCGCATATTCGGCGAGGCTGCCGCCATCGATTTCGATGATTTTATTCACCACCCGGTTCATGAAGGCGCGATCATGCGAGGTCATCAGCAGCGCGCCATCATAGCCTGCCAGAAATTGTTCCAGCCAGATCAGGCTTTCGAGATCGAGATGGTTGCTCGGCTCGTCGAGCAGCATGACATCCGGGCGCATCAGCAGGATGCGCGCGAGGGCGACGCGCATTTTCCAGCCGCCGGAGAGATTGCCGACATCGCCCTCCATCATCTCTTGGCTAAACCCAAGCCCATCGAGCACCTCACGGGCGCGGCCATCGAGCGCATAGCCGCCAAGTTCCTCGAAGCGGGCTTGCACATCGCCAAAGCGTTCGATGATCGCCTCGAGCTGATCGGCTTGATCAGGGTCGGCCATCGCGGCTTCGAGGTGCGCCAGCTCGGCGGCAATTTCGCTCACCGCTCCCGCGCCATTCATCACTTCAGCGACGGCGCTGCGCCCGGCCATTTCGCCGACATCCTGACTGAACAGGCCGATGCTGGCCCCGCGCTCGACCAGGATTTGGCCTTCATCGGGAGCTTCGGCGCCGGTAATCATCCGAAACAAGGTGGTTTTGCCCGCGCCGTTGGGGCCGACCAAGCCGATTTTTTCGCCTTTTTGCAGGGCGGCGGAGGCTTCGATAAAGACCAGACGTTGGCCGTTTTGCTTGCTGATAGAATCTAGGCGGATCATGAAGCCTCGGTGCGGTGAGTGGATGACGGCGTTTAGAGTGTTTCGCAAAGAGCGAAAATGGGGAAGGCGCAAAAATGGGGAAGGAGCAAAAATTGGAGCCGGTGGCGTATAAGATTTTTCACGCGCATGAGTGGGCGCAGTTTGAGCGCGACGGCGTGTTTCATGGCTCGGCGGTGGACCGGGCGGATGGGTTTATTCATTTATCGGCGCGCGCGCAGGTGGACGGGACGTTGCAGGCGCATTTTGCTGGCGCGTCAGGGTTGGTGCTGGCGGCGATTGATTTGGCGGCGTTGGGCGATGCGGTGCGGTGGGAGCCTGCGCGGGGCGGCATTTTGTTTCCGCATGTCTATGGCGCATTACCGCGCGCGGCGGTGCTTGAGGTCGAGGTGATTGGAGAGGAAGCGCTTGCGGGGAC
This sequence comes from Acidiphilium sp. 37-60-79, assembly GCA_002279355.1. GTDB lineage: Bacteria > Pseudomonadota > Alphaproteobacteria > Acetobacterales > Acetobacteraceae > Acidiphilium. The sequence goes on from NCBV01000037.1 coordinate 86,267, forward strand.
TCGCTGGCCGGGCGATGGTGTGCGCGAATAAGCGCGATATTGGAGCGAAAACATGGATGAGCAGCGTGTACGGGCGGCGGTTTTGGCATTTCCGGGCGTCGGGGCGGAGCAGATCGACTCGGTTTCCGTGCGTGAGGGGTTGGTGCAGGTGGCGTTGCGGGTGGATCGGGCCGAGGCGGCGCGGTTTGAAGCGGTGCGGGCTGGGTTAGAGGCCGCGCTGGGCAAATTGGCCGGGGTGCGCAATGCGGCGGTGGTGCTGACGGCGCAGCGAGCGGCGGCGCCTGAGCCTGCTCCGGCCGGAGCTCCAGCGGGAGCGCCCGCGATGTTGAGCCAAGTCGGCTCGATCATCGCGGTGGCGTCCGGCAAGGGCGGGGTGGGCAAATCGACCGTCGCGGTGAATGTGGCGGCGGCACTGGCGCAGACCGGGCTGCGGGTCGGGCTGTTGGATGCGGATATTTACGGGCCGTCATTGCCGCGCATGCTGGGTCATCAGGGCAAGCCCGCGATGGAGGGCAATCGGCTGGTGCCGATGCAGGCCTGGGGGCTGCATGCGATCTCGATTGGCCATGTGGTCGATGAGGAGACCGCGATGGTGTGGCGCGGACCGATGGTGTTGAACGCGCTGATGCAGCTGATGGGGCAGGTGGCGTGGCCCGCCCTTGATGTGATGGTAATCGATTTGCCGCCGGGCACCGGGGATATTCAATTGACGCTGGCGCAGCGGGTGAAATTGACCGGGGCGGTGGTGGTTTCGACGCCGCAGGATATTGCTTTGGCGGATGCGCGCCGGGGTGTGGCGATGTTCCGGCAGGTGCGGGTGCCGATTTTGGGCATTGTCGAGAATATGAGCTTTTTCGCCTGCCCGCATTGTGGCGAGCGGAGCGACATTTTCGGCCATGGCGGGGCGCGGGCGGAGGCGGCGCGGATTGGCGTGCCGTTCCTGGGCGAAGTGCCGTTGCTGCTCGCCATTCGCGAAACCTCGGATGCGGGAACGCCGGTGGTGGTGAGTGCGCCCGAGAGCGAGGCGGCGCAGGCCTTCAGGGCAGTGGCGGCGGCGGTCGCGACCCAGATCAGTGCCGCGCCCAAGCAAGCCGGGCCGCGCATCGTGATTGAGTAGTGCCGGGGGCGGGGATGGCGGCGATCGGGTTTTATCATCTGACCCGGACCAAGCTGCTGGCGGCCTTGCCGCCGTTGCTCGGGCGCAGCCTCGCGGCCGGCGCACGGGTGTTGCTCGTGGCGCAGAACCCGGCCTTACTGGCCAGCATCGATGATGCGCTGTGGCGAAGCGAGCATCCCGATTGGTTGCCGCATGGCATGGCCGGTGGAGCGGATGATGCGGCGCAGCCGATTTTGCTGAGTATGGCCGATCATCCCGGCAATCAGGCGGGCTTTTTATTTTTGGCCGATGGTGCGCCTGTCCCGCTCGATCGGTTCGAGCGGGTGTTTGATCTCTTCGATGGCACCGCGCCAGAGGCGGTCAGTGCGGCGCGCAACCGCTGGGCGGCGGCGAAGCAGGCCGGTCACGCCCTCACCTATTGGCGGCAGGACGAGTCCGGCTGGGTGAAGGCTGGATAGCGCCGGGACACTAGCCGCATTTATTCATGAGGGCGTTTCCTTCAATTTTTCTACAATAAGCTACGCAACCGGACGTCGTGACGGCGTGATGCTTCGCCGGCCAATGTGGGATCACGCGGGGTGGCGAGGGCGGGGGCGATCGCACGCACCAAGGCGCGGGCGCGGTCCGCATTGCCGAGCAGGATTTTCACCACTTGATCGACCGTCACGGCGTCATGCTCGTCGTGCCAGCAATCGAAATCGGTGACCATGGCGACGGTCGCGTAGCAAATTTCGGCTTCGCGGGCGAGTTTGGCTTCGGGCATGTTGGTCATGCCGATCACCGAGCAGCCCCAGGAGCGATAGAGATTGCTTTCGGCGCGGGTGGAGAATTGCGGGCCTTCCATCACGAGGTAGGTGCCGCCGCGCGTCACCGGCACGTCGAGCTGGCGGGCGGCGTGTTCCAGCGCGTCACCGAGGCGCGAACAGACCGGATCGGCCATCGAAACATGCGCGACGCAGCCGACGGAGAAAAAGCTTTTGGTGCGGGCGAAGCTGCGATCGATGAATTGATCGACAATGACAAAATGCCCGGGCGGCAGATCGGCGCGTAGGCTGCCAACGGCGGAGAGCGAAAGAATATCAGTCACACCGACGCGTTTCAGCGCATCGATATTGGCGCGGTAATTGAGGTCTGACGGGGCGCGGCGATGACCGCGACCGTGGCGGGGCAGAAACACCAGCTGCACCCCGCCGAGGGTGCCGAACAGCAGCGCATCGGACGGTTCGCCCCAGGGTGTGCTGATATGTTCCCAATGCTGGTCTTCCAGACCTTCGATATCATAAAGGCCAGAGCCGCCGATAATGCCGATGATGGGGGTTTTGCGGGGGTCGGTCATGGGGTGCGATCCTGTCGTAGGGCGAAAAAGCCGATAAGGCCGAAAATGGCGAGAAAGATCATGGCGCGTAGCATGATCGATTTGCGTTGATCGAGGGTTGGGTCTGCCGACCAGGCGAGAAAGGCGGCGACATCATGGTCCATGGTGGCGGGCGAGGGCTTCACGCCGCCCGCGAGGGTGATCGAGCCGGGGGCCAGCGGATGATGGGCGCGCAGGAGTGCCACGATACTGGCCGGGCCATGCGGCAGGGCGGTGGTGATGAGCGAAAGATCCGGCGCGGCCTGGCTGTTGGCGCCGGGTGGGCGCAAGGCGAGCAGGCGGTTGTCCGGGGTCATCGGGATGCCGGATTTGGCGCCGGGGGTGAGGAAGCGATGGATTTGCCAGGTGAGACGGGTGATGGCGGCCGGGGTGAGTCCGATGCCGGTAAGGTCGCGATATCGCACAGCGCGGATCGCGTGGCAGGCGGCGCAATCGGCTTGATAAACGGCAAAGCCGGTTTGGAGGGAGGCTTGATTATAGCTGCCAAGCAAGGTGGTGAAGCCGAAATGCGGGGCGGCCCGAGCCATCGGGCTGAGGGCGAAGGCCGCGAGCAGGCCGATGAGAGGCGCGCGCATCAGATTTTGCCTCCGGTAAGGCGGGTGGGGACCGGTTTAGGGTGTTCGAGCAGGCTGATCAGCGGGGTGAGGAGCAAAAAATGGGCAATCACGTAGAACGCGCTGAGATCGGTGATCAGGGACCAAAGGGCGGTGCGTTGATCCGCGCCAATCGAGAGCAAAATCCAGGCGGCGGCGAGCAGCCAGAGGGCGCGGCGGTGCCAGGGGCGGTAGCGTGCGGCGGCGGCGGCGCTGCGGTCAAGCCAGGGCAGGGCGGCGAGCAGGATCAGCAGGACAGCGATCAACAATGTGCCGCCGCCGAGGCTTTGGCCCGCTTGGGCGAGACCGGCGAAGCCGAGTAGATACCAGGGCAGATCGAGATGCAACGGCAGCGCCAGCGGACTGGCGGGAATGGCGTTCAGGCGGCTGGATTGCAAATGCGGGGCGGCGAGGATCAGGGCGAAAAAAATCAAGCCGGTGAGGATTGCGGCGGCGAATAGCCGGGACGAGGCATGCGGGTGCAGCGGCACGATATCGCGCGGATCGAGCTGGGCGAGGCCGTTGCCGTTGGCAGGCGGGGCAAGGCGTTGGGTCAGGCTGGTGAGGCCCGCGATCAGCAGGAGCAAAAACCCGATGGCGATATGGGCCATGGCGATGCGGGTGAGATCCATATGGGCAAGATCATGGCGAGATAATTCGCCCGCCGTGCCGAGAAAGGCTGCGGCGAGGCCGGTGCCGATGATCGGGATGGTGGCGAGATGGGCGGCCAGCGTCGTGCTGAGGGCGGCGCTGGCGGCGCCATCGATCATGATGAAGCCGAGCACGCCCAGGAACAGGAAGGTGGCGAAGCGGAGCACATTCACCATCCAGGCGAGTTCGCGGCCATCGCGATATAGCCCAAGGCGCAGGGCGCGGAATAATTGCAGATAGGCGAGCGCGAACAGGATAGTGACGCCGGTGCGATGCAAATCGCGGATCAGCCAGCCGAACGGCACGGCGCGCATGATGGTTTGGAGAGATATGAAGGCGCCGTGCGGGGTGGCGTGGTAAAACAAGCCGAGCCAGATGCCGGTGAAGGTGAGCGTGAGCAGCGCGCCCCAGATCAAGGGTTCAAGGCAGGCGCCAAGGCTGAAATCGACCGGGACGGGCGCAAAAATCAGATGATCGCGCAGCAGGCGGCGCACCGGCAGGCGTTGCTCGAGCCAGGGCGCTGCTTGGGCGGTCGGGTCAGTTGGGTTGGGCATTGGGGTGCTTTCAGCCGAGCCGGAGCGCGTGTTTGGAGAGAAAGCGATGCGGCGGGATGGTGAGGTGAAGCGCCCGCTGCGCGGCGGCCGTTTGGTTGGGTAAGGGGCGGCCGAGCGGGTCGAAGCGGGTGCCGTCACACGGGTCGGTAAAGCCGGTTGGGGTTGGTTTGAGCAGGCAGAAATGCTGGGGTGCGACGCCGCCGAACACCACGAAAGCCGGGTTGGCTGGGTTGAGCTGGATGGCGCGGCGCGTGATCTCGCGGGCGCGGAGATGGCGGATCAGAATGGGCTGGCCGCGAAACGCGATGATGTGGGTTTGGCCGGGGGCAATCGTGGCGAGATTGATGATGCGGCTGGCGGCGGCGCTGCTCGCGGCGTTGGGGCCAAGGGCGGCAATGAAGGCCCAGGCAATCGCGCCAAACCCGATTGCGGTGAAGGCGATGGTGAGGATGGTGAGGAAACTGACGTTGGTGCTGCGCATGGCTCGGGTGGCATGCCGCGAATGGCGCGACGATTCAAGCCATTGGCGCGGTTTTGTGATGTCAGCGGGTTCGGCGCTATAGAGGAGCGAGAGCGAAGGAGGCGTAAATGACTGCCGAGAATCCTGAATTGGATGTGCCGCGCCATGAGGCGCTGAAGCCGCGTGCGGCCGCTTGGTTTGCAACATTGCGTGACCAGATTTGTGCAGCGTTCGAGGCGATTGAGGATGAGTACGGTCTGGTGCCGGGGCGCGCCCATGGGGATTTGCCGCCGGGGCGCTTTGAGCGGACGGCGTGGAGCCGGGAATCGGGCGGCGGCGGCGTGACCAGCGTGATGCGCGGGCGGGTGTTTGAGAAGGTGGGGGTAAATATTTCCACCGTTTGGGGTGAGTTCAGCCCGGAATTTCGTAAATCGATTCCAGGGGCGGCGGACGATCCGCGTTTTTGGGCGGCGGGGATTAGTTTGGTCGCGCATATGCGCAGCCCCCGCGTGCCAGCCGCGCATATGAATACCCGTATGATCGTGACCACCAAGGGCTGGTTTGGCGGTGGCGGGGATTTGACGCCGTTGCAGCCAGGCACGGCTGCCTCGGCTGAGGATGGCGCGACATTTCACGAATCCTTCAAGAATGTGTGCGATGCGTATGACCCGGACTATTATCCGAAATATAAAAAATGGTGCGATGACTATTTCTACCTGCCCCATCGCGGCGAGACCCGCGGGGTGGGCGGCATTTTTTATGATTATTTGGAGAACGCCGATATCGAGCGCGATTTTGCCTTTACCCGCGATGTCGGTCAGGGATTTTTGCGCGGCTATGAGGCGATCGTGCGGCGGCGGATGGGCGAGGCGTGGACGCCAGAGGAGCGCGAGGCGCAGCTGGTGCGCCGGGGGCGCTATGTCGAGTTTAATTTGCTCTATGATCGCGGCACCATTTTTGGCCTGAAAACCGGCGGCAATATCGAAGCGATTTTGATGAGCCTGCCACCAGAAGCGCGCTGGCCGTGAGGTTATTCGCCTGATGGACACGATTTATCGCGGCGATTTGGTGAGCAAGGCCGGGCGGCGCAATGCGTGGCTCGATGCGTTATTCGTCGATCATGCGGTGCTGCGGCTCGGCTGGACCAACTTTGCCACCGTGCAGCCGGACGTGTTGTATCGCTCGAACCACCCGCTGCCGGGGCATTTGCGGCGCTATGTGCAGGCGGTGGGGTTGCGCAGTGTGATTAATTTACGCGGGCAATGCGCGAATGGTTCGGATGCGCTCTCGCGCGAGGCGGCGGCGCGCTTGGGGCTCGAATTTTACGATATGGCGCTGGAATCGCGCGGGGCGCCGCAGCGCGTGCGGATTATCCGGCTGGCGGAAATTTATCGCACCATGGCACGTCCGGGCTTGATCCATTGCAAATCCGGCGCGGATCGGGCCGGGCTTGCGGCGGCGCTTTATGTGCTGATCGAGGGCGGCAGTTCGGCGCAGGCGCTGGTTCAGTTGAGCTGGCGGTTTGGCCATATCAAGCAATCCAACACCGGGATTCTCGATGCGTTCATCGCCACCTTTGCGCGCGAGGCGGAAGGGCGGATCGGGTTTCTCGATTGGGTCGAGCATGAGTATGACGAGGTGGCGCTGCGGGCGCGTTTTCGGTCGCGCAGCCTCGCCGGGTTCGTCAATGATCGGATCTTGCGCCGCGAATGATTAGTTCTCTGGGTACTAGTTCTCTGGCGGGACCGGGCTGATCGGGATTTCGCGGGCTTCGATGGTGGGTTGCTCGCCATAGCCTGGGGTGCGGATTTCGGCGCCGATTGTGTTGTTCAGCTCGGCCTCGATCTCGTCGCTCGCTTCGCGGGCGCGGTAATTTTGGCTGTTGCCGTTGTTATGCTGGCCGCCATTTTGCCCGCCATTTTGGCCCAGTTGGGGCTGGCTTTGCGGGGCGACGTGGCCGCCTTGCGCCTGATTCATCGCCAAGGTGATGCGGAAATAATGCTCGGCATATTGGAAATAGCTCTCGGCCAAAACGCGATCGCCGCTGCTTGAGGCGTCGCGGGCCATTTGCTGGTATTTGTCGTAGAGCTGTTGGGCGGTACCGCGCACGCGCTGTTCGGGGCCGTTGCTGTCGAACACATGGTTGCGATTGAGCGGCGCACTGTTCTGGAAGCTGCGAAAATTGCCGTTGCCGCCGCCATTGGGGCGGTTATTGCGGCTGCGCATGCGTTTAATATTCATCGAGTTCGATCGTCCTGTCATGGTGTGGTGGAGCGGCGGACGCGGGCTCAATAAGGCCTCTGTCTTCCGCGCCGATCGTCCGCGACCGGTTCCTGCCTTGATTTGGCGGGATGCTATCATGGCGCAGCGATGTCGGCGAACTCCCATCCGGTCAGACCGATCAGCGTATCAGGCGGACGACCAGGGGCGGGAGGTTGATCGGCATGAGCGGGCACAAAGGCGCGGTTCATGATCGAACAAATAGTCTATAGCGCAAACGATGGAAGATGCCAAATTGTTTTTTTATCAGCGGGTTGGGCGGGTGATGATAATGGCGCGGGGGATGGTTGCGAGGTCGTGTTGCTGCGCTGTGGCAAAACCGGCGGCGTGAGCCATGTCGCGCAGCGGGGCGGCTTGGCCGAGGCCACATTCGAGGATGGCCGCGCCGTGCGGGGCGAGGCGTTGCGGCAAATCAGCGAGGATGGCGCGGTAGGCGCAGAGTCCATCCGCACCGCCATCGAGGGCGGAGGCGGGTTCGTAGCGCGCGACCTCGGGCATCAGGCTTGGGATGTCGGCGTGCGGGATATAAGGCGGGTTGGCGAGAATCAAATCGAATTGCGCGGCGAGCGGGGCGGCCCAATCGGCCACGATGAAATGGCTGCGGTGCGCAAGGCCGAGTGTGCTTGCGTTGGCGCGGGCGAGTTGGGCGGCTTGCTCGATCCGGTCGATCCCGATGCCCTGGGCGGCGGGGAACTCGGTGAGGGCAGCGAGCAGCAAGGCACCGGTGCCGGTGCCCAGATCGAGAATCCGCGCCACGTCATGACGGTGCGGAAATTGGGCGAGGGCGGCTTCGATCAGGGTTTCGCTGTCGGCGCGGGGGATGAGGGTGGCGGGGCTGACGGCGAGGGTGAGGGACCAGAAATTGGCGTGGCCGGTGAGAAAGGCGAGCGGTTCATGGGCAGCGCGGCGCTGGGTGAGGGCTTCGACGGTGGCGATGGTTTCGGGTGCGATCACATCGTGGCGGAGCAAATCTTCGAGCCGGCAGGAGAGAACATGGGCGAGCAGCAGGCGGGCTTCGCGGCGCGGCTGCTCGATCCCGGCAGCGCGGAGATGGTCGCTGAGCCGGGTGAGGAGGGTGGTGGTGGTTTCGCTGTTCAAGATTGGGCGTTCAAGATTGGGCGGCGAGTTTGGCGGCCTGATCATGGGCGATCAGGGCTTCGATAATGTCATCGAACTCGCCTTGCATGATCCGGTCGATTTTATGGAGGGTCAGGTTGATCCGGTGGTCGGTGACGCGGCCTTGGGGGAAATTATAGGTGCGGATGCGCTCCGAGCGATCGCCAGTGCCGACTTGGGATTTACGATCGGCGGCGCGCCCGGCATCGGCGCGGGCGCGTTCGGCGTCATAGATGCGCGAGCGCAATACTTTCATCGCTTTGGCGCGGTTTTTATGTTGGCTGCGCTCTTCTTGCATGGCGACCACGATGCCGGTGGGGAGATGGGTGATGCGCACAGCACTTTCGGTTTTGTTGACGTGCTGGCCGCCCGCCCCGGAGGCGCGATACACATCGATGCGCAAATCGCCTTCATCGATGGCGATATCGACATCTTCGGCCTCGGGCAGGACGGCGACGGTGATGGTGGAGGTGTGGATCCGGCCTTGGGTTTCGGTGCTGGGCACGCGCTGGACGCGATGCACGCCGCTTTCATATTTCAGCCGGGCGAACACGGATTTGCCGGTGATTTCGGCGATGCCTTCTTTCAGCCCGCCGAGTTCGGACTCGGTGTAGTCCAGATTTTCGAAGCGCCAGCCGCGTAAATCGGCGTAGCGGCGATAGGCGGCGAAGAGTTCGGCGGCGAACAGGCCGGCTTCATCACCGCCGGCGGCGGGGCGGATTTCGAGGATGGCGGGCAGATCATCCGCCTCGTCACGCGGGAGCAGGAGCAGGCGGATTTCGCGCTCCAGGGCGGGTAATTGTTCGTGCAGGAGCGCCAGTTCGGCATCCGCTAGCTCGCGCAATTCGAGGTCTGCGCGGGCGGCTTCGGCTTCGGCTTGGGCGCGTTGGCCCGCGCGCAATTGCTGGATCAGGGCTTCGAGCGGTTCGATGCCGGCCAGTTCACGCGAGGCGGCGACGAAGCGTTCGCCATCGAGGCCGGAGGCGAGCATGGCGCGCAATTCATGGGCGCGTTCGGCGATACGATCGAGCTGATGGTCGAGGCTCATGGGCGGGGGGCGAGCTGCTGCAACAGAGTGGCGATGGGGAGGGTTTGTTGGGTGCCATCGGTCAGGTTTTTCAGGGCGGCTTGATCGGTGCTGCTCTCCGGCCCGACTAGGATGGCCCAGTTGGCGCCGGTTTTGTTGGCGCGCTCCAGGCGGCGTTTGAGGTTGCCGCGATAATTCATCTCTGCGGCGATGCCTTGGCGGCGCAGTTGGGTGAGGAGCGAAATGGCGGCGGGTTCGTAGGTGGCATCGATGGGGATGACGATGATCGGGGCGGGGGGTGCGGGCGGTTCGGCGATCAGCATGGCGAGGCGTTCGATGCCGGCACCCCAGCCGATGCCGGAGATGGCCGGGCCGCCCATTTGCTCGACCAGACCATCATAGCGCCCGCCCGCGAGCACGGTGCCTTGCGCGCCGAGGCGGTTGGTGACGAATTCGAAGGCGGTGTGGTTGTAATAATCAAGGCCTCGGACGATGCCGGGATTTTCGACGAAAGCGACGCCCATGGCGGTGAGATGGGATTTCAACGCGGCATAGAAGGCGGCGGCGTCATCGGTGAGGTAGGGCGCGATGGTGGGGGCGTTGGCTACCAGGGCGATATCGCCGGGGTCTTTGGAATCGAGGATGCGGAGCGGATTTTTCTCCAGCCGGAGTTTGCTGTCGGCGGAGAGTTTTTGCTCGTGCGTGGTGAAATAGGCGATCAGGGCGTCGCGATAGGCATCGCGGCTTTGCGGGTCGCCAAGGGTGTTGATGTTGAGGGTGACGCCGTCATCGATGCCCAGCGCGCGCAGGATGGCGGCGGCGCAGGCGATGGCTTCGGCGTCGGCGAGGGCGGTTTCGGCGCCGAGGATTTCAAAACCGATTTGGTGAAATTGCCGGTAGCGGCCTTTTTGCGGGCGCTCATAGCGGAACATCGGGCCGGCATAGAAGATTTTTTGCGGCAGGGATTGGGTGAGGCCGTTGGTGACCAAAGCGCGGCAAATGCCGGCGGTGCCTTCGGGGCGCAGGGTGAGCGAATCACCGCCGCGATCGGCGAAACTGTACATTTCCTTGGTTACGATGTCCGAGGTTTCGCCGAGATTGCGGGAGAAGACGGATGTTGCTTCGAAAATCGGCGTTGACCATTCGGCGGCGCCGTAAAGGGCGGCGATGCGTTGGGCGGTGCTGATGATGTGGGCGTGGCGGCGGGCCTCGGTGCCGATGAGGTCTTGGGTGCCGCGCGGAGGTTGGGGTTTGGTCAAGGCTGGTGATCCTTCAGAGGGTCGGCATCGTGCGGAGATTAGATGACGCTCTATTGACCGAAATCGGGCGGATTGGCCAGCGCGGTGGGTGATTGGCGGGGATTTATTTGTTGCGATATCAAAATGAAATCGGCGTGGTTGGGTGGGGGCGGATGATCAGGATTGTGATCGGGGTGGGCCGAACATGGCGTAGAAGGCTTGGCGCTGATCCCAGGATGTGGGTTGGCGTGGTGGGGGCGGGTAGGGCGATGATCGGGTGTTGGTCCCAGCGGGTGGGGTGGCGCGGCGGCGGGGTTTGCGCGGGTGGGTTGGGGTTGGGCGGGGTGTGTGGCTGGGGGGTGGCAGGTGGGTGGGGCGGGGGATGCCGAGCATGTGGCAGAGGCCGCGCAGCAGGGGGTGGAGGGCTTGGTTTTGCGCGATCACCGCGCGCATGGCGGGGTCTGCGAGGAAGTGCTCGATGGCGGCGCGGTGGGGGGCGCAGACGGCAATTTCGGTTTCGCGGGCGGGGAGCAGGCGCGGCAGCCAGGCGTGATCGCGTGGCAGCGGGCTGGGTTGGTAGGGGCGATTGGGGCGCGGGCGATGGACGTGCGGCGGTTTTGCGGCGGGGGGATGGGCGAGGATGTATTCGAAGCGGGCGATCATACGCAGCAGGCGCAGATGGATGGCGTGGAGCAGGGGCCGGGGCAGCCCGGTTTGGTTACCGCGCCCGATGAATGCGCTGCGCAAGCCGCGCATGAGGACGGCGAAGCGGAGAGAAAGACTAACAAGGGTGGGTTGGTTGGTCACGGGAGGATAAAAGCATGAAGGGGGGTGGGTGCGAAAGGGGAAAGTGGGTTGGCTCAGCGGACGGGGCGGGGCGGGGCTTTGAATGGTGATCGCTGAGAGGCCGGAATTGATGGATAGCGCTTTGCTCACCCATCCTACGGTTGCTGACGGGCGTGGTGTGGGTGCGGGAGATGGATTGCCGCGCTTCGCTCGCAATGACGGGGTGGTGGCGTATTGGGGCGAAAGTTTTTTGCTGCTTTTTTTCAAAAAAGCAGGGTTTTGCTCCTGATTGTCGCGCCGTTGGGCGGCGTGTGGCCCGGGGGGCTGGCATTGATCCTAAATCCGGCAGTTGGATTTCCTATGGACCGGAGAGAAGGCTAGATTTTCAACGTTTGGTTGTCGCTCAACCTGGGTTGAATCGGAGTGGTGG
>NCBV01000066.1 GCA_002279355.1 Acidiphilium sp. 37-60-79
TTGCAACCAAAATAAAACACGATATTCTGTCGCACATCGCGGTCAGTTTTTTATCACGCTGATTGACGGTTTTTCTCACCCTGTTTGTCGCGCCACAGCGTGCCGCTTGCGCGAATTTTTTCAAGGCGTTGGTATCCATCAGACAATCACCTTCTTGCCCTGCTGGATTTCGGCCATCAGGGTCTTGCGCAGCTCATTCACGTATTGGTCGACATCAGCCTCTTCAGCCAGATATGGGCGTGGGTAGGCGACCTTAATTTCGGAGGCGTTGATATAGGTAGGGGGCTGTATTACCTCGATGGGCCGCTCGGCCAGCCCCGGCGGGTTCGTCGCGGGTGTGACGGGCTGCACCATACGCGCGATGTCCGCTAGCATTTGCTGCATCAAGCCGGAGCGCGCACCGTTTGCCCTATCGCGCAGGATAGGGATCATGGTGACAGCATCAAGCCCCGCTTTATGGGTTTCGACGCTGCGCCGGATTTTGTCCTGCTGTTCGGAGTTGAGGGCCTGGAATTCCGCCGTCTGGGCAACTTTTTCGGCGCATTCACCCACTGCCGCGATAACCGCCTTGCGCTCCTTCAGAACCGCGAGCTCAACCTTGTCCTTCAGGGCATATAGGTCGGATTTGAGCGATTGGATCGCGGTGCCTTTGTAGCAGTCAGGATCGCTGAGTGTTGCGCGCAGATTTTCCCCGGCGGCAGCATCGACATAGCCGATATTGGCCTCCTGTGCCTGTAGGAAGTCACGGGCATCGTCATAGATTTCCCTCTGAGCTCCCCCCATGAAGCTGCGTATCTTGTCGAGTACGCCTTCCTTCGCATTGAGCAGCGCGTCTTCGTGCTTGACCGGTTCAGTGATGTACCAAGTGGCCGGCTTGCCTGTCATGGTGACGATCTGATCCCGCAGCGGTTCGAGCGCCTCAAGGAAGGGATACTTGTGCTTCTCGGTGACGCGCTGATTCAGCTCTTCCGCCAGCTTGCGAGTGCTTTCCGCCCATTCGCCACCAAGAACCCGCGCATCGGAGCCCTCAGCGGGCAAGCCAAACAGTTCCTTGTACAAATCCTTCGCGGCCCGGATCTGGAACGAGGTGAACTCCAGCTGCGGGGTCAGAAGGATATTGCCCAGCTTGTGGCTGTTATTAAGCTCCCGGGCCAGTTCAGCCCCCTCCAGCAGCGCGCTATCCGACCGGGCTTCACACTTTCCTTTTCCGGAAAGGCTGGCGGTAAGACAGAGGGTAGCAACGGTCGGCCAGCCATAGGGTTTCGCGCTGAAGCGCTCGGCTAAATATTTGGCCGAAACCTTCACACCGTTGCGGGCCTGACCCTGGATGTGGTTCAGAACATCCTGTTCGGCCTCAGTCAGACCGGTGCCCGCGTCGCCGAATAGGCCGGCGTTCGGGTTCGCAGCCTTGGCGATGTCCGCTTCAACATAGTTCACCCCCCGAAGCATCGGCAAGTTTACATAAACCTTGTCGACAAGGGCCTGAAACGCTTTGACGATACGCTCCTGCGGCTCATCACCTCCAATGTCCAATTCGTCTCCACGCACGAAGAGACGCGCATCTGCCAACAACTTGCGCAGTCGCAGTTCAAGATCCTTCGCACGACGACCGTTCTGTTCGCCCTTTTCAAGAATGATCCGGTCACGACCAGGCTGCGGTGAGCCACTGCGCGACTGCCGGATGAACTTGTCGGTTTGCTTATAAAGGGTCAGATCGCGGATGAACCGCACATCCGGCTGCAGCACGATTGCCAATTCCTCCCGCCCCATGTTTCTCATCCGAACGGCATCAGGCGCGGCGGCATCGTCACTGAAGGGACTGATGATGTTGATTGACAGCTCGTACTCTCGGCCCAGCAGAAGGTCGTCAAGTTTCCGGCTGAAGGGATATTCATAGCCCGTAGTCAGGTGCTTGATTTTGCGATGCCGTAGAACAGTATCGAATACAAGAGACTCCAGCTCTTTGCTGATCTCGGTCGGATCGACATCCAGCGCCTTGACCTCGGCCTCAACATCTTTCTCTTCGTTCGTTAGGAATTCATATACCTCGCCATTGCGCTGTATGTAAGTTTCACGTTCCAGGCGAGCTAATGCTTCTTCGATATTTCGGCGCTGCACACCTTGATCGGCCTCGAATTCTGACAGAAGGAGTATGCTAATGTTTCGTACAGTCGGTTTAAATTCCTTGACATATTTGACGAGAAATAATGCTTTCAAAACGCGAACAGCAAACGGATCGTCTAGGTTCCTCTCAGCGATCTGGATCGACTGCTGAACAGAGGATTTTAGAGCAGTCCGGATCCCCTCAAACATCAGATCAAACGTCGCAAGACCCCCGACTGGTCGATCGACCAGAGCCCTGGCCACCTCCTGAAAAACACCCAGCATCGAGCGTTCCCCGACAGAGCTGTGTTTGCCTTCGAAGGCATTGTGTTGCGACAGCGACGTGATTGCCATCTGAAAGAGCGTATATTGATAGGGCGGAAATGGGTAACTCGAAATAAAATTGCCGCGATCTGTATAATTTTTTAACCGGATCGAACCGTCGACAAAATCGAATAAGGTTTTGAGATTGTTCTCCTCTTTGTCATACAAGTTGCCAAGCATGATCTCGGCAGAATCGGTTTTTGACAGAAGGCGGCGCTGGATCACCTCAGCCACGTCGGCCGAGTTCAAAGGTATGCGATTGGCGAAGCGAGACTGAATTTTCGAAAAATCGTTCTCCTGCCGAGCTGTCATGTCGCCCACTACATCTGTGATGGCCTGCTGTGCCGTCACGATGATCCATGCCTGCCCTTTGCACTTCGCATTCAGGCTCTCGGCAATTGTCTGAAGGTTAGTCATGAGCTTGACATTGTCAGCGATGTACTGCCCAACCTCATCGACGAAGAAATTCAGCCGGAAGTTTGGTGAATTTCGGTCGATCCAAGCCTTCACTGTGTTGGCAAAATCCTCTATCGATATCCGAGTATCTTTGCGATATTGAGCTAGAATATCCTTGGCGTCTTCTGGGTCCGTCCCGGTCGCCTGAGCAAAAGCTATAGCAATATTACGCCCCTCCAGCAGCGCCTCTTCTCGCCCCCTTGTTTCCCAGAGATTGCCGGACAATTTTAAAAAAGATGCTTTGAACGCCTCGAATTGACCACGCTCATCCAGCTGTCGCTCGAACTGGGCGATATGCGGCTGCTTGCCATAATAGCCGCACATCTCATCGAAGACCTTTTGGAATACCGAAAGCAGCGCATCAACATCAGTCTTTGAGATTACATCGGCTTTCTGGTCGATATTAAACAGGATCGACTTCGACGGAATTGACACAGCCTTGCGCATAGCGCCGGCTAGCATTGGCTCGTTCTTCAGCTTTTCGACGAAAATGTCGAAGGCTTTGACTCCATCTACTTCGCGGTTCTCCAACACCAAGGCGAGCATCTTAAGGAGGTGGGATTTTCCCGAGCCGAAGAAGCCCGAAATCCAGACGCCATTCGCGGTCTTGTAGTTGTTGTAGGCATCGAGAAATTGTTCCAGTCGCTGCCCGATTTCTCCGGTGATAACATATTCGTCGAGTTCAATTCTCAGACTTTCTTCGTCATCAGCCTTGATGACGCCATTGATGGCGCGGTCAACGGTTTTCTCAAAAATATCGCGCATCTCGATCGTCATCGGCTCAAACCTCGTAATTCAAAATATTGAAAGCCCGATAGTACTTATCATCGTGCAAACGCCCGAAGAGTTCGAGCGAGGCACCCGTCGCGAGCGCATGGGTGTAGTTGCCAGGAAAGAACAAAACAGTCGGCTTGTCCTTGGCCGTGCTTTGCAGATTGTTTAGCACGTTGTGCGAGCGGATGTAGGGATAGACCTCACCGACGCCGGACAAGAAGATGACGTCATGCTGCGTTGCCTCGATTGCATCGCCGATCTTCGGAATAAGGTTGGCCTTGGGATCCAGCACAGACTGGAGAAGCTCTCTGATTTCGCTCTTATCAGTGTCAGGTTCGATTTCAAGAACCTGTTCAAGTAAGCCACGATGTTCGAGAATGCTCAGAGACAGGTCATATAAGCTCAGATCTAGAACGGCGATGCCTGCATGGGAGATCCGAGTTACGAGGTCTAGGCGATCCTCGTCCATCGAGAGCCCTTCTTCTGCCGGGTAAGGGCAGATGAAGAAAGGTATTTCATTCCCAAGGCCCTGCTTAGTCAGAAACCGCTTGCTGGTGATGACCTTGAAGAGATGTTCTGCGCGCTGCTTGCGGCTGGTCGGTGTATTCACGAAACGCCTCCATCACGGGCCAGTCCAGGAAACAGAACGAAATCCTGAGGTCTCTTCTCCCCTACCAACATCTTGAGCCGGGGCGAGACGTAGACCGAAAGTATCTGGTTGTCGTTGGAGATCACGTTTGCTTCGCGCATCATCCGGAACAGGACCTGGCGGAGCTTTGACCTAGTAGTCGAACTGATCCCCGCAAGACCATCGTCCCATTCGGCTTTCGCTGCAAAGAGGATGTCAAAGCTCTCGAGCGGTAGGTGGAGCTGGTATGACAAGTATCGTTCGCGAATTACCTCAGTCGCGAACTCGCGTACAAAACGATACGCCCTACAGGTCGCGAGCCACAGCAAGGCTTGTTGGTCGTGGCGATCAGCCTCATCAACCAAATAATCGAGTTCCTCATCATTCAAGGTTGAAATCCGGTTCACTATTTCGCGAAGTGTCCGACGACGCGATGCCGCCTTGGGTAAAGACGTAATGCCTTCATCAAGCGCCCGTCGCAAAGTTGCATCCCAGGTCTCGGATGGAGCGTGCAGTCGAGCCACTTCAATGCTCTCGTTCAGAAGCAGCCCCCCAACGGCAAACGACATCTTATAAGGCCGATGTTCTATATGCATAACGGTGCCGGCCTCCCGCCTTGCATAAAAACTTCCTCCTTGTTGAGAAGCACGATCTGCTGATCGTAAGGATCTCGTGCGCCCGAATCAGTGTCCAGCCCGAGGCGCCTGAGCGCATAATATAGCAATGCGCGACGGACCTTAATCTTCGCCTTTCCTTCAGACATTGCGTAATCGAGCGCGATGACCCTGGCCTGTGCTTCTGAAAGTGCGGGATGGGGGCCGATCTCAAGCGTGACCAGTGTGTTCCAGTCAATGTCGTCCTCTGCTCGCACGCCACTCTCCCGCGAACCGCGTATCTCGAGAATGCGGGAGAGCAGGAAGTCTTAAACAGAACGCACGGGTATGCCAGCGGAAGCCGTCGAATGCGACGGCATGTGGCGCAATCCACCGCCAGCGCGGCTCAGGCCGGGAAAGAGATTGGTACCGGATCTCAATTGCTTCTGACTGACGAATTGCGACGACGACAATGCGAAGATTGTTGGCTACCACACCTCTGACCGGTGTTGGAGCGGCATCAAATCCGGGGATTTCACCTATCCAGCAATCAGCTCGATCCAGAACACCGTCAGAAACGGAGCGTAGTTGGGCCAAGTATCGTCCTGCATCCGGCTTGAGAAAAAGCGGGGAAAATCCTCCTCCTCGAACATAGGCTCGAGCACTTTTATTGTAGATCATATTGGCAGGAGCCATCCCGATGTAGCGGTTCAGGTCGGTCGACGATTGGTTCACTGACACTCCGAACGCTTCCATCAGATCTCCGCGATTCACCCGCCCCTCCCAAAACAGACGAAACTCAATGAATTCGAGTCGTCGCTCGATGCCCCATCGCAAGTCTGTCTTGTCCGTAGCCACGCTTCACTCCTAGTGAGACGACATCGACCAAAACTAGACGCATCCAGTTACTGGTCTATTCTCGCAAGCTATCGGAAGAGTTCGGCACTGTCAAAGTAAGCACCGCCGCGCCGTGATGTAGCAATGATGCTGGAAGAAATTCACGTGCCGCCAACGAAACTCGGCGAAATCCTGCGCTTTGCAAGCGCGGCCGCAGTCGGGACAGAAATACGGGGCACCCCGATCTGCATCCAGCCACAGGTGCAACTCATGCGGAAGCTTCTGCGTTTCCAGATGCTGACTCACCAAACGCCATGGCGGACCAACCCCAAGCCCCAGCGCCAAAACCTGTTCGGCTTCCATTCACCCCCCGTCTTCAATACACGAAAAGAGACTACCCGATCAGGCCACCGCCTTCAGCCCTTTTCCATTTCCAACGTCGAGGACGCCATTTGTTCCTCACTTCCCCGTACAACCGGAGCTCCTTTGAGATGACCGGCCCCTCCGTCTTGCTTTACAGGTGGGCAACAGAGCAAGTGTTCCCCCGGCACCCCCGTCCCGGGCCGTTCGTCCTGCGTTTTCTCTCGCGTCGGAAATCAATTGCCGAGCGGCGCGCGACGCTGCAATCTTCTTTGCCGTCTCCGTATATTCTCTTGTCGTGGCCTCACTTTGGTGGCCCAAAATAATCGAGGCGAGACGAGCAACCTCCGGCCCCTCCTCCACTATCGTCGTGGCGGCCGCGTCCCTCAGTCGATGGGGCGTAATAGGATAACCCCATGGTGCATTTTTCGTTAAACTTTTCATAGCAGCAGTCAGTGCTGCCGCACCAGCTGCGCGTCCCCCTTTAGCTATCCATAATTTCCCATGGTCGCCGCCACGCAGATGTAATGGGCGCCAATCAGCTAGCCATTCATGCACTAACCTAGCTACCAATACCGGCATGATTCGAACACTCGTAAATCCACCTTTGATTGCATCGGACTGATATGTGGTCCGACACTGATCCAAGTCCACATCTGAGATATTGACCGATCCGAGCGCCCGCCGACGCTCGGGCCCGTGGATACCATAAACTAACAACAACCCATCACGAAATAACTGTGTTGCCAGCCACGACTTAGATCCGATACGCTTGGCCCGCAAGATCGTTTCTAGTCCGAATTGGACGATTTGTTCTGCCGGCACAATATGAGCGAGCTTTTTTTTCCGAGTTCGTGACGCAGCGAGGTCTATCCGGCGACACGTTTTCCTGAGCCATTCCGGCCTCTCAGCACTGACAACACACGAAACTTTATAGATAGCGTAGAGGTACCCGGCTATCGTCCGCGGACAACAACCTTGCGATTCTAACTCAACGATCCAGACCCGCACGCCGTCGGGACTAATCCCAACCAGCTCACGCCGCTCAGCCATCATTAGGTAGCGTGAATACACGCGGGCCACCACCGCTTGGGTCACAGGTTTCCAGGTTGGCGCACCAATTCCCGGAGCCATGGCTGCGATCCATTTCGCCTGCTCATCAACCGGCCACAATCGGCAGGCGGATTCCACAATTTTACGCTCCCTATCGGAAATCATGCGACAACTCCCCAAAAATGGCATTCCTTCGTGCTTCTAATAGCAAATGAAATTTTTTCTGGGCCAAAATAGCATTCACGTCGGCGTAGTAGCGCTCTGTTGTTGTGATATTAGTGTGTCCTAACATCTGGCGAACTAACTCCATCTGTGTAGGATCCTGGTCTAAAATGACCTTTGCACACAGGTGACGCATACAATGCAAATTTAGAACGAGCCCAGCCCGACGGTTTCGAGTGACGAAGCCCTTATTGAGTAGCCCATCGGCTCTATGCTGCAATTTCTTTGCAGGTAGCAAATACGGATTCATCGGATCTGACCCCACAAACTGCATCAACGCAGGACGAAAAACGTCCAACCAAATAGTCAAAATCTTTACTGTGGTAACATCCAACTCGGCGTTTAAGTCGACATTATTTTTAACATCCACTGCTGGTACCCGAAGTCGGCCAGTTCCACGGCCATTCGGTGGCAGCCAAATTTCTGCGGCGCCACCACTAATTCTAAGGGCAGCAAGATTCTTGCGCCGCATTGGGCAGCAAAGACTGACAGCATAAATAACACATACAATAGCATCGCCGATTTCCTCAGGCGAGGGCGGGCGCCTTGACCTCTGAATAGCCGACATTTTTTTCAGCAATTCGAACGGTAGTTCCAGCCAAGCGTGCATTTTAACTGCGTCGTTAAACGCTGCAATTCGAGTGCGATGTCGTCCCCCCATTTCCACACGCCGATATTGCCGTCGGCCGTCTGCACGAATTTTCAGCAATCGATGATCAACACGATCACGGAGTGCCTCCAAACGTGTGATGCTCGCTCTGGGCGCGTCGATCCGACGGGCGATCGAAAGCGCTACACTGACCAGGTTTAATAGTCCTGGGTTTTTATCGGTGTCGCGCGCGCCGCTATTGTCGGCGCGTGCCCGTAGGATCTGCCGCGCTTGACGCAGTTTTACGGCCTCGACCACTACGGCAGGATCGACCACGTCGGTTAGGGATTGTGGTAACCTACCTAACGAGATCGCGCCTGCAGCGAGTAAGTTGACTCCCGATTTTAAATTTGCGATCGACGAACGGCAAAACGCGGGCGAAAGTGGCATGGTTGGGGAGTCTAGGTCGTCAGCGACAAGATCCGCGAGCGATCGAGCAGGAAAATTCGACTGATCCTCCTGTGCAAACCTGTCAATAAATTTATTCCAATCGTCCCGGAGCGGTGCCGGTAGATCAGCAAATCGCGGTCCGCCGGCCCATCCAGGCGACCGATAGACGCGGTTCAGGTTAACCGCTGGCCAGCCTGTGACCGAGCGCGCCAGTTTCTCCCACGCGTAGACCGCACTTTGAGCAACCGAAAATGCATCCGCGGCCTCCCGTCGCTCCAGATTTCGTGTCATTTCCGCAATTACCGTATCGTTCACAGCCATTGGGGTGATGCCATGGCGCGCGCAATGCCGCACTAACGGCCAGAGTTTTGCGAGCGTCCCTCTGGTCGACGCCGATTTTTTCGCATTTTCGACAATGACTCTCCACTCGGCTGAAATTTTCGACACTGTCAGAGGTGACCTCGATTCTATATCGGCCAGTCGCGCCAGCCGGCGAAGGCGGCAACGCATTGTGCGCCAGCCGGCTGGCTGCAATCCGACGTCCAAATGTGTTAGCGATTTGAATATTGTGTCGATTGCATTACGCGCTGCCGGCACTCCGTCCAGCGCTACGCCTCGCGAACGGAGAATTTTTTCGAGCCGTGTATAGCAGCCGCGGATGCGGGAGATTTCGTCGCCCCACGTCTGATATTCTAACATTTTTAGCGCGTCGTTCATAGTTGCCGATCCACAATTTATCGTTTGGAGCAACTCTAGAGGCACATTTTGCATTGACAACACTTTTGTTAACGCTGACTGTTCTTCATACCAACGTTTCCCGACTGCCGTCTTCGTCGTAGCGTGAAGCGCACAAATTGTTGCATTTGTGGCACCTGCTGCTGTATCGTCGCTTATTTCGGCAAGCCGCTCGACTGCACGGCGCGCGTAGTGCACAGATTGCGGGGATAGCGGGAGCGCTGCGGTATTTAAAAATAATTTTAGCGCGTCAATCGACCAATTTTTCGACTGAATTTCGCGCGTCTCACGTTGTCCGGATTTGTCCACGATTTTCGCTCCTATATCAACGGTTTATGGCGACGGGTGCTAACGGGGAATCTCATTACGAATTTGAATGGGTGTGGCCGTTTGCACCCCGCGGCACTATTGTCCACGCCGGTCTACGGTCGTTTGTTGTTGGCCAATTCCGTCCACATCTTTAACCACGACGTTGGAGATACGCGCGGAGTGCGCTGGGGTGAACGCGAAATTGACCGCCGTCAGGAACGGCTGTTAGCGCGCCGCTTTTGATTCTGCGGTACACAGATTTTGTCGACCACCGGAGAGCAGACGCCACGTCAGCGACGGTGAGATACACCGTTGAGGTGGGAGGAGGAACGTCGTCACGCGGATCCAGTGCCCAGGAGATCGCGTGTGACGCAGCGTCGGCCGCTGCACTATTACGATCGTTGCGTTGTTTCATCGTAATTGTTCTCCGTTGTGGGATGCCTCTCGGCGGAATCAGTCAGGCGAGTTACCTGATCACGGTGCCAATCCTGCGCCGCCTGGCGCGCGACCGTCTGCACGAGTGCACGTAGCGCTGTGGTCGCAGTATCGCGGCTAGTGGCGATGTCGATTGACAGTGAAATCGGGTCGCTATCCATGCGTTTACTTGTCCGTGGATCAAGCGAAAAAAACAAAGCGCAGATATCGTTTGATTGACGACCGTTGTGCAACGTTTTCGTAAATATAAATTCTATATTCCTCGCGAAACGAAAAAAACTTTTTTTTAAGTTCGTATTGATTGTTGTTTTTACTGCATTTTTTGGAAAATCTAATCGATATTTTGACGAAAAAGCTGGGAGTAAACCCCACCTAACCACACTCGATACCGCATAGCAGCTATGCGTAAAAAGCGATCTGGAGTGAGACTGCGGGTGCCGATCCGTTAGCAGCCGTGCCCCCCATGCCTGAATCCCTTACGCTACAACGACCAATGCCCTATGGCGCGCTCGTCTCTTTGGCCAGAGGAGCCAAAACGGACGGAGAAGTCTGACCCGCGCTGACATGGGTGAACGGCACCAAATTTATTTTCCCCCAGCGTGTTTATGAACGTCCAATTCTGACGTAGTTCGCGAGTATATAATTGGCTATGAAAAATTAAATCCTCACCCCGCTGACCTTCTGGAAACCCGGCTGATAGCCGCGACAGGATAATTCTGTCCGCAGCACGGGTCGCAGGAGTTTGCGATGTTTAAAGCCTACGCGCCGTTTTTAATCCAATTTTCTCCGGAGGCCCGCGCCTTGCTCAATCAATCCATCTCAACCGTCGCGCCGACGGTGTTTCGTGCCGTCGCCGCGGCCAATGCTGGCTTTGATCTTGCCCATCTGCCGGTTCGCATCGGCGACGACACATTTGCTGCCTCCTCACGCATCATGCCGTCTGGCACAATTGTGATCGAG
>NCBV01000005.1 GCA_002279355.1 Acidiphilium sp. 37-60-79
AATGATCGAGATTACGCAAGAGATGATTGGGCCTGCGGATCCGGTGGCCTCGATCGAGGAGGAGTATGCGGCGGCGTTGCCGCGTGTGCGGTTTTTGCTGGAGGCGTTCAAGGGGTATGAGCCTTCGAACAATACCGCGCATGGGCGGATCATTTATCAGTTGCGGTGGCTGGAGCGCGAGCTGGTGGCGCGGCGCGTGCCGATCCCGCTCAACCGGGGCTGGATTGGGACGCTGTGTTATCTGGTTGGCTCTGGCGAGGTGGATGATACCAGAGAGATCGCCAAAGCGATGGGTGAGTTGACCCGCATCCTTGAGGGTCCGGGGTTGCTGAAGCCACGGCATACGGTGGTGGTACTCTCGATGCTGGAGGATCATATTGCTGCGCTGCATCATTATGGCGATCCGTTGCAGCCTTTGGAGCAGGAATTGGTCGATGAGCTATCGGCTGTGGCGGCGGGGATACGGGCGGGCACGATTATTCCGCCAATCGGTGGGGGGATGAATTTGCCGCCTTTGCGTAAAAAAATGCTTTCAATTTACCCGCACGCCAAGAGGTTCAAAACGGTGTTTCCGCCTTTAACGACGCGGAAAGATTATTTGACCATGTCCGATCACTTATCACGCCCATTATTTCACGGATTTTGCCCGTATCCGGCGAAGAAGCCACCGTTGCCGGCGCCGGTGCCGGGGCTTGATCCGACGCCGCCGGATTTTACTGCGGTGAAGAGGCTGCTGGATGGTGAGATTAACTCGCCAGGATGGTTCAATCGGTTCAGGAAGAAATAGGGTGCCGTATCAAAGGGGGAAAGCGGATCGAAAAAAGGTTGTTATGGGGTTCGCTGCCACTCACATATGATTTCGACAGATCATGAATGAGTTTGGCCCTGGATATGGTGAACGCGGACGATATTGGGTTTATGCGGCGGGCGATTTGGTTGGCGCGGCAGGGTGAGAATTCTGGCGGTGGGCCGATTGGGTGCGTCATTGTGTTGGATGGCGCGGTCATTGGCGAAGGGTATAATCGCGTCGATCAGCAGCATGATCCGACGGCGCATGCGGAAATTGTCGCGATGCGGCGGGCGGGGGAGCGGCTGAAGCGGTCGCGGTTTGGCGGCGCGACATTATATTCGACGTTGCAGCCTTGTGGGATGTGCAGCATGGCCTCGATCTGGGCGGGGATCGGGCATATTATTTATGGCGCTGAGCGCGAGCAGGTTCATCAGATGTATTTTGAGGATCGGCATTTGCAGACGATTGATTTTATTCGGGATGCTTTCAAGAAAGATGTGACGGTTATTGGTGGAGTGCTTGGGGAGGAATGCGCTGGATTGTATTTTGGTCCCGATGACGCGCCGGCGGTGGATCAGCAGGCGAACCGGTAGATGGTTTTGGCAACGGGACCGTTGGGTGATGGGTCGGCTGCGGGGGTGATCCCGGTTGTTTGTGTGGGCGGGTCGGCCGGTGGGTTGGATGCTTATATTCGGTTGCTGGAGACGATGCCGAGCGATCTGGGTGTTGCGATTGTGATTGTTAATCCTAAATTCGGCAGTTTGAAGCTTGCGAATCGGGGCAAATCTGACGGAAATTGGTGTAATGGAAACGATAAATGGGGAAATTTTGGCTCACCCCGCACGGGTGGCCCGATGTGATTACGGTATTTTTGCGCTCGTTAGCGCGGCATTGGCGGGGCAAATTGATCGCGGTGATTGTGTCTGGCTTTGATGGCGATGGGGCGGAGGCGCTGTGCGAGATTAGGGCGGTTGGTGGCACCACGATTGCGCAGCGGTTGGATACGGCCAAGCAACCCGACATGCCGGAGAGCGCGATTGCGAGTGGGTGCATCGATTTTATTGTGTCGCCTGAGGATATTGGGCGGCAGATTTTGGCTATTTTGCAGCGCGATGCCGGCGGCGCGGATGCTGTGGAGTGAGTGGGAATGATGGAGGAGAAAAATCATGCGGATTGGAATTGCGGCGGATCATGGTGGCTATGTGTTGAAGGAGGAGGTGGCGCGGTTGCTGCGCGGCAAGGGGCATGAGGTGGAGGATTTTGGCGCGTTTCAGTTAGAGCCGACGGATGATTATCCGGATTTTGTGATTCCACTGGCGCGCGCGATTGCGGGAGGACAGATTGAGCGCGGGGTGGCGATTTGCGGCAGTGGGGTTGGTGCGTCGGTTGCGGCGAATAAGGTTGCTGGTGTGCGCGCGGGGCTGATCCATGATCCTAAATCCGGCAGTTGGATTTCCTATGGACCGGAGAGAAGGCTAGATTTTCAACGTTTGGTTGTCGCTCAACCTGGGTTGAATCGGAGTGGTGTTTAGTGGCGCGACGCGGCATCAGCGGCGGTTGGGGAAATTGCGGGCGCTGGAGGCTTGGGATCGGTAACCGGCGGGTGGGTTAGTGGGGGGTAATCGGCTCGGCTGGCGCGGATGATCGCCATTGGCTGAGGGCGACGCTGGCGATGATCAGGCCGGCGCCGAGGATTTGGGCGGCGCGGAAGGATTCACCGAAGGTGGCGCCGATGAGCGCGGCCCAGACCGGTTCCATGGTGTAGATGATGGTGGCGCGGTTGGCGGAGACGAGGCTTTGCGCCCAGTTTTGCGCGACCATGATGAAGGCGGTGGCCACACCCATGACCAGGATGCTGAGGGCGAGGCCGGTGCGCGAGATGGTGGGGATGGTTTGGGCGGGCGGATGCGGGAGGGGGAGCAGAAAACTGGCGAGTAGGGCGAGGAGCGAAACCGAGACGAGTTCGACCAGGGCCATGCGGCGCGGGTCGGTGCCTTTGGCGAGGCGGCTGATCAAGACGATTTCGATGGCGGCGGCGAGGGCGCCACCGAGGGTGAGCCATTCGCCGAGCGCGAGATGGAGCCTGTGCAGATTTTGGCCGGAGACGAGGATGAGGCCGAGGAAGGCGACGGCGATGCCAAGGGCGGCGACGGGTTGCGGGCGGCGGCGAAAGGCGAGGAATTCGATCAGCGGCACCATCGGCACGTAGAGGGCGGTGAGGAAGGAGGATTGGGCGCTGGCGACGCTGCGCAGACCGATCGCTTGCAGGCCATAGCCGAAACAGAGGGTCACGCCGATCAGCAGGCCGGCGGCGATGTCACGTTTGCGGAGCGCCAATAAATTGGGGCGGAGGAGTGTGAACAGGAGTAAGGCGGCGACGCCAAAGCGGGCGGCGATGAACAGCAGCGGGTTGATCAACGTGAGGGCGTTGCGGGTGATGATGAAGGTGCCGCCCCAGAGCAGCGTCATGAACATCAGCACATAATCGGGTTTGGGGAGGGGTTTGGGCGCGCGCATCGGGGGCGACAATCAGGTCAGGGCGAGGCGGGCTTCGATGATGTCGGAATCTTCGGGCAAATGGTGGAGCGTAAAGCCGAGATGTTGGACGAAGGCGATCATTGGGGTGTTGTCGGCGAGGACTTCGCCGATGATGGTTTGCACGCCTTCGGTGCGCGCCCAGTCGATCAGGCGCAGCATCAGGGCTTCGCCGAGGCCGAGATGTTTGACGGTGGGTTCGATGAGGATGGCGAATTCGGCTTGGGCGCCGTCAGTGTCCGAGCCGACGAGGCGGGCGACACCATGGGTTTCGGGCGGCGGATTGCCCGCGATGGGCGGGTCGGTCGCGATGAGGGCGAGTTCGCGGGTGTAGTCGATCTCGGTCATGCGGATGATTTGTTCCGGGGTGAGGCTGCGCATGGCGGAGAAAAATCGGCGGCGGATGTCTTCGGCGGGGATGCGGGGGAAAAGCCGGGCATGGGCGGCGGCGTCTTCGGGGCGGATGGGGCGGATGATGAAGGATTTGCCGTGCAGCGTGACGGTTTCGATGCGGTCGGCCGGATAGGGGCGGATGGCGAGCGGGATGGCGGGTTGGTCGTCGCGCCGGAGGTGAATCCGCGCACTGGCGGCGGCGATGCCGGTGGGGGTCGCGAAGAGCGGGTCGATTTCCAGGCTGGCGATGATCGGCCAATCGATCATGAGTTGACTGACGCGAACGAGGGTGTTGGCGAGAGCATTGCGGTCGGCCACCGCGAGGCCACGGCGCAGGCGGAGCAGATTATCGTCGCCGGCACGTTTGATCAGGGCTTGGGCCAGAGCGAGGTTGAGCGGCAGAAGTTCGACGGCTTTGTCACTCCGCTCGGCGGGGTCGCGGCCGCCGGGGCCGAGGCTGATGACCGGGCCGAAGGTGGGGTGGGATTGGACGCCGATATAGAGTTCGCGAGCGGGTTGGATTTGCGCTTGGACGACAAAGACCGCGCCGTCCGGCCATTCATTACGTTGGCGCAGCCGGGCGGTGATCACGCCAGCGGCGGCGCGGGCGGAAGCTTCGTCCGGGAGGTCGAGCGCGACGGAGCCGTGCGGGCGGTGATGGGCGAAATCGGGGTGCGACAGTTTGACCACGACGGGAAAGCCGAGATCGGCGGCGGCGGCGGCGACGCCGTCAGGGTCGGTGGCGATGCGGTAAGGTGGGGCGGCGATGCCATAGGCAGTGAGGAGCGCAAAGGCTTGGCTTTGGTTGAGCCAAGTTTGGTTGGTGCGGGCGACATCGGCGAGCACGGCGCGCACGGCATCCTGCGTGGGGGCGATTTCGACGATGGTGGATTGGGGAAGTTCGCGGGCGGTGGCGCGGGCATCACGGTGACGGAGCAGATCGGCAAAGCCGCTGACAGCGTCTTCGGGTGTGGCGAACGCGGCGAGGCCGGCGGTGCTGAGACGATGGCGCAGCGGACCTCCGGTGGAATCGCCAAGGACCGCGACCAGGAGCGGCTTGGTGATGCTGCGGGCGCAGGCGATGAGCGCATCGATCGCGGCGTGGTCGTCCTGGTCGTGCGAGGGGGCGTGGACCACCAGGATGCCGCCGACTTCAGACGCGCCGGCGAGCAGGGCGGCGAGATCGGCGAGTTTGGTGCCCGCGACATCGAGCACGGCGATGGGGCCGGAGGCGTCAGGCGCTTGGGTCAGGCCGAGGCTGAGCACGCGGCGGGTTTCATCGGCAAGGGTGGTGAGGGTGAGGCCGGCGGCAAGGGCGGCATCGGCGGCGAGGCGAGCGACGCCGATGCCGTTGCCGAGGATCGAGAGCGAGCTGCCTTGGGCGGGGCGGGCGCGGATGAGGGTTTCGGCGGTGGCGAGGAACGCATCGAACCGGGTGGTGAGCAGGATGCCGGCGCGCGACAGAGCGGCTTCGTAGGCGCGCAGGCCCAGCGCGCTCGGGTCGGCGAGGCGCGCACCGGGGGCAAGTGCTATGATCGGGCGCAGGCGGGCGGCGGCGCGGGCGGCGGAGAGAAACAGGCGGGGGTCGCGCAGTTGGGCGATGTCGAGCAGGATCAGGCCGGTGCCGGGATCGCGCGCGAGATTATCGAGCAGGCGGCCAAAGCCGATATCGGCATTGCCGCCGATGCCGATGATATGGGAAAAGCCGACGCCATTGGGCTCGGCCCAATCGATCACGGCGCGGGCGATGGCGGCGGATTGGGTCAGCAGCGCGACGCGGCCCGGGGGTGCCGGGCGCGGCGCGAGCAGCGCATTCAGGCCGATGGCCGGGTTGGCGATCCCAAAGGAGCGACCGCCGATGACGCGGACATGGGCGGCGCGGGCGGCGGCGCGCAGGCTATCAGTCTCGATATCGGCATAGATGATCGCGGGGCCGTGCAGTTTGCCGGTGAGCCGGGCAAGGGCGGCGGGAACATCAGCGGCGAGATCCGCGATTAAAGCGAGATCGATGTGATCGGTGGGCGTTTCGGTGAGCGTGCCGGTGAAGGGCGCCGAGGCGAGGCTGTGGCGCAGCGCGATGCCGTGTTTGGTGGTGGCACCGGAGAGCAAGATATGGGCCGGGTGCAGCAGGGATTCGGGCTGCATTTGGTCCAGAACATTGGTGCCGATGGGTTGCAACGCGCGCTACGAGCTGGGGCCGATGATGCGCGGGGTCAACGTTGGATCCGATCATCGCGCGCATGGAGTTGGGCGAGATGATTGCTGATATATTGGGGATCGGGCGAGCCGGAGAGCGGTGTCGCGAATTGATCGGGGCGCGAGAGATGAGCGAAATGGCGGGCTTCATTGATCGCGTCGGCTTGCTTGGTGCAGACCGCTGCGTCCGCCTGTTGGCTCGCTGATTGCGGCGGCGCGTTGAAGCTGCAGGCGGCGAGCGGGGCGATTAGGCCGAACAGCAGGAGCGAAAAGCGGGGCATAGCGGGTCTCCGAATTTATGAGGGCGAGATAGGCTGGGGCGATAGCAGATTTTGCACGGCGGCGGGATCGAGCGCGCCATCCGGGTTGAGTGTGGCGAGGGCGGCGGCTTTGAGCAAGCTAGCATCGACCGGGCAGCCATCGCCGCGAAATTGTAAATGGGGGCTGCACCAATCGGCGGCGCTGATCAGCGCGATCAGGCTGAGCAGGCGCAAGCAGACCGAGACGCCGTGCGCGGTGGACAGATCGGCCAATTCATCGATGGCGCTGGCCCACAGCCGGGCATCGGCGTCGGTGAGCGTAATGGCGGCGCCGGTCTCGAAGCGAAAGGCGCGGTGCGGCGCGGATTTTTGCCGTGTCGCGCGATGATGGGCGGCATGCCAAGCGCGTTCGAGATCGCGCCCGGCGACTTTGGGCAAGCGCTCGGGGGCGAGCGGGACAAGATGCAGGGTGGCGCCATCAGGGCCGGTGACGCGCTCGATCGGGGGCATGATTGTTAGATGGCGATGCGCACGCCGAGTTCCACCACGCGATCCGAGGGGATTTGGAAGAATTCGATCGCCGAGGTGGCGTTGCGCAGCATGAACAAGAACAAAGCGCGGCGGATAAAGCCGAGCTTAGGCACGGTGGCCGGGACCACGGTTTCGCGACCCAGGAAATAGCTCGTTTGCATGGCGTTGAACGGGATATTCTGCTCGCGCAGCAATTCGAGCGTGCGCGGAATGTTGGGCGTTTCCATAAAGCCATAGGAGACGATCACCCGATAGACGCCGCTGACCAGCTCTTCGGCATGAACGCGATCCGCGAGCGGGGTGATCGGGATATCGAGATTGCGGACGGTGACGAAAAAGACCGTTTCGTGGAGGACTTTGTTATGTTTGAGGTTATGCAGCAGCGAGGCCGGGGTATATTCGGGGTTGCCGGTGAGAAACACCGCAATGCCGGGGACGCGGACGATGCGCGATTGCGGCAGGCGCTTGAGGAAGGAGGCCAGCGGCAGGCTGTCTTGTTGCCAGCGGGCGAACAGCAGGCTACGGCCACGCCGCCAGGTGGTCATCAGCAGCACGATGGATAGGCCGATGGCGAGCGGGACCCAGCCGCCTTCGAAGATTTTCAGAATATTGGCGCTGAAGAAGGCGAAATCGATCACCATGAAAATTCCCCAGACCGTGATGGTGCGCCAGAGTGGCCAATTATACAGGCGGTGATAGGTGATCGCGGCGAGGATATTGGTGCAGAGGAACGTGCCGGTCACGGCAATGCCATAGGCCGAGGCTAGGGCGTTGGACGAGCCAAAACCGAGCACCAACAGCACCACGCCGGTGGCGAGGGCGGCATTGATTTGCGGGACGAAAATTTGGCCTTCCTCGGTTTGGTTGGTGTGGCGGACTTCCATGCGCGGCAGCAGGCCGAGCTGGATGCATTGGCGCCCGAGGGTGAAGGCGCCGGAAATCACCGATTGGCTGGCAATGATGGTGGCGATGGTCGCGAGAATGACCAGCGGGATCAGTGCGCTATGGGGTGCGAGCAGGTAGAACGGGTTATCGGCGGCGTTATGGTCGATGATGACCAAGGCGCCCTGCCCCAGATAATTCAGCATCAGCATGGGTAGCACGAAAAACAGCCAGGTCAGACGGATCGGGCGGCGGCCAAAATGGCTCATATCGGCATAGAGCGCTTCCGCGCCGGTGACCGAGAGCACCACGGCACCGAGGGCGGTGAAAGCGAGGAAATCATGGCGCATAATGAAATGGATGCCATAGGTGGGGATCAGTGCCCGCAGGATGATCGGGTGGAGCAGAATTTCATGCAGGCCGAGGGCGCCGATGGTGAGGAACCAGAGCACCATGATCGGGCCGAAGAACTGGCCCACAGCGGCGGTGCCGCGCCGTTGCACCATGAATAGGCCGACAATGACGCCGATGGCGATGGGCATCACGAAGCGGTTGAAACTGGGGGATGCGACGCTAAGCCCCTCAACCGCCGATAGCACGGAAATGGCCGGGGTGATCACGCCATCGCCCAGAAACAGGCCCGCACCGATGATGCCGATCAGCATCAGGGACGCACGGGTGCGTTTGGAGCGGACCACGCGCTGGGCGAGTGCCATCAGCGCGAGAATGCCCCCTTCCCCATCATTATCGGCGCGCATGACGAAGGTGACGTATTTCAGGGTGACGGTGATGATCAGCGCCCAGAAAATCAGTGAATCCAGGCCGAACACGTCGTCATTATGCATTCCCCCTTTGCTGACATAGCTCAGGCAGGCTTGCAGCGCGTAGAGCGGCGAGGTGCCGATATCGCCATAGACGATGCCGAGCACACCGATCAGGCCGGTGAGGGTAACGCGGGCGCGCGCAGCACTCATGATTTCGGCGCGCCAATCGGGGGTAGGGTGTCAGCGACGCCGACGAGAATTTCAGCGACGTGGCGGACCGCGATTTGTTGGTTATCGCGGCTGATGGTGCCGGCGAGGTTGAGCAGGCAGCCCAGATCGCCCGCAAGCAGGGTTGGCGCACCAGTTGCGCGCACGTCGGCGGTTTTATCGGCGGCCATGCGCGCCGAGATATCGGGATATTTGATGCAGAACGTGCCGCCAAAGCCGCAGCAGATTTCGGGCTCGGCCATTTCCACGAGTTCGAGCCCCTCGATTTGGCTGAGCAGAGTGCGGGGCTGGGATTTCACGCCGAGTTCGCGCAGGCCCGCACAGCTATCATGGTAGGTAACTTGGCCGACATGGCGCAGGCCGAGCCCTTCGAATTTCATCACATCGACGAGAAAGCTGGTGAGTTCGTAGGTTTTTGCCGCCAGGGTTTCGGCGGCGGCGCGCAATTCGGGGTCGTTGGTGAATAAATCGGGCATATGTTTGCGCAACATGCCCGCGCACGAGCCGGACGGGGCGACGACGTAATCATAGCCGGCGAAGGATTTGATCAGCCCGGCGGCGAGATCGCGCGCGGTGGCGTGATCGCCGGAATTATAAGCGGGTTGGCCGCAGCAGGTTTGCGCACGCGGCACCTCGACCATGCAGCCCGCCGCTTCGAGCAGTGAGATGGCGGCAAAGCCGATGCTGGGGCGGTAAAGATCGACCAAGCAGGTGACGAACAAGGCGATTCGGGGTTTTGGCGAGAGGGTCATGGGATTAACCGGCGTTGTTGGGGCTGATGGGACGCGGCAGCAAGACGTAGATTTGGCCGGTTTGCAAAAATGCACCGGCCTGGGTTTCGGCTTTGGCGCCGACACCAAAGAAGATTTGTGCGGCATCAGCGCCTTTGGCGGCGATGTCGATATCCTGGGCGGCCGTTAGGCGGGCGAAGCCGGGAGCCGTGACATAGACGGGCGCGCCGAGCGGGATGCTGCCCGCGGCGACGGCGATGGAATGGCGCTTGGTGAGCGGCACGCCGAGCGCGCCGGGGGCGCCGAGATTATGCGGGATATTTTTGATCCGCTTGAAAAAGACGTAATTGCGATTCTGGTTCATCATCGCGGGGGCCTGCTGCGGATGGGCTTGCAGCCATGTGATGATCGATTGCACGGAAAGATCATTGGCTGGGAGATCGCCTTTGGCGGCGAGAATTTTGCCGATCGGGGTGTAATGACGGCCATTGGTGCCATCAAACGCCAGATCGACCAGGGTGCCATCCGGCAGACGCATGCGACCGAAGCCTTGCAGTTGCAGCAAATAGGCATTGGCCGCGGAGCGCAGCCAGCCGACCGCGTGACCAGAGCGGCTGAGCGCGCCATTATTAATTGCGGCACGGGAATAATAGGGGACCAGCTTTTGCAGGCGCAGGCGACCGGTCAGGCGTTGGCCTCGCAGCGTTGGTTTGAAGCCGCCAAGATTGATCGTGACCAGATCATCGGGCTTGCCATAGACTGGAAAATCATAGCCCGCGAGGGGAATTTCCGAGCCTTTGAACGAGGGCTCGAAATAGCCGGTCAGGCGGGTGGGCGCGTTGCTGGCATAGGGCGTGAAATAGCGTGTGAAGAAGGTTTCGGCGGCGGCCGGATTGCCGGGCGGCACGGCTTTGGCGGCGGCGCAGGCAGGGCGCCAGGCGCCAGCTTGGTTGATGGTCGGCATGCCAAGGCCAGTACCGCCGAGTTTTTGATCTTCGGGCAGGACCGACAGGGCGGCGCAGGAGCGTTGGAACGCGTGGAGACCCGCTTGGGCCTGGGCGGCGGACCAGCCCGGCAGGGCGGCGAAGCGGGTCGGGTGAAAGCCCGACGGCGCGTTCGCGCCGGTTTGCGCTTGCGGCAATTGGCAGCCCGCGAGGCCGAGCACAGCGAGGATGGCGAGGGCGCTGCGGGCACGGTTTTTTCGAGGATGCACAGTCAAACTCCCAGACAATAGGGCGTGGGTGATCGGGATGACGATGCGGCCTTAGCCGCTGCGGGCGGCGGATAGGCGCCAGACCGGATCGGCACTGTTGAGGGTGCGATCGAACGTCCAGAGATCGATCATTTCCACCACGGATTCGGACCCGGCGATGACGATGTTTTGGCCATTGCGGGTGAAATTTTCCTGATCGGAAATGATGCGCACCACGATGGCGGCGTGACCGGCGATGATATCCGCTTCATCGATGGTGGCTTCGACGATCGCTTTGATGCGAGTGATTTGGGTATCGCCTGCTTCGTGGCGGGCGGTGATCGCCTGTTCGAACGTGGTGTACACCGATGGGGTGAGCAGGGTTTGCAGGAGCGCAAGGTCGCCGGCGGCGAAGGCGGTGACGATTTGCTCGAACGCACGCACGGCCTGATCGAGAAAGGTGACGGGATCAAAGCGGGGATCGGCCTCGGCGATGCGCGCAAGGGCTTGGCCGACGACGGTATGCGGCGGCGGGATCGGGCGGCCGGGCTTGGCGCGCATCGGTTCGACGATGCCATCGATCATCGGACTGAGGCCACGGCGCATATCGAGGCTGGGTTGTTCGGGCAGCGGCGGGCGTTCGAAGCCAGTGCGCTTGCCGAGCACGCTGCGTAAGCGGAGCAGCAGGAATCCGGCGACCAGCACCAGCATGACGATTGCGACGGGAAAGCCCTTATCCATGATCGATCCTTAGAGTGGCCGCACATGGGGACATGCACGGGATGGGGATGGGCCAGAGGCCCAGATTCGACGCGCGCGAATAGGCCGAAACTTGGAAACTCGAATTCTTTGTACGCCGGAGCCCGGGGCTTCGCAACCGGGTGGGGTGAGCGGATCAAGCATCTGTGGGTTTACAGTGCGGGGTGGTGGATTGTATCGCTGCGCTATGATATTGCTGCGCCACGGTCAAAGCGAGTTTAATTTGCATTTTAGCGCGACGCGGCGTGATCCGGGATTGATTGACCCGGTGCTCACCCAGCTTGGCCATGCGCAGGCGGCGGCGGCAGCAGAGGCGTTGGCGGGTGAGGCGATTTCGCGGGTGATTGTGTCGCCTTATACGCGCACTTTGCAGACGGCGGCCCCGCTGCTGGACCAGCGGGGGATGCGCCCGGAGATTGTGCCCCTGGTGCGCGAGCGATTCGCGTTCAAATGTGATATTGGCAGTGCGCCTGCGGTGCTGGCGGAGCGGTTTCCGGGGCATGTGATGGATCATTTGCCGGCGCAATGGTGGCCGGAGGAGCGGGAATCGGAAGCGGGGGTGATTGAGCGTGCCGATGCGTTTCGGGCGCTCATGATGGCGGCGGATGATTGGCGCGAAACGGTGTTGATCAGCCATTGGGGCTTTATTCTGGCGCTGACCGGGCAATCATTGATGAATGGGCAATGGATCCGGTTTGACCCGCATGCGCCGCGACCGGAGACGATTATCTGGCATCCGTAGCGGGGCGTTTGATCGCTGGATTTGACATGGCGCTGTTACAAACCGGTTTTATACGCAAGGGACCAGATGGCGACAAAACAAGTGAGCGGCGCGGTGATGCGAATGAGGCGGGGCGGGGCGGTTTTGCCGCGATTGGCTTGGCCCGCACGGCGCTGGGCGACGCTGGTTGGTGTCATGGTCGGGTTAGCCGGTTGCACGGTGGGGCCGCGGTTTGATCCACCGAAACTTGCGGTGCCGAGCCGGTTTGTGGCGCACGGCACGGCAGCACCAGCATGGCCGAAGCCGGGTTGGTGGCGCAATTTTGGCTCGCCGGAATTGGACCGGCTGATTGCTGAGGCGCGGGTGCATAATTTTTCGGTGCGCGAGGCGGTGGACCAGTTGGAGGCGGCGAATGCACAAATTCGGGTGTCCGGCGCGCCGCTGTTGCCAAGCATTACCGGCTCGGGCAGTGGCAATTTCCAGCAACAGGGCGCGGGGGCTGGGAGTGGCCAGGGGATTACGCTGACCACGCATCGGTATAGCGGGTCGTTTACGGCATCGTATGAGTTGGATTTTTGGGGCAAAAATCGGGATGCGCTGCGTGCGGCCGAGGCCAGTGCGGCGGCGGCTCAATTCAATGAAAAGACGGTGGCGCTGACCGAGGAAGCCGCTGTGGCGACGACCTATTTTCAGGTGTTGGCGGATGAAGATCAGCTCGGTATTGCCGAGCAGAATTTGCAGGCGGCGCAGGGATTGCTCAAGCAATTGCGTGCGGAATATCAGGCCGGGGTGATCGACCAGCCGACCGTGGCGCAGCAGGCGGCTTTGGTGGCGGCGGAGCGGGCGACGATTCCGAATTTGACCTCCGCCTTGCGCCAGCAGGCGATTGGGCTGGGGATTTTGACCGGGCAGGCGCCGGAATTTTTGCGGGTGCAGGGCGGTTCGTTATCGACGATGCATGTGCCGCCGCTGCAGCCGGGATTGCCCTCGCAATTATTGGCGCGGCGGCCTGACGTGGCGCAGGCGACGGCGAATTTGATCGCCGCGAATGATAATGTGCGCGGGGCGATTGCGGCGTTTTTTCCATCGATCAGCCTGACCGGCTCGGCAGGATGGCAGAGTGCGGCGTTGAATACGCTGATCTCACCGGGATCATTGTTACTCTCGGCGGCGTCATCGATCAGCCAGCCGATTTTTGAGGGTGGGGCGTTGAGTGGCACGCTCGCGGTGGATCGTGCCACCTATCGTGAGGATGTGGCGAAATATGAGCAGAGCGTTGTGCAGGCTTTTACCGATGTGGAAACGGCGATGACGGCTTTGCATTACGCGACCTTGCAAGAGCAGTTGCAGCGCGTCGCGGTGCAGCGTGCGCAGACGGCGTTAGCAGGTGCAAAAGCACAGCTTCAGGCGGGAACTGTGGATGTGAGCACGGTGTTGAATGCCGAGCAGACGGTGTTATCCGACCAAAATACGCTGGTGCAGGCACGGCTGACGCGGTTTCAGGCGGCGGTCAATTTATACAAGGCGATGGGTGGCGGCTGGACCGCACCGGGTAGTGTGTATCGCCTGGCGATGAGCGATCAACAGACAGGGCGTTGAGATGGCACAGAGACGGCGGCGGTTCATTTTCATCGGAATTATCGCCCTGCTGGTGGTGATTGTGGTGGTGCGGTTGATCGCGGGGGGGGCGAAAAAACATAAGCCCAAGGTTGTGGCGATCCCGGTTAAGGTGACAGCGGTGATCCAGCAGGATGTGCCGGTATATCTCACGGCATTAGGGACGGTGGTGCCGTATCGGACGGTGGTGGTGCAGCCAATGATTACCGGGCCGATGAAGAAAGTACTGTTTCATGAGGGCCAGTTTGTGAAGGCGGGGCAATTGCCCAGGATCAGGCCAGTGCGGCCAATGCGGCGCTGCAGGCACGGCAATATGCCTCGTTGGTCAAGCAAAATTACACCTCCAAGCAACAGGCGGCGACGGCGCAGGCGACGCTTTTGGAGGCGCAGGCGCTGGTCAAGCAGGATCAGGCGACGATTGCGACCGACAAAATCAATTTGAACTATACCAAAATTCGTGCGCCGATTGCGGGCAAGACCGGGATTTTGCAGGTTAATGCGGGCAATATTGTAACACCGAATTTGACCAACGGCATTGTCACCATCAATACGTTACAGCCGATTTCGGTGCAGTTCAGCTTGCCGCAGCAAGATTTGCCGATGCTGCGCCAAGCGATGAACCCTGGGCCGGTGACCTTACTCGCCAGTGATGAGAGCGGCGGGACGAGTGTTGCGGCCACGGGCACGGGCATTGTGGACCGGGGGGTGTTATCGGTGCTGGATAATACGATCAATAGCTCGACCGGCACGCTGACGGCCAAGGGCCGGTTTGCCAATGCCAACAAGGATTTGTGGCCGGGTGGTTTTGTCAATGTGCAAGTGCTGGTGCAAACCATTCCCCATGCCATGGTGGTGCCGCCGGACGCGGTGGAACAAGGGCCGAACGGGAGTTTTGTCTATTTGATCACGGCAGCGGCAAAAGGCCGCAAGAGCGAGACGGCGAAGGTGCAGCCGGTGACGTTGGGGTATCAAGGGCGTGATGAGGTGGTGATTACCAAAGGGTTGAGGCTCGGCGATCAGGTGGTGACGGAGGGTAGTGCGCGGTTGCGTGATGGCTCATCGGTGCAGATCGTTACGGCGGCGCCGCCCAAATCATGAATATTTCGGCGCCCTTTATTGGCCGCCCGGTGGCGACGACGCTGCTGGCGATTGCGATTTTTCTGTTGGGGATTTTGGGGTATCAGGCCCTGCCCGTCTCGTCGCTGCCGTCGGTTGATTTTCCGACGATCCAGGTGGTAACCAAATTGCCGGGCGCGTCTCCCGATACGGTATCGAAATTGATTACCGCACCGCTCGAGCGGCAATTTGGTGAAATTGCCGGGCTGGCGGCGATGAGTTCGATTTCGAGCGAGGGCACCAGCACGATTACGCTGCGGTTCGATTTGAATTTGCACATGGACACCGCGGCGCAAGATGTGCAGGCCGCGATTAATGCGGCGTCGGGGACATTGCCACCAAATTTGCAATATCCGCCGGTCTATAACGAGGTTAATCCAGCGGATGCGCCGATTTTGACGCTGGCGTTGACCTCGAAAACCGTGCCGATCGATCAAATTGCCAATGCGGCGCAGACTTTGCTCTTGCAGAAATTATCGCAGGTGCGCGGCGTGGGGCTGGTGACGATTGAGGGGGATTTGCGCCGGGCGGTGCGCATTGACATTGATCCAATGCGGCTTGCTTCATACGGGCTATCGCTCGAAGATGTGCGCAACGCGATTGCCAATGCCAATCAGAATGGCGCCAAAGGCGGGTTTGACGGGAAAAACCAGGCCTATGCGTTGGGGGCGAATGATCAACTCACCTCCGTGCAGGATTATCGCGATGTTATTATTGCTTATCGAAACGGCGCGCCGGTGAAATTGAGTGCGGTCGGCACTGTGCGGCAAGGGTTGGAGAATAACCAGGTTTCTGCAAGCTTTGATGGGATTCCGGCGGTGTTGGTGAATATTCAGCGCCAACCGGGGGCCAATATTGTCTCGACCGTGGGGCGATTACAATCGACGTTAAAGTCAATTGAGGCCACGTTGCCGGCGGGGGTCAAAATCCAGGTGGTGGCGAACCGGACTGCGACGATTAAGGCCTCGGTGCAGGATGTCCAGATTACGCTGATCATTTCCGCCTTGCTCGTGGTGTTGGTGATTTTTTTATTCCTGCCCAATCCACGGGCGGTGCTGATCCCCGCGGTGGCGTTGCCGTTATCGATTGTGGCAACCTTCGCGGTGATGAATGAGCTTGGATTTCAGCTTGATAATTTGTCATTGATGGCGTTGACGGTGGCATCGGGATTCGTCGTCGATGATGCGATTGTGATGATCGAGAATATCGTGCGGTTTATCGAGGCGGGCGAACCGCCGCTGCGCGCGGCGTATCTGGGATCCCAGCAAATCGGGTTTACCATTGTGTCGCTCACCGTCTCGCTGATTGCGGTGTTTATTCCGCTGCTGTTCATGCCGGGGGTGATTGGCCGGTTGTTCAGCGAATTTGCGGTGACGCTGGCGGTTGCGGTGGTGATTTCGGCGGTGATTTCGCTCACCTTGACGCCGATGATGAGCGGGCGGTTACTGCGCCCGGCACAGGGGTCCCATCCTGGACGGGTGGCGCGGGCGGCAGAGACCTCGTTAGAAAATCTGCGCGGCGTGTATGCGCGTGGACTCACCTGGAGCCTCGCGCATCAAGGTTTGATGATGGTGATTTTTGCGGCAACTGTGGTGATCACCCTGCTGATGTATGTGGTTATTCCGAAGGCTTTGCTGCCGCAGGAGGATACCGGCGAGATCATTGCGGTCACCCAAGGCTCACAAGCGGCGTCGTTATCGGCGATGACGCGGCTGCAAGCGCAGGCGATTAAGATCATTCGCGCCAACAAGGCCGTGACGGGTGTGGCCTCGCTGTTGGGCAGCGGCGCGACCAATCCGACGCCCAATACCGGCCGGTTGACCATTGTGCTTAAGCCGATTGGCCAGCGCCCGGCTTTGCCGACGGTGATGGCGCAGTTGCAAAATTCGTTGCAGAATATTGCAGGGTTACGGTTTTTCATGCAGCCGGTACAAGATATTACGCTGTCGTCGCGGGTGTCGCCGACGCAATATCAATATACGCTGACCGACACCGATCAGACCGAATTGACGCATTGGGCGGGGCGGATTGAGGCGGCGATGGCGGCGCTGCCGCAGGTGCGCGATGTGGTGAGTGATCAGCAGAATGAAGGGCTTGAGACATTTGTGAATGTGCATCGCACCATCGCAGCGCGGCTCGGGATTAGCATGGCGGCGGTGGAGAATGCGTTATATGACGCGTTTGGTCAGCGGCAAATATCAACGATCTATGCGCAGAATGCCCAATATCGGGTGGTGCTCGGGCTTGATCCGCGCTTTATGACCTCGCCGGCGGCGCTCGCGGATATTTATATCCCCACCGGCTCGGTGAGTAGTGCCGCAACGACCGGCACGCTGGGGCCAGGTGCAGGCGTTAGCGGGTCTTCGACATTGAATAGCACCACAGCCGCGAGTGCGGCCACGCCGCAAGTGCCGTTGGGCCAGGTGGCGCAGATTGAGGAGATCAAGGCGCCGCTTGCGATTTATCGCCAAGATCAATTCCCTGCCGTTACGCTGAGTTTTAATTTAGCGCCTGGCGTCTCGCTAGGGGCGGCGGAGAGTGCGATTGCCAAGGCGCAGCAAACACTGAACGTGCCTGAGGGGATCAACGGGGCGTATGGCGGGGCGGCGGCGCAGTTTCAGGCCTCGCTCAGCGAAGAGCCGTTGTTGATTCTGGCGGCGATTGTGGTGATTTATATTGTGTTAGGCGTGCTCTATGAAAGCACGATCCATCCGGTGACGATTCTCTCCACCCTGCCCTCGGCGGGGATTGGCGCGATGTTAGCCCTCATGCTGACCGGCACGCAATTTACCCTGGTGGCGTTGGTCGGGGTGGTGCTGCTCATGGGGATTGTGAAAAAGAACGGCATTATCATGGTAGATTTCGCGATCGAGGCGGAGCGGTTGCGCGGGCTTGATCCGGTGGCGGCGATTACCGAGGCGGCTTTGTTGCGGTTTCGCCCGATTATGATGACCACGATGGCGGCGCTGTTTGGTGCGGTGCCGTTAGTGCTGGAGGGTGGGGCGGGCGCGGAGTTGCGCGCGCCTTTGGGCATTACCATTATTGGCGGATTGTTATTGAGCCAAGTGCTGACCTTGTTTACCACGCCGGTGGTTTATCTGGCGCTTGACCGCACCCGGCGCAAAAAGGGGCCCGCGATGCAGTTAGCCCCGGCGACGCGACCGTGAATTTTTCGGCCCCCTTCATTCGGCGGCCGATTGCGACAGCGTTGCTGGCCCTCGCGATTTTGCTCGCGGGCGGGTTGGCCTATCGGCTATTGCCGGTGGCGCCGCTGCCGAGCATTGCGGTGCCTGCGATTGTGGTGTTTGCCTCGGAGCCGGGGGCTGATCCGGCAACGATGGCGAGCACGGTGGCGGCGCCTCTGGAACATACGCTCGGGATTATTCCTGGCGCGGACGAGGTGGATTCCGTGAGCTCGGTGGGGAGCACCTCGGTGGTGCTGCTGTTCAGCACCAATACCAAGATTGATGTTGATGCCCATGCGGTGCAAGCAGCGATTAATGCGGCGTTGCCGAACCTGCCGTCGGACATGCCGAGCCGGCCGCATTATAAGGAGTTCAACCCGGCGTCGCGGCCGGTTTTGACCATGTCGCTGACCTCGAAAACGATTGCGCTCCCACAAATTTATGATGTGGCGAACACGGTGCTGGTGCAGCGCCTGTCGCAGGTGCCGGGGGTCGCGCAGGTTGATTTGTTTGGCGGGGAATCACCGGCGGTGCGCATCAGGCTGCATCCGCAAGCGTTAGCGGCGGCAGGATTAACCGCGAGTGATGTTTATAACGCAGTGAAGGGAGCAAACAGCCTGTCACCGTTGGGGGTGATTGAGGGGCCAAACCGGGCGCATGTGATTGCGATCAACGGGCAGATTAGCCGGGCGTCGCAGTATCGCAAGCTGGTACTGAAGACGCGTAACGGATCGATATTGACGCTGGGGGATGTGGCCTCGGTGATTAACGGGGTGTCCAACACGCAGGTATCCGGCACGGTGAATGGCAAGCCGGGGCTGGTACTGGCGATTACCAAGACGGCCTCGGCCAATGTGATTGCAACGGCAGATGGGGTGAAGCAGCTTTTGCCGGAATTGCGGCGGTTTATTCCGCCGGGGATGAAGCTGACGGTGATGACCGACCGGACCACGACCATCCGCGCCAGTGTGAATGATATTCAATACACGATTCTGATCACGATTTTACTGGTGCTGGCGGTGGTGACGCTTTTCATGCGGCGAATGACGCCGACCATTGCCGCTGGGGTGACGGTGCCGTTATCGCTGTCGGGCACCTTGGCGGCGATGTGGGCGCTCGGGTTTTCGCTCGATAATTTCTCGCTGCTGGCGCTGACCATTTGCGTTGGTTTTGTCGTGGACGATGCGATCGTGATGATTGAGAATATCGTCACGCAACATGAGCAGGGCTATACCGGGATTGAGGCGGCGCTGCGCGGGGCGCGCCAGATTGGCTTTACCGTGTTTTCGATTACGGTGTCGCTGATTGTGGTGTTTTTGCCGATGACGCTGATGGGCGGAATTATCGGCGGATTATTCTATGAGTTTGCGATGACCATGTCGGTCGCGATTGCGATTTCGGGGTTGGTTTCGCTGACGGTGACGCCGATGGTGTGCGGCCATTTTATGGGGCGCACCCCCAAAGCGGGGCGCGATAGTGCCTTGGCGCGGCGGATTGATCGGGCTTATCACGCGACGCTGGAGAGTTATATGCGCAGCCTCGATTGGGCGCTGGCGCATCGGATTTTGATGTTAGTGATATTTTTTCTGACCATTGGCTTGACGATTTTTCTGTATATCAAGGTACCGAAATCGCTGATGCCGGAGGAGGATACCGGGCTGGTGATCGGCCAGACGATTGCATCGCCGAACGTGTCGTTTGCTCGGATGCAGCGGCTGCAAGCGCGGGTGGTTGATATTATTCGTGCTGACCCGTCCGTGGCCTCGATCAGTTCGCGGGTGGGGGTAGCAAACGGGTTTTCGACCGCCAACCGTGGTCATATGTTCATCGGCTTAAAACCGCGTGCGGATCGGCTCTCCGGGCAAGCGGTGATTGCCGAGCTCTTGCCTAAGCTTGCGAAGATAGCCGGGATTAGAACGCAATTGCAGGTGGCGCAGGATTTGTTCATTGGTGGGCAGAATAATGGTGGGGAGTATAGTTTTTCGGTGCTCGCGCCCTCGGTGAGTGCGTTGGAGGCGGCGACCTCGACGATTGAGCAGGAGCTGCGGCAATTGCCGGGGATTAACACTGTTTCGAGCGATCAGAATAAGGCGCAGACGCAGATTGAGCTGAGTATTGATCGTCATGCGGCGGCGCGGCTTGGTGTGACGGTTGCCAATATCGATAGTGCTTTGGAAAATGCTTATGCGCAGCGGCAGATTTCGCGGATTTATAAAGATACCAATCAATATACGGTGGTGTTGAAGCTGCCGGCGGGACTTGATCAGTCGCCGGTGGATTTGGATCATAGTTTTGTGCCGGGACGTGGCGGGGCGGTGCCGTTGCG
Source organism: Acidiphilium sp. 37-60-79 (assembly GCA_002279355.1). Lineage (GTDB taxonomy): Bacteria > Pseudomonadota > Alphaproteobacteria > Acetobacterales > Acetobacteraceae > Acidiphilium. The sequence continues at coordinate 20,227 of NCBV01000005.1, forward strand.
CGCGGTGGTGCGGGTGGGGCGCGGCACCGCGCCGTTATCGGTGACCCATGTGGGCGGGCAGCCGGCGGGGACCGTTAGTTTTAATGTGAAGCCGGGAACGACGCTGGGGGCGGCGGTGACCTCGGTGAAGGCCGCGGTGGCGACATTAGCTTTGCCGCCGGGCGTGCGGATTCAGTTTGGCGGCAATGCGAAGTATTTTCTGAAATCATTGCAGCAAGAGCCGTTGCTTATTTTGGCGGCTTTGGTGGCGATTTATATTGTGTTGGGCGTGCTTTATGAGAGTTTGACCCAACCTTTGACCATTTTATCCACCCTGCCCTCGGCGGGGGTTGGTGCGCTGCTGGCCTTGTTGATTACCGGGATTCCGCTGTCAGTGATTGGGATTATCGGGATTTTTCTGTTGATGGGGATTGTCAAGAAAAACGGTATCATGCTGGTTGATTTCGCGCTGGAGGCTGAGCGGGTGCGCGGCCTTTCGCCCCGCGAGGCGATCGTGGCGGCCTGTGCTGAGCGGTTTCGTCCGATTATGATGACCACGATTGCCGCGATGCTCGGCGCGTTGCCGCTCGCACTGTCCTTTGGCACCGGCTATCAGTTGCGGCGACCTTTGGGGGTGGCGGTGATTGGTGGGCTGATTGTGTGCCAGGCGCTGACTTTATACACCACGCCGGTGATTTATCTGGCGCTCACCGGCTTTGGCAAAAGGCGGGCGCGGACAATTGGCGTGGAGCCGGATCGAGCGCCCGTGCCGGCCGAGTGATTATGGCACTCGGTCGGCGCGGGCTTGTTCGCCCAAAAGGGTCAGATGGCAGGTTATTCTGCGGCGTCGAGCGGTTCGGTTTTGGTGTTGTGCAATTCGGCCAGTTTTTTCTCGACATGGCTTGAGAACACATATTCAGCCGGGCGCTGGTTATCGAGCGCGATGTCCTCGGCCATCGGGCCTTCGGTGCGAATGCCTTGCAGGGCGAGCTTGGCCATTTTCCAGGGGCGTTTCACTGAATCAACCACGGCGGTGGCTTCAAAGCCGGAATGAACCATGCAATCGGCGCATTTTTCGTAATTGCCGACGCCGTATTTATCCCAATCGGTGGTTTCCATCAGCTCTTTGAAGCTGCTGGCATAGCCTTCGCCGAGCAGGTAGCAAGGACGCTGCCAGCCGAACACGTTGCGCGTGGGATTGCCCCAGGGGGTGCATTTATAGGTTTGGTTGCCCGCGAGGAAATCGAGGAACAAGGGCGATTGGTTGAATTTCCAGCTTTTGCCTTGGGCTTTGCGCTCTTTGCCTTGACGGAAAATGGCGCGGAACAATTCCTTGGTGCGCTGACGGTTCAAGAAATGCTCTTGATCGGGCGCGCGCTCGTAGGCGTAGCCGGGTGAGGTCATTACGCCATCGACGCCGATCTCGTTGACGGTATCAAGGAAGGCGGCGACGCGGGTGGGATCGGTCCCATCGAACAAGGTGCAATTGATTGACACGCGGAAGCCTTTGGCTTTGGCGAGCTTGATGGCGGCGACGGCGCGGTCATAGACGCCTTCCTGGCTCACCGCATGGTCATGCATGCCCTTGTCGCCATCAAGATGGATATCCCAGCAGAAATTTTTGTGCGGGGTATATTGATCGATTTTTTTCTCAAGCAGGAGCGCGTTGGTGCAGAGATAGATGAATTTGCCGCGCACGAGGATTTTCTCGACGATTTCGGGCATTTCCTTGTGCAGCAGCGGCTCGCCGCCGGCGATGGCGACGACCGGGGCGCCACATTCATCGACCGCGAGCAGGGCATCGGCCACCGACAGGCGCTGGTTGAGGATGGGGGCTGGATAATCGATTTTGCCGCAGCCCGAGCAGGCGAGATTGCAGCGGAACAGCGGTTCCAGCATCAGCACCAGCGGATAGCGCTTACGACCGGTCAGATGCTGCTTGAGCACATAGGCGCCGACCTTGATCGCCTGATTGAGCGGAACCGCCATGGAGAACTCCTTATTATAACGCGAAATAGGTAAAAATCAGACGTCGGCGACTTCGGCCGGCAATTTGAAGCGGACATCTTCAGGGGTGCCCGGTAGGGTTTCGATTTCGACCGTGCCGAATTGACGCAGCCCATCGAGCACGCCGCGCACCAGCACTTCCGGCGCCGAGGCGCCGGCGGTGACGCCGACGCGGGTGATACCCTCGAACCATTCGGCTTTGAGATGGCCTGCATCGTCGATCAGGTATGACGGGCGGCCCAAATCCTCGCCGATTTCGCGCAGGCGGTTGGAATTGGAGGAGTTGCGGCTGCCGACGACGAGGATCAGATCGACCTGTTCGGCGAGATGGCGCACGGCTTCCTGGCGATTTTGCGTGGCATAGCAAATATCACGCACATCCGGCCCGTTGATCGAGGGGAAGCGTTCTTGCAAGGCGGTGATGATGCCGCGCGTATCATCGACCGATAAGGTGGTTTGGGTGATGTAAGCGAGCTTATCGGGGTCACGCACCGTGAGGGTGGCGACGTCATCGACGGTTTGCACCAGATAGACCGTGCCATCGATCTGGCCGATCGTGCCTTCGACTTCGGCGTGGCCGGCATGGCCGATCAGCACGATTTCACGGCCCTGCCCGGCATAGCGGCGGCCTTCGGCGTGGACTTTGGCGACCAGCGGGCAGGTTGCGTCGATCACCGGGAGGTTGCGGTCGGCGGCGGCGCGTTGGACGACGCGGGCGACGCCGTGGGCGGAGAATACGGTGATCGCGCCATCCGGCACTTCGGCGAGTTCATCGACGAAGATCGCGCCGCGGGAGCGAAGATCCTCGACCACGTGACGGTTATGGACGATTTCGTGACGGACATAGATCGGCGGGCCGAATTTCAGCAACGCGCGTTCGACGATGTCGATGGCGCGTTCGACGCCGGCGCAAAAGCCGCGGGGCTGGGCGAGCATGACTTTGAGCGCGGGCAAAGCCGGCGCGGCCTGACCGGTCGGCTCGTTCAGCGTCATTGCGGGGTGATCCATCGCTCTTTCGACCTTTCGCCGTTTCGATTCATGTTGGCAAATTCCCAGAATCGATATTTGGGATGATGCGACATTCAACAACCCCAATAAGTCATTGGAGTGGCGATCCGCAAGGGCGAAGTTGGGTTCAGCGAGCGCAATGCAGGGTGGCGAGCCGTTTTTGGGGATGATAATGGCCGCGATCAGAGCGCGGAGCCGCGTTGTGCGGTGGCTGTTTCAATTAGCGACACTGTCTTATATAAAGATCACCATAGAATCGCGTTGCCTTGACTCCGGTTTGTCTGCCGGAACCGTCGGGATATCGAAGTAAGTCGGAGTTCGGTTATGATGATCCAGAAGAAATCGGCCTTAAAGGGCCAATTTGCATATATTTCGGGGGCAACGCGATGACCCCGCGCACCCCGCTGCTGGACCGGGTGAAGGTGCCGGCTGATTTACGGAACTTTTCCACCGAACAGCTTAAGCAAGTGGCCGATGAGCTGCGCGCCGAGACGATTGACACGGTGGCAACCACCGGCGGGCATTTGGGTGCCTCGCTCGGGGTGGTGGAGCTGACGGTTGCCATTCATGCGGTGTTTGACACGCCACGCGATCGGCTGATTTGGGATGTGGGGCATCAGGCCTATCCGCATAAAATTCTGACCGGGCGGCGCGACCGGATCCGCACGTTGCGTCAGCCGGGAGGCTTGTCGGGCTTCACCCGGCGCAGCGAGAGCGAATATGATCCGTTCGGCGCGGCCCATTCCTCGACCTCGATTTCGGCGGGGTTGGGCATGGCGGTCGCCCGGGATTTGAAGGGCGAGCATCCCAAGCGCAATGTGATCGCGGTGATCGGCGATGGCGCGATGAGTGCCGGCATGGCCTATGAGGCGATGAATAATGCCGGGGCCAGCAAATCGCGGTTGATTGTGGTGCTCAACGACAATGATATGTCGATTGCCCCGCCGGTGGGGGCGATGAGTGCTTATTTGTCGCGGTTGATTTCCTCACGCAGCTTTTTGTCGCTGCGGGATTTTGCTGTGCGCATGGCCAAGCGGTTTCCGCGTCCGATCGAGCGGACGGCGCGGCGGGCGGAGGAATATGCGCGGGGGATTTTGACCGGCGGGACCTTGTTTGAAGAGCTGGGCTTTTATTATGTCGGGCCGATCGATGGGCATAATATGGAGCATTTGCTGCCGGTGCTGCGCAATTTGCGCGATGCCGAGGGCGATGAGCCGGTTTTGCTGCATGTGGTGACCCAGAAGGGCAAGGGCTATGCGCCGGCAGAAGCGTCGGTGGACAAATATCATGGCGTGTCGAAATTCAATGTGGTGACGGGCGAGCAGGCCAAAGCGCCGCCGGGCCCACCATCCTATACCAAGGTATTTGCCCAGGCATTGATCGCGGAGGCGGAAGCGAATCCGCGGATCGTGGCGGTGACGGCGGCGATGCCGGGTGGCACCGGGCTTGATGCGTTTGGCAAGAAATTCCCCGAACGGACCTTCGATGTGGGCATTGCCGAGCAGCATGCGGTGACCTTTGCGGCGGGCATGGCGACCGAGGGTTTGGCGCCGTTTTGCGCGATTTATTCGACGTTTTTGCAGCGTGGTTATGATCAGGTGGTGCATGACGTCGCGCTGCAGAGTTTGCCGGTGCGCTTTGCCATGGACCGAGCCGGAATGGTGGGCGCGGATGGGGCGACCCATGCGGGCGTGTATGATTTGGCCTATTTGGGCTGTCTGCCGGGCATGGTGATCATGGCGCCGGCGGATGAGGCGGAGTTGTTTGACTGCGTGGCGACGGCGGCGGTGATTGATGATCGGCCTTCGGCGTTTCGCTATCCGCGTGGTGAAGGCATTGGGCTGACGCTGCCGGCGCGGGGCAGCGTTTGGGACATCGGCAAGGGCCGGGTGTTGCGCGAGGGCAATAAGGTTGCGATTTTGTGCTTCGGACCGCGCCTCTATGACGGGCTGAAGGCAGCGGATGAGTTGGCAGCGCGGGGATTCTCCGCGACGGTGGCTGATGCGCGCTTCATGAAGCCGCTGGATACCGCGTTGGTCGATCAATTGGCGCGGCATCACGAGGTGCTGATTACCATCGAGGACGGGGCGATTGGTGGCTTTGGCTCGGCGGTTGCGCATCATCTGGCGTGGAGCGGGGCGTTTGATCGTGGGTTGAAATTCCGGCCAATGACGCTGCCGGATCGGTTCATCGATCATAATACGCCTGCGGCGCAACTGATTGAGGCGGGGCTGACCGCCAATGATATTGTGAACCATGCGCTCAATGCGCTCAAAATCGATGAGGCGTCACGAGCCCGCCCCAGCCCGGTCGCATTTTCGGCGCAATGATCGGGTTGAACTAGAGTTATGAACAGACGGTTGATGATCGCCGCCAGTATGGCGGGTTTAATGGCTCCGATGCTGGCGCGCGCGGCGGCTTCGGATGCTGGCGATGCGGCGGTGCTCGCCCCGATTACGGCGCTGGACGCGGCGCTGATCGCGCTGATGAAGCAAGGCAGCAAGGGCGAAAATTTTAAGCAGCGCTACGACACGCTGATGCCGGTGATCGCCAAAATCTATGATTTGGATATGATTTTGTCGGTTTCGGTGGGGTTAATATGGTCGCAGATACCCGCCGCGCAACAAGCGACGCTGAAGCAGGTTTTTGCCGCCTACACAGTCGCGACCTATGTGAGCAGCTTCGACAGCTATAATGGTCAACGCTTCACGGAGCAGAAAACCGTGCGGGTGCTGGGGCCAAGGCGGATTGTGGCGACGCAATTAGTGCCCAAGACCGGCAAGCCCGTTGATCTGGATTATGTGATGACCCAGATCGGCGCTGATTGGCGGATTACCGATGTGTTGTTTGACGGCACGATCAGCAAGGTGGCGACCCAGCGCTCGGATTTCAGCGGGCTGGTGATGCCGGGCGATGCGAGCAAGCTGATTGCGGCGTTGCGCAAGAAGGTGGCGACGCTCTCTGGCGGCGCGATTACGGTTAACTGAACTTGGTTGCGATACTCGCGGTTGGCGCGGCGGCGCTGGCGGCGGCGGGGTTGATGCAGCAGGCGGTTGGCTCGATTTTGGCGGCGCGGGTGCCGGACCGCCCCTGCGCGACGATTGAGGATTGGCCGCCGTTGACGGTGTTGAAACCGTTGCATGGGAGCGATTCACTCCTGGAATCGGCGTTGGAATCCTGGTTCGTGCTCGATTATCCGGTGCTGCAATTGGTGTTTGGCGTGGCTGATGCCGCTGATCCGGCGCTTGCGGTGTTGGAAAGGCTGCAGGCGCGCTATCCGCACAGCGATGTCGCGGTGGTGATTGACGCGACGCTGCATGGCAAGAACCGGAAAATTGGCAATTTGATCAATATGTTTCCTGCCGCGACGCATGAGATTTTGCTCATCGCCGATGCGGATATGCATGTTTCGTCGGGCTATGCGCGCGCTGTGGTGACGGCGTTGCACGCGCCGGGGGTTGGGTTGGTGACCACGCTCTATACCGGGCTCGCTGGGAGCGAAACGCTGGCCGCATGGGTTGGGGTGACGCAGATTAATCATGGGTTTTTGCCGGCGGCGGCATTGGCGCGGCGGCTGGGGCGGCAGGATTGCCTGGGGGCGACTATGGCGCTGCGGCGCGAGACGCTGGCGGCGGTGGGCGGGTTGGCCGCTCTTGTTGAGCATTTGGCCGATGATAATGTGCTGGGGCGGCTGGTGCGGGCGCAAGGATTGCGGATTGATTTTGCGCCGGTGGTGCCTGCGACCGGGGTCACGGAGACCGGCTTGCGCGATTTATGGGCGCATGGGTTGCGTTGGGCGCGCACCATTCGCGCTTTGGTGCCGGTGGCGTATTTCGGGGTGATTTTGCAGTTTCCGTTGTTTTGGGCCGGGTTGGCGCTGTTGCTGAGCGGGTTCAGCATATTGGGGTTGGTTGGATTCGGGGTTTTGCTCCTACTGCGCTACGGCATTGCGCGGCGGCTGGAGAGCGCGCTGCGTCTGCGGCATTTGGTGACGCCCTGGCAGCTCTTGGTAAGTGATATGCTGGCGGCAGCATTGTTTTTGGCTAGTTTTTTCGGTGATCAGGTGGCGTGGCGCGGACAGATGATGCAAGCCGACGCGGGTAAGCCGAAAAAGGATGGGCGCTGACGGATAGATTTTGCAGCAACGCCCACAATATGGCAAAGGATGTTTGGAAATGGCGCGATCTGGTGGGCGTTAAGCCTGATGATTGTTGGCTGATGATTGTTTAAGGATGAGTGCGATGATGAAAACCTTGTTTTTGCAGCCCCCGTCATTTGATGGGTTCGATGGCGGTGCGGGATCGCGCTATCAGGCGAAGCGGGAAATCCGCTCATTCTGGTTTCCGACCTGGCTGGCTCAGCCGGCGGCGTTGATCCCTGGCTCCAAGCTGATCGATGCGCCGCCCGCCGGGCTGACCATGGCCGATGTGCTGCCCCATTCAAACGCGGCGGAGCTGGTGATTATTCACACCTCCACGCCGTCTTTTGCCAATGATGTGAAGGTGGCGGCGCGGATTAAGGAGCAGAACCCGCATGTGCTGATCGGCATGATCGGCGCGAAAGTGGCGGTGCAGGCGCAGGAAAGCTTGGAGCGGGCGGCGCCGGTGGATTTTGTCGCGCGCAATGAGTTTGATTTCACCATCAAAGAGATTGCCGAGGGCAAGGATTTTGCTTCGGTGGATGGGATTTCCTATCGGGACGCGGCGGGCGCGATTGTGCATAATAAGGATCGGGCGGTGCTCGAGGATATGGACAGCCTGCCGTTTGTTTCGGATGTGTATAAGCGCGATTTGCGGATGGAGGATTACTTCATCGGCTATTTGATGCATCCCTACGTGTCGCTGTACACCGGACGCGGTTGCAAATCGCGCTGCACCTTCTGCTTATGGCCGCAGACGGTGGGTGGGCATCGCTATCGGACCCGCTCGGTTGAGCATGTGATTGCCGAGGTGAAGCAGATCCAGCGCGATTTTCCGCAAATGAAGGAATTGTTTTTCGACGATGACACGTTCACCGATAATTTGCCGCGCGCCGAGGCGATTGCGCGGGAATTGGGCAAGCTGGGGGTGACGTGGTCGTGCAATGCCAAGGCGAATGTGCCGCGTGATACGCTGAAAATATTGCGTGACAATGGCTTGCGGCTGCTGCTGGTGGGGTATGAATCCGGCAATCAGCAGATTTTGCACAATATCAAAAAGGGTATGCGTATTGAGGTGGCTCGGCAATTCACCAAGGATTGTCATGAGTTGGGCATTAAAATCCATGGCACCTTCATTCTTGGGCTGCCGGGCGAAAGCCATGAGACGATCCAAGAGACGATTGAGTTCGCCAAGGATATTAATCCGCACACGATCCAGGTTTCCTTGGCGGCGCCTTATCCGGGCACATTCCTGTATGATCAGGCGGTGGAAAATGGGTGGCTTGATGTGGCGAATGCCGAGTTGATCGATGATCATGGCGTTCAGATTGCCCCCCTGCACTATCCGGATTTGAGCCATACTGAGATTTTTGAGAGCGTGGAGGTGTTCTACAAGAAGTTTTACTTCCGCGCGCCGAAAATTTTGTCCATTGTCAATGAGATGATCCGCAGCCCGCAAATGATGAAGCGGCGGTTGCGTGAGGGTGTGGAGTTCCGCCGGTTCTTGCGTGAGCGGCACGCTGCTTAAAACCAGTGATGTTGTATTTTCTGCTGACGATTTCGGGCTGACCGAGAGCGTTAACGAGGCTGTTGAGCAGGCGCACCTCGATGGGGTGTTGACCCAGGCCAGCCTGATGGTGGCCGGGCCTGCGGCCTCGGATGCGGTGGTCCGGGCGCAGCGTCTGCCCGGGCTGCGGGTTGGGTTGCATCTGGTGCTCGTGGAGGGCGATTCGGTGCTGGGGCATCACGCCTTGCCGCAGATTACGGGCACGGATGGGCGCTTTGGCCGCGATCAGGCTTCTTTGGGAGTGCGGTATTTTTTTTCGTCCGCCGCGCGGCGGGAATTGGCGGCGGAAATTCGGGCGCAATATGCCGCATTCAGAGCGACGGGATTGCCGCTCCATCATGTTGACGCTCACAAACATATGCATTTGCACCCGACTGTGGCGGCGTTGCTGATCGATATCGGCCGTGAGTTTGGGCTGACGCGGGTGCGCGTGCCGAGGGAGCCGCCTCGCGTGCTGGCCGCGTGTGGGCATCGGCCCGGATGGGGCGATCATGCGCTCTATGCGTGGTCGCGGGTGCTGCGCGGGCAAGTGCGCCGGGCGGGGCTTGATTGCGATGAGCAGGTGTTTGGCATTGCCTGGTCCGGCCAGATGACCGAGGCGCGGGTGCGGCGATTGCTGGCGCACATGCCGCCGGGGCGGAGCGAGATTTATTTTCACCCGGCGATCGAGAGCGATTCGGCGCTGCAGTCGCTGATGCCCGATTATCGGCATCGCGAGGAATTCGAGGCGTTATTGGGGCTGAAATTTCCGATTTCTTAATCAATAATCGGCGGTGAATCCGATAAATGCTCGGTAAAATTGACTTTAAGTTGTAATTTCCAAAGATTGAATGGCGTTAAGGCAGCATTGACCTGTTGTTAACTGGTGCTCGGTAGCAACCGATCCGGACACACCGTTTTCAACAGGGGATTTTTATGCCACCGAAACAATCAATTGAGTTCGTCACCGTGCAGAGTGGCGTCGGTCAGGTTCAGCAATTCGCGATCGACGCAGCGGCGGCGGGGTCGATCCAGCTTGAGCTGACCAAGGTGATCAGCACGGCGGTGATTGAGCAGACCTCGTTCAATCCGGTGAGCGCGACCATGCTGAGCATCAATGCGGATGGTAGTTCGGCGGCATCGGGTTTGAGCGTGCCGAGCGGGGCAAATGCCTATACGCTATCGGATTATCTCTATGTGACCGGCACGGTGACCAGCGGGGCGAGCTTGGCGCTGCCGAGCATTACCGTGGGCACCGATCGCGGTTTTGCAGGCTATGTGTTTGGCTTTGATGGCAGCGAGACCGTGACGGGCGGGGCGGGATTGAACCAACTCGCGGTGACCGGAGCAACGACCAACCTGACCTGGGACCCGCAGGGCGGGGTTGGGATGGATACGATCATGGCCGGGGGCGGCAATAATAATTTTACCCTCGATGGCAAGAATTATACGGTGGCGATCGCGAGCGGCAATAACACGGTCGATGCGATTGCTAATATTGCTGGCGGGCAGAGCTATAATACGATTTCGACCAGCGGCGGCAATAACCAGATCGCCCTGACGGCGGGTGATAACACGGTGATCTCGGGTGGCAACGATCATGTGGTGGCGTTCGATAATAATAACGCGATTACCATGACGGGTAGCGGATTTGTCGGGTTGCATGCGGGAACGTCGGGTAATTCATTGTTAGCGGCGGGCGGCGGCGTGGTGAATATTGGCGGAACCCGGCAATCGGTCACCTCGACCGGATCGAGCCAGATCAATCTGGGCGGCGATGCCAGCACGCTGAGCATCAGCGGGGCATTGGATGCGATGATCACTGGCAATGCCAATAGTGTGACATCGAGCGCGACAGCACCGATGGCGGTGTTTGGCCAGAATAATTTAATCCAAGGCGGGCCGCTTGGGGATATTTTCGCGTATGGCTCGGGCAATACCGTGGTCGGGGCGGGTGCGGACACGATTTTGGGCAATGGCAGTAATAATCTGATCAATGACAGTGCGGGCGGGGTTATTTTTGCCGCCGGGACCAATGATTCGATTGTGGCGACCGGGAGTGCGTTTGTGGTGCTTGGCGGGGCGGGCGCGTCGGATTTTGCCACGTTGGGTGGCACGGCTTTTGGCTATTTGCAGGGCAATGACCAGGTGGATGCCACCGGGTCGAACGCGGTGATGTTTGTCACTGGAAATAACATCGCGACCGTGGGTGCTGGGGGATATGTGTATGATTTCGGCGGCAGCAACACGGTGCAGGCGAGCGGCTCAACGGCGATCTATGGCGGGCGCGGCAGCGTGGTGTTTATCAATGCGGCCAATGCGCATGCGCTGATCACCCGTGGGACGGGCAGCGTGACGGCCGAGGGCGGTGCGGGTAGTTTGCGCGCCTATGGCGGCACCGATGGCAATAATTTGCTGGTGGGCGGCACTGGCGCAAATATGCTGGTGGGCGAGGGTAGTGGCGATACGCTGATGGCCGGGGCGGGGAGTATTAATGCGCTCTATGCCGGTTCGGGCAATGAGACGCTGAGTGCGGCCAGCACCAGCGGTGCGGTGACCATGAACGGCGCCTCAGGTAATTTTGCCAGCACGCTGATGGTTGGTGGTAATGGCACGAACATGTTTGTCGGCGGCTTGGGGGCGGCCACGATGATCGGCGGCGCGAATGCGGCGCTGAATAATTTCGTGTTCGGTGCGGCGGGTCAGGGTGCTCGTGATCTGATTAGCAATTTCCGGGCGGGCACTGACACGCTGACATTGAATTCAGGCGTGACAATTGTCACCGAGACGTCCGCGACCGCTGGGCTGACCGTGCAGCTCAGCGATGGCGCGAGTGTGACCTTTAGCGGGCTGACGGGCCGGTTGACCGGCTCGCTCACCAATAATGGCAGCGTTTGGACATAGGTGATTGCGCGGCTCTACGCGCATGATCGGCTGAGGCGACAAATCCGGACCGGTGAGCGCGATCAACGCCGCCTGTCTGGATCGTTGCGTTCAGCCTGGGTTATATTGGCTATCGGTGACCGGCTCGAGCCAATCAACCGGGGAGCCATTCAGCCTTTCCTGGATCGCGATATGGCTCATCGCCGAGGTGGCGGTGGCGCCATGCCAATGTTTCTCGCCGGGGGCGAAGCTGATGACATCGCCAGGGCGAATCACCTCGATTGACCCGCCTTCGCGCTGAACCCAGCCGCAGCCCGCAGTGACAATGAGGGTTTGGCCGAGCGGATGGGTGTGCCAAGCGGTGCGGGCGCCGGGCTCGAAAGTGACCAGGGCGCCGCCAGCCCGTGCCGGTTCGGCGGCGGTGAAGAGCGGATCGATCCGCACAATGCCGGTGAACCAGTCTGCTGGGCCTTTGGCCGAGGGCTGTGTGCCTGCGCGTTTGATATCCATAACTCGCTCCTGAAGGGGGGCCGGTGGTGCAACCGGCAACCGCTCATTTAGGCGGTCTGATTGGTCGGGAAAAGGGCGTGGTGAGCCGTGATTGATCGGCTTGGCGGGATGGGCGGGCGGCGCTAGAATGGCGACGTGGTGAAACGGGTCCAACAGCGCGGTGCCAAGCCGGTGATTATAGTGATCGCGCTGAGCGTGGCGCTTGCTGGATGTGCGGGGCAATCACCTCAGAGCTATTATCGCAAACATCCGCACGGGCTGATGCGCGAAGTGGTGAAGTGCGAGAATAATGGCGGGGCGTTGGCCGCAACGCCAGCCTGTCAGGCGGCGTTGCGGGTGAATGATCGGCTGTTTTATTAGAGCGTGATTGCTTATCATCAATCACGCTCTAGCCTTTATTTGCCGATCAATTTCATTGGTTTAGGTCCAATCTTTCGATTCGACCCAAACCAATATTGATCTAGTGTCCCGATTCTGAAATCCGTTGGATTTCGGAATCAGAGTGGACACTAGAAAATTCAATGATTTAGTGGCCTGCTTATCCCTGAAATTCATCTAAGGGTGATCAGCGAGGACGTATCCCAGCGCTTGCCGCCTTTGGCTTGCACGTCGGCGTAGAATTGATCGACCAACGCGGTGAGCGGTAGGGGGGCCGCGCTGGCTCGGCCTTGATCGAGGCAGATGCCGAGATCTTTGCGCATCCAATCCACCGCGAAGCCGAAATCGAATTTTCGTTCGGTCATGGTTTTCCAACGATTTTCCATTTGCCAGCTTTGGGCTGCACCTTTGGAAATCGCACCGATAACGGTGGCGACATCAAGCCCGTTGGCCTCGGCGAAATGCAAGGCTTCGGCGAGGCCTTGGACCACGCCGGCGATGCAAATCTGGTTGACCATTTTAGCGAGTTGGCCACTGCCGGGACCGCCAATATGGCTGATATTGGCGCCAAAACAGCCCATCGGCTCGACTGCCTTGGCGAAATCGGCGTCGCTGCCGCCGACCATCACGGTGAGACGGCCCGCTTGCGCGCCCGCTTGACCGCCGGAGACCGGCGCATCGAGGAAACCAAGCCCCTGCCCTGCCGCGATGCCGTGCAAGTCGCGCGCAATGGTCGCGGAGGCGGTGGTGTGATCGACAAACATCGCCCCTGCCGCCATGCCATGAAACGCACCGTCGGGGCCGGTGGTGATGCTGCGCAAATCATTATCATTACCGACGCAGGCAAACACGATATCCGCGCCGCGTGCCGCCTCCGCCGGGGTGGCGGCGGTGCTGCCGCCGAATTCGCTGACCCAAGCCTCGGCTTTGGCCTTGGTGCGGTTATAGACGGTGACACTGTGATGGCCTTTGGTGACCAGATGGCCCGCCATCGGGTAGCCCATGACGCCGAGGCCGAGAAATGCCAATTTTGCCAATTTTTTGCTCCTGCTTTGGTGATGATTTAGGGGGGGGGTTAAGTAATGACGTGATCGTGACGGAGTTGGGTGATGGAGGCCTCGTCATAGCCAAGCTCGGCGAGAATGTCGGTATTATGCTGGCCCGGTGTTGGAATATCGTGCCTGAGCGTGGTGCGTGCGCCGTCAAAGCTCATCGGCAGACCGGGGATGGGCATCGAGCGGCCATCGGGGAGCGTTACCGAGAGCAGGCCGCCGGATTGGGTGAGATGCGGGTCGTTAAACAGATCGGCGGGTTTGGCGATCGGCGCAAAGGGCAGGCCGAGCGTTTCGCAGCGGGCGGCGAGGTCCGCACGGCGATAGGTGCGAAAGCAATCGGCGATGATCGGAATGGTGCGCGCACGCGCGGCGCGGCGGGCGGCTTGGGTGGTGAGGGTAGGATCATTGGCGAGGGTGGCGAGGGCAAAATCGGTGCAGAGAATTTGCCACTGGCTGTCAGTGACGACGCCGATGAAAATACGCTCGCCATCGGCGGTGTCAAAAATATCATAGACCGGCCAAGCCACGTCACGCGCGCTCATCGGCTTGGGTTCGACGCCGGTGATGAAGCCTTGGGCCATATGCTGGGCCATCAGGAGTGATACCGATTCGAACAGGCTCGATTGTACATGCTGGCCACGCCCGGTTTTGCTGCGCTCGGCGAGGGCTGCGAGGATCGCGACCACGCCGAATGTGCCGCCCATGATATCGATTACCGAGGCGCCCGCACGCAGCGGCTGGCCGATCGGGCCGGTCATGTAGGCGAGGCCGCCCATCATTTGCACCACCTCATCGAGGGCGGTGCGATGCTCATAAGGGCCGGGGAGAAAGCCTTTCAGCGAGCAATAAATCAAGCGCGGATTTCGGGCTGCACACGCAGCAAAGCCGAGGCCGAGCTTCTCCAATGCGCCGGGGCGGAAATTTTCGGTGAGAATATCCGCGCTGGCGATCAACCGTTGGGCGATTTCCAGGCCAGATGGTGATTTCAGATCAAGGGTGAGGCTGCGTTTATTGCGGCTGGTCATCGCGAAAAAGCCGATGCCGGAGCCTTCGAGGCTGCGGGTGTTATCGCCCTTGGGGGCGGGCTCGATTTTGATCACGTCGGCGCCGAGATCGCCCAGGATCAGACCGGCCATCGGGCCCATCACCATATGGGCGAATTCAATCACCCGCAGGCCGGCGAGCGGGGTGGCGCTCATGCGGCGGCGCGGAAAATGCGGGGGATGCCCGCTTTAGCGACGTGGCCGTGCAGGGGCTCGGCGGGCAAGCCCGCATGCAGGATTTTGCGCGCCTCGATCAGGGCTTGGAGATCGATGCCAGTGCGAAATCCCATTGCTTCGATCATGAACACCAAATCCTCGGTGACGATATTGCCCGAAGCGCCAGGGGCGAACGGGCAGCCGCCGAGGCCGGCGAGGGCTGAGTCGAAATCGCGGATGCCCGCTTCCAGCCCGGCCAGGGCGTTGGCGAGGCCCAGGCCCATCGTATCGTGCAAATGCAGACCGTGCAGCACCGGGCCGATTTCAGCGCGCACGGCGCGGACCAGCGATTTGATGGCGCCAGGATTGGCGTAGCCGACCGTGTCGGCCAAGCCGATTGAGGTGACGCCCGCTTGCGCGAGCGCGGTGACCACGCGCAGGACCTGGGCTTCTGGGATTACCCCATCGAACGAGCAGCCAAAGGCGGTGGAGCAGGCGACTTCGAGTTCCGCCGGATGATTTTCGCTGCGCAACCACGCAACGATCCGGGCGATTTCCGCGACCTGTTCATCCGGGCTGCGATTGAGATTGGCGCGGGAATGACCCTCGCTGACCGAGACCGGGATGCTGACCCGGTGCGCCCCTGCGGCGATGGCGGCTTGGGTGCCGCGCAGATTGGGGGCCAGGGCGACGACGGTGAGGTTGGGGATGGCGACCGCAGCACGGACAATCGCATCGGTATCGGCCATTTGCGGGAGAAGTTTGGCGGGCACGAAGCTGCCGACTTCGATTTCGCGCAGACCGGCCGCCGCGAGGGCTTCGATCCAGGCGATTTTGGTCGGGGTGGCCATGATGGTTTTGGCCATTTGCAGCCCATCACGCGGGCCTACTTCGCAAATCGTGACGAATTCAGTCATGACGCATCTCCCTGATGGGGAAGATGTGCGACCGGACCTTGCTTTAGGCAAGGCCCGGCGGCGCAATTCTGATGGTTGATCAGGCGGCTTTGGCCATGTGGCGCAGCACATAATGCAAAATGCCGCCATTTTCGTAGTAGGTGACCTCGTCCTGGGTATCGATCCGGCAGAGCAGCGAAATTTTGTCGGTCGAGCCATTGGCACGATGGACCAGCATCTCGAGATCCATCCGCGGGGTGATATGATCGAGGCCGAGAATATCGATGGTCTCATCGCCGCGCAGCGCCAGGGTTTTACGGGTCATGCCGTCTTTGAACAGCAAGGGCAGCACGCCCATGCCGACCAAGTTCGAGCGATGGATACGCTCGAAGCTTTCGGCGATGACGGCTTTGATGCCGAGCAGCATGGTGCCTTTGGCCGCCCAATCGCGCGAGGAACCCGTGCCGTATTCGCGGCCGGCGAAGGCAACCAGGGGCACATTTTCCCGCTCATAGCGCATCGCCGCGTCATAGATCGACAATTGATCGCCCGAGGGGAAATGCTTGGTGTAGCCGCCTTCGACATTCTCCAGCATTTCGTTTTTGATGCGGATATTGGCGAAGGTGCCGCGCATCATGATTTCATGATTGCCGCGCCGTGAGCCGTAAGAGTTGAAATCCTTGGGCAGGATTTGGCGTTCGCCGAGATATTCACCGGCGGGGGTGGTTTTTTTGAAGCTGCCCGCCGGGGAGATATGATCGGTGGTGATCGAATCACCGAGCAGGGCCAAAATCCGTGCGCCCTTGATGTCGGTCACCGGGGCGGGCTCCATGGTCATGCCCTCGAAATAAGGGGGGTTTTTGACGTAGGTGGAGCTATCCGACCAACGATAGGTTTCCTGCTCGCCTTCGACCTCAATCGCCTGCCATTGGGCCGGGCCTTTGAACACATCCGCATAGCGTTCGCGGAACATCGCACGGGTGAGGGTTTTGCCGACAATTTCGGCAATTTCGGCGGTAGTTGGCCAGATATCCTTCAGATAGACCGGCTTGCCATCCGCGCTGGTGCCGAGCGAGGCGGTGGTGATGTCGGTGCGCATGGTGCCGAGCAACGCATAGGCAACCACCAGCGGCGGCGAGGCGAGGTAATTGGCGCGCACATTCGGGTGCACCCGGCCTTCGAAATTGCGATTGCCGGACAGGACCGAGACGGCGACCAGCTTGTTGCCCTCGATCGCATCGACGATGGCGTCATCAAGCGGGCCGGAATTGCCGATGCAGGTGGTGCAGCCATAGCCGACAGTCTCAAAACCGAGCGCGTCCAGATCAGCCGACAGGCCGGATTTATCGAGATATTCGGTGACCACTTGCGAGCCGGGTGCGAGCGAGGTTTTCACCCAAGGTTTCGGGGTCAAACCAAGGGCGCGGGCTTTGCGCGCAACGAGGCCAGCGGCGACCAGCACCGAGGGGTTGGAGGTGTTGGTGCAGGAGGTGATCGCCGCGATCACCACATCGCCATGGGTGATGTCGTAATTCGTGTCGGCCACGGCGGCCTTTTTGTTGATATCGGCGGCGGCCACGCCGAGGCTCTTGGTCAGTTCAACCTCGAAGGCCGGGGCGGCGGCGGACAAGGCCACCCGATCTTGCGGGCGCTTGGGGCCGGCGAGCGAGGGCTCGACCGTGGACAAATCGAGTTCCAGCGTGTCGGAGAACACCGGGTCGGTATCATCGCGCCAGAGGCCTTGGGCTTTGGCGTAGGCTTCGGTCAAGGCGATGCGATGTTCGTCGCGCCCGGAGAGATGCAGATAATCGAGTGCGATTTGATCAAGCGGGAAGAAGCCGCAGGTGGCGCCATATTCCGGGGCCATGTTGGCAATGGTGGCGCGATCCGCGAGCGGCAGATAGTTGAGGCCGGCGCCGTAGAATTCGACGAATTTGCCGACCACGCCGCGCTTGCGCAGCATTTGGGTGACGGTGAGCACCAGATCGGTCGCGGTGATGCCTTCGCGCAGGCTGCCAGTGAGTTTGAAGCCGATCACATCGGGGATCAGCATGGCGATGGGCTGGCCGAGCATGGCGGCTTCGGCTTCGATGCCGCCCACGCCCCAGCCGAGCACGCCCAGGCCATTGACCATGGTGGTGTGGCTATCGGTGCCGAACAACGTGTCCGGATAGGCGTAGGTTTCGCCTTTGACCGTGCCGGTCCAGACCGCTTGGGAGAGATATTCGAGATTGACCTGATGGCAAATGCCGGTGCCGGGCGGGACCACGCGGAAATTATCAAACGCTTCCTGGCCCCAGCGCAGGAAGGCGTAACGCTCGCCATTGCGTTCAAACTCGATGGCGACGTTGCGATCAAGCGCATCGGCGCGGCCGGCAACATCGACCATGACCGAATGATCGATCACCAGATCGACCGGCACCAGCGGATTGACGCGATCGGCACGCCCGCCGAGTTTAACGATGCCATCGCGCATCGCCGCCAGATCGACCACGGCAGGGACGCCGGTGAAATCCTGCATCAGGATGCGCGCCGGGCGGAACGGCACGTCGGCTTCGGAATGTTTTGCCCCGACCCAATCGACGATCGCTTTGGCGTGCTCAATGGTGGTGCTTTTGCCGTCTTCGAAACGCAGCACGTTTTCCAGCAAAATTTTCAGCGTGCGCGGCAAGCGGCTGATATCGCCAAGCTTGGCTGCGGCCTCGGGGAGCGAAAAATAACGGTAGGTGCTCGATCCTACCTGTAAATTCCGTTCTGTTTGCAAACTATCCTGACCGATCATGCTCATTCTGATAATCCTTTTTCGCTTGGATCGACGCTGCGCCCCGATGGCTGCACTTGACGGCGCGGTTTAATCACGCGAACGCGGGGACGTCCATGCACAATTTTCTCTCCTAGCCATGCGTAATATTGCACCGCACCAGCCGATATCGGGGGTTCCGTTGCTGCAAGCACGGGGTTTGGCCGCGATTAGGGGTGAGCGCGTGGTGTTTCGCGATGTGTCGTTTTCGCTTGATGCGGGGGGAGCACTGCTGTTGGTGGGGCCGAACGGGGCAGGAAAATCGTCCTTGATCCGGCTATTGGCCGGGTTGACCGCGCCGGCGGCGGGGGATTTGTTGTGGCAAGGGGCGGATGCGCTGGAAGACCCGCCGCTCCATGCGACCCGGCTATGCTTTGTTGGGCATCATGATGCGATCAAGCCGGGATTGAGTGTGGCGGAGAATTTGGGGCTGGCCGGGCGGGTTGGCGCGGCGGCGATCATGACGGCATTGACGCGGATGGATTTGCAACGATTCGCGGAATTGCCGGCGCGGCTGCTCTCTTCGGGGCAGCGGCGGCGGTTGGCATTGGCGCGACTAGCTTTGTCTGACGCGCCGCTCTGGTTGCTCGATGAACCGACGACCGGGCTGGATGCGGCCTCCGTTGCGCGGTTGGAGCGGTTTTTTGCCGAGCATCGGGCGGCGGGCGGGATGATTATTGCGGCAACGCATTTGCCGCTGGATATGCCGGGATCGGTGCCATTCGATTTGAGCCGGGGGGTGCTATGAGCCGGTTTTGGGCGCTGATCCGGCGGGAATTGGTGCTGGCTCTGCGTCAGGCCGGGGATAGTGTGGCGGCGTTGCTGTTTTTTGTGATTGCGGCCAGCCTGTTCCCGTTCGCTTTGGGGCCGGGCGGCACGATATTGGCGCGGATTGCGCCGGGGATTGTTTGGGTGGTGGCGCTGCTCGCGGCGTTATTGCCGCTTAACCGGCTGTTCGGAGCGGATTTCGAGGATGGATCGCTCGATCAATTGATGGTGTCGGGACTGCCTGCGAGTGCGGTGGCGCTGGGTAAAATTATCGGTCATTGGCTGACCACCGGACTGCCGTTGCTGCTGATTGCCGGGCCGGTAGCGATTATGCTGCGCATGGATGGGGCGGCGGTACCGCAGCTTTTGGCGAGCCTGGTGCCAGGGACGATGCTGTTTTCGCTGGTGGGCGGCATGGCGGCGGCGATTACGCTGGGGGCGCGCGGCGGGACGGTGCTGCTGCCGTTGATTGCGCTGCCTTTGATGATCCCGGCGGTGATTTTCGGCGCGGCGGGGGCAATTGCTGCGCATCCGATCGGAGAATTTGCCATGTTGTTTGGCTTGCTGTCGTTATTTTTGCCGGTAGCGCCGCTGGCGGCGGCGGGGGCGTTGCGGGCGGCGGTGTCCTAAGCACAACGGCGGGAGCGGGGGCGGCACCAATCCCGAATAGGGTGGTGCCGCTGAGCCGATTATTTCGCCATCCGGTGCAGCGCGCAGAGTTTATTGCCGTCCGGGTCGCGCAGATAGGCAAGATAAAGGCCGCCGAAGCTGGTCTCGCGCAGGCCAGGCGGATTTTCGATGGCGGTGCCGCCATGAGCGACGCCCGCTTGATGCCAGACATCGGCCTGTTCGGGATTTTCCATGGCGAAGCCGATCGTGCCGCCATTGGCATGGGTCGCGGGCTGGCCATCGATCGGCGGGGTGATCATGAGGCGGCCACCATTATGGGCGTAGATCAGGCGGCCTTTATCGTCTTTGATGCCGGGGCTGGCCCCCATGGCGGCGAAAATGGCATCGTAAAATTTTTTCGAGCGGTCGATATCGTTACTGCCGATCATGATATGGCTGAACATGGGGATTGGTTCCTCAGCGATTTGCAGGATGGTTGAAAATCCGCATTCGAATGCGGATTGGTGACGCGGCTTAGGTTACATTAATTGGCTGAAAATCCAAGCGAGGTGCTGTGGATTCGCGCTTGACGACGGGTGAAAACAAGAACAAAATAAGAACATGTCATCACAGCCTCAGCTTGCTCCGACGCCGCGCGCCGCTTTTCCGCCGCCGATATTGCGGCTGGGGGCGGTGCATGAGCTGGGCTGCGGGGTGGATCATGGGTTTGATGCCGCCGGGATGATCGGGTTTGTCGCCTTGCTGCTCGGGGTGGTCGCGCCGAAGGGCCCGGTGCTTTGGGTGGCTGAGCGGAGTGATCTTTATCCGCCGGGTTTGCTGCGGCTTGGGCTTGATCCGGCGCGGATCATTCTGGCGCATGCCAAAGACGCGCCCGCCCGTCTCGCCGCTCTGGAAACCGCTTTACGCGGTGGGTTGCATGGGATTGGCCAGGAAAAACTGACCCGGCTCGCTGCGCGGCGCCTTGGCTTGGCGGCCCGTCAGGGCGGCGGGATTGGATTCATTCTCGCCCCCAAACAGCTCAGCGATTCTACCGCCTGCGCCAGCCGCTGGCGGATTACCCCGGTCGCATCACGCCAGCCAGACACGCCGCGCTGGCGCGCTGAACTGCTTTATGCCCGCAACACCCCACCCACCTCGTTCCTGCTTGAAGCCGATTGCCATGGATCGTCGCCTGCTTTCACTGTGGTTGCCGGAATGGCCGATCCTGCGCCAATCCCGGCTTTACGCCGCCAAGCCGGGTGACGGCGAAGATCAGCCGATTGCCGTGATTACCACCGAGCGCGGCATGCGGCGGGTTCATACAGTGAATGCGGCTGCGCGGGCGCGCGGTGTGCGGGCGGATTTATCGCTCGCGGATGCCAGCGCGATCTGCCCGAATTTGCTTACATGGCCGCATGATCCGCAACAGGACCGCGAAGCCTTGGATCGGCTGGCTCTGTGGGCGCAGGCTGTTACGCCGCTTACCGCCGCCGATCCGCCGGATGGGATATGGCTTGATATTACGGGTTGCGCGCATTTATGGGGCGGCGAAGCGGGGCTCATGGCGCGCTTGCAGGCACGATTACCCGGCGCGCGCATGGCCATCGCTGACACCGCCTCTGCGGCTTGGGCCTTTGCCCGCTATGGCGAGCCGGGGCAGAATGATTTGCATGCCCTGCCAATTGCCGCGTTAGGGGTTGATGCCGCGACGCAGCGCCGGTTGCGCCGCTTGGGGTTGCGCCGCATTGGTGATTTGGCACCGCTCTCGCGGGGTGAATTGTTAGCGGGTTGCGGCGCCGATATCCTTGCGCGTTATGACCGGGCGCTTGGCCGTGCGCCTGATGCAGTGCATTTTCTTCCAGCGCCGACCGATCAAACCGTGAGCGAGCAGCATGCCGAGCCTTTGCTGACCGCAGCGCAACTTGGCGGTGCTCTGACCCGCTTATGCACCAGCCTCTGCGCCCGGCTCACCATTGCCCGCGCCGGCATGACTGCGCTCACCGCGCAATTTTACCGGGTTGATATGCGGCTCGAAACTCTGCGATTGGGCTTTTCTGGCCCGACCCGCGATGCCGCGCATATCGGCAAATTGCTGCATAACGGGCTGAACCAGATCGATCCAGGGTTCGGCGTTGAGATTATTCGGTTAGAGCCGGTGCTCGCGGACATGCCGGATTCCCAGGATGACTGGCTCGCCCCGGCTGCGATGGATGCCGCCCATACGCTTGATCTGCTGCTCGCCCGCGCAAGCCTACAGCGTTTTGCCCCGCGTGATAGTCATATCCCCGAACGCAGCGCCCAGCGCGTGGCGATTTCGGCACCGCCCGCGCCATTCCCGCGACCGGTCCGACCACGCCCGGCCGTGCTGTTTGCGCGCCCGGCCCCAATCCAGGTGATTGCGGAATGGCCTGATGATCCGCCGCGCATGATCCTTTGGCGTAGCCAGCGTTATCGGGTTATTCGCGCTGACGGCCCTGAGCGCATTGGGCGCGATTGGTGGCGTTTTGCTCCAGATGCGGCGGATACTGAGGCCGAGCGTATGCGCGATTATTATCATATTGAAACGAGTGAAGGGCTGCGGTTATGGATTTTCCGGGTGGGCATTTATGCGCCTGAACGGTCGGCAGATTGGTTTATTCATGGGGTTTTTGCATGAATTATACCGAACTCACTGCAATCAGCGCGTTCAGCTTTCTCGAAGGCGCGTCGTTGCCCGAAGAGCTTGTGGCGCAGGCCGCAGGTCTGGGCCATGCCGCCTTGGGGATTGCCGATTATAATAGCCTCGCCGGGGTGGTGCGCGCGCATGTGGCGGCGAAGGCGGCGGGGCTGCGGTTGTTAGTTGGGGCGCGACTGGTGTTTGCCGATGCGCCGGAGATGATTTGCTATCCGACCGACCGCGCCGCCTGGGGTCGGCTTTGCCGCTTGCTCAGCCTGGGCAAGGGGCGCGCGGCCAAAGGGGCTTGCGATTTGCGCATCGCGGATTTGGCCGCACAGGCTGCGGGGCAAATTTTGATTATCGTGCCGCCCGCGATCCTTGATGCAAAATTCAACGATTTTCTAGATCGGATCAGGGGATTGACCTGTGATCGGCTTTATCTCGCCGCCGCACGGCGGTTTGCACCGGATGATGCGCGCCGTCTTGCGGCGTTGGCGCGGCTGGGGGGCCAGTATCGACTAGGGCTGATTGCAGTGAATGAGGTGCTGTATCACGCGCCTGAGCGGCGCATGTTGCAGGATGTGTTGCGCTGCATTCGCCTGGGCTGCACCCTCGAGCAGGCCGGCACCCGCCTTGAGCCGCATGGCGAACGCTATTTGAAACCGCCCGCGGAAATGGCGCGCTTATTGGCGGCGCATCTCGATGCATTGCGCAATCAAGACGAAATTTTGCATCGTGTGACATTCTCGCTGGATCAGCTGCGTTATGAATATCCTGATGAGCCGGTGCCCGCCGGAACGACGCCCGATGAGCATCTTGCCGCACTCACTTGGCAGGGTGCGGCACGGCGCTATCCTGAGACTATTCCCGCCGCTGTTCGGGCGAGCATTCATCGTGAGTTGGCGCTGATCGCTGAGCTTGATTATGCGCGTTATTTTCTAACGGTCGATGATATTGTGCGCCATGCGCGCAGCCTTGGGATCCTCTGCCAAGGCCGTGGCTCGGCGGCCAATTCGGCGGTGTGCTATGCGTTGGGTATTACGGCGGTTGATCCGACAGAAATCGATTTGTTATTTGCCCGCTTCATTTCGGCCGAACGGCGCGAACCGCCAGATATTGATGTTGATTTTGAGCATGAGCGGCGCGAGGAGATTATTCAATATTTGTATCAGCGTTATGGCCGTGCCCGTGCGGCGCTAGCGGCCACGGTGATCCATTTTCGCCCGCGCAGCGCCATTCGCGCGGTGGGCCAGGTGATGGGGCTTGCTCAAGACGCAACCGCAGCGCTGGCCGCGCAAAGCTGGAATCCAGGCGATGAAATTTGGTCCGATCCGCAATTGCGCGACGCCGGGCTTGACCCGACCGCGCCGGTTATTCGCCATGTTGTTAGTCTGGCCCGCGCGTTGATTGGTTTGCCAAGGCATCTTTCACAGCATGTTGGTGGGTTTGTGCTCACCCGCGAGCGTCTTGATGAAACCGTGCCGATTGGCCCGGCCGCCATGGCAGGGCGCAGCTTCATTGAATGGGACAAGGACGATATCAACGCGCTTGGCATGATGAAGGTTGATATTCTTGCCCTGGGCATGCTCACCGCCATTCGTAAATGCTTTGCGCTGCTGGGCATTGATGATTTGGCGGCGATTCCCCGAGAGGACCCGCATGTCTATGCTATGCTAACACGCGGAGATTCGATTGGGGTGTTTCAGGTAGAAAGCCGGGCGCAAATGAACATGCTGCCGCGCCTGGCACCGCGCTGCTTTTATGATCTGGTGATCGAGGTTGCGATTGTGCGGCCCGGCCCGATCCAGGGTGATATGGTGCATCCATATTTGCGCCGCCGCCAGGGCCATGAGAAGGTACAATTTCCGGCTCCCGATCCGGCCCATGGCCCGCCGGACGAATTGCAGCGGGTGCTAGGGCGCACGCTTGGTGTGCCGTTATTTCAAGAGCAGGCCATGCGCATTGCGATCGAGGCGGCGCATTTCAGCCCCGATGAAGCGAATGCGCTGCGCCGGGCAATGGCGACGTTTCGCAATATCGGCACGATCCAGCATTTTCGCACCAAGCTGGTGGGCGGCATGGTGCAACGCGGCTATCCGACGGCTTTTGCCGAGGCCTGTTTTCGTCAGATTGAAGGGTTCGGCACTTATGGTTTTCCCGAGAGCCATGCAGCGAGTTTTGCGCATTTGGTTTATGTGTCGGCCTGGCTGAAATGCCATCATCCGGCGGCCTTTGCGGCTGCCTTGCTGAATGCCCAGCCGATGGGTTTTTATGCGCCGGCGCAAATTATCAGCGATGCGCGCAGCCATGGGGTGCGCATCCGCCCGATTGATGTCACGCGCAGTGACTGGGATTGCACGCTGAGCGATGGGGCGTTGCAATTGGGCCTGCGCCTGATCACGGGGTTTCGTGCTGGGTGGGCTGCCCAAATCATGCAAGCGCGTCGGCCGAATGATTTGGCCAGCGCGCTTGCATGCGAGATACCGCGCAGCGCGCTGGATCTGCTCGCCGAGGCGGATGCGTTGCGCGGCATTGGCCTTGATCGGCGCCGCGCCCTTTGGCAGATCGGCCAGCTTGATCATGCGCCAACCTTGCCACTTTTTGGTCCCCTGACCCCGCCGGATGGAAACGTGGCGTTGCCGGTGATGCAAACCGGCGAGCAGGTGTTGACTGATTACCAGACCACCGGCTTTTCGCTGCGCGCCCATCCGCTCGCTTTGCTGCGCCGCCACGCCGCCCTCGCCGGGACAAAACCCTGTGCCTGCCTTGCAACCGCCCGTGATGGGTCGCGCATCAGCCTTGCCGGGCTGATTACCGTGCGCCAGCGCCCCGGCAGTGCCAAAGGCACCATGTTCATTACCATTGAGGATGAAACCGGCATCGCCAATTTGATCCTATGGCCTGCGATCGTGGCGTCGTTTCGCGCCGTCATTATCGCCGCGACATTGCTGCGCGCGGCCGGGCAGGTTCAGCGCAGCGCGGAGGGGGTTGTGCATGTAATTATCGAAAATATTCAGGATTGTTCCGCCTTGATCGGCACCCTTGATGCGCCACTGGCACGGGCGGATGAGGGCCCGTCACGCCCAGCCCCGTCACGCCCAGCCTCGTCACGCCCTGCCCCGCCACGCCGCCCCTCGCCGCGCCATCCGCGCGATGAACGGCCTTTGCCGCGCAGCCGGGATTTTCGTTAGTTTGGTTCGCCCGCTTGGCGATAGGGCGATTGTTCACCCAG
This sequence comes from Acidiphilium sp. 37-60-79, assembly GCA_002279355.1. Taxonomy (GTDB): domain Bacteria; phylum Pseudomonadota; class Alphaproteobacteria; order Acetobacterales; family Acetobacteraceae; genus Acidiphilium. The sequence goes on from NCBV01000005.1 coordinate 45,891, forward strand.
CATGGCCATTTCATCGGCAATGGCGGGGCGTTCTTCCTCCAAAAACCCAGCGACCGCGCGCGCCAAGCCGCGATGGGCGATCCAATGCGCTGAAAAAGTCTGGCTCGGCAGATAACCGCGCTGGATTTTATGCTGACCCTGCGCGCCAGCCTCGACCCGTTTGAGACCATGGGTGATGGCAAAATCGATTGCTTGATAATAGCATAATTCAAAATGCAAAAATGGCACATCCTCGGTGGCGCCCCAATTGCGCCCATAGAGCGCCTCATCGCCCAGCAAATTCAGCGCGCCGGCAATCGGCTTGCCCGCGCGATAGGCCAGCATCATCACGACCCGATCGCCTAAATTTGCGCCGAGCCGGGGGAAAAACGATTCGGTCAAATAAGCGCCGCCCCATTTGCGATCGACCGTGGAGAGATAAAATTGGTAAAAAGCCTGCCAATCGCGCTTTGTGAGTTCAGGGCCGCGCAATGTGCGAATCTCCAGCCCCGCCGCGGCTTCGCGCCGTTCGCGCCGGACCGCTTTGCGCTTGCGCGACGAGAGCGCTGCCAAAAACCCTTCAAAATCGGCATAGTCCTGATTATGCCAATGATATTGCACACCCACGCGCTGCATCCAGCCCGCTGCCCCTAACGCGCCCCACTCTGCCTCGGTGCAGAACGTTACATGCGCTGAGGAACAATTCATCCGCGTTGCTGCTTGGCGCAGCGCATCCGCCACCGTGCCGATCGCCACGCCCGGCGCACAGAGCAAGCGCGCGCCGGGCACCGGGCTGAACGGCGCGGCGATTTGTAATTTCGGGTAATATCGACCCCCTGCCCGCTCTAACGCCTGCGCCCAGCCATGATCGAACACATATTCGCCGTAGGAATGCGCCTTGGCATAGCAGGGGGCCGCCGCCAGCAACGCCCCTGCCCCATCGCGCAGCGCTGCATGATATGGATACCAACCGCTATCACCGCCCACCGAACCGCTTGCTTCCAAGGCTGACAGAAACCCATGGCTCACGAACGGATTTTTGTCTCTCGCCGCCAGCCGATCCCATTCGCCGGGATCGATCTCGCGGATGTACTGATGCAGGCGCAAAGTCAGGTCGGGCGCGGATTGATCCATGCGCTTAATATGCGGCGATTCTGCGCGCTGCAAAGCCTACCTGCTCATCCACTCATAAAATAATCATACTCAACAATCCGACGCATGATAAATCCATAATAATCGATTGATTTGACATCTTTTTATTCTCTCCAGCGGATATTGCGCGCTGCCGACCGCTGCGGCACACACGGTCAATGTCAGGAGTACATCAAGATGCAGCATGATTTGGCCGGAGCCTCTGTCGCGATCACCGAGCAACGCCTTGCCGATTATCGGCCACCAGCCTTCCTGATCGATCATGTCGATTTGATTTTCGATCTTGATCCGGAGACCACCAGCGTTCGTGCCACGCTGTCGCTGCGGCGCAATCCTGCGCATGGCGATGATCGCGCGCCGCTGGTGCTTGATGGCGAAGATCTCAGCCTCAAGGCGGTGATGCTGGATGGCGAACCGCTCGGCGGCAACCAATATAGCTGCACGGATCCTCATTTGACCGTTTTTGATCCGCCGGACGCTTTCACCCTCGATACTGAGGTGATCATCGCTCCTGCGCGCAACACCGAACTTGCCGGACTTTACCTGTCGGGGGGTGATTTTTTCACCCAATGCGAGGCCGAGGGCTTTCGCCGGATCACTTTTTTTCCGGATCGGCCGGATGTGATGGCGCGCTTTAGCGCCACCTTGATCGGCGATCCGGCGCGCTGCAAAGTGATGCTGTCGAATGGCAATCCGGTGGATCGCGGCACCACGGCGGACGGGCGGACATGGGTCAAATGGGTCGATCCGCATCCGAAGCCGAGCTATTTATTTGCGTTAGTGGCGGGCGATTTGATCGGCGTGCATGATCAATTTACGACCGCTTCCGGCCGTGCGGTGGCACTTGGGATTTATGTTCGCCCCGGCGATGAGGACAAAGTTAGCCACGCGATGGAGTGTGTCAAACGCTCGATGCGTTGGGATGAGACCCGGTTTGGTCTGGAATATGACCTCGATATTTTTAATATCGCTGCCGTTAGTGATTTCAATATGGGAGCAATGGAAAATAAGGGCCTCAATGTTTTCAATACCAGCCTCGTGCTCGCACGACCGGAAACAGCGACCGATGCGGATTATGAGCGGATTGATCGGGTGATCGGCCATGAATATTTCCATAATTGGACCGGGGATCGGGTGACGTGCCGCGATTGGTTTCAGCTTTCGCTGAAAGAGGGCCTGACGGTGTTCCGTGATCAGGAATATGGCACCGATATGAATGATGCGAGCCTGTCGCGGATTGCCGATATTGAGGATTTGCGCGCCCGGCAATTTCGCGAAGATGGCGGGCCGCTCGCGCATCCGGTGCGCCCGGCGACCTATCGCAAGATCGATAATTTTTACACCGCAACCATTTATAATAAGGGTGCGGAAGTGGTGCGGATGATCCAAACCCTGATCGGCTGGCCAGCATTTCGCCGTGGGTTTGATCTTTATATCGCGAAGAATGACAATAAAGCTGCGACGATTGAAGATTTTGTTAGCGCCATGCAGGAAGCCTCAGGGTATGATTTTACCAAGTTCATGCGCTGGTATGATCAGGCCGGCACGCCGGAGGTTAATTTTTCGCAGCATTATGACAGCACGACCAAGCGTTATGAATTGACACTCCGCCAATCGACCAAGCCGACCCCTGGGCAGGCGCATAAGGACGCTTTTGTGATCCCGGTGGCGTTTGGCTTGATCGGCCCGGATGGCGGGGAGATGAACCTTGAGCACGCGGGTGATCACGCATCACCTGATCGCGCGGCGCTGCTGGTGTTGATGGCGCCGGAGCAAAAATTTGTTTTTGAAAATATCGAGGCTGAACCGGTGCCTTCACTGTTTCGGAACTTTTCGGCGCCGATCAAGCTGAGCGGCTATACGCGGGCACAGCTGCGCCATCTCGCCGCTCATGACCAAGATGGGTTCAACCGGTGGGATGCGGGTCATCGCTACGCCACCGAGGTTCTGCGCGATGCAATCGCGGCTGGCGCAGAGGGACATATTGATGATGCCGGGCTGCTCGCCGCAATGGCCGCCTCGCTCGATCACGCGGCCACCTCGCCGGGGCTTGCCGCCAAATTACTGGAATTGCCGTCGGCGTTCACCCTGGTTGATCGGATGGAGGTCGTTGATCCGGTGGCGATCCACACCGCCCGTGAGTCCGCGCGGCGGATGATTGGCCAGCATTTGCAAGCATCGCTGCTCACCACATATCGCTTGATGGCGGATCAAGGCGATTTCAGCACCGATCCGGCGAGCGTCGGGCGGCGTGCCTTGCGCAATGCCTGTCTGTCGCTGCTGATCGCCGCCGATCCGGCGGAGGGGATTGCGCTTGCCGTGGCACAGTTGGCCGAGGCCAAAACCATGACCGCATCGCTCGCGGCCTTGATGCTGCTGGCCAACCAGGAAGGCCCCGCGCGCAATCAAGCCTTGGCCGCGTTCTATAGCCAGTGGCGGCATGATCCGCTGGTGTTGAATAAATGGTTCTCAATCCAGGCGCGCAGCACGGCGCCGGATACGTTGGCACGGGTGATTGATTTGACCAAGCACGCTGATTTCGACATCAAAAACCCTAACCGGTTTCGCTCGCTGGTTGGTGCATTCAGCGCGGGCAATATGCTGCATTTCCACGACGCCAGCGGTGCGGGTTATCAATTTTTCGCCCGCATGACCCTTGCCCTTGATCCGATCAATCGCAGCATCGCCGCCCGCGGCATCGAAGCGTTTGCTGATTGGCGCCGCTATGATCAATCACGGCAGGCGCAAATGCGCGCTGCCCTTGATATGATCCTGTCCGAGCCAACGCTTTCGGCGAATACGCGGGAAATGGCTGAGCGCGCCCGCGCCGGGTAAAGAGCGGGGGTTAGTGCGAAGCGGCCTCCATGGCCGCGACCGCGCTCATATTGACCAAGCCGCGTGCCGTGACGCTCGGCACTGCGATATGCAGCGGCTTGGCTAAGCCTAACAAGAGCGGACCGACAGTTACTGCCTCGCCCGCCGCCTTCAATAAGTTGAAGGAAATATTGGCGGAATCGATGTTGGGCATAATCAGCAAATTTGCCGATCCTGTTAGGCTGCTATCGCATACTGAGCGATGACGGATCGGCTCGAACAAGGCGGCATCGGCGTGCATTTCGCCGTCAACCTCCAAATCCGGGTCCTGGGCGCGGATCATTGCTAACGCGCTGCGCATTTTGCGCGCGGACGGCAGATTTGATGCGCCGAAATTCGAGTGCGAGAGAAGTGCGACTTTTGGCGCGATGCCGAATTTGCTCACCATCGCCGCCGCTAAATGGGTCATCTCGGCGATTTCTTCAGCGCTTGGGTCCGGGTTCACATGGGTGTCGCAAAAGAACAAATTGCCGCTTTGCAAAATCAGTGCCGTTAGGGCTGACACGCGTTTGATGCCCGGTCGGCGTTGAATGATCGGCATGGCGTAGCGAAATTGCCGCTGCCAATCGCCCAAGCCGCCGCAAATGGCGGCATCGGCCTCGCCGGACGCGAGCAACATGCCGGCGGCGACCGTGGGCCGGCGCATCAATTGCCGCACCGCCGCATCCGGTGGCACGCCACGCCGGCCGACGAGGCGCTGATAATCATCAAGCAGGCGGCGGAATAGCCCGGATTCGCGCTCGAAATCGATGATCCGAAAATCCTGCTCCGGCTTCATCCGCAGGCCGAGTGCTGCAACGCGCTGCAATATCCGCTCCGTCCGCCCGACCAGATGCGGAACGCCAAGCCGATCATCGATCACGCTTTGCACTGCGCGCAAGGTGCGCTCGTCCTCACCTTCGCTATACACGATGCGGATTTTCGCCGCGCGGGCCACTTCGATCACCGGGCGCAGCAATTGGCCGGAGCGGAACACGAAACGCTCCAAATCGGTCATATAGACATCAAAATCAGCGATCGGCCGACGGGCCACGCCTTCCGCCATCGCGGCGCGGGCGACCGCCGGGGCAATATGGAGGATCAGCCGCGAATCGAACGGTTTGGGAATGATATAGTCACGCCCGAACATGGGCGCGTGGCCACCATAGGCAGCGGAAACCGTGTCCGAAGCCTCGATTTGCGCCAGATTAGCAATCGCTTGCACGGCGGCGAGCTTCATCCCCTCGGTAATCGCGGTGGCGCCGACATCAAGGGCGCCGCGAAAAATGAAGGGGAAGCACAGGACGTTGTTCACCTGATTGGGGAAATCGCTGCGTCCCGTGCACATGATCGCATCCGGGCGATGGGTGGCCACCAGATCCGGCAAAATTTCGGGTTCGGGGTTGGCCAGAGCCAGAATCAGCGGATTCGGCGCGAATTTGCTGAGCCATTCCGGTTTTAACACGCGAGGGGCGGACAGGCCGAGGAAAATATCAGCCCCGTCCAACACATCGACCAGATGCCGCGCTTTGGTGTCACGCGCGACGGGGGCGAGCGTCGGGTCGAGCTTGGGGCGGCCCTGATAAATCACCCCCTCAATGTCGGTCATGGTGATGCGGTCCGGCGCCGCGCCCAGCGCAATCAGTATCCGCACGCATGATAGGGCCGCAGCCCCAGCGCCGGAGGTGACGATATTGACCTCGCCAATCGATTTTCCCTGAACTTTCAGGGCATTGAGCACGGCAGCGCCGACGATGATGGCGGTGCCATGCTGATCGTCATGAAACACCGGAATGGTCATCCGGTCGCGCAAGGTTTGCTCGATGCGGAAACATTCCGGTGCTTTGATGTCTTCGAGATTGATCCCGCCGAAGCTTGGCTCCAGCGCGGCCACAATATCGATGAATTTGTCCGGGTCCGGCTCGTTCACCTCGATATCGAACGTATCGATGCCGGCGAATTTTTTGAACAAGACCGCTTTGCCTTCCATCACCGGCTTGGCGGCGAGCGCGCCGATATTGCCGAGGCCGAGGACGGCGGTGCCATTGGTGATCACCGCGACCAGATTGCCCCGGATGGTATAGTCATAAGAGGTGTCGGGGTCATCCTTGATCGCAAGGCACGCGGCGGCCACGCCGGGGGAATAGGCGAGCGACAGGTCACGCGAGGTTTCCATGCGCTTGGTGGGGGTGATGGTGAGTTTGCCGGGCCGCGGATAACGGTGATATTCTAAGGCGGCCTTACGGAGCGCGTCATCCATGTTTCTCTCTCCCTTGATCCAAGCGCCGCAAGCCGATCAGCGCGGCGGCGTTTTGCGCGAAGCTGATTATGCGCAAATGTTTCGCATGGCGCCACACCGTGTGCGCGTTGCAGAGTCGCTATTTTCGATTTTGCCGGTTCAGGGGAGCTCTCGAAGGGAGCAAAAATGCGGTCGAGAAGACTCGAACTTCCACAGGGTTTCCCCCACAAGCACCTCAAGCTTGCGCGTCTACCATTTCGCCACGACCGCATCGTGATGGACGCCCTATAGCCGATGGATCAGCAAGCATCAATCAGGGGGACGCCAATCGGTGAAATCGCTTGGGACGTCACTGTCGGCTTGACCGATTACGTCCAAGCGGTTGAGGCGATGCAGGCGCGGGCCGCGGCGATTCGAGCTGATGGCGCGGGCGAAAAAATCTGGCTGGTGGAGCATCCGCCGATCTATACCGGCGGAACATCAGCGCAGGAGGGCGATTTAATCGGGCGCGAAATGATTCCGACGATGCGCACCGGGCGCGGTGGCCAATGGACCTATCATGGCCCGGGCCAACGAATCGCTTATGTAATGCTCGATTTGACCCGACCGCATGGCGTGGTGCCAGCGCGCGATGTGCGCGGCTTCGTCGCGGGGTTGGAACGCTGGCTCATCCTGACCCTCGCGGCGTTTGGCATTCACGGCGAAACCCGCGAGGGGCGCGTTGGAATTTGGGTGGTTGATCCGGTTCTGCAGCGTGAGGCGAAAATCGCTGCCATCGGCGTGCGGGTGTCGCGTTGGGTCAGTTTCCACGGCGTGGCGTTGAACGTTGCACCTAATCTCGATCATTATCAGGGGATTATCCCTTGCGGGATTCGTCAGCACGGCGTGACCTCGATGGCGGCTTTGGGTGTGCGGGCCCGCATGGGCGACATTGACGCGGCGTTGCGCGAACATTTTTACCGCGTGTTCGGGTCGGCCCGCTAAAAATCAAGCTGCCCACGCTGGCGTGCGACCCTTGCAAAAAACGCAGAACTAGGACAGTAGCACTCACTCGTATCGCTGCTTATTATCTCGCGTGCTATGAGTGTTTCAAACCCATCCCACACCGAGCACGGCGCCGAGACTGATCGCGCCGATTTTCTGCTATTGCTCCATGATGTCGCACGCCTGACCCGTATTGAGACCGACCGCCGCGCCCGCGCGCAGGGCATGACCCGGGCGCAGTGGGTGATGCTGCTCAAGTTGGCCCGTCATCCCGGCTTGTCGCAAAAAGATTTGGCGGAGTTGCTGGAGGTCGAGCCGATGACGGTCGCGCGCCTGACCGATCGCCTAGCCGAGCGCGGGCTGGTTGAGCGGCGAGGCGATCCGGCGGACCGGCGGATTTGGCGGCTGCATTTGCGCGATCAAGCCGCCCCGCTGATCCAACAAATCCAAACCGAGCGCGCGGCAATTGCTGCCTTGATCACCCGCGATTTGCCGGCACCCATGCGCGATGTGACGGAGCAAGCCTTGCTGCAAATCAAGCGCAGCCTCGCCGAGGCGACGCAATCCGAAGCTCCAGGGCACGGCGAGTCGCCCGACGCGGCAAACAACCAATCAAACGCATTCGTCAAAATCCCTTTTACAGCTCAGCCGCTACATTCATCGGCATCGGAGATCGGCTAATGTCACAATCGCCCCCCCTGAACACCGCCACCGCCCGCGACGTTTCTGTGGATACGCCCAAAAAAACGCGGCGCAGCATGCTTAGCCTACGCACGATACTGATGGTTGGCGGCGTGGTGATTATTTTGCTCGCCGTGCTAATCTATTGGCTGTTCAGCGGCGGCTCGGTTTCAGTCACGGATAGCTACATTAAAGCCCGGCGCGTTGCACTCTCCACCGACGTGTCTGGCCTCGTGACCAAGGTGGCAGTGAAGGATCATCAGATGGTTGCTAAGGGTCAGGTGCTGTTTGAACTTGATCCCGCGCAATATGCTATTGCGGTCGCACGGGCGCGGGCCAATTTGGCTGAAGCGGTGCAACAGGTTAACGGCGCGAAACAAAGCTATGCGGCACAAATCGCCAAAATCGAGGCGCAAAAAGCAATGGTCGCGAATGACCGGATCAATTTTAAAAGCTACGCGGCGTTGATTGGCAATGGCGGGGTCACCCGCACCGCCTATAATGATGCAAAGTATAAGTTAAAAACTGATGAAGCATCGCTCGACGCGATGACGGCTCAAGCCGGTGTCGACCTAGCGCAACTCTCGGGCAACGCGCACATCGCGGTGGCAAAAACGCCGCAATATCAACGCGCTCGCACGGCGCTTGATCTAGCGGCACTGAACGCGCGTCACGCCGTGGTGCGAGCCCCCTTCGCTGGCATGGTTACCGAGACGGCGAAACTCCAGCCGGGCATGTTTCTCCCGGCCGGCACCGCCGCTTTTGGTTTGGTTTCCAGCACGGATATTTGGGTCCGCTCGCAACCGAAGGAAACCCAACTCACCTGGGTTCGTATCGGCGATAAGGTTCGCATCCACGTGGATACCTATCCGGGTAAAGTATGGCATGGCGTGGTCGGCAGCATTTCGCCCGCTAGCGGTTCGAGCTTTTCGATACTGCCCGCGCAAAACTCTTCGGGCAATTGGGTGAAAGTGGTGCAGCGCATTCCCCTGCATATCAAAATCGTCAGCGGCCCGAAAAACCTGGCCTTGCGCAACGGGATGAGCGCGGAAATCACCATCCTGACCGGGCATAAGCGCTCGCTCAGCCAGCTATTTTGAGCTGATTGATGGCCGCTGAACAAGCCGCGTCTGGACCCGAAGTGATGCGGGTCGAAGGGCTGCAGCGCATCGTGATTACAATCGGCTGCATGATTGGCACGCTGATGCAGGCGCTTGATGCGACGATCGCTAACGTCTCACTGCCCTATATGCAAGGTTCGCTTTCGGCTTCCTATGATGAGATCACCTGGGTGCTCACCTCCTATGTGATCGCCGCGGCGATTATGACGGCCCCGGTCGGCTGGCTCGCCGCACGGTTCGGGCGCAAGAATATTTTTCTGGTTTCGCTGATTGGCTTCACGATATCGTCGATGATGTGCGGCGTCGCCACCTCCTTAGGCGAAATGGTGGCTGATCGGCTGTTGCAGGGCGTTTTCGGTGCTGCGCTGGTGCCGCTCAGCCAATCAACCATGTTGGATATCTATCCGGTCGAAAAACGCGGCTCGGCGATGGCGATTTGGGGCATCGGGGTGATGATCGGCCCAATCCTTGGCCCAACGCTTGGCGGCTACCTGACCTATTTTTACAATTGGCGCTATGTATTTTTTGTAAATTTGCCTTTTGGTATTGCCGCCACTCTGGCGCTCGCATTTTTCATGCCCAAGCGCGCAAAGCGCCCCGCCTCCGGCAATTTTGACTGGATCGGCTTTGCCGTGCTCTCGCTGTTTCTTGCTGGATTGCAGATCATGCTGGATCGCGGCCAGGAAAAAGACTGGTTTTCCTCCCCGGAAATCATTGCCTATGCGGTGGTTGCTGTGATTGGGCTATACTTGTTCATTGTGCATATGTTCACCGCCAAAAATCCGTTTATTCCGCGCGCGATTTTTCGTGATCGTAATCTGAACGCCTCGCTGATCACGATGTTTGCGGTCGGTTCGGTGTTGCTCTCCTCGGCCACGCTAATGCCGCCCTTCCTTGAGCGGCTCGGCAATTATCCGGTTGAGGCCGCCGGTTTGGTGATGGCGCCGCGCGGTCTTGGCACAATGGCGGCAATGATGATTGCCGGGCGGCTGTCCAATCGGATTGACCCGCGTTGGCTGATGTTTCTGGGCTTCATGATGCTGCTGATCTCGTTCGACATGATGACCAACTGGCTGCCCAGTTCGCCACAATCCTACATTCTGGAGACCATCATTGTGCAAGGTGCCGGACTTGGTTTTGTCTTTACCCCTCTGCAAGTCGTGGCTTTCTATACGCTTGATCCGGCCTTGCGCACGCAGGGCACTTCGATCCTGAGCCTGATGCGCAATGTCGGCATGGCTGTCGGTATTGCGATTACCGAGGCCTTTCAGGTGCAAATGGCCCAAGTTTCTCACGCCAGCCTGTCCAACCTGATCACCCCCTTTAACCGAGCTCTGCAAACAGGCGGTGCCGTGCAGCGTTATCTCGATCCGACCACTCCGCATGGCGCCGCGATGCTGAGCGCGATGATCAACCAGCAATCGCAGATCATTTCTTATCTCGACGCGTTCAAATTCATGATGTTCATCAGCGTTCCGGCAGTCTTTTGCCTGCTCTTGATGCGCCGCCCACCACGGTATAACGCAGTGCCCGCAGAGAAACATGAAATGGCGGTGATGGAATGACCTATCCCGATCGACCGAACGATGATGCATCAAGCACGTTGCCTGTTTTCTATTTCGAGGATTTCAAGCCGGGCCAAATCGCGACGAGTGGCTCGGTCACGATTACCGAATCTGACATTATTCGGTTTGCCTCGGAGTTCGACCCACAACCGATGCATACCGACCCAAAGGCCGCGCTGGCGATCACTGACGGCCTGATCGCCAGCGGCTGGCATACGGCCAGCTTGACAATGCGCCTGTTGATCACCGGTCGGGGCTATCGCCCGGCCCCCGGCACACTCGGGCTTGGGTTTGAAAATCTGCGCTGGCATCAGCCGGTGCGGCCAGGCGATACGCTGCACATACGAATCGAACTTCTCTCGACGCGCGCGAGTGAAAGCCGGCCAGATCGCGGCATCATCACCTCGCGTTTCACCACTTTTAACCAGGATAACGAGGTAGTGCAGTCGATGACCAGCAGCGCCATTGTCCCGCGCCGCCCGGTAACAGCATAACCCAAGCCCGGCGACTGCTTTGATACCATCATCAGGTGGGTGGGTGCACCCGTCGGCCTCTCAAGCATCGTCGCCCGGGCCATCGGCTAAGCGGCCGAGGCCCGCGTCGATCACCGCCGCCATTTGCCCGCCGGTTAATCGTGGCGTTGCCGAAAATAACGAAACATCCCCGCTCCGCAGCACGATGCGCGCATCCGGCCCGCGGCTGATTTCCAGAGTATCCCCCACTTCAAGCTGCAAAACCCTGTCGAGTTGCACGACCTGCTCGTCAAGCACCGCTTCAATATTCATTTCGGTCTGACGCAATTCTTCAGCGAGATGGGTCTCCCAAATCCGGTCCCGGCCAAATTTCTCCCCCATAAATTGCTGCAAAAGCAAATCACGAATGGGTTCGAGCGTAGCGAATGGCAAAATCATCGTCACCTGACCGACCCGCTCCTCAATGCGCACCCGCATCACAATATTCAGTCCCGAGCCGGTTACCGGCCCAATCGTTGCAAATCGGGGATCATTTTCGATCCGATCGACCTTAAATCGAGCTTCGGCCAGCGGCGCAAAACTCGATGTCAGATCACGCAAAATCAGCTTGGCAATCCGATCGGCAATATTAGACTCGATTGAGGTAAACCCTCCCGATTTCGGTGTCGTATTGGTCCCGGCATGCCGACCTCCCAGCATCACCTCGACGAGGTGTTGCACAAAAGCAGCATCGAATGCGATCAATCCAAGATTGTCCCAGTCCAATGCACGAAACACGATCAGCAAATGCTGGCGCGCCACCTGTTCCAAACAAACCGAGAGGCGAACTGATTGCAGTGCCACCAACTCGACATCGGCTGTTACTTGCATCAAATTACGTAAATCATTGGCAAAAATCCGGGTTAGCCGATCAAACACGATCTCGGCCATCGGTAGACGCTCATATGACACCTTGTTTTGATCGGCCAACGCCTCGATCGTAATCGGCACCGGTGCGGCTGGCGCTGCATCAAGCACCATTGCACTCACGCTGCCGACCTCGTGTTGTGAGCGCGTCTCCTTACTCATTGCACAATCAACTCCTCGAACAAAACCTTGCGCAGCTTCACCGGCACAAACAATGATGCGAGCCGCTTCGTGATTCCTGCACGCAATGCGGCCGTGCCCGTCTTGCCGCGCAGCGTCTGTCGCGTTTGTGCCCGCAAAAAGGTTTGCACAACGTCCACCACCTCGGGCATCCGCGCCTTGATCGGTTTGATTGCGGTATGGGCAGGAAAAGCCAAGCTGATTTTCAATTTGATGTACGAAATTGAACCACCATGACTATTCAAGTTTGCAACAATTTGCGGCACGCTCACAAATACATCCATCGGTGGCACCACCTTGTGCGCAACCTTGGCAGGCCGATGCAACACGCCTGAATAAACGAGTCCCGCTCCCGCTAGGGCAGCAATGATTAGCAACGCCCCTGCGATAATGATCAATTTCTTGCCTCGCCCGCCTTTGGCCGGTGGAACCAAACTCGCCGCAGCATCCGCTGTTGGAGATTTTGCCATACTCTATCCTAACGCTTGATAATCATGTCAGTCATACACAGAGCTATTTTTGAGCGATTTGATCGCCATGCCGCAGAGGATGTCGGATAAATCTTAATAATTTCTTACCAAATGCGAAGGCAAATTTTTTTGTTTCGGATCAAATCATCGGCAAATCGAAATTAAATATTAAGAATCAACGGTGATACTCAGGTCGCTATCAAACAGAGGACCGCTCGAATCCGATGCAAAATACCACGTCTATTATTCTGTCCCGGATGATCACCGCATCCCGCCAGATCGATGTTATCGCGAACAATATCGCGAATGTCTCAACACCTGGCTATCAGGCATTGCACGTGCAATCCGCCAGCTGGACGGATCAAATGCGCCGGGTCAGCGCGCCACCGGGTGGCGGATCGTTGACCTTTACATATTCGCCGGGCACTTGGCGCAGCACACGCGCTGGCGCACTCAAAGTTACTGGCAATCCGCTTGATCTTGCTGTCACTGGCGACGGTTATTTCACCGTCCAAACAGGCCAAGGTGTGCGACTGACCCGTGATGGGTCTTTTACCCTGCTCGCCAATGGCTCCATCGGCACAATTTCCGGGAATCCGTTGTTAGATACCAGCGGTTCGCCGATTCAAGTGCCGCCGCACGGTGGCCCACTAACGGTCGCGGCAGATGGCACCGTGAGCGATCAAACCGGTATTCTTGGTCAAATTGGCGTGGTGAAAGTCGCTGATCCATCAAATCTGGTCGCGGCTGGCGGCGGTTTGCTACAGTCGAATGCGCCGACGCAAGCCGTCACCCAGCCAGCGATCGTGCAAGGTGCTATCGAAGGCTCGAACGTGCAGCCCGTTGTCGAAATTACCAGGATGATGCGCGCAAGCCAAAATTTTCAAATGCTTGCTCAATTTATCAGCGCTGAGCAATCACGCAGCCAAACCGCCATCAGCCAATTGCTTGGCCCAACTAACAGCTAATAGCTAAAAGCTAACAGCCTAAGGGATCATTCATCATGCGCGCTCTCGATGTTGCCGCCACCGGCATGCAGGCCCAGCAAACCAATGTGCAAGTGATTGCTAATAATATTGCAAACATGACCACCACTGGCTTTAAACGCAGCCGTGTCGAGTTTCAGGACTTGCTCTATCAAGATTTGGCGCGTCCTGGTTCAAACAGTTCGGCGTCAGGCACGATCATCCCAACCGGCACCCAAATCGGCCTTGGTGTTCGCACGGCTGGGGTCTATCGGATCGATCAACAGGGCAATTTGCAACAGACCTCCAACTCGCTCGACCTTGCGATATCCGGCAATGGTTGGTTCCAAGTCACACTCCCCTCGGGCCAAACGGCCTACACCCGCGATGGCACGTTTGCGCTCGCACCCGATGGGACCATTGTGACCAGCAATGGGTATGTGGTGCAGCCTGGGATCCAAATTCCGACCAACGCCACGAACGTCACAATTAATAGTTCAGGTCAGGTGCAAGTCTCGATTTCAGGACAGACAGCGCCACAGACTGTAGGCCAATTGCAACTCGCCACCTTCCCCAATGACGCGGGCCTTGCCGCCCAAGGGGGCAACTTATTCGTGCAAACCGCAGCCTCCGGCGCTCCTGTTACCGGCGTTCCAAGTGCCCCGGGGTTTGGACAAGTCATGCAAGGTTTCGTTGAAAACTCTAACGTTAATGTTGTTAGCGAAATTACTGATCTCATTACCGCTCAGCGTGCTTATGAAATGAACAGCCAAGTGATCACCACGGCCAATCAAATGATGTCCACCTTGACTCATCTGTAATATCATGTCCCGCCCCATATTGATCTTTTTGCTGCTCGGCGCTCTCATTTTGGGTCAAATGCCCTGCAGGGCCGATGCTGGCACAAGCCCGTCCGGATTCGTGATTATCAACCGCGCCACGGTAAAACTCAGCGATCTGTTTCACCATCTCGGTCCGGCAGGAGATCAACCGGTCGGTGCGGCACCATTGCCGGGCCAACAAATAATCGTCCCGGCCACGCAGCGCGCCGTGATTGCGACACGGTTCCATCTTGCACTCAAAAATCCGCCGCATAATGCTGTCGTGATCCGACGCTCAGGGCAAGCCGTGCCGATCGCTCGGCTGCAGGCGGCTCTCACCCCCGCCCTCGCCGCGGCCGGTGCGCCAAAACAAGCGGTGATCAGCCTGGTCAACACCCAGAGCCCGATGATTCCGCCGGGAACCCAACCCATGATTACCACCACCGATCTGCGATTTAACCCGAGCACTCACAATTTCTCCGCCACACTGGTGATAACCGCTCCCGGGATGGGTCTCGAGCCGATCTCGGTCAACGGATCAGCACTGCCCAGCGTTTCCGTAGTCATCGCGACCCACACGCTGCAACCCGGTGAAGTGTTGACGGGTGCAGATATTGTCATGGCCCGGGTGCCGCGCTCTGGCGTTCCGGCACACCCGGTGCGCGATATAATTACGGCGTTGGGAATGCAGGTGCAGCGTGAGATCAATGCGCACGAGCCCCTGCCAGAGCGCGCGCTTGCCAGTCCGCTGCTGGTGCGGAAAGGCGCGCTGGTCGAATTAGTGCTGCATATGCCGGGTATCACCATCTCCGCGCACGGCGTTGCACTCGCAGCGGGCAGCGCGGGCGATGTGATTGCCGTTCTAAACCCGAATTCGCAAGCGGTGCTGCAAGCGATTGTGCGCGGTCCTGACAGGGCTGATGTGGTGCCCGGTAGTGTTGCCACGCACCAGCAGCGCCCAAATCCTTATTATCGCGCGGCGGAGGTTCAGTGATGGATCGGTCGGTGCGCTGGGTCAAATGGCTCGTGGTACTGCTGATCAGCGCACCGCTTGGTGGTTGCGGCATGTTTGCCAATCTCGCGGATGTTGGTCATCCGCCACCGATGACGCGGATTACCAATCCCACCACGCAACCAAGTTGGCGGCCAGTGAGCATGCCTATGCCGCCTAGCTACCCGGTACCCGCAGCTCCGGACAGCCTCTGGCGGCGCGGTGCTCGCGCCTTTTTCAAAGATCAACGTGCATCCCGTGTCGGTGATATCATCACGGTTTTGGTCAATATTAACGACGGCGCCACGCTCAAAGATCAAACCACACTGGCGCGCACCGGCTCAGAGTCGCTTGGCGTGCCTAATTTGTTTGGTTTGGAGGCGATGATACCGCGCGTGTTAGGCAAGGCCGTCAGCCCATCCAGCCTCGTGTCCGTATCGGGCTCGGGCAATTCAACCGGCAACGGGCAAATCCAGCGCAACGAGTCGGTCACCTTGTCGTTAGCAGGTGAGATTACTCAGGTGCTGCCCAATGGCAATCTGGTCGTGGTGGCCCGCCAAGAAATGCGGGTGAATAGCGAGTTGCAAGTGCTGACGGTGCAAGGCATCTGCCGCCCGCAAGACATTGCGAGCGGAAATACGATTGCCGCCGATCAGCTCGCCGAAGCCCGAATTTCGTATGGCGGGCGCGGCCAGCTGATCAACGAACAATCACCGCGTGTCGGTCAGCAGGTCCTCGATGACATTATCCCGTTTTGACCAACATGCGCTGCTCGCCTCAAAGTGCTGCGAGGCAGGGGCAGAGGCTGGTCTCGGCCCGCTGCACCGTCGCAACGCGAGCGCCACTTGCGCTCGACGCCATCAAGATATCGCCAGGTGCCATCAGATCCCCTGCATCGGCAAAATATCCCGCTTGATCGAGCAGATCGAGCGCATCGTTACCAGCCCGATAATGCCAGAGGGTGAAACCGTTTGCATAAGCCAACACCGAAAGATTGCGCAGAGTAAAAGCCATGACGAAACTCCTGTAAGAATGGGATGATCTTGAGTTGAACCGGACCTATGTGATTTATAGGATTATTATCCTATTTCTAGCCAAATCAAAAGGCGGCCCCGTGCTCTGCGCCGGTAATGGGCGCCCTGCCCTCGCCCAACGATACGATCCTGACCTCATCAGCGTCTCTCCGTTAAAAGGAACATAACAAGAACATAAATACCAGAGGTTGTGCGTTTGGCAAGTGAAATCGGAACATTTTCCTAAATTTTTTCCTGCCAGCCCTAGAAATCACCCTAAATTACTGTAGAAACAAAATCATGCGGCACGATGAACTATGGCGCGCGATCGACACACTGGCCGCCGAGCGCGGTCTCTCGACGTCTGGCCTCGCCCGTGCGGCCGGGCTCGATCCAACCAGTTTCAACCCATCCAAGCGGCGAGCGCGCAATGGCCTGCCGCGCTGGCCCTCCACCGAGAGCATCGCCAAAATCCTCGCGGCAACCTCGATCTCACTCGATAATTTTGCCGCGCTGGTCGCCGGCGCCCGTGCGCTCGGCCCGCGAATAGCAGATTCGCGGGCCCGCAAAATCCCCGTCATCGGCGTCGCGCAGGCCGGGCAAGATGGCTATTTCGATGATGCGGGTTATCCGGTGGGCGGCAGTTGGGAGCAGGTTGATTTGCCCCAAAATGCCGATCCCAACGCCTATGGGTTGCGCATCAGCGGCAATTCCATGGAGCCGGTTTATCGCGCGGGCGACATTGTCATTGTCGCGCCGCACGCGACCGCGCGTATTGGCGATCGAGTGATTGCGCGCACCCGAGCGGGCGAGGTGATGGCAAAAATCCTCACCCGCCGCACCGCGACCGAAATTGATCTCGCCAGCTTCAATCCGGAACATCCGCCACGCCGCATCGCCCTGGCCGATCTCACCGCTTTGCACCGGATCGCTTGGGCCAGCCAGTAGCCCCTTCCACCGACTCGCCCATCAAGCTAAGACGCCTGCATGCAACTTCCCGGACGGCATCTTCTTGGGATCGAAGGGCTCCACCCGGCCATTATTTCGAATTTGCTCGACCTCGCCGAAAGCTACGCCCTGCTCAATCGCTCCGGGAAAACCCGGCGGGATGTGTTGCGCGGTCGGACCCTGATTAATCTGTTTTTCGAAGATAGCACCCGCACCCGCACCAGTTTCGAGTTGGCCGGCAAGCGTCTCGGCGCAGATGTGATCAACATGTCGGTCTCGACCTCCTCGGTGAGCAAGGGCGAAACCCTGCTGGATACCGCCGCGACGCTCAATGCGATGAATTGCGACTTGCTGGTGGTGCGCCACAAATCCTCAGGCGCCCCTGCCCTGCTCGCCCAAAAGGTCGATGCTGCAGTGATCAATGCTGGTGATGGCATGCATGAGCACCCGACCCAAGCCCTGCTCGATGCGCTGACCATTCGCCGTCACAAAGGCCGCCTCGAAGGCCTCACCATCGCCATTTGCGGTGACATCGCGCACTCACGTGTTGCCCGCTCCAATATTTTGCTACTCACCACCATGGGCTGCATCGTTCGCTTGGTTGGTCCGCCGGTGCTCATCCCGACCGGCATTGAACAATTCGGTGTCACCATCCATCACACGATGGAAACCGGCCTGCGCGGCGCCGATATAGTGATGGCGTTGCGCTTGCAAACCGAACGAATGAACGGCACCGGCCCTGGCGGCGGGCTGATCCCGAGCGCTCGCGAGTTTTTCACTTTTTACGGCCTGGATTCCGACAAGCTGGCGCTCGCCAAGCCGGATGCGCTGGTGATGCATCCCGGTCCGATGAATCGTGGCGTAGAGATCGCAAGCCAGCTCGCAGACGATCCAACCCGTTCGGTGATTCGCGAACAGGTCGAAATGGGCGTCGCCGTCCGCATGGCGGTGCTTGATGTTCTCTCCCGCACGGCGAACCGCAATGTCTGATGCCACGCTGATCACCAACGCCCGCATCATCGACCCGGCTTCGGGTTATGACGCGATCGGCAATCTGCTCATCCAAGGCGGGCAGATCGCTGATTTTGGTGCCGGAATTGCCGCACCGGATGGGGCCGTGCGGATTGACGCGACCGGCCTGATCCTGTGCCCTGGCCTGGTCGATATCCGGGCATCGCTCGGCGAACCCGGCTTTGAATATCGCGAAACCATCGCCTCCGCCGCCATAGCAGCCTCGGCCGGCGGCATCACCACCATCGCCGCCCTGCCCGATAATGCGCCGCCCAGCGATGACGCCGCGATCGTCCGCGCGCTCGCCAGCGCCGGCGAGGCCACCCGGCGTATCACCATCCATCCTTATGGTGCGGCGACCCGCTCCTGTCGCGGCGAAACCATCGCCGAATATGGGCTGCTCGCCCAAGCCGGAGCTATCGCTTTTACCGATGGCGCCCGGGCCATCGGCCCCGCCGCGTTGATGCGCCGCGCCCTGGCCTATGCCAGAGGCTTTGACGCGATTATCGTGCAGCACCCCGAGGAACCATCGCTCGCAGGCGGTGCCGCGACCGAAGGCGCGCGCGCCACCTTAATGGGCCTGCCCGGTATTCCCGCCTGCGCGGAATCATTGATGGTGGCACGCGATCTGCGCCTCGCTGAACTCACTGGCGGTGCGATCCATTTCGCCCATGTCTCAACCGGCGAATCGCTCGATTTGATCCGCCGCGCCAAAGCGTCTGGCCTGCGCGTAACGTGCGATACCGCGCCGCCTTATTTCGATTTGAACGAAACCGCGATTGGTGATTTTCGCACCTACGCCAAGCTCTCGCCGCCGCTGCGCCCGGAAGCGGACCGTCTCGCCGTGCGCGATGGCTTGGCCGATGGCACAATCGATGCCATCGCCTCCGATCATCAGCCGCGTGACGCCGATGATAAGCGCCTGCCTTTCGCTGAAGCCGCCCCTGGCGGCGCGGGCCTCGCCACCTTACTCGCGATCACTCTGGCTCAGGTGCATAATCACTCGCTTGCGCTGCGCAGCGCGCTGTCGCTTCTGACCAACCGGCCTGCTGCGTTGTTTGGCATCGATCAAGGCGCCGATGGCGCGGGGCGGATTGCGCGTGGTCGCCGCGCCGATCTTTGCCTGTTCGCGCTGGACCGCTCCTGGCGGATCGAAGCCGGACGCCTACCCGGCAAGGCGCAAAATACCCCGTTCGACGGCCGGGCGGTTGAAGGTGTGGTGATCGGCACCTGGAAATCGGGCGTCCGGGTGTTCGGATGAGCTTTCTCGCCGCCGCACTGCTGGGTTATGCGCTTGGTTCGATCCCGTTTGGACTTTTGCTCACGCGCTGGGCGGGGCTTGGTGATATTCGTGCCATCGGCTCGGGCAATATTGGAGCGACCAATGTGTTGCGCACCGGCAAAAAAGGCCTCGCTGCCCTGACATTGCTGCTCGATGGCGGCAAAGGCGCCGCCGCTGTTTTGATCATAACCGCTGCCACCCACGGCCCCAATCCAGCGGCGATCGCGGGCCTGTTTGCCGTGCTCGGGCATTTATTCCCGGTTTGGCTGCGATTCAAAGGGGGCAAAGGGGTGGCCACCGGCCTTGCTGTGCTGCTCGCTTTTTCATTTCCCGTTGGCCTCGCCGCCTGCGCGCTTTGGCTGATTTATGCGGTATGGAAAAAAATCTCGTCGCTCGCCGCCCTGATGGCCTTTGCCATGGCGCCGATTTTAGCGCTGGTCATCGGGATTGCATTCAGCAAAATTCTGGTTATCCTGTTGATAACAGTTCTTATTTTTATCAAGCATCGCGCAAATATCGCACGGTTGCGCACCGGCACGGAACCGCGCATAAACCTCAGGTAGTGTCCGACCCGATTGCACAACTCCGTTTGATCCGCACCGATGGCGTGGGCCCACAAACCTATCGCCGCCTGATCGATCGTTTTCGCACCCCTGCCGCTGCATTGGATGCGCTGCCCGGCATCGCCCGCAATGCTGGGCGTGCGATCGCCCCTGCGACACCGAGTGCGGCACAGGCGCAGGCGGAGCTGGATCGCCACGCGCAATTGGGCGCGACGCCGATTTTCCTGGGAGATACGCTTTATCCGCCGCTGCTTGCCGAATTGCCGGATGCGCCACCGATGATTGCCGTGCGCGGCGACCCAGCGTTGCTCGCCCGCCCCACCATGGCCATCGTGGGGGCGCGCAATGCCTCGGTCAACGGCCAGCGTATTGCGGAAACTCTGGCCGATGATCTGGCCAAAGCGGGGTATAATGTGGTGTCCGGCCTTGCGCGGGGCATTGATGGCGCCGCCCATCGCGGCGCGCTGCGCACCGGCTATACCCTTGCCGCAATCCCGGGCGGGATGGACAAAATCTATCCGCCCGAACATGCCGATTTGCAGGCGCGGATTGCCGAGGCGGGCGCGGTGATTGCGGAATCGCCACCCGGCACGGCGCCGATGGCCCGGCATTTTCCCAAGCGCAACCGGATCATCGCCGGGCTGGCCCTGGGCGTTGTGGTGATTGAGGCTGCGCATCGCTCGGGAAGTTTGATCACCGCCCGCATGGCGCTCGATTATCATCGGGAATTATTCGCCGTGCCCGGCTCCCCGCTCGATGCGCGCTGCCAAGGCAGCAATGATCTGCTGCGCCAAGGCGCGCATTTCACCGAAAACCTCACCGACATTCTTGCCAACCTACCCACCTATCGCGCCGGCTCTGGCTTGGCTGAGCCATCCCAACCACCTGTTTTGGCCGCTGATTTTAACGAACGCGACCATGAAGCTGCGCGCACCCATCTGACCGAATTGCTCAGCGCCAGCCCCATGCCGGTTGACGAGATCGCTCGGCGCTGTCACTTCTCCCCCGCCGCCCTGTCAGCCGCACTGATGGAGTTGGAACTCATCGGCCGGATCGAAGCCCTGCCGGGCAACCGTGTCGGTCTGATCGCCCCGGTTTGATATTTCTGAACCTGGGCGACCCGACCCGCATTTGACCTGGACGGGCAGAGCGCAGAACATATAGGTCTCATGAACGCCATTGTTGTCGTCGAATCTCCCGCAAAAGCGAAAACCATCAACAAATATCTCGGTGCTGGCTATACGGTGCTGGCCTCGTTCGGCCATGTCCGCGATTTGCCCGCCAAGGATGGCTCGGTGGTGCCCGATCAGGATTTTGCGATGTCCTGGGAAGCCGATGATCGCGGCGAAAAGCAGGTATCGGCCATCGCCAAGGCGCTCAAAGGCGCCGATACGCTGTATCTGGCAACCGACCCTGATCGCGAGGGCGAAGCGATTTCGTGGCATGTGCGCGCCATGCTTGATCAGCGCCACGCGCTTAAAGGCGTCAATGTTCAGCGCATTACCTTCAATGAGATCACCAAATCCGCGATCCAGGCCGCCCTCAAAGCCCCGCGCGATCTCGACACACCGCTGATCGAAGCCTATCTCGCGCGCCGTGCGCTTGATTATCTGGTCGGTTTTACCCTGTCGCCGGTGCTTTGGCGCAAATTGCCGGGCAGCCGCAGCGCTGGGCGGGTGCAATCGGTGGCGCTGCGCCTGATTTGCGAGCGCGAGGCGGAAATCGAGATTTTCCGGGCGCGCGAATATTGGACGGTCGGGGCTGAGTTTCGCACGCCGACCGGCGCAACATTCGCAGCACGCCTCACCCATTTGGCCGGCAAGAAGCTTGAGCAGTTCGATCTGGCCAACGCCCAAGCCGCGCATGATGCGGAATCGGCGGTTGCGCGTGGCAGTTTTTCGGTCGCGAGCGTCGAGAAAAAACGCACCCGCCGCCATCCCAACCCGCCTTTCACCACCTCAACCCTGCAGCAGGACGCCTCGCGCAAGCTCGGTCTGTCCGCCCAGCAAATCATGCGCCTCGCCCAGCAGCTTTATGAGGGGGTGGAAATTGGCGGCGAAACCGTAGGCCTGATCACCTATATGCGCACCGATGGGGTGCAAATGGCCGGTGAAGCCATCGCGGCCGCCCGCAGCCAGGTTAAATCGGCATTCGGCCCGGATTACCTCCCCGCCGCACCGCGCATCTATCAAACCAAGGCGAAAAATGCGCAGGAAGCCCATGAGGCGATCCGCCCGACCGATTTTTCCCGCACGCCAGAACAGGTCGCCCGCGGGCTCAGCAGCGAGCAGGCCCGGCTTTATGAGCTGATTTATAAGCGCGCCCTCGCCTCGCAAATGCAATCGGCGGAACTCGATCAAACCAGCGTCGATCTCATCGATGGCGCGGGCACCACACTGCGCGCCACCGGCTCGATCCTCGCGTTTGATGGGTTTTTGAAACTATACCGCGAAGGCATCGATGACGGAGCGGAGGATGATGAGAGCAAATTGCTCCCCCCGATGGCCAAGGGCGATCCGCTGCGCACCGGTGCGGTCACCGCCGAGCAGCATTTCACCCAGCCGCCGCCGCGCTATTCGGAAGCCACTTTGGTAAAGAAAATGGAAGAGCTGGGCATTGGTCGGCCTTCCACCTATGCCTCAATCCTCTCCGTGCTGCGCGATCGCAATTATGTGCGCATGGATGCGCGGCGCTTCATTCCCGAAGATCGCGGGCGGCTGGTGACGGCGTTTCTCACCTCGTTTTTTGGCCGCTATGTCGATACCGGCTTCACCGCCGGGCTTGAGCAAAAACTTGATGAAATTTCGGCGGGCGCTGCCGATTGGCGCGCCGTGATGCGCGATTTCTGGACCGATTTTTCGGGCGCGGTTGAACAAACCCGCGAGCTGAAAGTGTCCGACGTGATCGATGCGTTGGACGAAGATTTGGGCCCGCATTTCTTTCCTCCCCGCGCCGATGGCACTGATCCGCGCGCCTGCCAGGCTTGTGGCAATGGGCGGTTGGGGCTGAAGCTTGGTCGGCATGGCGCGTTTATCGGCTGCTCGAATTATCCCGAATGCCGCTATACCGGGCGGCTCGCGATCGATGGTGGCGGCGATGAAGGCGATACGCTGCGCGATGGTATGCGGCTGCTCGGCGAGGACGCGAACGGCATGTCGGTAACGCTGCGACGCGGCCCTTATGGTCTCTATGTGCAACTCGGCGAGCCTGACCCTGAGGATAAAAAATCCAAACCACGGCGCACCTCGCTGCCCAAAGGTCTCGATGGCGAAACATTGTCGCTGGATCAGGCGCTGGGCTTGCTATCGCTGCCCCGGGTGGTCGGGCTGCATCCGGTCACCGGCCAGGAAATTGAGGCCGGGATTGGCCGGTTCGGACCGTTTGTGAAAATGGGTCCGCTGTTTGCCTCGCTCGACAAAGATGATGACGTGCTGACCATCGGCATCAATCGCGCGGTCGATGCGATCGCGAAAAAGCAGGAAGGCATTCGCGATCTCGGGCCGCATCCCAAAGATCAGGCGTCGGTGTTGATCCGCAAAGGCCGGTTTGGCCCATATGCGCAGCATGGCAAGCTGATCGCGAATCTGCCGCGTGGGGCAACATTGGAGACGTTTTCGCTCGACGAGGCGGTGGCGCTGCTCGCCGAAAAAGGCAAGCCGCTTGCCCCGCGTGGCGGCAAAGGCAAGACCACGGGCCGGACCACAGGCAAGACCACGAGCAAGACCGCCGTCAAGCCGAAAGCGATAGCAAAACCCAAAACCGAGGCAAAAACAAAGACCACGGCAAAGCCCAAGGCAGTGCAAAAGCCGAAGGCTGCTGCGAAAAAGCCGGTTAAGGCCGCGCGCGCATAAGCGGGCTTACCAGAGCGTGATACGCTGCGGATCGGCCATCATGAGGCGCATCCGCAGCGCCGTCACTGGTTCTCGCAAGAGCGGATGCACCCAATCGGGCGCGATATCGCACAGCGGATCGAGCACAAACCGCCGCAAATGAGCGCGTGGGTGCGGTAGGATCGGGGATTTTGTGCGCACGGTCTGGCCGATGGCGATCAAATCCAGATCAAGGGGCCTAGCGGCGTTGATGACGGTTCGGCTGCGGCCAAATTGCGCCTCGATCGCGTGCAGCGATGCGAGCAGGGTTTCGGGGTCGGGATTACCTTGCATCAGCACCGCGCCATTGCAAAAATCCGGCTGATCGGGCACCCGTGGCATCGGCTCGGTACGATACCAGCGTGAAATCAATCTTAAGTTGAGACTTGACAAGCCTTGCAACGATTGAATCGCCGCCAAGCAGGTCGCGTGCGGGTCCGTCAAGCCGGGGCCGGGCAGGTTTGCACCAATTGCAATGAGGATTGCATTCATGTCCGTATTCCTGGCCTGTTCATCGCGATTGGTTTAGCGTATCTGGATCACGGTCGCGTTTCACTATATTTATCCATTTTCCGCGACGAGGATCATTACAATGCGGCTTCTGCCTCAAGACAAAACAGCTCTTTTCATCGATGGCGCGAATCTTTATGCGGCGTCACGGGCGATGGGATTTGATGTCGATTACCGACGATTGCTGGAGTTTTTTGGGCGGGTCAATCTGATTCGCGCCTATTATTACTCGGCTTTGTTGGAGACCGAGGAATATTCCCCGCTCAAGCCGCTGACCGACTGGCTGGCCTATAATGGCTATACGTTGGTCACCAAGCCGGCCAAAGAATTTACCGACGCCACCGGCCGCCGCCGGGTCAAGGGCAATATGGATATCGAGTTGGCCATCGATATGCTGGAACTGGCCGATCATCTCGATCACGTCGTGCTGTTCTCGGGCGACTCTGATTTTCGCCGATTGGTCGAGGCCGTGCAGCGGCGCGGCGTGCGGGTGACGGTAGTCTCAACGGTGAAAAGTGCGCCGCCCATGATCGCCGATGAGTTGCGCCGCCAGGCCGATCAATTCGTTGATCTCGCTGATATTGCTGGTGAATTCACCCGCCGGATGGCCGAGCCGCGCAATCGTCCGGCACGCGACGAGGATGCACTGGAATAATTGCACAGGTCAGGCACGGTTTCGGTCAGTCGAGCGTTGGGCGCCGTCCCCATGCGTGCAACGCCAACGCCCGATTGCCCGCTCTGCCCGCGGCTCGCTGAATTTCGCGCTGCGAATCGCGTTTCATTCAGCGATTGGTACAATGCCCCGGTCCCTTGCTTCGGACCGGTGGATGCGGAATTGCTGATTATCGGGCTGGCGCCGGGCTTGCGCGGTGCGAATCGCACCGGACGGCCATTCACCGGCGATTATGCCGGTCAATTGCTTTATGAAACATTATTAAAATTTGATTTTGCCGCCGGACAATATGCCGAGCGGGCCGATGATGGGCTCGTTTTGCGCAATTGCCGAATCGTCAATGCGGTGCGCTGCGTGCCGCCGCAAAACCGGCCCTTGCCCGCAGAGATTGTGTCCTGCAACCGATTTCTCGCGGCTGAACGGGCGGCGATGCCAAATGTGCGCGCGATTGTGGCGTTGGGCGGCATTGCCCATCAGGCGGTGCTTCGAGCCTATGGATTGCGGCAAAGTTTTGCCAAATTCGGCCATGGGCGGGTCACCACCCTCCCCGATGGAGTGATCCTCACCGATAGTTTTCACGTCTCGCGCTATAATACCAACACCAAGCGCCTCACCACAATCATGTTCGAGGCGATCATCGCCGAACAAGCGACGCGATTGCGACCGCCCGCTTAGCATCCGCCTAGCTATAGCGTTCTTCCAGCCACGGATCGGCATTGTTGTTATAGCCACGCGTTTCCCAAAAACCGCGTTGATCGGCGCTCGCGAAGCTGATGCGCCGCACCCATTTCGCGGATTTCCATAAATAATAGCGTGGCACCATCACCCGCACCGGCCCGCCATGCTGGCGGCTGATCGGCCCACCATTCCATTGATGCACCAGCAGGCAATCCGCCCCGGCAAACTGCTCGAGCCGCAAATTGGTGGTGTAATTATCATGGGCCTCGAACAGCACATGGCTCACCACAGGCTGCGGTTTGACCAGATCAATCAGGGTTTGGATCGACACGCCGCGCCATTGATTGTCAAACCGCGACCATTGGGTCACGCAATGCATATCGGCGACCAAATCGGTTTGCGGCAGCGCCATCAGGCCCGGCCAATCGAGGGTGATCGGGTTGTCCACCAGCCCATCGAGCGTGAGGCGAAACGCGTCGCGCGGGATTTCCGGCTGGATGCCCAAATCCAGAATCGGCCAATCGGTCACTTCGCGCTGACCCGGCGGCAGGCGCTGGCCCGGCGCGGCGGTGGTGCCGGTGAGCAGTCGGCCTTCACGCGCCCATTCTTGTTTGGTGCCGATCAGCTTGTTCTTGATCGCGCCCAAAATCGTTATCGGGGGTTTTTCGGTCATTGATGTCTCATCCACGGTTGCGCATGAGGCGCGCTTTGTCACGATCCCAATCGCGTTTGGCAACGGCCGCACGCTTATCATGCAGTTTGCGGCCCTCGGCGATGCCGAGCGTAACCTTGGCCATGCCGCGCGGATTGAAATGCACATCGAGCGGCACCACGGTCGAACCCTGGCGCGCAATCGCGCCGAGGAGCGTGTTGATTTCTTTGCGCTTGAGCAGCAATTTACGAGGCCCCTTGGTATCAAAGCGCGAGAGCACGCCGCCTTGATATTCGGGGATATACATATTGAACAAATACATCTCGCCCTCGCGCTCACCGGCGAAGGCTTCGGTCAGAGTCGCCCGGCCCATGCGCAGCGATTTCACTTCCGCGCCGCGCAACACAATTCCGGCTTCCACAGTGGAAAGGATCGTATAATTAAACCGCGCCTTGCGATTTTGCGCCGCAATTCCGTGCGAAATCAGGCCGGATTTGCGCGCATCAGCCTTGCTTGGACTGGCCACCGGATCAGGTCTTTGCGGGCAGCGAAATGCCGACGCTGGCGAGCGCATCGCGCATGCGCGCACGGGCCGCTTCGGTCAGCGGGGCGAGCGGCAGGCGGCAATGCTCGGTGCCAAAGCCGAGCAGGGAGGCGGCGAATTTGGCCGGAGCGGGATTGGTTTCAAAAAACATCGCATCATGCAGCTCCAGCAGCCGCGCCTGGATCGCCATCGCACCCGCAACATCGCCCCGGCGCCACGCCTGATGCATTTCCGCGCAAAGCTTCGGCGCGATATTGGCGGTGACCGAAATGCAGCCATGGCCGCCAGCGGCAAGATACGCCAAGGCGGTATGATCCTCGCCCGAGAGTTGGCAAAAATCCGCCCCGCAGGTCGCCGTGGTGTGCAGCGGGCGGGTGAGATTGGCGGTCGCGTCTTTGACGCCGGCGATATTGCGGTGATGGGCAAGCTTGGCCATGGTCGCAACCGACATGTCGATCACCGACCGCGAGGGAATATTATAGATAATCAGCGGAATATCGATTGCATCCGCAATGGCGGTGTAGTGCAGCACCAAGCCGTCTTGCGTGGGTTTGTTGTAATAAGGCGTAACCACGAGCACGCCATCGGCCCCAACGGCCTGGGCATGGCGGGCCAGACCGACCGCCTCGGCGGTAGCGTTGGAGCCCGCACCGGCAATCACCGGCACGCGTTTACGCGCCACGCGCACGGTCAATTCCACCACGCGCTTATGTTCCTCATGGCTCAGGGTCGGCGACTCTCCTGTGGTGCCGACCGGCACCAGACCGTCAGTGCCTTGCTCGATTTGCCATTCGATGAATCGCTCGAGGGCAGGCTCATCGATCCGGCCATCATGATGCATCGGGGTGATCAGGGCTACCATTGAACCGTGGAACATTTTTTTCTCCATTGGACGATGATTGTAGGCCCAGCGCGCCATGCTGGGCAAGGCGATGCGCTGCACAGGCGTAATGCGGGAGGCGGGAAACGGGGATGGCGGCGCGGTTCGGTGCTTGCTATGCGTGAGCGATGCGGCGCTGGATGATGGGATGGGTAATCGCGATTGGTGCTGCTGGGGGCGTTGCGCGTGCAGCGCCCATCCCCCTACCCGCACCCAATAGCCAAGCCGCATTGACCCAAATCATGATGGATGTGCGCGCCAGCGATTGGGCGGATGCGTCGATGCTCGCGCACATGCAGCGCGATCGGCTGGCGGCAAAACTCGTCACCTATTATCGGCTGCTGGACCCCGGTGCCGCCAGCGCTGCCGAAATCGCAGCGTTTCAAGCGCGCAATCCTGATTGGCCGCAGCAGGCTTTGCTCGATCGGCGCTGGAGCGAGGCGGCGCAAGCGGATAATGACGATGCGACGGTGCGGACCGATTGCCTGCAACGCGCATCTAAGGCAAGCGACATAACACCGGGCGCGAATGCGCGCTGCGCGCAGGCATTGGCTGGCGAGCCCGCGCAGGCTAAAATATTCGCCCGTCGCGCTTGGATCGAGGGATTTTCCAGACCTCGGGCGGCCGCGCAGTTTCAGGCGCAATTCGGCGCAATGCTGGGACCAAAGGCGAACTGGGCGCGGTTTCAGCGATTGGCCGGGGCTGGCGATGACGATGCGGCGGTCGCCTTGCTGCCCGGACTGAACGCCACGCAGCGTTCGGTCGGCGGGGCATGGCTCGCGCTGGTGCGCCAGCGGCCGGACGCCGCGACGCGACTGGCAGCCCTTAGCCTGGCGCAACAAGAAACGCCTTTTTTGTTTCTGACCCGCGCGCGGCTGGCTGCGACCATGGCGGCGCGCGTGGCATTATGGAACAGCCAAGGGGCGGCGGCTGCGCGGCGCGCCGAACAGGTTGGGTCAGGCAAT
Source organism: Acidiphilium sp. 37-60-79 (assembly GCA_002279355.1). Taxonomy (GTDB): domain Bacteria; phylum Pseudomonadota; class Alphaproteobacteria; order Acetobacterales; family Acetobacteraceae; genus Acidiphilium. The sequence goes on from NCBV01000005.1 coordinate 74,859, forward strand.
TACGGGCTGCGCCGATTGTTCTGGAGCCGGGCGGATGGGCTGGTGCGCGACCTGCTCGAGCAGAATGATGCGGCGGATGCGTATCAAATTGCCGCATCCATTCCTCCCGCCTCAACGGTGCAGCGAGCGAGCCGGGATTTTCTGGCCGGATTCGTAGCGTTGCGATTTTTGCATGATCCGCAGCGTGCGGCGCCTTGGTTTATGCGCTTGGCACATCGCGATAAGGCGGTAATCACCCAGGCGCGCGGCTGGTATTGGCTGGCACAAGCCACAAGCGGGCCCGCGCGACAGGCAGATTTGGCGCGCGCCGCAGCGTTTCCAGATAGTTTTTACGGGCAACTCGCGGCGCTGCAGGCGGGGGACACCCCCGCGCAATTGGCAGCGCGGATAAGGGCTGCCGCACGAATACCGCTAAATGCAGCTGCGGATGTGGGATTTGCCGAGCGGGAATTGCCGCAGGCGGCCTTTGTGCTCACCCAAATGGGCGCGCCACGGCGGGCGCGGGCGTTTTTGCTGCGTGCGGGCGAAGCGTCCGCCACGCCCGCCGATTGGGATTTGGCCGCGCAACTCGCCCAACGGCTCGGCCAGACACCAATGGCGGTGGTGATTGCCCGGCAAGCCGGCGTGCATGGGGTGATGCTAATCCGCCAAGGCTGGCCGATTCCCCCCGCCTTCACCAGCGCCTCTAATCTGACGCTGGGGATTTCCCGCGAGGAAAGCAGTTTTGACCCCGAGGCGGTGAGCGGCGCCGGCGCGATCGGGCTGATGCAACTCCTTCCGGGCACGGCGGCACAAATTGCGCGGCGCGATGGGCTAGCCTATGGCGGCGCGGGACTGCGCGATCCGGGGCAGAATATTGCGCTCGGCACCGCTTATTTGGCGCTATTGCGCCATCGATTTGGTGATTGCACGCCGCTCGCGATTGCGGCCTATAATGCCGGGCCGGGCAATGTCGGGGCTTGGCTGTCGCGCTTTGGCGACCCACGCTTGCCGGTGGCGGCTGGCGGCGTAGATTTGGTGACATGGCTGGAGGAAATTCCGTTTGGCGAGACGCGCAATTATGTGCAGCGGGTGACCGAGGCGATGGTGGTGTATCGTGCTTTACGAGGCAAGCCAGCGCGCGATCCGGTTCTGCGATGGGGACATTCATGAAAGGTTGGGCGTGGTGGCTAGCGTCCGGGCTGGGGGCTGGTGCGGTGCGGCGCGCGCCGGGAACGGCGGGCTCGGTATTGGGCCTGGTGATCGGGCTGGCACTACTGGCCTGGGCTGGCTGGTTCGGGTTGTTGATCGGCGTGGTGCTGGTGAGCGGAGCCGGGCTTTGGGCGATTCCGCGCACGGGTGCGGCGCACCATGATCCGGGCTGGGTGGTGATCGATGAGGTAGCCGGGCAAATGATCGCGCTGCTCGGATTGGGCGGTGGCGGATGGTTCGCGGTGATATTGGCGTTCGGCTTGTTTCGGCTGTTCGATATTTGGAAACCCGGGCCGGTGGGCTGGGCGGATGCGCGCCAAGACGCGCTGGGGATCATGGCGGATGATTGGATTGCCGGGCTGATGGCTGGCGTTTCGCTCCTATTGCTCCGGTGGGTATTTTGAGCGGTTTGGCGCAATCCTTGGTCAGCCGCGCACGGGCGGCACAAAAAACGATTGCGACGGCAGAGAGTTGCACCGGCGGCATGATCGCGGCGGCGATTACCGATATTGCTGGCTCGTCGGCCGTGTTTGGCTTTGGCTTCGTCAGCTACGCGAATGCCGCGAAAACCGAAATGCTGGGCGTCCCGGCTGAATTGATCGCCGCTGATGGTGCGGTGAGTGAGGCGGTGGCGCGTGCGATGGCGATAGGCGCACGCGAGCGGGCTGGAGCAGATATGGCGGTCGCAGTAACCGGCATTGCCGGGCCGGACGGCGGTTCGGCGGAAAAGCCGGTCGGCACGGTTTGGTTTGGCCTTGCCATGCGTGACGCCGTGCGGGCCGAACGGAGGGTGTTTACCGGCGATCGGGCCCAGGTGCGCGCGCAGACGGTTGAGCATGCGCTGGAGCTGCTGCGCGCAGCGATCGGTTAGTGTTTATTTGTTTGCCGATCAATTTCATTGGTGTAGGTCGAATCTCTCGATTCGACCTACACCAATATTGATCTAATGCGGTGGAACCAACGTCGGCGCGGCTGATCAAGTCGTTGTTTTGCGATCGGCTTCAAATAATTCCTGCAACTCCGCGACGCTTTGTTGAAGGGTGGCAATCACGCGGGGTTCGTCACCGGCATAGTTGAGCGTTTCGGTGAGCAGGGCTTCGTCACGAGCAGCGAAGCGGGCAATGGTCTCTGCGGCGCCAGCCTCGTCGATATTCAGTGCGGCAAGGGCCATTTCGCCGAGTTTCAGGCTGGAGAGCAGGGTTTCGCGCACAATCAGGGTGACGCCGAGATCCATCAGTAATTGGGCGTGGCGACGGTTCCGGGCGCGAGCCAGGATGGTCAGATGAGGCAGATGGCGGCGGGCGAGTTCGGCGAGTTTAAGAGCAGCGTCAGGGTCATCGAGGGCGATGATCAGGAGTTTGGCGGTGTCAGCACCCGCGGCACGCAGGACGGTGATGCGCGTGGGATCGCCGAAAAAGGCACGCGCGCCGAAGCGGCGTACAAAGCTCACATGCCCGGCATTTTGATCGAGCGCGGTGAAGGGAATTTGGCGCACCGATAAAATGCGCCCGATAATTTGACCAACCCGGCCAAAACCACAGATGAGCACCGGCGTCGGCTGATCCGGCGCGATGGCGGCAGACGCTTCGCGGCGCTGGCTCAGAGGCGGGATGGCCCAGCGTTCGACCGCAGCGAACAGCAGCGGCACCACCAGCATAGTCAGCGCCACTGTAAGGGTCGCAAGCCCGGCTTGGGTTTTGGTCAGGGCACCGGCGGCGATGGCGGCGGCAAACAGGACGAAGCTGAACTCACTCCCCTCGGGCAAAGCAACGGCGAAGCGCAAGGCGGTGAGCGCGCTGCGCCTTTTGAGGAACGAAACAACGAAGCCGACCGCGATTTTGACCGCGAGGGTGGCGACCACAGCGGCGAGGATCGTCAGCGGATGAGCCACAAGCAGCGAGAAATCAACTGACATCCCTACTGAGATAAAGAAAAACCCCAAGAGCAAACCCTCGAACGGCTCGATGTCGGCTTGGATCGCGTGGCGAAATTCGGAATCCGATAGCAGCGCCCCGGCCATGAAGGCGCCGAGTGAGGCCGAGAGCCCGGCCCAATGGGCGAGGGCTGCGGTGCCAAGGACGATCAGCAGCGTCATCGCGGTAAAGACTTCGGGCGTGCGCGTGCCGCCGATCAGGCGAAATACCCGCTCGACCAGATAGATACCACCCGCGAGAATAGCGATAACCGCGATCAGCGCACGGCCAACCGCGAACCACGGCACATGGCGCGGCAGATGGGTTGGTAGATGCGCAGCCACATGTCCGCTGGCAAACAGCGGCACAATCGCTACGAGCGGGATAAAGGCCATATCCTGAAACAGCAGCACCGCGAAGGCATCACGCCCGGACGCCGCGCTGAGCAGATTGCGTTCGCTCAGCATCGGCAGCACGATGGCGGTGGAGGAAAGCGCGAGGCCCAGGCCGAGCACTGATGCGGCTTGCCAGCCGAGTCCGGCCCAATGCGCAAGCGCGGCCAGCATGATCGCGCTGGGCAGCATTTGACCGAAGCCAAGGCCGAGAATGGTCTTGCGCAAAATCCAGAGCCGGTGCGGGCGGATTTCGAGGCCGATCAGGAACAGCAGCATGATGACGCCGAGTTCCGAGAGATTTTGAATCTGGGCGACCCCGGTGACCAGACGCAGTCCATCCGGCCCGATCGCGAGGCCGGCGACCAGGTAGCCCACGATGCTGCCGACGCCGAGCCGTCGGGCGATCGGCACCATCACCACGGTTGCCGCGAGCAAGGCGACCAGCGTCTCGATCATCGGTTCATGCCCCGTCTATGAGGGAACACACGACCAGGGTGGGGCACTGGCTGTCAAGCATGAGTTTGCGATTGAGAAATTTGCAAAGTAACGGGACAAAAATCAGGCGTAGCCGATAACGCCGATTAATGTGGCCGCGGCCAGGAGCCAGAGCGGATGGAGTTTTGGCCGCAGGGTCGCCGCGAGAAACACCGCAACTGAAATCAGCGCTTCGCGCCAGTCATGATCAGCGGCGCGGAGCAAAACGGCGGCGGCGGCAAGGAGCAGGCCGCCCGTGACCGGGGTGATTGCGGTTTGCAGGATGCGGCGCCAGCGCGCTTCGCGGAACCGATGCCACCAGCCGGAAACGGCGTAGGTCAGCGTGCTCGACGGGCCGATCATCGCGATGGTGGCGACCGCCGCACCGGGCAGCCCCGCCACATGCAGGCCAATCAGGGTCGCGATCAGCATGTTCGGGCCGGGACTCGATTGCGCGACGCCGAACAAGGCGGCGAATTGCGGTGCGCTCATCCAGTGATGCTCGACAACCGCACGGGCCATCGCGGGCAGGGTGCTGGCAACGCCGCCGATGGCGAGCAGCGATAATTCGGCGAACAGCAAGGCCAAAGTGAGCAATATCATCGGCGGGGCAAAATCATCGGGTGCGGCCGCGCGCGACCAGGATTGAGACCGGGAACGCGATCAAAATCACCAAAGGAAGGGCAAAATGCAAAACGGCAAATAGGGTAAATGCAAGCGCCACCACCGCGATGGTGGCGACATGACGCAAAGAAGGTGTGGCGATTTTGACGGCAGCCGCGAGAATCAGGCCAGACGCACCGGCGGCGAGACCTTCGAGACCATGATGGACGGGCGCTAATTGGCCATAGCGTTCGAACAGCAAGCCCAGCGTGACAACGATGGTGATCGGCGCCGCGAGCAGGCCGGTGAGAGCGGCCAGGGCGCCAGGAATACCGCGATGGCGCGCACCGAAAGCGACCGATAAATTGACAATGTTGGGGCCGGGCAAAAATTGACAGAGGGCAAACAAATCAGCGAACTCCGCATCGGTCAGCCAGCGCCGTTGATCGACCATGATGCGGCGAGCAAAGGGCAACACGCCGCCAAAGCCAGAAATGCCGGCGGCAAAAAAGCCGGAGAACAGGTCGCGCAGCGAGAGCGTCTTGGGGGCTTGCGACTCCATCCGATCAGTGTCGGAGATTATCTGGTGATCGACAAGGCAAGTGCGGCTGCGATAGGAGCGGGCCATGGACGAGAATAACGCGAGTCAGGACGCGGAGCATGCTAGCGGGGCGACCATGTCGGAGCTTGAGGTGTGGGCGGGCGCACCAGCCGCTTCGCCGCCTTATATTGTGGTCGTGTTGATCGTGTTGATCGCGCTGGGTGGGCCGATATTATTTGTGCATATTGGCGCAAAAAGCCTATTTCTGACGGCCATGGCGTTGTTATTGCCGATTGCCGCGGCACTGGTCGTGGCTGGGGCAATCGGCGATTGGCGACGCTATCACGTCGATCGGGAGGTGCGGATTCGGGCACTCGTCACACCGGATGGGGTGTCGTTGCGCGGCCTACGAGATCAAAACGACCATTACCGATGGGACGAGATTGCTGATGCGCGGGTGACATTGAGCGTTCTGATGCTGCATTTGAACAGCGAAGGCGGCGGCCGAACGAGGCGGGCCATGCGATTTTCGCGCCTGCAAACGCCGGTGGAGATGATCGATGCGCGGCTGCAAACCGGAATTTCAACGAAAAAAATAGATTCAGTATCAAAAATATAAACTGGGTGTCGATGTCATAAAACCTTCATCGTTACCCCGTCGCACTGTCACACAGCATCGCTTAGAGACCGGATCGCAGGGGTTGTTCGGCCCCGCAGTTTTCAACAACTGAACAAGGGAATCCACTCATGCGATTTGGCAAGTTACTCCGTCGCTCCATGCTCGCACGCACCAGTGCGGCCGCTCTGCTGGTCGCCGGTCTTGGGGTTGGCGCGGCTTCGGCGGCCTCGACCGTCACGCTGAACGAAACCGGCTCAAGCCTGCTCTATCCGCTGTTCAATATCTGGCTGCCGAGCTTCGAGAAGGCCCATCCGACCATTAAGGTCGTGACGCAGAGCACCGGCTCGGGCGCTGGCATTTCCCAGGCGATTTCGGGCGTGGTGCAGATCGGCGCGTCAGACGCTTATATGTCGGACGGTCAGATCAAGAAGGATCCGAGCATCCTGAACATTCCGCTGGCGATTTCGGCGCAGGCGATCAATTTCAACGTTCCTGGCCTGAACAATGTGCATCTGCATTTGTCCGGTCCGGTGCTCGCTGGCATTTACACCGGCAAGATCACCATGTGGAATGACCCGGCGATTGCGAAGCTGAATCCGGGCGTGAAGCTGCCGAACCACAAAATCATCCCAGTGCATCGCACCGATGGTTCGGGCGACACCTTCATTTTCTCACAATATCTGAGCTTCTCCACCCCGTCATGGAATAGCTCGGTTGGTTTTGGCACCACCGTGTCATGGCCGGCCGTGCAGGGCGGCTTGGGCGCCGAGGGTAACCCCGGCATGGTGACCGCGCTGCAGCAGAACCCCTATAGCATCGCCTATATTGGCGTGTCGTTCTACCAGGAAGTTGCAAAGGCGCATCTGGGCCTCGCGGCGATCAAGAACAAGGCTGGCAAGTTCCTGATGCCGTCGGCCAAGACGATCAGCGCCGCTGCTGACACGCTGGTGGGCAAAACCCCGGCGGATGAGCGGATCAGCCTCGTGTTCGCGCCGGGTGCGTTGAGCTATCCGATCATTAACTATGAGTATGCGATCGTGAATGCGAAACAGGCGAACGCAAACACCGCCAATGCGGTGAAGACCATGCTGACTTGGGCCAGCAATCAGGGCAATGCCGAGCATTTCCTGAAGCAAGTTGAGTTCAAGGCGCTGCCGCCGGCAGTCAAGAAGCTCTCTGCCGCGCAGATTGCGAAGATCCACGGTTAATTTGAGATTGGCCGCCCTTCCGGTGATCCGGGAGGGCGGTTTTATTTTGCGGATGAGGCTTCCTCTGCTATCGACATGCGGTGTTTGTGGAGAAGCGGACATTGGTGAGTTCTGAGCACAAATCCCCGATTGACCCGACGCCCGAAGAACGGCGAAAAATTTTGGCAATCGCGGGGCTCGAGTTGAAAACCGGGCTAGCCTCCGGCGCTGGCCAGGCTGGCGGATCAAAAATTTTCCGCCGCGTGATGGCGGGCATCGCACTCATTATTCCGGCAGCCTTGTTCGCGGTTATCTTTTTTCTCGGTGCCTACGCTTGGAAAGCGATTGGATTTAACGGAATCCGGTTTCTCGGCACGATCAATTGGAGCTTGGGCAATTTATACGGCAATGGCGTGGTCAGCCATGGGTACAAAATCGAGCCTGGAGCAAATTACGGCATTTTAGCCTTTATTGTCGGCACGTTGGCGTCCTCGCTCTTGGCAATTGTCTTTGCGGTTCCTGTCAGTATCGGCACGGCTTTGTTTTTGGCCGAGAAGGCGCCAACCAAATTACGGCCGATATTATCGATGGTGGTGGAACTGGTGGCGGTGGTGCCCAGCGTGGTGTTCGGGCTGTGGGGCATTTATGTGCTCGTGCCGTTGATTGCCCATGTAATCGGCCCGGCCATGACCGCGTTGTTTGGGTTTATTCCATTTTTCAACATGCATAACAGTTCGGGCAGCGGCTATGGGTTACTGGCGGCGGGTATTATTCTGGCGCTGATGATCACGCCGATTATCGCGACGACCTTGTATGACGCATTGGTTCAAGTGCCCAAGGAATTGCGCGAATCGGCGTTTGCCCTCGGCGCGACGCATTTCGAGGTGGTCACCAAAACGATGCTGCCGACCGCGCGGGTGACGCTGATCGGCGGGATCGTGCTCGCGCTAGGCCGCGCTTTGGGCGAGACCATGGCGGTGCTGATGGTTTCGGGGGGTGGTTTAAATTATCTACCGGACACGATTTTCACCCCGATCAGCACCATGGCGTCGTTTATTTTGTCCCAGCTTGATAGTGCGTTGCAGGACCCGACCGATATGGCGGTGAAATCGCTCGCGGAAATCGCGCTGGTGCTGTTCGTGATTACCGTGGCGGTCAATGCGGCGGCACGGCTGCTGGTGCGGGGGTCACGCAATGTCGGGCAGTGAGGGGTCGGTTCGTGTTGGGGTTGCGGGCGGCAAGCGATCAGCGCTGGAGACGCGGCGCTATCTGTTCAACATCATCGGCTGGCTGATTTGCGGGTTCGCGTTTTTGTTGATTGCAGTGCCACTGGTTGATTTGCTGGCCGTGGTGATCATCAAAGGTGCGTCGGCCTTTTCGGTAAAATTATTCACCACGAATGCCATTCATGGCGGGCTGCTCAATGCGGTGGTGGGAACGTTGGTGCTCTCGCTCGGCTCGTTGATTTTTGCGGTGCCGATTGGCGTCGGCGCGGGAATGTACCTCTCCGAGTATGGGCAGAATAAACTGGGCTCGGTGATCCGCTTTTTGGCCGATACACTCACCGGCACCCCCTCAATCGTGCTGGGATATTTCTCCTATATCACAATGGTGGTTGGGCTGGGCTGGGGTTTTTCGGTGCTGGCGGGGTCGTTGACGCTCGCGATCATGGTTATCCCCTACTTGACCCGGATTACCGAATTATCGCTCCGCCGGGTGCCGACCTCCATGCGCGAAGCAGCCTATGCGCTGGGCGCGCAGGATCGGACGGTCGCATTTCGGGTGGTGCTGACGGCAGGGCTGCCGGGGGTGATCACCGCTATTTTGCTCGCGTTAGCCATTTCGGTGGGCGAAACCGCGCCGCTAATTTACACGGCGGGCTGGTCCACGTTGGGATGGAATTTTCATCTGATCCATGGCTCGATTGGCTATTTGACCTATGTGGTCTGGACTTACATCAACGAGCCGAGCAGCAAGGCGCACGCGGTCGCGTTTGCCGCAGCGCTGCTGGTGATGCTGGTCGTTTTGGCCATCAACGTCTCCGCCCGCACGGTATTGAGCCGACGTCAGTAGCCGCCATGCCTGCCATTGTGCCTAATGGATCAGCACAAAGCGCATGGTTGCGACAATTCGCTCCTGTTTAGCCGGACTGCCCGGCGGGAAGGGCGGGACATGAACGCCGCCCTGAAACAGACCCAGCCAGGCCATATCGAGTAGCGGGGCGCCCGCGCTGCGCAAGAGTCGCAAATCACGCACGCTGCCATCCGGCAAAACGGTCATCGCGATGGTAACGCTACCCTGCTCATTATTTTCCGCAGCACTTTGCGGATAATATTTATGATCGTTCACCCATTTGTTGAACGCACTTTCCCAATCGGGGCCAGCCTTGCCCTGAAAGGTAATGTCGGGAGATTGACGATTTAAATAAGATTGCGACAGCTGCATGGCCAGATGGCCGGGGACACGGTGAAACGGCGATGGTGCGGCAGCACTATGGCCAAACGACATGCCGTTCATGATCCGAAAGGGGGGCGCTGCGTTGCGCACGATGGTTCGGTGCGCGGGATTCTGCGGGGCGGCGTGCGGCATCGGGATCGGCAAATGATCGAGCGCGCGGGGGATATTCGGCACCGGCTTGGGCGAGGCCAGGCTCACATGCGGCTCTTTGGGTGCCGCCGCAGCAGGAGGCGGTGCCGCGGGCGGCGCTGAATTAGCCGCGCGCTGCGGCGGGCCGTAAAGCGCTGCCCGCGGGGCGGCGGTTTTGGGCGCGGTTTTGGTCAGCCCGGACCCTTCGAATACCACGGCGATACCGGGCTGTACGGGCGGTGGCTTGAGCACACGATGCGCGGCAAAAATGAGCACGGCGAGGATCAGCCCGTGCAACAGGATTGAAATTGGCAGCGGAATCAATTTGTGCTGCGGGCGCTTGCGGCGAATGCCGAGTGTCGCACCGGCCGCGCCGAGGCTGAGAATCGCTGGCGGGATCGGTCCTGTTGGCCTGATCGCGCGCAAGGATGGTCAGAACGACGTGATGATGAAGCGTCTCATCACAGTCTAATAGCCCGGCGGCGGCGGATAGCCGGGCGGCGGGTAAGCGGGGGACGGGTAGCTGTACGAATTATAGGCGGGCGGCGGCGCGGACATTTGCTCACCATTGCTCACCATACATTGGCTATAGGCAATGTTATATTGCGCCTGGATATTGCTCGCGGCGTTCTGTGCCACGGCACCGCCATTGGCCGAGCCAAGCAACAGCCCGGAACCCCCGCCAATGGCGGCTCCTGCCCCGGCATTGCCACCGGCAGCGCCGATCAACGCGCCAACCGCCGCGCCGAGCAACGCACCGCCAGCGGCGCTCGTATTCGCAGCCTGAGCGGCACCCTGGCCCTGCCCCGCGACTTGCTGTTGCGCATAATAACGGCAAGCTTGGTCGTTACGCTGGAAACTGCTGAAAGGCTGCCCCTGGACCGGCATCGCGACCACAGTAGGGCCCATCGGCGGCGGCACCGCGCAGCCAGCGAGAACGCTGAGCAAAGCGAGACCGGAGAAAGAATGCAGCCATGGGGATTTTCGCACAGACATTGTTTGCTCCGTCAGAAAAATTTCGCACCACAAGGAAATTTTCGATCCTCAAGTACCGGGTGAATATATCGCCATTGCGGCGGCCATGCCAGCGATACGACCGGCGAAGCACAAAATGTAACATGGCGCAGGACGGTTCCAGCGCAGCGAGAGAGCGCTACGCTGATTGATTGGCAACCGCTCTAAAGACCTTCGAAAAATTCCCGAACCTTGGAGAAAAATCCCTCATTTTCGGGGCTGCCCTCAGCGTTGGACGCTGCTTCTTGGTCAAACTCTTCAAGCAATTCGCGCTGGCGCCTTGTCAGGTTTTGCGGCGTTTCCACCGCGACCTGGATATACATATCGCCGCGACTGGTGCTGCGCAGCACCGAAAAGCCCTTGTTCCGCAGCCTAAATTGATCGCCGGTTTGGGTGCCGGGCGGGATTTTGACCCGCGCACGCGTGCCATCGATGGCCGGGACCTCAATTTCGGCACCCAAAGCGGCCTGGCTCATACGCAGCGGCACGCGGCAGAAAATATTGCTCCCGTCGCGCTGAAAAATTGGATGCGGGCGGATCGCCACATGCACATAAAGATCACCAGGAGGCGCACCACGCCCACCCGCCTCGCCTTCGCCAGACAGGCGGATGCGGGTACCATCCTCAACGCCGGGAGGAATATTGACCGAGATGGTGCGCTCGCGTGGCACGGTCCCGGCTCCACCACAGACGCGGCAGGGATTGCGCAAGGCGCGACCGGAGCCGCCGCAGGTGGGGCAGGTGCGCTCCACCATAAAAAATCCCTGCTGGGCACGCACGCGGCCGGTGCCATTACAACCCGGGCAGCTATCGGCGCTGGCTTGCTTATCCGCCGAGCCCGTGCCGTTACAGGCGTCGCAATTCATCCGGGTGGGAACGCGCACCTCGGCCTTGGTGCCGGTGAAAGCATGGGTCAGTTCAATTTCAACGCCGGCGCGAATATCATTGCCGGTCCGCTGAGCGCGACCGCCACCGCGACGATTGCCGCCGCCCATAGCCTCGCCGAACATTTGCTCGAAAATATCGCCAATGCCGCCTTCAAAGCCGAAGCCACTTGCCCCTCCCGAACCGCCACCACCTTCAAAGGCCGCATGGCCGAAACGATCATAGGCGCCGCGCTTCTGATCATCCTTCAGGACATCATAAGCTTCATTGACTTCCTTAAAATTATGCTCCGCGGTTTTGTCACCAGCGTTGCGATCGGGGTGATATTGCATCGCCAATTTGCGATAGGCTTTTTTTAGCTCATCGGCGGAGGCGGTGCGGGAGACGCCGAGCACTTCGTAATAATCACGTTTCGCCATGGCGCGGCTCAGTCCTGGATCACGGGAATAGAGAAAATCCCCGGACCATCGCTGGTCCGGGGGGTTTGTCGGTGCAGTGCCGTGAAGTCAGCAATCAAGCTGACTTCTTGGTGTGGTCGTCAACATCTTCAAAATCCGCATCGACGATCTTTTCACCATTCGGGCCCGCCTCGTCCGGCGCGGCGGCACCCGCTTCGGACTGCGCCTTATACATCGCTTCACCGACGCGCATCGCGATTTGGGTTAGGCGATCGGTCGCGGACTTGATCGCTTCGAGTTCATTCGCCTCAACCGCAGCGCGGGCGGCGCTGATGGCGGCTTCAGCCTCGCCACGATCCTGCGCGCTCACGCCCTCGCCCGCATCCTTCAGCGTCTTTTCGGTCTGATGGATCAGGCTATCGGCTTGGTTGCGGGCATCGACCAGCTCGCGCTTGGCCTTGTCGCTCGCCGCATTCGCCTCGGCATCCTTCACCATCCGCTCGATATCCGCGTCCGACAGACCGCCAGAGGCTTGGATGCGAATCTGCTGCTCCTTGCCCGTCGCTTTGTCCTTCGCCGAAACCGAGACAATGCCATTCGCGTCGATATCAAACGTAACCTCGATTTGCGGCACGCCGCGCGGCGCGGCTGGCAAGCCCATCAGATCGAACTGGCCGAGCAGCTTATTATCCACCGCCATCTCGCGCTCGCCTTGGAACACTTTGATGGTGACCGCCGTCTGGTTATCGTCAGCGGTCGAGAAGGTTTGGCTTTTTTTGGTCGGGATCGTGGTGTTGCGATCAATCAGCCGGGTGAACACCCCGCCCAACGTTTCGATGCCAAGCGACAGCGGCGTGACATCGAGCAGCAATACATCCTTCACATCGCCCTTGAGCACGCCGCCCTGGATCGCTGCACCGATCGCGACCACTTCGTCGGGATTGACGTTGCGCGCGGGTTCGCGGCCAAAGAATTGCTTCACCGCCTCGATCACCTTGGGCATGCGGGTCATGCCGCCGACCAAGATGACTTCGTTGATTTCACCAGCCGTGACGCCCGCATCCTTCAGCGCAGCACGGCACGGACCCAGGGTCCGCTCGATCAAATCATCGACCAGCGATTCCAGCTTCGCCCGGGTGAGTTTCATCACCATATGCTTCGGCCCGGACGCGTCGGCCGTGATGAAGGGCAGGTTGATTTCAGTTTCCTTAGACGAAGACAACTCGATTTTCGCCTTTTCCGCCGCTTCCTTCAGCCGCTGCAGCGCCAATTTATCCTTGCGCAAATCAATACCTTGCTCGCGCTTGAACTCGTCGGCCAAATAATCAATGACCCGCTGGTCGAAATCCTCACCGCCAAGGAACGTATCGCCATTGGTGGATTTCACCTCGAACACGCCATCACCAAGCTCAAGCACCGAAATATCGAAGGTGCCGCCGCCGAGATCGTACACGGCGATGGTGCCCGCATTTTTTTTATCCATGCCATAAGCGAGGGCCGCAGCGGTCGGTTCGTTGATGATGCGCAGCACATCAAGCCCAGCAATCTTGCCGGCATCTTTGGTGGCTTGGCGTTGCGCGTCGTTAAAATAAGCCGGGACCGTGATCACCGCTTGGGTCACCGTTTCGCCGAGATAGGCTTCGGCGGTTTCCTTCATTTTGGTCAGGATATAAGAACTAATCTGGCTCGGCGCATAACGCTGCCCGCGCGCCTCGACCCAGGCATCGCCATTATCACCCCGGACAATGCCATAGGGAACCAAGACCTTATCCTTTTCGACGGTTGGGTCTTCAAACCGGCGCCCGATCAGGCGCTTGACCGCATAAAGCGTGTTGGTCGGGTTGGTCACCGCCTGCCGTTTGGCGGACTGGCCGACTAGCCGTTCATTACTATCGGAAAACGCGACCATCGACGGGGTCGTGCGCGCGCCTTCACCATTTTCGATCACGCGGACATCCTTGCCCTCCATGATCGCAACGCAGGAATTGGTGGTGCCGAGGTCGATACCAATGACCTTACTCATGTTTACTCTCCTTGCAGCGGACGATTCTGACCCGAAGCATCAGGGTCGTCCCTTGTTGAATGATACAGATGTATTGACACTTGACGTGTCCGACAAGGTGCCGGGAGCCCGGCGCAGAAAATTATTTGGACTGATTAGCCAGCGCTGGTCGCCGCTTCACTGCCCTGCGGAGCGCTCGCCGGATCGCGGGCGACCACCACCATGGCGGGTTTGAGCAGGCGACCATTGAGCAGCCACGTGCGACTCCAGGCTTGCAGAATAGTGCCCGGCGGCGTGCCGGCCTGGTCCTGCTCACCCATCGCTTGATGCAAATTCGGATCAAACAGCGCACCAACAGGGTCTTGCGCGATCACGCCGTGACGCTCCAAGGTCGCGATCAGACTGCGTTCAACACCGGCGAAACCGTCGCGCATTTTGGTGATTATGGCGGGCTCATCGGGCTGCGGTGGCGGCAGCAAATCCAGACCCCGGCGCAGATTTTCGGCTGATTCGACGATATCGGTGGCAAAACGCTGCACCGCATATTGACGGGCATCATCCACCTCGCGGCGGGTGCGGGCGCGTAGATTAGCCATATCGGCTTCAGCGCGCAGCCATTTATCACGCATCGCATCGCGCTCGGCCTCTGCGCTGAGTGATTCGCTCGGTGCTGCCACGGCACTATCGGCGCTCGCGAGATCGGGCGCCAAATTTTCGGTACTATCAGGATCGTTACTCATGGGGAGGGATTTAAGCGCGCGCGCGGCTCGGCACAAGGGCGCAATATGGGGATAAGAAAGTGATTCAGGGCTTCATTGACCGCGTCAGGTTGCTCGGCATGGAGCCAATGGCCTGCATTGGCGACCGTCTCGATCATTGCGCGGGGGAAGCGGCGCTGAATTTCCCCGATCGCATCAGGCGGCACATAGGCCGAATGGGCGCCCCGCAAAAACAAGCTCGGCCCGTCATACGCCACCAAAGGCTGCGGATCGGCCCAGCCGGTCAGCATCGGCAAGGCGGCTTTGATCGCGGCGAGATCAATCCGCCATGTCGGCACATCCGCGTGACTCAGGCGCAAATTATTAAGCAAAAAACCGCGCAGCGCGGGATCGGGAATAGCCTTGGCAAGATGGGCATTGGCTTGCTGGCGGGTCAGGCCCGGCATGAGCGGCAGCGCGGCCAAAGCATCGATCAGCTCAGCCCGGGTCTCCGCGTGATCATAAATTACCGGCGCAATATCGAGCACAGCAAGAGCACGCACCCGCGCAGGATGCATGAGCGAAACCATCATCGCGGTTTTGCCGCCCATTGAGTGGCCGATCAGCACAGCCTCCGCCACATTGAGCGCGTCCATGGTTTCGATCACATCGGCAGTCAATGTGCGATAGCCCATGTCAGGCGCGTGGGGGCTCGCGCCGTGATTGCGCGCATCAAGCGCGATCACCCGGCCATCACCGAGCGCACGGGCAATCATGCCGAGATTTTGCGCAGCGCCATAAAGCCCATGCAAAAGAATAATCGGCGCGCCAGCGCCATGGTCGGTCGCGTGCAGGATCATCGGGCAAAAAACCTATGAAGTTTCGCCCCAGAGCGATAAACACAGATTATGGACGATGCAATTGACCCCAAGCCCATGCCGCTCGCGCGATGGCTTATGCGACCAGCGGGCTGCGTCGTCGGGTCGCTGACCGCTCGCGGATGAACCAAGCGGCATGACCAGTCGGCGTGATCCGATATGGGTATCCTCGATGCTCTTGGGCCTGGGCTTGAGCCTCGTCGCCGTGATGCTGCCGCCTTGGATCGCCCGCGCCGAATTATTCTTGGCACTTCTGGTGCTGGCCGCTCTCGCTTATGCCAAGCCGGTTTGGGCCATGGTGGCTTGGCTGGTGGCGGTGCAAAGCAGTCCGGAAATGTGGCTATCCGACCTGATTGGCCAGCATGAGCTGATCATCGCCGTGCTCAAAGCCGCCGGGCTTGCAGTGATGGCCCTCGCCGCGTGGCGCGAGGGCGCTCGGTTTGACCGCTATAATCCCGGCTTTGCCTTCGGCGCGATGTTCGTGGGCGGCATCGTTCATGGGTTTTGGCCGGGACTAACGCTGCTCGCCTCGGTGCGCTCGCTGATTGGCTCGGCGGCACCGTTCGGGGCAGGCTTTATCAAGCTGTCCGCACCAATGCGGCGGGCTATTATCCGCGTGACCATCGCAGGGCCGGTGCTGACCGTGCTGTTTGGCGCGGTGCTCGACGCGCTCGGCGTGCGCGCCATGGTGGGCTTTGAGCAAGGCGCGCTGCGGCTGGCGGCGGCGAGTTCGCCCGCGTTTCTGGGCGGATTTGCGATGATCGGGGTTTACGCCGGAATTCTTGCTTATTTGCGGCGCAAAAATCCGTGGCTGCTCGGATGGATTGGGTTGGATCTCCTGGTGCTGGTGGCAACCGGCGCCCGCGCGCCGCTCGGGCTCGCCGCGTTCGTGCTGGTGGCAACCTTGGTTGCCGTGCCGTCAACCCAGTTGAGCCTGCAACGGCGGATGGTGCTGCTGAGCCTGCTGGTGGGTTCGGCCGGATTGATGTTGCTGGTGCTGCCCGATGTCAGGTTCATCCGGGTGATCGATTTATGGCGGCTCGGCGAAGCGGGCGATCTATCCAACCGCACGCTGATCTGGCCCGCCTTCGAGCGGGCAATCGCCGCCTCGCCCTGGCTGGGCTGGGGCGTCGGCGCGGGCAAGGTCGTGGTGAATTTGCATTCCTCCCTGGGCGAATTATTGGGAACCAACGCCGCGCATTGCGAATATTTAAGAATTCCAACCGAAGGCGGCTTCATCGGCGCGGCCTTGCTGGTCGCCCTGCTGGTGCTGTGGGTTTGGCGCGGCAGCGCAAAGCTGCCACGCGATCAACGGATTGTGATCCGGCTTGTTTTTTTCGCTTTCGCAGTGCAGTCTGTCACGGATAATACTTTGATCGCAACGACTAGTCTGGCGTTCTTCACCTGGGCACGGGCGGTACTGGTGTTTGCTGACGAAAGTGTTTCCTGACCAAAACATCGAGGGTTCATGAGCTTGCTCCTGTCGCGTCGTGCCATGTTGGCTGGATCGGTTTTAGCGGCGCCCTTCACCGGGTTGGCGCAGGCCGCCCCAACCCTGCCCGCAACCACCAACGCTCCTGCAACCGCCAACGCTCCCGCCACCCCCATCGCCATTGTGATGAATTCGGGCGCCGCCAATGTCGCGATCATCGATATGGCGACCAAGCGGGTGTTGCGGCGCGAACCGACCTATCGTGAACCAAGCCATTGGGCGTTGACGCCCGATCATCAGCGCCTACTGGTCGCGGATGCGTCCGGCAATGCGCTGTTTTTTTTCAATCCAGCCACCGGCGCCCCGATGGGACACCGGCAATTGGCCGATCCGTATCAGCTCTGGTTCAGCCCCGACGGCCAGTTCTTGGTGGTGAACGCCTTGCGGCTTAACCATGTCGATATCTATCGGGCAGCCGATTTTGGCTTGGTCAAGCGCTTCAAGCCCGGCTCAATGCCAAGCCATTTGAGCTACACCCCCGATAGCCGGATCGTGTTCAATTCCTTGCAAGGATCAAACGCCCTTGCCTCGTTCGATCTGACTAATATGACCGAGCGTTGGGTCATGCCGGTTGGCAAAACCCCAGCCGGCGTCATGTGGCATCGCGGTCAAGTGCTTGTCGCGATCATGGGCAGTAACCATGTCGCCGTGGTCGACCCCGCGACCGGGCACGTGACGAAGCGCATCATCACCGACCGCGGGGCCCATAATTTATTTCTCGCTCCGGACCGTCAGCATATCTACGTGACCAATCGCGTGGCCGGCTCGCTCTCCGTCATCGACGCGCACACGCTCACCGTGGTCAAGCATATTAACATGCCGGGCGGACCCGATGATTTATGCTTTGCCCCTGACGGCAAATTATGGATCGCCCTGCGCTTTGCAGCCCATGTCGCGGTTTATGACCCGCGCGATGGCAGCATCGAGCGCATTGCGGTCGGCCGCTCGCCGCACGGGATTTTTCTCTCGACGTTGCTGACCGATCAACCCGCCCTCGCCGCCATGAAGCTCGCCTGATGATCCCCACCCATCCGTTCAATGATCTGGCCGGATGGATCGAGCAGGTGGCGGTGCTGCCCGCTTTATACCGGCTGGGGCTGATGCGCTGGGAATTTCTCTCCTTCGGCTGGGTGCTGGTGGCCCTTTACGGGTTGGCGCAAATGCTGCTCGCCTTGGGCGTGTGCATGCCGCTCG
Organism: Acidiphilium sp. 37-60-79; assembly: GCA_002279355.1. Lineage (GTDB taxonomy): Bacteria > Pseudomonadota > Alphaproteobacteria > Acetobacterales > Acetobacteraceae > Acidiphilium. Next base: position 92,929 of record NCBV01000005.1, read on the forward strand.
AACGGCTGTGGCCGATCGAACGCGGTGGCAATGCCCGCCTGGTTTGGACCGATATCGCCTACACCGCATTGGCGCGGATTGGGATTTTGCCAATTGCCACCTTCGTCTTGTTCTATACCGCGCAAACCTGGCTGAATGGCGTGCTGGTCGATCACGGCTACATCCCGCCCATGCTGGAAACCATGATCCCGCCTTTGTTCGGCCATCCGGTGCTGACATTTTTTGCCTATGCGCTGATTTTGGACTTCGCCGATTATTGGCGGCACCGCCTCTCGCACCGATTCAGCCTTTGGTACGCGCTCCACGCCGTGCATCACGCCCAACGCCAAATGACCGTCTGGTCGGATGATCGAAACCATATTCTCGACGAAATCGCCTCATTCACGTGGTTCATGATGATCGGCTTGCTGATCGGCATTCCGCCTTTGCAATTTCCAATATTGCTCCTGGCTTTACGGCTGGTGGAAAGCTTCAGCCACGCCAATATCCGCCTGCATTTTGGCCGGATCGGCGAGCGCCTCCTGGTCTCGCCCCGATTTCACCGCGCCCATCACGCCATCGGCGCCGCCGGGCTGCGTTCGGTCAATTACGGCGCCGTGTTTCCGTTCTGGGATATGCTGTTCGGCACCGCCGATTTTTCGCGTGATTTCGCACCAACCGGCGATGCCACCGCCCCAGAATCCATGGCCAGTGGCGGGTATTTGGCACAGCAATGGGCTGGCATGCGCTATTTGATGCGGACATTGGCAAGATGATCGAGTGTCCCGATTCTGAAATCCGTTGGATTTCGGAATCAGAGTGGACACTAGAAAATTCAATAATTTAGTGGCCTGCTTATCCCTGAATTCATCCAATGAATTTCAGGGGCAGGACACTAGCCAAGGGGACGGAAAACAGCTACATACGCAATTGCGGCGCTTTTCTGTTGTGGTTGCTTGTGCTTTTTCGCGTTCTCGCGTTTCGACACTTCCTCAGTTGAAGAGTTCCTTGGCCCGCATCGTGCGGGTTGCCGTGTTTGATGGAGAGTGACGAAATGGCGACCGGTGTTGTGAAATGGTTCAATGCAACCAAAGGCTACGGCTTCATCCAGCCGGATGATGGCTCGAAAGACGTTTTCGTGCATATCTCAGCGGTTGAACGCGCTGGGCTGGGCCGACTGAACGAAGGCCAGCGGATTGCTTATGAGCCGCAGCGCGGCCAGCAAGGCAAAGTCTCAGCGGAAAATTTGAAAGCCGCTTGATTTTGTCTGCCGTGCGCTAAGCACGCAAGCAAAAGACAACTGGAAAACGCCGCGAAAGCGGCGTTTTTTTGTGCCTGGACGAGTCGGGACGCGTTAAGAAAAGGCCAGGGGCGCTGCACTTGCTTATCCCCGGCATGTGCCTGGATCGCCCTCCCCAACCCTAAAACGCTAGAGCATTATCCGTTCGCATTGGCTCACGAACAATGCTCCAGCTCATTGTTTTGGCGAGCAACTTTATCCGATCAAGTGGTTCCATCTGATCGGATGTTGCTCTAAAGGGGGCTAAGGGCTCAGCCGTTGGAGCGTGATTGCTAATTGTCAACCACGCTCCGGCCTTTGTTTGCCGATCAGTTTCATTAGTTTAACGGGTCCAGGGCCGCGCCCTGGCGTTCCCTTAAACCCTCCCCACCGTCGCCCGCGCAAACGCGAAATGCAAGGCGGTGGCAAAGGCGCGCTGGGCGGCGTCGGCGCCTGATCCGTGGCCGCCTTCGTCTTGTTCGTAATAGAGCGTATCATAGCCCATGGATTGCAGTTTGGCCGCCATTTTCCGGGCGTGGCCGGGGTGCACGCGGTCATCACGGCGGGTGGTCATGATCAGCGCGGGCGGGTAGGGCTGGCCGGGTTGGGCGAGGTGATAGGCCGAGATTTTTTGCAAAAACGCCCAGTCGGCGGGGTTATCTGGATCACCATATTCAGCGATCCAGGAATGGCCGGCAAGAAGTTTGGTGTAGCGGCGCATATCGAGCAGCGGGACGGCGCAAAGGATGGCGCCGAATTGCTCAGGGAAGCGGGTGAGCATGTTGCCGACGAGCAGACCGCCATTGCTACCGCCGAACCCCATGATGCGTGAGGGGATGGTAACACCGGTGCTAACCAAGTCAGCAGCGACGGCGGCGAAGTCATTTTGGGCAATGCGCTTGCCTTCGCGAATGCCGGCTTTGTGCCAATCGGGGCCGAATTCACCGCCGCCGCGAATATTGGCCACGGCATAAGCGCCGCCGCGCGCGCACCAGAGTGCGCCGGTAGCCCCGAGATAGGCCGGCTCGATCGAGACATCGAAGCCACCATAGCCATAAAGGATGGTCGGCCAGCCGGTATCGGGCTGTTCGGTATCCGGGGTGATCAGGAAATAGGGAATCGCCGTGCCGTCATCGGCGATGGCGGCGTGCTGAGCAACATGCAGGCCGGTGGCGTCAAAGCGCGGCGGTGCGGTTTTCAGCGTCACCACATCGCGCTCGGGTTCGGCAAGGATCAGGCGGCCGGGATCAAGAAAACCGCCGACGCTGAGCAAAGCGACCGCCGATTGCGGGTCTTGCGGCGCCAGTTTGCCAATCGCGATGGCGCTATGGGCGGGCAAGCCCTCGATCGGAGCGAGATGCCAAACAGGAGCCGGATGGCCCGCATAATCCGTATCGGGATCGGCGCGCAGAATTTGGCTTTGCACATTATCGAGCACACCGATCAAAGCGTGATCAGCGAACATGATGAAACTATCGAGTGCGGTGCGCGGCTCGGGCGCAAAAATACGCGAAAAATGGCGCTTGCCCGCCAGAAAATCAGCGAGTTTGATGGTAACCAGGCTGCCCGCAGGCCAGCAATCAGGGCCGGTGGTCCATTCCGAGCGGGTGCGCACGGTGAGGCGACCATAGGCGATATCGATATCGCAATCTTCCGGCAGGTCGAGCCGTTGCGCCGCTTCGCCATCGCGCTGAAATGTATATTGATATTGGAAAAAGGCGATGCCGCGCATGAACAGCGTGTAGGGATCGTTCGGATCGATGCTACGATCCATACTCAGAAACGTATCCGCCGCCTCGATCTCAAAGATAATGTCGGCTGCGGCAAAATCGGTGCCCCGGCGCCAGCGCCGCACCGAGCGGGCGTAGCCGGAGGCGGTGACATCGCCGCCATGGGCCGTCGCGACCAGGATGGTGTCGTGATCGATCCACGTAACCTGGGTTTTCGCATCGGGAAGCGAAAACCCATCGCTGACGAATTGACGCCGCGAGAGGTCAAATTCGCGGATCTCGACCGCATCGGCACCGCCATCGGACAGGCTAATCAGCGCGCGGGTGAAATCCGGCGCGAGCAAGGTGGCACCCGCCCAGACAAAGCTTTTTTGCGCCGCCGCCCCCAGCGCATCAAGATCAAGCAAAATATCCCAATCGGGCGCATCGGTGCGATAGGAGGCCAGGCTGGTGCGGCGCCAGAGGCCGCGCTTATGCGCCGCGTCGGTCCAGAAATTATACACATAATCGCCGCGCTGAACGATCGCGGGGATGCGATCATCGGCGTTTAGAATACCGAGCACGGTGGCCTGATCAGCCTCGAATTCAGGGGTGCAAAGCCGCTCGGTGCTGCGCTGATTGGCCGCGCTCACCCAGGCGAGGGCATCGGCGCCGTCAATATCCTCAAGCCAAAGGAACGGGTCGGTCGGGTCTTGGCCGGTGCTATCCATCAATACTCTCCGATAGGCGTTGGCGCGAAACACTCGCGCGCGTCGGACTATCACATAGAGTGGCGAAATGACGAATAGGGTCAGGGTATGCGTGCCGATCCGCTTGCTCGATGGCGTATCGTTGTAACAGATTGTATCAAGTGCGCACTCGTGACATTGACCATCGCGTGACAGAACATTAAATCCCTTAGGGCAGGACAGATGTCGTTTCGGCACAGTCCATTCCGAAAGCGTGGTCGCGGCGTTTTGACGCGGCTTACCAGAATTGGGTTCCACCCGATCATCAGTTTCACCGAAATGTCTGCAGATGAGGTTGTTGATGCGTAGATCGTTGCTTGACCCCGCGCTTCGCCAAGGCCTTGCGCGCAACGTGGCGCTGTGCAGCGTCCTTGCCGTCGGGAGCATTGCTGTGGCCGCCGCCGCAATGAAGCCGCCCACTGTCAGTGTCGTGACAGTCAAGAAACAGAAAGTTTATCAACAGCAATCCTTTATTGGCCGGATTCAGGCGACGCGCATCGTCAATCTCGTTCCGCGGATTACCGGATATCTGGAGCAGCGCCTGTTTCACCAGGGTGCCGATGTTAAAAAGGGACAATTGCTGTACGTGATTGAGCCCGGCCCCTATCAGGCGGCATTCGATCAAGCCAATGCGGCGGTCTCAGCGGCAAAGGCAACGCTGGCTAACGCGCAAACGACGCTGGGCCGCTCGGTCGCCCTGCTGCACACGCCCGCTGGCCAGCGCTCGACCCTCGATAATGACCGCGCGACCGAGCAGAGCGATGCGGCAAACCTCGATGCGGCCAAAGCGCAGCGCGAGACCGCCGCGATCAATCTGAGCTACACGCAGATCCGCTCGCCAATCAACGGACGGATCGGCCCCACCAATATCAATATTGGAAACGTGGTCAGCCCGACGACCGGCACGCTGGCGACGGTGGTCAGCCAGAATCCGGTGAACGTCACATTCTCGATGCCGGCGCGGGACGCCCTGAAATTACGACAGGAATATGCCAATCAGGGTGGGCTCGACGCGGTAGAATTGCGGTTACGGCTGCCCGACAGGCGGATGGACAAGCAAGTCGGCACGCTCGATTTTACCAGCAACCAGATCAGCCAGAACACCGACAGCCTGGCGATGCAGGGCACGATTGCCAACCCGCAAATCAAAGGGCTCGGCCAAGCAAAGGTGAATGATCGCGAGTTGACCAGTGGCGAATTCGTCACTGTGGTGGTGCGCTCGAAGCATCCCGTCGAACAGATCGTGCTGCCGCGCGATGCGGTGCTGTCTGATCAGTTGGGCGATTATGTGCTGACGGTCGATAAAAACAACAAGGTGGTGCGAACCAGCGTCAAACTCGGGCAGACAACGCCCGCGACCGCAACGATCGCAAACGGGCTGGCACTGGGCAGCCGGGTGATCGTCGATGGGATCGAGAAGGTTCATCCCGGCCTTACGGTCAAACCCGAAACCGTGAAATCCGAAACAAGCACGTCCGGGACGGCCTCGCCCCCATCGGCGCCGGGATAATCGCATGATCCCCGCATTCTTCATCGACCGACCCCGCTTCGCCGTGGTCATCGCCATCGTCATCACCATTGCCGGGGCGATTGCAATGACGCGCATCCCGGTTGCGCAATTCCCCTCGATCGTGCCGCCTTCGGTGCAGGTGAGTGCCACCTATCCGGGGGCGTCGTCGAAAGTGGTGAACGATACCGTCGCAGAGCCGCTGGAGCAGCAAATCAATGGGCTGAACGACGAGATCTATTATTCCTCGACCAGCGCAAATGACGGTACCTATGGCCTGACAGTCACCTTCAAGCTCGGCAGCAACCCGGATATCGACGAGGTCAATGTCACCAATGCGGTGCAGCAGGCGCTAACGCAATTGCCGTCCGAAGTGCAAAAAGAAGGCGTCACCGTCACCAAGAAATCCTCCTCGGTGCTGCAGTTCGTGTTTTTCTATAGTCCAGACAACAAGCTGACCCCGCTGCAGATTTCAAACTATGTGAAAATCAACGTCCTCAATCCGCTATCGCGGGTGGCCGGCGTGGGTCAGGCACATATGTTCGGCGAGCAAGATTATTCGATGCGGGTAATCTACAATACCAACCGCCTCGCGGAGCTTGGTCTGACGCCCGCCGATCTGATTAGCGCGATTCAGGACCAGAACACCCAAGCGCCCGTCGGCACCATCGGGTTAATGCCAATCGGCGGCGATCAGCAATATCAGCTTTCGGTCCAAACCCAAGGACGGCTCAGTACCGTCAAGCAGTTTGGCAATATCGTAATTCGCGGCAACAAAGACGGCTCGCTCCTCCGGCTCAAGAATGTTGCGAAAATCGCGCTGGGACCGCAAAGCGAGAACCAGATTGACCGGATCAACGGGCATCCTGGCGTCGCAATCGGCGTGTTTCTTTCGCCCGGCGCCAATGCGGTGGCCACCTCAGCCCGGGTGGAGAAGGAAATCGCTAAGCTCGAAACGCGTTTCCCCAAGAGCCTGGCGAGCAAGACAGTCTATAACTCGAGCTCCTTCGTCAGCGATACCATCTACGAGGTGATCAAGACATTGATCGAGGCCTTCGTGCTGGTCGTTATTGTCGTGTTCCTGTTTCTTGGCTCCTGGCGCGCCGCTTTGGTGCCCTCAATCGTGGTGCCGATCGCGCTGCTTGGTAGCTTTGCCTTCATGCTGGCGCTTGGCTATTCGGCCAACACGGTTACCCTGCTGGCGTTAGTCGTTGCGACCGGGCTGGTCGTCGATGACGCGATCGTGGTGGTCGAAAATATCGAGCGCGTGATGGAAGAAAACCCGGATATGACGTCCAAGGAGGCCGCCAAAGTCGCGATGGCGCAGATCCAGGCGCCGATTATCGCGATCATGCTGGTGCTGCTTTCGGTGTTCGTGCCGACCGCCTTCATTCCGGGTCTCTCCGGCTTACTATTTACCCAATTCGCCGTTGCGATCAGCACGGCGATGCTGATTTCAGCACTCAACGCGCTGACGCTGTCGCCAGCCCTTTGCGCGCTGCTGCTGCGCCGGCAGAAGCATCGTGGGATCATGGCCAAAATCCTTGGCTTCATCGACCGGACACGCAACGGCTATGCTAATTTCGTGAGCCGCGTGGTCAAACGATCAGCCCTGGCTCTCCTCGTGATTCTGGCATTCGGCATTGGTGCGTTCGTGCTGTCCAGCATCACGCCGGGTGGGTTCTTGCCCGATGAGGATCAGGGCGCGTTCTTTATCCAGGCGACGCTGCCGCCGGGCGCATCGCTGCAACGCACCGATGCAATGGGGCAGAAACTCGCCAAGATGATCCATACCCTGCCGCAGGTGCAAGACGTTATTGCAATCAATGGCTTCTCAATTCTGGATTCGGCGACCGAACCAAACGCGCTATTCATGGTCGCCCATCTCAAGCCGTTTGATCAGCGGCCGGGCGCGAAGAACTCGGTCAATGCGGTGATTGCCAAGGTGTTCCAGATGGGCGCGCAACTCAAGGGCGCCAATGTGGTGGCGTTTAACCTGCCGCCGATTATCGGCCTCTCAACCAATGGTGGGTTCACCTATGAGCTTGAAAACATCCAGGCCGCGAGCCAACAAAAATTCGACTCGGTGCTGAAAGCACTGATCGTTGCCGCGAATGGCGACAAAAAGCTCAGCCGGGTGTTCAGCACCTATTCAGCCAATACCCCGTCGATCTATCTCGATATCAACCGCGCCAAGGCTCAGGCCCTGGGCGTACCAATCTCCTCGATTTTTGAAGCGTTGCAGGCGTCACTCGGGGGCTATTATGTCAATCAGTTCAATCTGTTCGGTCAAGTCTGGCAGGTAAACATCCAGGCCAAGCAGCGTGACCGCGATACCGAAGCCGGAATTTGGCGAATTTATGTGCGGAGCAACTCCGGTGCCATGGTGTCGATGCGCTCGCTCGCCACCGCCCATACCGTGCTGGGGCCGCAAATCATCAGCCGCTACAATGATTCGGAAGCCGCACAAATCATCGGCAATCCGGCCCCTGGGGTCTCGTCCAACGCGGCGCTGGCCGCGATGGCGAAACTGTCCAACCGGGTCCTGCCGACCGGCTTCTCGTATGATTGGACGAGCACAGCCTATTTGCAGGAACAGGCCAAGGGTCAGGCGGTCTATGTATTTGCGCTATCGCTCACCTTCGCCTTTCTATTTCTGGTCGCTTTATACGAAAGCTGGATCATCCCAATCCCGGTATTATTATCGGTGGTGGTTGGCGTATTCGGCGCCATGCTCGGTATCGTGATCGCCGGCCTGACCTTCGACCTTTACGCCGAAATCGGCCTTGTCGTGCTGATCGCGCTCGCCGCCAAAAACGGCATTCTGATCGTTGAGTTCGCCAAGGAACGCCGCGAAGAGGGCATGAGCATTCACGAGGCGGCGATCGCGGGGGCGAAGATGCGGTTCCGCGCGGTGATGATGACCTCGATTGCCTTCGTATTTGGCCTGCTGCCTCTGGTGGTTGCGTCGGGCGCTGCACAAATCACCCGCCGCTCGCTCGGCACGCCGGTGTTCGCCGGCATGATTGCCGCCAGCGGCATCGGTATCTTCGTGATCCCGCTGCTGTTCGTGGTGTTTGAAACGCTGCGCGAACGCAGCAGCCGTAAACGCACCACCCAACACCGGATCGTGGATTACGCAGGCGACGATTGATATTGTCGATATGGTTGGGTGGGATCAATCTTCCACGAAATCAGACGAAGCCGTGCTAGTGTCCCGATTCTGAAATCCGTTGGATTTCGGAACCAGAGTGGACAATAGAAAATTCAATGATTTAGTGTCCTGCCCGGCGGCGCAGTAGCCAGAGCGGCAACGGCAGCGCGGCGGCGATAAAGACCCACAGCAGCGGAAACGTCGCGTCAAGGCCACTATCTTGCAAATTGACCCATAGGCGGATCGGCATGCCTTGCGGGAAATAGGCGAAAATCAGCACAATACCGAGTTCGCCCACCCCGCGCACCCAAGCCAAAGCGAGCGCCGCGCCGATGCCATCGGCGGCCATCGGCAAGGTGATATGGCGAAAAATCTGCCCGCGCCGCACACCAAGCGTGCGGGCGGATTCGGCCAACTCCGATGGGATTTCGGCAAAAGCGCTGCGCGCAGCGACCACGAAAGTCGGCATGCCCGCATAAAGCCCCGCGATCATAAACGCCGCCGGATTATTACTAATAATCAAGCCCAGATGCGCAAGCAACGCGCCCGCCGGGCCAATCGGGCCATAAAAGGCGGCCAGCAGAATGCCCAAAGCCAGCGGCGGGGTCAGCAGCGGCAGCAGCAAAAAAAACTGCGCACCATCGCGCAGGCGGTTTCGCGCGGTCGCCAGCCAGAACGCCAGCGGCGTGCCGAATGCCGCGATGATCGCGAGGCTCGCAAGGCCATAGAGCAACGAGGTGGCGATTGCCGCACCATCGCTCCCTGAAAGCTGGAAATGGCCCCAATCGGTCAGAAAAATCAGCCCAACAAAAGGGGCTGCGAGCAGCGCCAGAACCAGGCCACTCGCCGCCGAAATTGGGAAACTGGACCGGACGCTCAGAGGTCGCCGCCAAGCGGCGGATTATAGCCGTCGCGCGCAAATATCGCCTGACCGGCTGCACTTTGCAGCAAAGCAACAAATTTCTTCGCACTCGCTTTGTTGGGGGCGTCATGGGGAATGCAGGCATAGAACACCAAAGGCTGGGTATGCAGGGTTTGGGTTTTGCCTTTGACATCAAGGGTGATCGCGGCCTTGGAATACCAAGGTTTGATCATGGTCGGGTCGCTCAAATTTATTTGTTTTGGCAAAGGAATAAATGGCAGCTTCAGCGACTTCACCGCGCTCTCATAGCCCGATGTGGCGTCCAGTTCACCGGCATCCAGACGAGCAAGGAGCGAAGGCTCGGTGAAAATCTGGGCCGGATTGATCGGTTTGCCGAGAATCCGCGCCGACAAGCCGGGCTGGTGATAAAATTTTTCGGCAAGATCAAAGGTAAACAGAATATTGCGACCTTGCGGATCGGTGCGTGGATCGGTGCGGCCAAAGCGCAAATTTTTGCGCTCCAACAGATTTCGGGCTGTAGGCGATCACCATGGCGGTGCTCGCCACCGGAACCGCATGGCTGACGAGCCCTGCTTTCTGCAGCACTGTGATCGGTCCCGGCGTGATCGAGACAAACACATCCGCTTGCATAGTCTTCGCCGCGATCAGATGCGCCAACGCAAACGCGCCCTGGCCAATGCCATGGAATGGCGTGCCGGTTTGCCGGGTGAAAGCCGGGCCAATCCCCTTATTCATCAACACGCCCATCGACCCCGCATAAGCAACGGTGAGCGGCGCCCCCGCCGCATCAGCAAAATCGGGGCTGAGGGCCGCAGCACCAACGCTGGCAACTGAGGCAACAGTAAAGGCGCGGCGAGAAATGGGCATGAAAACCTCCAATTTGTTTGAGCGCATCGATATGTCTGTTTGGCTATATCGTCAAGCCCGCTCGCCCCGCCACGGAAACTATGGTTGGATACGTCATGGCAAAGGTACGACACGAGGATCAAATTGGCCTACGAATCCGTGTGGTGCTGGGCGATGGTCTGGTCATCGGGCCGGGGCGGGCGGATTTGCTGCATTTCATTCAAGAAACCGGCTCCATCGCCGCCGCAGGGCGGCGAATGGGCATGAGCTACAAACGCGCTTGGCAGCTCGCCGAGGCGCTGAACGAAGCCTTTTCCGGTCCATTGATCGCCGCCAATAAAGGCGGCGCCGCAGGCGGTGGGGCCACTCTGACAGCACTCGGAATCGCGGTTTTGCGCGCCTATCGCGATTTGCAGGCCCAGGCCCTGGCCAGCGGTGCCGCGTCTCTCGCCCTCTTATCGGCGGCCATGACCCGAATAACCCCTGGCGATCCGGCTGATGAGAGCATAAGTTAAGCGCGATCGAGGAGAACGTGTCTTCCGCCAGCCATCGCACCCAGACCGGTCCTACGCCCATCAGCACCCTTATCTGGTGTTGCTGGGATTCTGTGCGCTTTGTTTGGCGGTGGGCATTTCCGATTCGGTGATGACCATCCCGAATATTCGCTCATGGTATGATGTGCTGCCGCAGCCGCCAGGAACGCCGCCAAACTGGCTGTTTGGGCCGGTCTGGTCGGCGTTATATGTGGCAATGGCGGTCGCGGCGTGGCGGGTTTGGCAGCGGCCAAGCCATGCCGCCGCCCTACGGCTCTGGGGCTGGCAGTTGGGCGTCAATGCGCTGTGGTCGCCGGTATTTTTCGCACTGCACCGGCCCGGTCTCGCGGTTTTAGTGATCCTGACCATGGATGCGCTGGTAGTTTTGACGATTCGCGCCTTCGCTCGGCATGACCGGTGGGCGGCGCTGATTTTGATGCCCTATTTGGCCTGGGGCTTATTTGCCACCTATTTAACCGCCGGGTTCTGGTGGCTCAATCAGTGATCGGCTATACCCTACCCATCAATTGATAGGTTTGCGGTCATGATGAAGCGGGTTTCGATTGCGATTTTGATGGGGGCACTGCTCGGTGGCGCGCCAATGATCGGTGTGGCCGATGCGCAAATGCCAACGCCAGGGGCGCCGACCATCGGCCCGACGATGCATCCGCCCTCGGACCAGCAAGCACCCCCACCGCCAGCCTTGCCGGGTGCGGCCGGGGCAGATCAAATCAGCGCGAGCAGTGTCGCGATCGATAATGAAAACCCCACCAAAGTGCTGTTTTCCGCAATCAATCACGGCAATTACGCCGAGGCGCGGGCAGCCGTGAGCCGGGGTGCCGATTTGCGGGCAAAAAATGCGCTGGACGAAACGCCAATCCAACTTTCGGTCGAGCTGGGCCGCAATGACATTACCTTCATGTTGCTCTCGGTGCTGCATGAGAATGGTGGCGTGAGCACAGCGGCAAGCCCTGCCCTCACCCCCGCCGCACACCGGATAACCGCCCATCAATTGGCAAATCAGGCACGAGCAAAGCGCGCCGCGTCGCGTTTGCATAATGTGCCGCCCATATCAGTCCGGCGCACCAACAATGGACCGGGATTTACCACAATCGCGCCCGCGCCAAGCAACCCGACGGGAGAGGCTGCGCCCTCTAAAGGTTTTCTTGGATTTGGCAGCGGATCTTAGCACCCGGACGGTTCACGACTTTTGATCAATCCGGTTGCTTTTTGATGGATTTGACGCAATAAACTGCCTAACGCCGTTATTCTGACGGCGTGAAAAATTAAGATTGGGGGTTAACATGTCTGTTACGAATCCGGCACCGCTCGGACTATTCGGCTTTGCCTTGACCACGTGGATGCTCAGCATGGTAAATGCGCATCTCATGCCCGGCGCGGCTGTGCCGATGGTGCTGGCAATGGCATTCGCGTTTGGTGGCACTGCGCAATTTGTCGCCGGCATGATGGAAGTGCGCAACGGCAACACGTTTGGCTTCGTCGCATTTTGCGGTTACGGTGCTTTTTGGTGGAGCTTTGCGCTTTTTGTCGAGTTTTTCGCCAAAGGCGTGCCGGGTGCTGCAGTAGGCTGGTATTTGCTGCTCTGGGGTGCCTTCACCTTCGTGATGTGGATTGGCACCTTCGCCCTGAACCGCGCACTGTTCGTGATTTTCTTGGTGTTGTGGGTAACCTTCCTGCTGCTCGCGCTGGGTAATCTCGGCATGCCGAGCTTGGGCGTGTATGGCGGATATTTGGGCTTGTTGACCGCCGCCCTCGCCTTCTATCTCGGTGCCGCAGAAGTGATCAACATCACCCATGGCAAAACGGTGCTGCCGATCGGCGCAAAAAGCTAGATTATCGCAAGACCCATTGATACGCGCAGTCCATCCGCGCGTATCAATGGTACGTTTTGGGGTGCCTTTGTGGCGTTTTTGTAAGGTTTGCGGGACCGTCCCGCGTTGATGGCATTGGCGCGGACGCTTAGGCGCGCTACATGATGGCGAACGGGTTTTCGCGATACAGCCGATGAAAGGGTTGATCTCATGGGCGGTTTAAGCATTTGGCACTGGTTGATTGTGCTGGCAGTGGTGCTGATCTTGTTCGGTAGCGGCAAGGTCGGCAATCTGATGGGCGAGTTCGGCAAAGGGATTAAATCCTTTCGCAACAACTTGGCCGATGAGCCGAGCAAGGATGCATCGATGCTGGACCAGCCTTCGGTGCAAGCGCCGCGGGTCGATCCGGTGTCATCCACGACCAAAAATAGCTGAGGTGGATTATGGGTTTTGATTCACCAATCCATTGGATCATCGTCATCGGCGTGATCGCCTTGCTGTTTGGAGGCTCGCGCGTGGGATCGTTGATGGGCGAATTGGGCAAGGGCGTGAAGGCGTTCAAGCAGAATATCGCGGATGATCGCACCGCCGCAGCGCCTGCACCACCCCCGCCAAGCAATGCGGCACCCGCTTCATTGCAGCGCGCCGAGACAATCGAACCAACACCCGCTGCAGCGCCGGCGAATAGCGCACATCACTAATCTCTAAGCGCGATTGGGGCGGCTGCGCACATGATCCAGACGATTCTCGATGCCCACGCCGATTGGGTCGATCCGACCCTCGCTGATGGTCTGGTCGAAATCGGCGCCCGCATGGACCGGATGGGTTGGGTGCCCGGCTCGGCGGGCAATCTCTCCGCACGCCTATCTGACCAAGTCATCGCGATCACCAGCAGTGGTGTGCATAAAGGGCGGCTAAGCCGGTCCGATATCATTCCGGTCGATCTCGCCGGGCAAGCGCTGCGCAACGGTGATCGGCCGAGCGCTGAGACGTTGTTGCACTGCCAGCTTTATGCGCGTGATCCCTCCATTGGGGCGGTGCTGCATGGCCACTCGGTCGCCGCAACCGTACTCAGCCGCCATGAACCCGGCGATGCGATCCTGCTGGAAGGCTATGAGATTCTCAAAGCGTTTCCGGGCATTCGCTCGCATGAAGCGCAGGTCTTGCTGCCGGTCTTTGATAATGACCAGGACATCGCAAGGCTGGCAGCCCAGATTGCCCCGATCTTGGACCCTGCGGCATCAATCATCCCGATTGGCTATGTGCTGCGTGGCCACGGTGTCTATGCGTGGGGGCCGGATATTGAGCGGTGCTTCTGGCGCCTAGAAGCGCTGGAATTTTTGTTGCGGTGCGAGTTGGAACGGAGGCAAATCGGATGAGCGGATTGCGAGTTTTTGCGGACACGGTGCCGGGCGTTGCCTTGGTTGATACGCGCGACGCCAGCGAGATTGCGGCAACGCTCGCCACCATCGGGGTGCGGTTCGAGCGATGGGAGAGCCCAGTCACCTTCTCGCATGACGCGGCGCCGGAGGTGATTTTGGCCGCCTATCGCCCCTATCTCGACCGGTTAATCGGCGCAGGCGGTGCGGGTTCGGCGGATGTGTTGAAAATGACCCCCGCTCACCCCCAGGCAGCTTCCTTGCGCGAGAAATTTCTCGCCGAGCATCGTCACACCGAGGATGAGGTGCGATTTTTCGTGCGCGGCTCAGGGCATTTTGTGCTGCATGTGGATGACAAAATCTATGACGCGCTGTGCGAACAAGGTGATTTGATCTCGGTCCCCGCCAATACCCGCCATTGGTTTGACGCAGGCGAAAAGCCCGATTTCGTGGCGCTGCGCATTTATTCCGACCAGTCCGGCTGGGTCGCGCATTTCACCGGCGAAACCATCAGTCAGCTGTTTCCCGTCACCTGAGCGGATGAACAAGTCAGCGTCGGTGGGGACGATTCGGGCGGTTCTGCTCGATATCGAGGGTACCCTAGTGCCTATTCGGTTCGTCCATGAGACCATGTTTGGCTATGCGCGCGCGGCCTTAGACCGCTTTCTCGCGAGCAAGGACGCGGCCTCAGCCGATGTTCAATCGGCGCTGGCCGCGATCAGGCATGAGCGGCCCGGCATGAATGATGCCGAGGCGGTGCGCGCGCTGATCGATGCGGATGCCAAATTCGGCCCGTTGAAATGGCTGCAAGGGCGGATTTGGACGGACGGGTTTCGCTCCGGCGCGTTGCGCAGCGAATTTTATCCGGATGTCGCCCCTGCCCTACGCCGCTGGGTCGCCGGGGGCGTGCGCGCCGCGATTTATTCTTCCGGCTCCGTGCAAGCCCAGCGCCTGCTCTTCGCCCATGGCGCGTCCGGCGATTTGACCGTTTTATTCACCGGATTTTTTGACACGGCGGTCGGCGGCAAGCGCGACGCCGCCAGCTACCGCGCAATCGCCGCCCAGTTGCAGTTTGCTCCCAGTGCCATTCTATTTCTCTCCGATATCGGCGCCGAATTGGATGCAGCGGCCACAGCGGGACTGCTAACCTGCCAAATCATTCGCCCCCAGGACGGCACAATACCAGCCGCCGCGCACCGCCAAGCGGCCGATTTAGCGCAAATTTCCGCGCAATTTGGCTTGCCCGCATGATCAACCAGCTGCGTGCGCGGATACCCCAGCGGCTGCGCAGCCCCGCTTGGGCAGCGTTCGGCTTCGGGTTGCTCGCTGCTTTGGCGTTGCCGCCGTTTTATGGATTGCCGTTGCTCTGGCTAGTGGTGCCAGGGCTGTTGCGCCTGCTGACCGGCGCTTCCTCATGGCGGCAGGCGCTCTGGCGCGGATTTTGTTTCGGCTTTGGTTTTAATCTGCTGGGCCTGTTTTGGGTCACCGAGCCGATGCTGATCACCATTGACCAGTTCTGGTGGGCCATCCCGTTCGCCGCACCCGGGCTGGCGGCGGCGGTAGCACTCTATATGCTGATCCCGGCCCTGCTGGTCTATCGGCTCAAGCCGGGGTTCGGCCTGGTGCTGGTTTTTGCAGGGATCATGGTGCTGATGAATTTGGCGCAGCAATTTTTATTCACCGGCTTCCCCTGGAATTATTGGGGCACCGATTGGGCCATTCCCGGACGCATCGGCACGGTGATGATCCAACCCGCCGCATTGATTGGCATGCATGGCCTGACGCTCCTCACCATCATCCTCGCCGGTTTGCCGCTCTGCGGCCCGCGCGGCTGGGCGGGTGCTGCGGTGCTGCTGATGGCCTGGACGGGGTTCGGGCTCGCGCGCGTGGCAGGCGGGCCCGCTGCGGAGCGCAATTTAACGATTGCCATGATCCAACCGGATTTTGCGGTGCCCGGCAGCTTTACGCCCGCCGCACTGCAAGCGCGCTGGCAGCGCGATTTGCAAATGACCCAGCAAGCCATGCTGGCGGCAGGCCCTGGACCGAAAGCAATCATCTGGCCAGAGACCGCAAGCCCGGCCTTGCTGCAGACCGACGTCCAAGCGCGCGCGGCGATTGCATCGATCACCGGCGACACGCCGGTTTTTGCGGGGTCGTTCCGCTTCACCAAGGGGGGACACGCACGCAATTCGCTCGTGGTGGTGCGCGGCGCGGGACCCATTGCCGGCTATTATGACAAATGGAAGTTAGTACCGTTCGGCGAATATACCCCGGCGATCATTCCATTCAAAATTACCCCAGGCGGCGGCTTTACCCCCGGTCCAGGGCCGCGCACCTTGCATGTGCCGGGCATTCCGCCGGTTGGTCCGTTGATTTGCTATGAATCGATCTTTTCCGGCGAAATCATTGATCGGACCGATCGGCCAGACTGGCTGGTGAATATCAGCGACAATGCCTGGTTTGGCGACACAACCGGCCCCCGGCAGGATTTCGCGACCACCCGGTTGCGCGCCGTTGAGGAGGGTTTACCACTCATTGTGGACACAAATTCGGGAGTTTCGGCGTTTATCGGGCCGCACGGGACCGTTCAGGCACAATTGGGACTCGATCAGCATGGTATTTTAGTTCATAAACTGCAAGTTGCATTGCCAACGACGATTTTTGGTCGATTCGGCCTCACGCTCGATTGGACGCTGAGTGCATTGTCCATAATTTTTGGATTTATCGTCGTTGGTTTTGAACGTTTTTTAAGACAACGTCAAAATAAGTTAATATTGTCTTAAATTATATTCATACTTGTGAAAAATTGATTAAACCGCTATACCGCTCGCCTTGGGATTGTGTTTGACGCAGTATCGCTTCGCGTTGCGACAATCACAGATGGGTCGCCGGATCGATCTTGGTTTGCTGGCTCTGGATTGAGCGCCAAAAATCGAACGGTTGCAGCAAGGATATTGAGAGGATGAGTTCTATGGCGAATGACGGACTTGAACGGGCTGATCGTGAAGGGCGCCCGAGCCCGATCGATGTGCATGTCGGGTCGCGTGTTCGGTTGCGCCGAAACTTGCTCGGCATGTCGCAAGAAAAGCTCGGCGATGCGCTGGGTCTCACCTTTCAACAAGTACAAAAATATGAACGCGGCGTGAACCGAGTCGGCGCATCGCGCCTGTTCGATATCTCACGCGTGCTGGACGTGCCGATCAGCTTCTTTTTCGACGATATGCCCGAAGGCATGAACGAATCGCCCATGTCCGGCCCACGCGGTCGCACCCATGGCGTGGCCGAAACACAAGAGCCGTTCCGCATGGGGCTCGATGATCATTTAACCAAGCGCGAAACGCTCGAACTCGTCCGCGCCTATTACCGGATCACCGAACCCGCCGTGCGCAAGCGCGTGTTCGATCTGATCCGCACCCTCGCTCCCGCCGATACTTTCCCCACCGAATAAATCGGTCAGCGCGCCGCGCGCATGGCAGCGGCTAACGCGGCAACATCGTCGAGCACCGCATCAATCAGCGCAGGCGAGGCGTGGCCGTCATGATCGAGCCCTTTGGCCATGTGATCGATCAACGCGGATGCGATCACCGCGCCGTCGGCATGGCGGGCGACGATGGCGGCTTGCTCGGGCGTGCGCACGCCAAACCCCACCGCGATTGGCAAGGCGGTGGCGCGGCGAATGCGCGGGATATCCCGCGCCAAATCCTCGGCCGACGCTGTGCGGGTACCCGTGATGCCGGTGATCGACACGTAATAGACAAAACCCGATGATTCTTTCAGCACAATCGGCAAACGCTGATCCGAGGTGGTCGGTGCCACCAGGCGGATCAGGTCAATCGCGTGGGTGCGCAAGGCGGGCAGCAACAAGTCGCTCTCTTCGGTTGGCATATCCACCACGATCACCCCATCAACCCCCGCTTCGGCGGCGTCGGCGGCAAAATCATCGATGCCATACGCGAGAATCGGGTTCAGATAGCCCATCAGCACCAGCGGCACGGTTTGGTTGGCGCTCCGAAATTCGCGGATCAGTGCGAGGGTACCCGCGACCGTTGCCCCCGCCCGCAACGCCCGCCGACCCGCTTGCTGGATCGTCGGGCCATCGGCCATCGGATCGGTGAACGGCATGCCAATCTCGATAATATCCGCGCCACGCGCCGCCATGCCGTTGAGCAAGGCGGCTGACGTGGCGCGATCAGGATCAAACGCTTCGACGAAGGTGATCAGGGCTGCGCGATTTTCCGCGCCAAGCCGCGCAAAGGTGGTCGCGATCCGGCTCACAATTTGGCCCCGAGATGTTTGGCGACGGTGAAAATATCTTTATCGCCCCGACCGCAGAGATTCATCAGAATAATATGCTCGGCGGGCAAACCCGGCGCCATTTTCGCGACATGGGCGAGCGCGTGCGAGGGTTCGAGGGCTGGAATAATGCCCTCGGTGCGGCAGCAAAGCTGAAACGCCTCCAACGCCTCATCATCGGTCACCGCAACATAAGAAACTCGGCCAATATCATGCAAATGCGCATGTTCCGGGCCAATGCCCGGATAATCAAGACCGGCGGAAATCGAATGGGCCTCGGTAATCTGGCCATCCGCATCCTGCAGCAAATAGGTGCGGTTGCCATGCAGCACGCCAGGACGCCCACGCGCCAAGGCCGCCGCATGCTCGCCCGATTCCAGCCCGCGCCCAGCGGCTTCAACGCCGATAAGCGCCACCTCATCATCCAAAAACGCATGAAACAGGCCAATCGCGTTGGACCCGCCGCCAATCGCGGCAATCGCGGTGTCGGGCAGACGGCCTTCGGCTGCGAGCATTTGCGCGCGCGCTTCGGTGCCGATCACCGACTGAAAATCGCGCACCATCGCTGGATAGGGGTGCGGGCCGGCAGCGGTGCCGATGATATAAAACGTATCGCGCACATTCGCGACCCAATCGCGCATCGCCTCGTTCATCGCATCTTTGAGCGTGGCCGCCCCCGCCGTGACCGGGACGATTTCCGCGCCGAGCAGCTTCATCCGAAACACGTTGGGCTGTTGGCGCTCAACATCGGTCGCCCCCATATAAATCACGCACGGCAACCCAAACAACGCCGCCACCGTCGCGGTCGCAACGCCATGCTGCCCGGCCCCGGTTTCCGCGATGATCCGGGTTTTACCCATCCGGCGAGCAAGCAAAATCTGGCCAATGCAATTATTGATTTTATGCGCGCCGGTATGGTTGAGCTCATCGCGCTTGAAATAGATTTTCGCGCCGCCCAGATGGCGGGTCAGGCGCTCGGCGAACCAAAGCGGGCTGGGCCGGCCCACATAATGGGTCAGGTAATAATTGAACTCATCCTGAAAAGTCGGGTCTTGCTTGGCCTGCTCATAAGCGGCCTCCAACTCCAAGATCAACGGCATCAAGGTTTCCGCCACGAAGCGGCCACCGAAATCACCGAAACGGCCGCGCGCATCAGGCAAGCTGCGCAGGGAATTGGGTAGGGGCTTATTCATTTTTTCTCTCCAAGGCGAGCATTCGCGCTGCTGCTGGAGGGCCATAGCGGATTTCCGCGCCCTGCGAAACCGGGGCTGCAGTGCGAATGAGCTTGGAAATCAGCGGCGCTGCGGTGACCTCGGGACGATGCCGTCCATGGCGCGCCGTTAATCGGGATCGTCGCTGACCAGGCGATCAATCGTGGCGATCAGCGCCGCTCGCCATTGATGGATGATTTCGATGTCCGATTTTTTCGCCACCTGCTGGGCATAGTGATCGATGAAGCTTCCCAACTCACCCAGCCATCGGTCCAGGCCATGATGTCGGTCCAGCGCCGTGGTGACAAAAGCCTGTTTCTGACGTGACAGCGCGAGATAATGCCGCTCAGCATAATTAATGACTGCATCCAGCACTCGTATCCGCTGCGATCGTTTGAACGCCGCATATCCAGCGACAAAAATCACGATCGCGTTGGTGTCAACAATGATCGCGAACGTCAGATACGATATGTCGCGATAAAGCAGGGCTACCGACGCCGCCATCGTGAAGATACCGGATGCGCCCACCGCAAACCCGACGCGCCTGTCGATTTTTGCTACTAGCCATTGATCATCGGCCATTGATGCGCTCCACCAACCAAATCTTGTCGATCAAAACACAGCGCGAATAAATAAAACAATCATTGGACGGAGACAACAAGTTAGATCATCGCGAAGCCATGCGCGGTCAGGTCGTGGCGGACTGCGCGGCTATTTCTGCGTCATCCAAAGCTGCGGCCCGACTATAGGCCGGGCGGGCGCTCAGGGTGCGAAAATATGCCTCGAATGCCGGGCGTTGTGGCACAGTGCCGAACATCAGGCCAAAGCCGATTTGCGAACCGACATACACATCCGCCGCCGAGAAACGGTTCCCCGCGAGGTAGGTTCGGTCGGTGATCGCGGCTTCGAGCACATCGATCACCCGGTCATATGACCCGTAGCCAGCCATCGCTTCCTTGTCAGCGGGCGTGATGAAACCCAGAGCGCGATTCGTGATGGCGGCTTCGAGCGGGCCAGCGGCGAAAAACAGCCAGCGATAATAGGCACCCCGTGCCGGATCGGTTGGGGCGGGTGCCAGCGCGGCGGCGGGGAATGCATCGGCCAGATAGGCACAGATGGCGGCGGTTTCGGTGACGATCATGCCATCATGATTGATCGCGGGGACTTTGCCCATCGGGTTGATCGCCAGATAATCATCGGATTTCATGCCGGCGTGATAATCGAGCCATTCGACATGATAAGGCTCGCCGATTTCTTCGAGCATCCAACGGGCGATGCGACCGCGTGACATCGGGTTGCTGTATAAAGTGAGGTTCATGTTTCCAACTCGCTGTCCCAATAGAGAAAATCGCGCCAACTCTCGTGCAAATAATTCGGCGGAAACCCGCGCCCGCGATCCTGCAACTCCCAGGAATTGGGGCGGCGCGGGGTTTGGCGCGGAAACATTTTACATTCGCGCGGCAGCTTCGAGCCTTTACGCAAATTACAGGTGCCACAAGCGGTCACCACGTTTTCCCACGTGGTGCGCCCGCCATGCGCGCGCGGCACCACATGATCGAACGTGAGGTCCGGCGCGGGCAGGCGGCTTTGGCAATATTGGCAGGTGAAGCCATCGCGCAGAAACACATTGAACCGGGTGAAGGCGGGCTGGCGCGAGGCGGCGACGAAATCTTTCAGCGCAATCACCGATGGCAATCGCATCGCGAACGAGGTGGAATGCACCTCATGATCATATTCGGAGAGCACCGACACTCGATCAAGAAACACCGCCTTTACGGCGTCCTGCCAAGCCCAGAGCGATAACGGAAAATAGGAAAGCGGACGGAAATCCGCGTTCAGCACCAAAGCGGGGAAATTCTGCCCGCCGTCAGGCATAGGTACACTGATCCCGAAGCGGCACACAACCAAGCGTTGTGAAAACCGTTTTGTGGGTCACGGCGTTCGGACCCTGCGATAGGCTGCACGAATCGTCATAACGCTCTTATGGCAAAGAGGCGCCGCCTGGGCAAGGCGGGCGGGCAAATGTCAAGAGTTTGTCATGCTCAGCCTGCCGAAGCCCCGCTGGTCAACGTGCGGCTAAGCAAAGCTTCACCAGCCTCGAGCCCCGCCGGATCAATGCCGTGGGCGAGGCCGGGGATGAACAGTGCTTGCACCGGCACATTGGCGGCGATCAACGCGGTTTGCGCCTCACGCGAGCGCGATGGCGGGACCACGGTATCGGCTTCGCCATGCACCAGCAGCACTGGCGCGTGGCGGGACGCTGCGACGCAGGCCAGTGAACAAGGCCATCATCGCACCTTGGCTAAACCCCATCAGCGCGTAAGCATCGGCTGGTAGAGCATGGCGGGTGAGTTCGCCATCGATGAAGGAATCGAGCACGCCGCGCGCCCGCCGGGCACCCGCGCCGAGGGTGGCGGGGTCGAGCGCGCCGATCGGAAACCATTGGCGGCCCTCAAAACCGGGCGGGGCCATATCGCACGGGTCTGGTGCATTGGGCGAGACGAACAGCGCGTCCGGCAGGATTTTTGCCCAATAGGGGGCGAGTGAGATCAGATCATCGCCATTCGAGCCATAGCCATGGCAGAGCACCACGATATGGCGGGGGGTGCGACCGGCAGCAGGGCCAAAGCGGGGGCCATCAAGCATGTTTTCGCTCCTTTTTAGCGCAGGGCGTGGATTAGGCGTGGATCAGCGTGCCAATGCCGCCTTCGGTGAAGAGTTCGAGCAGGCTGGCGTGAGGCACGCGGCCATCGAGAATGGTGGCCCCTTTGACGCCACCGCGCACCGCGGCGATGCAGGTTTCCACCTTGGGGATCATGCCACCGGAAATTGTGCCGTCAGCGCGCAAGGTTTCGATTTCGGCGATGGTGAGTTCGGGCATCAGAGCACCGTCACGACTGAGCACGCCGGGCACATCGGTCAGCATCAGCAGGCGCTGGGCGCCGAGCGCCCCGGCGATTGCCCCGGCGACGGTATCGGCGTTGATATTATAGGTGGCCCCATCACTGCCAGAGCCGACTGGCGCGATCACCGGGATCAGCCCGGCGCCGGTGAGGGCGTGGATCACCCGCACGTCGATTTCTTCCGGTTCGCCGACAAAGCCGAGATCGAGCGCGGTTTCGATCGCGCTCCCCGGATCGCGGCGCATGCGGGTGAGTTTGCGCGCACGGATCAAGCCGCCATCCTTGCCGCAAATCCCGACGGCGAGGGCACCAGCTTTGTTGATCAGGCCCGCGACCATTTTATTGACCGTGCCGGCCAGCACCATTTCCACCACCTCGACCATCGCGGCATCGGTCACGCGCAGGCCATCGATGAAGGTGGATTGAATGGCGAGGCGGTGCAGCATCGCGTTGATTTGCGGGCCGCCGCCATGCACCACCACCGGATTGATGCCGACTTGCTTGAGCAGCGCGATGTCACGCCCGAAGCCTTCGGCGAGACTATCCTCGCCCATCGCATGCCCGCCATATTTCACCACAATGGTTGCCCCGGCATAGCGGCGCAGATAGGGCAGTGCATGGGCAACGATCCGCGCTTGTTCGGCCGCGTCGGCGTGGCGATCGGCAGGACGATCGGCAGGACGGTCGTTCATGGTTGCCCTCATGCGTTGATGATCGAGTCTCTGATTGCCGCGTCTATGTAAGCGCAGCCGCCTTGGGTCAAGCGGCGAGGGCGGCGAGCACGGCGCGCAATTCATCCATGCCAGCGCCGGTTTCGCTCGATGTCACGATAACATCATGCAAAGCGGCGGGATGTTTGCGGGCCAGGGCCTGCACCTCCGCGCGTTTGCGGGCCAAGGCATCGGGCTTGAGCTTGTCGGATTTGGTCAGCACCAATTGGAACGCCATCGCCGCCTTGTCGAGCAGGTCCATCACCGCGTGATCGGCCGGTTTGTCTTCGACGCGAGCATCGAGCAGCAAAAACACCCGGCGCAAATTCGGGCGGCCGCGCACATAGTCAAACATCAGCCCCTGCCAATCGCGCTTGATCGAGCGCGGGGCTTCGGCATAGCCGTAGCCGGGCATATCGACCAGCACCAGTCCGCGATTGCCGACCGCGAAAAAATTGAGCTGGCGGGTGCGCCCCGGCGTGACGCTGACCCGCGCCAAGGCGCGCATGCCGGTGATGGCGTTGATCAGGCTGGATTTGCCGACATTGGAACGACCCGCCAAGGCGATTTCAGCACCCTCGGCCGGCGGCAGGCTGGCGCGGGTTTGGGCGGCGTGGAAAAATTGTGCGCCCTGGGCGAACAGCACCCTGCCCGCTTCGATGGCGGCTTGATCGTCTTGGGGCTGGTTCATGCCCGGATCAGCCCTTGGACGGTAGTTTTTCCGCCGCTGCGGAAACCCGCAGGCGATGGGCATTATGCAGTTTCATGATGATCCATTGCTGCACCATCGTGAGGAAATTATTGGTGGTGTAATAGAGCACCAAACCGGCCGGGAAGCTAGCGAGCATGATGGTGTAGATGATCGGCATCATTTTCATGATCCGCGCCTGGGCCGGGTCTGCGGGCGGCGGGTTCAGGCGCTGCGAACCATATTGGGCAAGGCCCATCAGGATCGGCAGCACACCGACATGCAGTAAGGGCAGCAGGGCCGATGGGTGGAATGGCAGCAGACCGAACAGGTTGAAAATATTGGTCGGGTCACGCGCCGAGAGATCATGGATCCAGAGATAAAACGGCGCCTGTCGCATTTCGATGGTGATGAAAATCACCTTATAGAGAGCGAAAAAGATCGGCACTTGCAGCAGCATCGGCAGGCAGCCAGCGGCGGGGTTGACGCCTTCGAGCTTGTAGAGCGCCATAATTTCTTTTTGCTGGCGGGCGACATCGTCTTTGATGCGTTCGCGCACGGCGGCGACTTTAGGCGCGACGTCACGCATTTTCGCCATCGAGAGGAACGAGGTGCGCACCAGCGGGAAGAGCACCAATTTCAGGCAGATGGTAAAGACGATGATGCCGACGCCGAAATTACCGAAAATCCGGCCCAGCGTGTTCAGCGCGAGGAACATCGGCTTGGTCAGCAGATAGAGAATGCCGAAATCGATCGCCTTGTCGAAGCTGGGGATATGGTATTGCGCCCCATAGGCGTTGAGGATGCTGAGCACTTTCGCGCCGGTAAAGACGTGCAGCACCATGCTGGCACTGGCACCAGGGGCGACGCTGAGCGGGGTGCTGCGCACCATATCGACCTGATAGGCGCCGTCATCGGCCTTGCGGCCCGCGACAGTGCGGTAGCGATAGGCGGTGGTGACGGTTTCATCCGGCGCGGGGATCAGAGCGGTGAGCCAATATTTGCCGGTGATGCCCGCCCAGCCGCCGGGGGCGGTGGTGCTGAAGGCTTGGCCGTCAGGCTTATTTTTTGCGTTTGAGCGGCTGTTCACATAGTTCAGCGGATGCAACGTGCCTTTGAACACGCCGAGCGGGCCTTTATGCATGATCAGGCTGCCGGGCACTTTGGGCAGATAATCCCGGCGGATGCGCGACCAGGGATAGGCCGTCACCGGGCTCGATGAGCCATTGCTGATCGCCTGATGCACGGTGAACATATAGCGCTGATCGATGCCGAGGATGATTTTGAACGTGATGTTTTGCGGGTCGGTCCAGCTCAATGTCACGTCATGGCCGGGGGTGAGTGCGCCGGTGGAGGCGGTCCAGATCGTGTTGGCGGACGGGACGGTGAAATTGGCGTTGGGTGGCGCGTCCCAGCCGAATTGGACGAAATAAGAATGGGCGTGGCCGGGGCGTGACAGCAAGGTGACCAGCGGCGAGTGGGGCGCGACGGTCGTGTGGTAGCGGGTGAGCACCAGATCATCGATTTTGGCGCCGCGCAGGCTGATCGAGCCTTGCACGTCCGGAGCGGTGATGGTGACGCGCGGGGCCGGGCTGTTTTGCGCACGCGCGCTGCCGGTTTGCGGCAGCGGTGCTACACCCGGCGCGGCGGGGGCGGACATTGGGGTTGTGGTGTGCGCGAGGGAGGATGGTTTGGGTTTCGGCAGGAAATGATTGGCGAGAAGGTTGAAGATGAGGAAAATCGCCAGCGACAGGGCGACCGCCAGAATCATGCGTTTATTATTATCCATCAGAAGGTCCTGTCAGGCGTGATGTGCGCGCACATCATGGGATGGGTGGCTTGGCTTGGTGGTACCGGATCGAAACCGCCGGGATGGAATGGGTGGCAGCGACAAAGGCGGCGCATGGCCAGCACGGTGCCGCGCCCGGCGCCGTGCGTTGCAATCGCCTCCTGGGCGTAGCTGCTGCATGACGGCATGAACCGGCATTGACCGCCAAAAAGAGGCGAGAGGGTCAATTGATAAAGGTGCACCAAGGCGCGGAGCAATTTGGCGCTGCGGCTCATGGGTTTGCCCCAGGTTTCGCGGGTGACGGTGCTGGCGGATTGGCGCGGTCGAGCAAATCGGCGAGGGTTTGGCGCAAGGCGGCGAACGGGACAGCGCCGGTATCGTGCCGGGCGATCAAGACCAGATCGAAGCCGGTGCAAGGCTGGTTTGCGACGCGGCGCTCCGCGAGGGCCAATCGTGCGGCTTCGCGCAGACGACGGCGCGCGCGATTGCGGATGACCGCGTTGCCAACTTTGCGACTCGCGGTGAGGCCAAGGCGAACCGGCTGGTCCGGGCTGGTGAGCAGGGTTTGCGCGACCAAACCGGGATAGGCCCGCTTTTGACCACGCGCGGCGGCGCGGAGAAAATCGGCGCGTTTCGGCAAGGGAGGCGGCGGCGAGCCTGTCACGCTGGACACTTTCGGTTGCACGCTGAGCCGTGAAAACGCCTGATCGGAGGGTTTAATCAAGATCAGGCGGGTCACACGGGCTGGTGTTACGCCGAGAGGCGCTTACGACCCTTGGTCCGGCGATTGGCGATGACCTTACGGCCGCCGACCGTTTCCATACGGGACCGGAAACCGTGGCGGCGCTTCCGGACGAGCTTCGAAGGTTGATAAGTCCGCTTCACGGCGAGCACTCCACAACGAGAAAAATTAAAACGACGAGAACAGAATAGCGCAGCCGCGATCGGGATGATGCGGCCGTGCGAAGTGGCTATAGGACAAGGGGGGGCTGGACGTCAATTCGAGATGAAAGGAGCACACGGAGAACCACAGTTTTGCGGCTTTTTCGTTTTTGCTACGTAACGATTTTTCCGTATTTTCGCTCCGCTCGCTTAAGCGCGATTTTTGAAGGGCGGAGAGAAAGCGTAGCGGTGGCCGGGGAGTGTGGGGCGGAGGGTATTTTTGAAGGAGATGTTCGAGGAGTGTCAGCGGGGGTTTTGGCGGAGGTTTTCGCGCTGATTTTCGCTCCGATTTAGGGCGGGGTTTGCGTGGTTTTTGCGGGAGTTGCAGGTGGGTAGGGAGCGGAATCCGGAGCATGTGGCAGATCGGGCGCAGGACGCGGCCTAGGCTGGGATTTTCGCTCACGAGCGAAATGAGGTCGGGGTCGTCGAGGAGGTGCATCAATTGGGAGCGAGCGCCGGCGACTTGGTAGCCGGGGAGGAGGAGACAAAGCCAGCCTTTGCGCTCGCGGATTATGCGCCTTGGCGTTACCGGATGGGGATTTGAGTTTCGCTCCGCTGTGGATTGTTTTGCACCGCTCGCAATGACGGTTTTGGGTTTGGGGGGATTGGCGGCGAGGGCGGAGAAGCGGCGGGCGAAAAAGATGAGGCGGTGC
>NCBV01000067.1 GCA_002279355.1 Acidiphilium sp. 37-60-79
GATCCTGCGAGGCTCGCCGCAGCCGAGACCAATATCTGCCCGCCATGCCCCGCCGCCATAATCCGTGCCGTGCGGCTGAGCGTCAGGCCAAAATAATCATCATCCCGAAACTCCGCCGGGCCGCTATGCACGCCCATGCGGAATTTGAGCCCATCCACCAGCGCAAAATCTTCTTCACCCAGCCGGATCTGCAGCCGCACCGCCGCCTCAAGCGCAGCCCCCACCGAGGCAAACACCGCACACCCCCCATCGCCGGTCGTCTTGAACACCGCACCGCCCGCCTCACTCACCACCGCACGCAGCACCGCATCATGCCGCGCCAACGCCGTACCCATTGCGGCGGGATACATTGTCCAGCGCTTGGTCGAGCCTTCAATGTCGGTGAACAGGAACGCGTAATGCGCATCGGCCCGCATGTTGATTTTGGTCAAATCGTTCATTTGCTCTCCGATGCTCGGTCAACAGCGAGGCCGTAATGATGGGATCATACGGCGTATCAATCGGCTGGCAAGCGCGACCCGAATCGCCTTAGCGTCTAATTGTGATCTCAGTCTCAAGATTCGCTCCGAATAAAATGCCATGAGCGTTTGGTGCAAACGCGAGGGGTCGGGATTGGATTTTGCGCTGAGATAGGTCATATTGGTCAGGTCCTATTCCCTATCCCCGCAGGCCCAACGGTATCCGGGCACTGCCACCGCTGATTGGAACCGATCATGGATTATATTAAACTCGGCCGCACAGGCCTCGATGTTTCCCGCATTTGGCTCGGCTGCATGAGCTACGGCGTCGCCGATCGCGGCAGCCATGCTTGGACCCTCAACGAGGAGCAAAGCCGCCCGTTCATCCGCCGGGCGCTAGAGGCGGGAATCACAGTGTTCGATACTGCGAACGTATATTCCGATGGCACCAGCGAAGAAATCGTCGGTCGTGCATTGAAGGATTTTGCCCGGCGCGAGGATGTGGTGATCGCGACCAAGGTTCATGGCCGGATGCATAAAGGGCCAAACGGCGCAGGCTTGTCGCGCCGGGCGATCATGCAGGAGATTGACGCCAGCCTGAAGCGACTCGGCACTGATTATGTCGATCTCTATCAGATCCATCGCTGGGATTATCACACCCCGATCGAAGAAACGCTGGAAGCGCTGCATGATGTCGTGAAGGCCGGCAAGGTTCGCTATATCGGCGCATCCTCAATGTTTGCCTGGCAATTCGCCAAAGCGCTGGCGGTGGCCGAGCGACATGGCTGGACCCGTTTTGTGAGCATGCAGAATTATGTGAATTTGCTCTATCGCGAGGAAGAACGCGAGATGTTGCCGCTCTGCCGCGCCGAGGGGATCGGCGTGGTGCCGTGGAGTCCGCTGGCCCGCGGTCGTTTAACCCGCGATTGGGATGAGGGCAGCGCGCGCTCGGAAACCGATGAATTCGGCAAGAGCCTTTATCAAAAAACCGCTGATGCTGATCGCAAGATTGTCGATGTCGTGGCCTCCATTGCCGCCGAACGCGGCGTGCCACGCGCGCAAATTGCGCTCGCTTGGGTGCTCGGCAAACCAGGCATCACCGCGCCCATTATCGGCGCCACCAAATTGGCACATCTCGATGACGCGATCGCCGCGACAAAACTAACGCTCAGCGCGGATGAGATGGCCCTCTTGGAAGCCCATTATGTGCCGCATGCCGTCGTGGGTTTTTCCTAATCGGTCGATCCTGCTTCAGCCCGACGCGTTCCTCAGCCCAGGTCGGCGATCACCACGGCACGGTCTCACCGCGATAATCGAGATAGCGTAACCCCGCCTTGCCAGAATGCGCAGCAAGAACATCGACAATGCGGGGAATACTCTCCTCAATCGCGAGTGTCGCCTTCGGCCCGCCCATATCGGTGCGCACCCAACCTGGCGCGATGATCGCCATGCTCCGCGCATCATACAGCCATCAACGCCTCCCGATCGGTGAAAAACGATACGCGATGCCGCAATCCAACGGATTTCAGAATCGGGACACTAGACAATCTCCAGCCAACGAAACACCGGAATTTTTACCCAATCCACCACCAACGCAAAAACCACCGCGGCACCAAGCACGCCGAGCACCAGCATCAGCGGTAAGCCCGTCATCGCAAATCCCGTTCGCGCCATCACCGCCACAATCACCACCGCTGCACCGCTTGATCCCAGCACCCATAGGCTCGGCGCCGCGTGCCAAAACCGCCCCCGCCCGCGAATCGCATAAATCAAACTCTGACTACCAAAAACCAAGGCCAGAAACGCAAAACTCCGTAACGCACCGAGCGGCAAATGCAGCCACATCGTGCCCACCAGCAGCGTCGCCGTGCAAAACCCAAGCAACCCAATGCCAACAATAATTCCGGCCTTGGTCAACGCCCCAATCCGCCAAACATTCGGCATCGGCGAGGGGTGCACATGATCGGTCGATAACGACATCGATAAAAAATCGCCCGCCACCAAAAAAATTACCATCAGCAGCGGTGTTAGGATCGCATGATCGGTCACAATCAACCCAACCGCGAGGAACAACACCGTCGCCAACTTGCGAATAATCGTGTTCAGCGTGTAGGTCTGGATACGTTGAAAGGTAATGCGCCCCTCTTTCACCGCCGCCACAATCCCCTCCAAGCCCGCATCCGTTAGCACCATCCCCGCCGCCGATTTCGCCACATCCGTGGCACTCGAAACCGCAATCCCCATCTGCGCCTGGCGCAAAGCGGGCGCGTCATTGGCACCATCACCACACATGCCCACAATATGGCCGCCCCGCTGAAACGATTTCACCAGCCGATATTTATCCTCAGGCAAAACCCCCGCAAACACCGAAAAACGATCCGGCTGCACCTGATCGGGAATCGCATTTTGCGGGCAAACCAACCCATCCAACCCCACTAACCGCGCCACAATCGCCGCCGTCGCCGGCGCATCACCGGTCACCATCACGGTGGTAATCCCCAACGTCTTCAACTCGGCAATCAGCGGCGCAGAATCGGTGCGCGGCGGATCGCTCAACGCAATCAGCCCCACCAATTTCATCGCACCTGTCGGGCCCGCCGCCACCGCCAAAACCCGAAAACCCTTGGCCAGCAAAGCATCTGCCGCCGCCCCAGCGGTCGGGTCTGGCGCGGCGAGCGCCCGCACCACCGCATAAGCCCCTTTCACCACGCGCGAAGCTGAACCATCTGCGGCCACCACCAAGGCTGCCGACATTTTAGTAGCCGGATCAAACGGCACAAACTGCGTCAACCGGGGCGCATCAGCGATCACCGACGCTAACGCCGCCGCCCGAATGGCACCATCCACCGGGTCTTGTCCCCCCTCGGAACTCGCAAGCGCCGCAAGCCCGAGCACATGCGGGGCATCATAACCCGCCATCGGCGTCACCGTCGTCACGTTCAGTTCATTGCGCGTTAATGTGCCGGTTTTGTCAGCACAGAGCACATCAATACTCGCCGCCTCATCGACCGCCGAAAGCCGCGTCGGCAACACATTGCGCTTGGCCAATGCCTGCGCCCCAATCGCCGCCGCGAGGGTAAAAGTCGCCGGCAACGCCACCGGGATCGACGCCAGAATCGCCGCCAGCACCAGAAGCACAATTTCGGAAATCACCAGATTTAGCCAAATGGCATAGGAAATCAAAAACAACGTCACCAGCCCGTTGAACATGGCCAGATTGCGCACCACCCGCAGCACCGCCACCTGTTGCGAGCTCACCGCATGGGCCGTGCGCACCAACTCCGCCGTGCAGCCAAATTTGGTCCGCACCCCGGTCGCGGTCACCTCCGCCACCGCCTCGCCGCGCCGCACTAGCGCCCCGGCATAGGTTTGCACCCCAGCTCCCGCCTCAATCGGCACGGATTCCCCTGTCAACATCGATTGATCGAGCAGCACCTGACCGCCGGTGAGTTTCACATCCGCCGCCACCACGCCCCCAAGCGACAGCTTGATCACATCGCCCGGCACCAAATCCGCAGCTGGCACCAAGACCCATGCCCCATCGCGCCGTGCCGACGCATTCAACGCCAATCGCGATTTGAGTGCATCCAGCGTCGCCTGCGCGCGCCCCTCCTGTGCCAGTCCCAATATCGCGTTAAAAATCAGCAAGGCCGCAATCACCGCCGCCTCAATGTAATCACCGAGCACCATCTGCAAAATGATCGCCGCCTCTAACATCCAAGGCACCGGCGCCCAAAACTTACCTATAATTCGTCCAAGCAGCGTCTCGGCTTCATCCGGCATCGCATTCGCGCCAAACTTCGCCCGCAGCGCCAGCACCTCAGCCGTGCTCAGCCCCTCTTGAGTGTGCGGCGCGGTCGTTGCGGGCAGGGCAGGGGCCTTCATCCAACATCCTCAACATGCATGGATCAACCGATAAGCCGACGCACAGCCTTGCGCGTTGATCGAGGTCAATCAATCAGCCCGCCTATTCACCAGCGCCAATCGTGCGCAGCGCCGCATGATCGATAATCACCACATCATAATCGGCAACAATCTTAATCAATCGCCGCTTGCGTAACACCGTCAAACAACGCGATACCGTCTCGATGGTTAAGCCCAAATAATCAGCAATATCCCGCCGCCCCATCGGCAACATCGCCACCGCCGCCCCCTCGACCATCGATCGATCATCCCACTCTAACAAAAAACTTGCCAGCCGCTCCAAGGCGGTTTTCCGCCCCAACAACAACATTTGCGCCTGCGCCACCGCCAAATCATGACACGCAGCCGCAAGCATTTTTTGCTCTAACGCCGGAAACCGCATGAGCAAATCATCAAACCTGCGTTGCTCAAACCGGCACACATGCACCTCATCCAGCGCCTCAGCGGTAAAACTATAACAAGCCTGCGCCCCGAGCCCGATAAATTGACCCGCCGTCACAAAGCCAATCACCTGCCGGCGCCCGTCCGACAAATCCTTATACAGCTTGGCATAACCATGATTAACACTGAAAAAATGTCGGCTCGGCTGCCCCTCGGTCATCAATAATCCACCCTTGGGGATGCTCAGCCAATGCGCGGCATCGGCAAGCTGGTGCAAATCCGCTCCCGGAAGCGCGTCGCACAACCCCACATCGCGCGAGGCACAGGTGCCGCACACCACCGACGCTACCGCCGTCCCCAAACTCACCAACTGATCAGGCCGCATGGCCGATACCGGGCCTAATTCTGATTGAACAAATGTCATCGATCTCTCCGGGCGCAGGATCAGATGATGCAGCACCAGAACCAGTATGCGACCATTCCGCAACAGCCGTGAGCCTCGGAATCTACGTAGTCAATCGAGCCGCCCCGCCTGCGCCAGCGCATCAGCAATCGCATTGGTCGCCGCCGCCAGCGCGCCTGTGGTGCCCGCCGCATCACAAATCATCGCCTCGCCAAACACTTCGCCCAAACCTTGGGCGAGGCAGCCGGACGGAAAATTCGCCAAAAGCGGCATCGCGCCAATCGCCTCTAACGGCGCCTCCACTGCGGCGAATATCCGGCGCAGGACACTAGGCTAGATCGCCCGGCTAGGCTTGCTGGCTCAGCCAATGAGCCAGGGCGGGGATAATCCGCTGTTGGACCTGAAAGCCTGCGGTGACCAGGGCGTATTCCTGCGCCGGGTCGGTGCCAGCGATCAGGGTTGGGAAGCCGTTGACGCCGGTTTGTTGGCTGATTTGGAAATCCTGCCATGTTTCCTGCTGGAGCGAAGGATCGGCCAAATCGGCTTTGAAGGCCGCGCGGTCCAAGCCGATATCGGCGGCGAGGTCGGCGAGGATGTCGGCTTGGGTGATGTCGCGGTTTTGCGCGTAGAAGCCGAGATGCAGGCGATCGAGCAGGTCGAGCGCTGCATCCGGAGATTGGCGGCGGGCGAGCACGACGGCGCGGCAGGCGGGTTCGGTGTCGTAGATGAAATCGTTGCGTTCAAAGAAAGTGAAATCGAACTTTTGACCAGATGCCTCGTGCACATGGTCCCAATGCGCGCGCGTGCGGGTTTTCGCGTCAGTATCCATGATGGTGGTGGTGCCCGGACGCAAACCGCCCAGCACCAAGCGGCAGGGCAGGCGGGGGCCAAATTCGGCGCGGATGGCTTGCATGACCGGCGCGAAACCATAGCACCATGAGCACATCGGATCGGCGAAATAGATCAAATGAGGCGAGGTGTGGGGCGGCGACATGGGCGCTCCTGGGGTTTTGCGGCGGCTACAACACGCGTGGCGGTTGATTTATATCGATCACTCTATTATATTCTCGGGAATGATGCAAGCTGGCGAGAATGATAAATGTCGCGACCGCGATCGTTAACCGACGCAACGGTGCTTGATCGGGCGGTTGGGGTGTTTTGGCGACACGGCTATGCCGATGCGTCGTTGCGGGATCTGACGCGGGCAACCGGGCTGAGTGCGGCAGCACTTTATCATCGGTTTGGCGACAAGGATGGCTTATTCGCGGCATCGCTTGAGCATTATGCCGATGAAGGGTTGACGGCGCGATTGGCGGATCTGGCGGCGGATGCGGACCCGTTGGCCGCAATTAGCCGATTTTTTGCCGAGATTGTGGCATTATCGACAGATGATCCGGATCGGCGATGTCCGCTCAAGCACGGGCGTTGGCCTGGGCGCGGCTGAGCGAGGTTGAGGCTTTTTTTCGCGAGCGATTGGCGGCGCTCCGATTGCGGGGCGGCGGGCTTGAGCCGCTTGATCCGGTCGCCATGGCCGAAAATTTGCTGGCAATTGTGCTGGCAATCCGGGTGTTCGCCCGTCTTGCCCCCGATCGTGCGCGGCTCGAACGGCTCGCCGATAGCGCGTTAGCGCCGCTACGCCATGCGGCCTTGGCTTGATGTGCATTGTGATCACTATAATTTTTCACTGACTGGGGAAAGGTCATCGATGATGGAAACCACGACAAAGTTGCATCCGGGTCAGCAGGTGGCGCCGCTCACCTTCAAACGCCTTGATGGCACCGAGTATCAGTTTGGCGGCACCGGTGCTTGGCAGGCATTGATTGTATATCGGGGACAACATTGCCCGATTTGCACGGGCTATTTAGGGAAAATCAAGCAGCGGTTTGATGCTTTTGAGAAGCTTGGCGTGCATGTTGCCGCCATATCCGCCGATCATGAGGCGCAGGCGCGCATAACATTTGACAAGGTGCACCCCAATTTCCCGCTGCTCTATGGGCTTGATGATGCGATGATGCGTGCGCTGGGTTTGTATATTTCAACGCCGCGCGCGGCTTCGGAAACCGATCATAATTTCCCTGAGCCGGGTTTGTTTGTCGTTAATCCGGATGGAGCGTTGCAGATTGTTGATATTTCTAACGCTCCCTTTGCCCGACCTGATCTGGATGTATTGCTGGGCGGCCTCGAATTCGTGATCAGCAAGGCTTATCCCGTGCGGGGGACCCATCGATGACTCGTTTAACCGGCATTAAAGCATGCGTTTTTGACGCTTATGGCACTTTGTTCGATTTCGGCTCGGCGGTGGCGCGATGCGCTGATATTCCGGATACGAAACGCGCAGCCTTGACGGTTTTATGGCGCGACAAGCAAATACAATACACGTTGCTGCGCAGCATGCAGGACCGCTATGCCGATTTCGAGCAGGTGACCGGCGAGGCGTTAGATTTCGCGCTCGATAGCACCGGCCTAACCGATGGTGGGTATCGCCAAACATTGCTGGATTTATATCGCACCGTCTCAGCCTATCCGGAGGTACCGCAGATGCTCGCGACATTGCGGTCACAGGGCTTGGTGACGGCGATTCTGTCGAACGGGACGCCGTCGATGCTTGATGCGGCGATTCGTCATGCGCATATCGGACCGTCGCTCGATCATGTGTTTTCGGTTGAGTCGATTGGTATTTTCAAACCCTCAGCGCGCGTTTATCAGTTTGCTGTCGATCAGTTAGGGATAGCGCGCGAGGCGATTTGTTTTGTTTCATCCAATGGGTGGGACGCGTATGGAGCGGCGGCGTTTGGCTTTCAGGTTGCTTGGTGCAATCGCGCTGGCCAGCCCGCCGAGCGGCTGCCAGGGCAGCCGACCGTGATGCTGAAAAGTTTGGAGGTATTGCCCGGCCTGCTCGCTGATCGTTGATGTTGCGCCGCCGATGCTAGTGTCCTGCCCCTGAAATTCATGAGATGAATTTCAGGGGCAGGACACTAGAGCAACATCTCATCGAATAAAGTTACTCGTCAAAACAATGAGCACGAGCATTGTCCATGAGCCAATGTCAACGGATCATGCTCTCGGCTGATGCGGCTCAAATGATCGGCGGGGTAAAGGAAAATGGCCGAGGACGAGGCAGAATGGGCAGTGTGGCTGGCGGCGGCCCAGCGTGGGGACCGGCAGGCTTATGCCGCCTTGTTGGCGGCTGCTTTGCCTTGGTTGCGGCGCCGGGCGCGCGGGCGCTGGCCGCAATCGAGTGCTGCCGATATTGAGGATATTGTCCAGGATACGTTGCTGGCCCTACACCGAAGCCTTGATTTATATGAGCCGCCGCGCCCGGTCGCGCCGTTTTTATTTGGTATTTTGAAACTACGCGGAGCAGATTTTCGCCGCCAGCATCGCCGTCATGCGGTGCGGCAGACGAATTTGGATGATGTGCCGGTAACCTCTTTGGCACTCACGACGTATCCAGAACAGGAGGCTGCGCTCGATCATGCGACGATGCGGACGGCGATGCAGCTTTTGTCGCCGCGCGACCAGGAGATTTTGGATATGCTCAAACTGAAGGAATTGAGTTTGCACGAGGGCGCGGCCCAATCGGGGCTGAGTATTACGGCGCTGAAGGTCGGCACGTTTCGCGCAATCAAGCGGTTGCGGCGGGCGATGGGGGTGGACGATGCGCAATGAAACGCTGATCGAGGCTTTGGCCGATGCGTTGACCCCGGTGCGGCGTGCGCTAACGCCAGGACAGGCCACCTTATGCTGGGTGATGGTGGCGGTGCCGGTCTTGGCGTTGGCGATCGGCGTGATGGGGCCGCGACCGGACCTCGCCGCATTGATGCTGCGGCCTGATTTTGCCGTTGATGAGGCGTTGGCAGGCCTGACGGCTGTGGTTTCGGCCTATGCGGCGTTTTGTGCGGGCCGACCGGATCAGCCGGGCTGGAAATTGGGATTGCCGGTGGTGGTGGTGCTGGTTTGGCTGCTGGTGCTGGGGCGGCAATGCGCCGTGCTGTCGATGAGCGTGCAGGGGGCGGCGCTGCGGCTCCATGCCGATTGGATGTGTGTTCCCGCGATCGCGATTACTGGCCTGGTGCCCGCGATTATGATGGTGGTTTTGCTGCGACGCAGCCCGCTATTTCGAACCACCCATGCCTGCCTCTGTGGGACGATGGCGGCGGCGGCGGCGGCGGAGGTTGCGCTGCGCTTGTTTCATGGCGCGGGGAGCTTTGCCACCTTGCTGGTTTGGCAAATGGGCAGCGTTGCCCTGTTCACCATGGCGGGGAGTGCGATGGGTCGGCTGGTGGTGGTGCGGTTTCGACCGCGCCTGGCGTCTGCGGGAATGTTGGGATGAATGCGATGGCGTGGCTGACGCCGGTGATCATGCGCTTGGGCCGATATGGTCGCTATTGTTTGGCGGATGGGGTTGCCAAGCGGTCATTGGCTGTTGCTCTGATCGTGGGCTCGGTGCTCAATCTGATCAATCAGGGCGACGCGCTTTGGGGGCGCCAGCCGATCGATATTGTTAAGTTGATTTTGACCTTCATGGTGCCGTTCGGTGTTTCAACCTATGGCGCTGTTTCGTATCGGCTTCGGCATGAAAGACAGATTGATCCCGGTCAAAAACCCGAACGATTAACGACGACACCGAGCCAGATTGGGAATTGTGCAAGCCTGGCTGATGGACCGGCGACCCCGGCTCGACCGTTATAACATTGATCACACCCCGAATAGTCGTTTTGGCGATTTTATGACATCAGTTCGTGTCTCGATCGGTTCGATGGCGATCATAGCGGCCTGCTTATCCCCGAAATTCATCTCATGAATTTCAGGGGCAGGACACTAGACGCTCCCCATATCCCGCCTATACTCATCCATCCGCGAACCACGGAGCCTCTCATGTCCCATTCGCTCAGCGCGCTGGCCGGTCAACCCGTGCCGCCCGCCTTGCTCACCAACATTCCCCGCCTGATCACCGCCTATTTCGCCCGAATACCCGACCCCGCAGAGCCATCCCAGCGCGTCGCCTTCGGCACCTCCGGCCATCGCGGCAATGCGCTCGCCACCAGCTTCAATGAAGCCCATATCCTCGCCATCACCCAAGCCGTCTGCGATCACCGCGCCCGCATCGGCATCACCGGCCCGCTCTTTCTCGGCATGGATACCCATGCCTTGTCCGAAGCCGCTTTTTGCACCGCCCTTGAAGTGCTCGCCGCCAATGGCGTCGAAACCATGATCGATCACCAAACCGGCTATACCCCAACCCCGGTCATCTCCCACGCCATCCTCGCCTATAATCAAGGCCGCCCGCCTGCCCTCAACAGCGGCCGCGCCGATGGCATCGTCATCACCCCGTCGCATAATCCGCCCGACGATGGCGGCTTCAAATACAACCCGCCGCATGGCGGCCCCGCCGATACCGAAATCACCCGCGCCATCGAACGCGCCGCCAATGACTCTCTCGCCACCGGCAATCGCGCCGTCAAACGCATCCCCTTCGCCCGCGCCCTCGCCAGCGCCTGCATCCATCGCCATGACTATATCACCCCCTATGTGACCGATCTCGCCACCGTGATCGACATGGATGCCATCCGCACCGCCGGCGTGCGCATCGGCATCGACCCGCTAGGCGGCGCCGCAATCGCCTATTGGGCCCCGATCATCGAACGTTACCGCCTCGCCGCGACAGTGGTTAACCAACAAATCGACCCAACCTTCGGCTTCATGACCGTTGATTGGGACGGTAAAATCCGCATGGATTGCTCCTCACCCTACGCAATGACCAAGCTGATCGCCCTGCAACATCAATTCGACATCGCCTTCGCCAACGACCCCGACGCCGATCGCCACGGCATCGTCACCCCGAGCGGCGGGTTGATGCCGCCCAACCAATATCTCGCCGCCGCGATCGGCTATCTCTGCACCCACCGCCCCGGCTGGTCCGCCCGCAGCGCCATCGGCAAAACCGCCGTCTCCAGCGCCATGATCGACAAAGTGGTCGCCGCCCAAGGCCGCACGATCCTGGAAGTGCCGGTCGGTTTCAAATGGTTCAGCCAGGGCCTGATCGATGGCAGCCTCGCCTTCGGCGGTGAGGAAAGTGCCGGCGCCTCATTCCTGCGGCGCAACGGCACAGTCTGGACCACCGATAAAGACGGGCTAATCCTCGGCCTGCTCGCCGCCGAACTCACCGCCCGCACGGGCAGCGACCCCGCCATCTTCTACACCAACCTCACTAAAAACCTCGGCATGTCCTACTATCAACGCATCGACGCCCCAGCCACCGCCGCGCAAAAATCCACCCTCGCCCAACTGACCCCGGACGCCATCACCGCCACCAGCCTCGCCGGTGAACCCATCACCGCCAAACTCACCCGCGCCCCCGGCAACAACGCCCCGCTCGGCGGCCTGAAAATCACCACCGCCCATGGCTGGTTCGCCGCGCGCCCCTCCGGCACCGAAGATGTCTATAAAATCTACGCCGAAAGCATGCTCAGCACCGAACACCTCGCCCGCCTGCAAACCGAAGCCCAATCCCTGATTTCCGTTCTG
Organism: Acidiphilium sp. 37-60-79; assembly: GCA_002279355.1. Classification (GTDB taxonomy): domain Bacteria; phylum Pseudomonadota; class Alphaproteobacteria; order Acetobacterales; family Acetobacteraceae; genus Acidiphilium. Next base: position 11,695 of record NCBV01000067.1, read on the forward strand.
TTCGCCCCATCGCCCGAGCGGCAGACTCTGAGCGTGAAACGATTAACCGGCGAACCCTAACACCCAACGCATTGTCTGGCGTCCGTTCAACGCGATGCCCCGCCATCCCAACGCCGACATCATCATTCCCACCGCCATCAGCGGCGGCTAATTTTCGCCTTGCGCACCCTGTCGCTCCCGTGCAATATTAACGCATGGAGAGTAATATTAACACCCACGCACAATCCCTCGCCGACCGTCTCTCCGCGATTCTGCTCATGCTCCGCCAAATCCTCGGCACCCACCCTCAATCCCGCGCCATCGAGCAAAACCTCAAATGGGCCATCTGGCACCGCCTAATCTATTTCGCCCGCCGCTTC
>NCBV01000090.1 GCA_002279355.1 Acidiphilium sp. 37-60-79
GGGCACATGACGCACCCGTGGGCGACCGCGGCCTGCGACCGGGAAGATCAGCTGCACATCCGCCGGATAGACATTCTGGTGCCGGTGGATGCCGACAGCCCAGCAAAGGCCGCGTGCACTCAGCCGGCTTCTGTCCTCTATCTATCTGTTTCTGTTGGAACAATCCGTTTTATTGGAATGCCCAACAAAAATACAATCGCATAGCAGGAATGCAAAATTATCATATATATCTGAAGAGTCATAAATATCAAAATTTAGACGATTTATCAGATAGTTTGGCTGATGTTCATGTATCGATCAATATAAAAAGATATTTTGAATTTATAGACATAAATAACAAATTTCATGACATTAATTTTATTGTTTCAATAACAATTTGAATTTTGGAAAAAAAAGAAAAGTAAACTATTAGATTATAGGTAATTAGTTTCAAATCCAAACAAAGCTTATGGATGATTCAATGCTATATGACGCACAGTCGATTAATGACGTAAAAAAGTATAACCGTAAGATAAAAAAAACTGTTACAGTATTTATGTCAGAAGATAATCATATAGATAATGTATTGAATGAAATTCATGATTTTGATATCGACATCATCTTCGAAGGCGATACTCAAAAAATGAATAAAATATCAAAAAATAATGCTTCAGACATATTTCTATTTTGCATGAAAAATTATAGTATAAGTCTAACCAAAAAAATTATTGAAATTAGAAACAAAACAAACTCGCCAATTGTTGTTCTGTCTGAAAATTATGATGAGGTTCTTGCTCTGACCGTATTCAAATTTGGTGCAGATGAATATTGGTATTCGATCAATGATAGTCAGAAGATAAAAAACAATATATTTATGACTTTTCTAAAACAAAGCATAGATATGTATGTTAGGAATGATGTTGGTCAAAATTTAAATGATAAGCAAGGTTTGGAAAATAATAAAGAAATAAAGTATGTCGACGTATTTAATAATAGTACAAAATTTTTTGTCGCATTTACGCCTTATGAATATAAAACGTTATCAATTTTAGTTGAAAATGCTGGAATTGTGATTCCGCGAGGAAGTTTAGCCCTTATGGTTCGTGGTCGCGTTAGTAAAAACGTCGACCGCAGCGTTGATAACATAATATCTCGGATCAGAAGAAAATTAAAAATGTTTAAAATTTTAAATTATCCGATCAGAAGTTTTAATTCTATAGGATATATATTTGTTGGAGACAGAGATGAGTTTGTTAAAGATTTAGGTAATGCAATTGATGAACATATCTACAATAAAAAACTAGATCCCAATGAAATAGGAGAGTGAACGCGGTCTTCCAAAGACTGAAGAGGAAAGTCGGCGGCTACTTTCTTGTTGCCCGCCTAGAGCACTTTCCGATCATTTCGGATCGGATGTAGTGCTCTATCATATTGATAATTAGAGCATCTTTATCCGATCAGATGATTCCATCTGATCGGATGATGCTCTAGGCTATGTACCTATTGCCATGACTACGGGACGTCTGACTCAAGTCTGTTCGGAGGACTTGGAACATGGCGGAACTTTTCTGGCTGAACGACACTCAATGGGCTGCGATCGAACCATTGCTGCCGAAGCTTGGCGGCA
>NCBV01000068.1 GCA_002279355.1 Acidiphilium sp. 37-60-79
TCTCCTGAGCGGGCTGCTAACGATGAGCGAGTTGTTGCCGCTAGGGCCTCAGCTACAGCCAACACGCTGATAGGATCGCTATTTAAATTTGTTTCGTCGGCCGGTGTAACCCGCCTGGGTGACCCACTAAGCAAATATTTGCTGCCAACGATTCGCACTGAAACTATTTGCGATACGCTGTCTGGCAAGCGTTGAGCAAATTCAAAGCGAAATGCGGCATAACCGCCGCCAATATTGGCGTCGCAAAGATCCTTGCGAAAATTACATGCTTGAACATACCCTTTGATACGATTATTAACCGACACTTCGACCAACGCCGGACTCGAACTGGCCACCGCCCAACCTGTGACATGTGACAACGTGGCTTCATCAATATGCCCGCGTAGTTCGCCATGATCTTGCAGTTCATCGATATCAAAATGTTGAGAACCGAACTCGTTCAATATCGCTGAACACGCTTCCTCTCCTGCCACAACCCGTGGGGCGTACTCCGTTATAGGTGGTGCAAGCCTGGAGCCATACAATGCCCGATATTCATCAGAATTATCAAAACCGTCACGACTGTGTATATCCACAAAACTCTCGACTGGAACACCAGCTGCCAAAATCACTTCGTGTCTCTCGCATTCGATATGATAAAAGGTAACTGATTCACCGGGATCAACTCTACGGATCACTTTATTACAAAGCAATCCGGCCGGAATGAGGACCCCACCCACGAACAGAGCGTGGTCTGACGAGATGCCCATATCGCATGTTGGCAGCCCATTTCCCAGCGACCCTCGAGGAAACGATATTGGGAAATCATCGAACGAAATCGTCCCAGAAATTCTACGCTTACCAATCCATTTGATGAGGACCGACCGACCATCGTGGGTGTCTACAAGATCACCAATCCGAAGGCATTCGACAGGCTTGTCTAAACCAAGCGATCGAATTGGAGTTCCCTCAACAAAACACGACACAGCTATCTGCTCGATACCGCCGCCAAGGTTGTTAATCACAAACGAGTTTGAAGAAAGCGATGGATTTTCAAATTGCAAATGGCCAACGGTTGACACACCGCTTGAAACTACCAAGGTTCCTAACCCATTGGCACCTGTCTGATATGTCTCGCTCAGCTGACCCGACTGGCTGAACTCAATGCTATTGTTTGCAGAGAACCCAGCAATTACTCCGCTCATGCAAGCCAGGTTCGCAATATCAATTGTGCCCGTGGATTGTCCAAAATCGAGCGTCACACCGCTATCGACTGATCCCGCAATCAATAACGACGTACCTGTCTCGATAGTTACAGATCCTGACCCACGCATATCATTAGTAACGACCGTTGCCGGATCGAATTGCATATTCCCCCCGGCCAGTTGAATATCCACGAGCGATAAATTTGTCTGGACATCGATAACATCACCAAAAATAGTAATTTCACCTATACCGTTTTGACTATGGAGGTTATCAATTGTAAGGACACTGTTCTGCCCCACTTCAATTGACCCAAAATTCTCGCCGATTGTTCCCGATAAAGTTAATGACGACCCGTTCACTTCCAGAATATTCCCATTAACACCGGCTACGATCTGAGCACTCCCTGGTCCAGACAACACCATGCCCGACAACGATAAAATACCCTGACTCACCGAGCCAAATTCATTGGCAAGGTCACTCATTATGATATTCGTTCCATCACTTAATTTGATTGTTAAAACACTCTGGACCAGACTCTCCGAAATAATGGGATTCGTTCCATAGCCAGCAAGATCAATGACCGTAGATCCGATAATTGCAATTGACCTGGCTGCTCCGGGGAGGTCCTCTATCGTGACCGAGCAGCTACCCATTGAACTCACGACAAGATTTCCCGAACCCGCGAGGATCTGCGTTTCACCCGAGCCGGCCATAATATAGCTATTGCCACCACCAGCTTGGAAATCTGTGCTTCCGGCACCACCAAACACTGTGTCGGAACTTGCTGAATTACCGACGATACTGATCGCGCCTGATCCACCATAAAGAAGATCTGACCCGTTGCTTACGACATTAGCCGCTCCCTGCCCGCCGAAAACGGTGTCCCGTCCGCCACTCGCCGTGGTTATGGTTGCAGCGCCTGACAGAGCATAAACAACACCTCCACCAAGTCCTAGTGTGACATCAAGAGGTCCCGCAAATTGGGGTAGTGACGTAATTAAAGCCGCTCCTGAGCCCCCATTGACCGTGGCCGGACCAATGCCGGCAAGAACTGTGTCTGCACCGGAACCGAGATTCACCTGGATCGGCCCACTAGCTGACTGAATAAGATCATTCCCAGAATTTGCCGCTACGCTTATGCCACCTACGCCACCACTGACTGTAATGTCTCCCCCTTGAGAGAGCGTTATCTGCGTCGGACCATTATTGGTCTGAATATAACCGGCATCGGCGCCCCCGATGATCGAATTCGATCCCGCTCCAGTAAACACCATAGCTATCGATCCGCCCATGGTCACGATGTGACCGCCCCCCTGCACAACAAGGGTGTCTCCGCCGAGCGGTGGCGGCAAGGGGATCCCATTAACCGGGATCAGAATGGTTACCGGGGGATTTGTAGAGTTGGCCGACGAGAAAGTGCCAATACCTTGACCGCCAAAAGTGCTAGCGTCGGTAAAATCTACGGGAATATCCCAAACGGTCCGATTGCCGAATGAATCAGTAGCCGAAAAGTGAATGTCATCGTTCCAAGAATTACTATTTGGCGCATATGAGAGTGTCCTTAGTTCGCTATTGATCAGTTGAACGCTGCCCGATATGTTCACTGTCGATCCAGTTTGGCCATCGATCGACAAAGTTCCGAATATATCAGAAATCTGTAGTGATATGATCTCGTTGCCAAGCGTGCTTGAGTCAGAAATCAATACGCTAGGCACCGTGGCCGAGAATGAGGGTGTTAATATAAGATTATCTGGCCCAGAGATTGTAATTCCTAGTGGTAAGGGTCCGTTATTAAGCGTGCCGACCCCGGTCGACCCTCCAACACCCGAGACAACCGGCTGGAGCGCATTCTGATCTTCCACGCCAACAAGCGCGCCAAACTCAAGAACATTTTGTGCTAATAATACGACGTCGTTGGCCGTTGTGCTTGCATCACCGACATTTCTGAAATTTGATAATGAGTTTGTCGATCCAAACACCTCATTTCCGATGATGGCGTTACCGACGGCCGCTTGAGTGCCGAGCCCGCTACCACTCGAATCAAACGGCGTTGTTTGTTCGGGATTACCTGACACGTATTGAGACACAATATTCGCCTGAATGGCATTGTTTAGGCCGGGACCGTTATCCAAAAAGCCAAACGTTGAGGGAGTGGAATTTACGGCGAACAAATTACCCTGCATATTAGCGTTCGAAAGTATTGTATAACCATAGTTTAAAGTACCGATTCCAAACGCGGTCCCTCCTGGCAAGACACCCGCATTTATGTTGTTGACTAAATAACTATTAGATTGACTCCCTTGATTAACTGCCCCAGGATTGTATGTTCCATTAAACCAATATCCCCCGCTACCAGCGCCACTCCCCGATTGATAGTCCGAATTATTGGTAACTGCTACATTTTGAAGGCCGTTCCAACCATTATAGGCACCATTGATATTTCCTACAGCAACATTATTAGAAATTACGACATTCGTGCCATTTAGAACGCCGATGTCGCCATTACTTGCCGCTAGAAATGTATTATTACTAATTTCAACGTTGGAGACATTTTGAAACCAGATAGCGATGTTCCAAATTGGGAAGGGATATACGAACGTTAATCCGCGAATTGAGATATTACTGTTTAATATTGAACCTGACCCGTTAAATTGTTGATTAGAAAACTGCGATAGTGTGTTCTCTATCTGCGATCCGCCATTTGAAACAATTGTGGCGTTGTTTCCAATTACGTTCGTATTAGACCGTAAAATTATGGTTCCGTCAATCTCATATGTCCCCCCTCCAAAAATTAGGTTGATCGTCGTTCCGTTAGGAATGGAATCAATTACGTTATTGATAATGGATGTATCATCTCCCGTTCCAGTTACATTTATACCTGCAATGGCATTCACATCGATAACAACATTATTTAAATTAATATGCGGATCAGATCTCGTTACGAATGATGCGCCAGGATTTGTGGAATTTGGAAGATTGGAGAGTGTCGGCGTTGAATTCTCCAGAAGCAGGGGCAGCAAAACTTTGGCTGCATGGATACCGGAATTATCCTCCGACAATAAGTTTGTATATTTCGGAAATGCAGTGGTCTCTTCTAGTTGAAGCCGTTGAGCGCCTACGTTTAGTATTTGGTCCCGAGCAGCCGACTCAGAAATATGTGATATTGCTCCAAAAGCACTACTGTTTCTGGGATTAGCCCAAGCCTCAGCGTATAATTTTCGTCCGATAATCTTATTTATTGGATTTCGTGAGAATTTTGTTTCTTTGGCTAAGAGATGGCGGGGGGCGAGCCTATGCCTCTGAGATATTGCAGATATTTTGTGCGAGTGTTCTGGTGCTGCGTGATTATTATGGGGCTGAATTATCAGCTCGTTACTGTAAAAATGAAAGTTAATCCGATTAAGCGTGAATAGACCTGATATAAAAGTTATGGTTTGTTGATTGACCAGCTGAAGTTCATTTGCTATTATTAGACTAGCATCGATATGATTATGTTTGTCAGGGATCGAACGGAGAAAATATCCGTTGGAATACCAGACAGAATTAGCCAGCTGACATAATAGATCATCAAAATTCAAACCTGGCCAGTGGGGAGAGCGTGAGGCAAACGAATCCAATGTTTCAAAAGCTGGGTTATTCAAAAGATTGTCGATTTCGATATTTATCGGCTTGGCGAGGTCTTCGGCGGGACTTATCAAAAGGAGACTATTAGATAATGGAGGAAAACCTTCTGGTTGGATCGTAGTCAACCCTGGAGCAAGAAGAATTCCAGACCGTTTGGCGTCCGGTAGCGTCTGGACGGGCCAAAGAACGTAATTATTTAGGCCACATTGATAAATCTTGTACATTAATTTGATCCTCTCCGCTGAAATCCGAGTTTCGTTACCGAATGATCAATACAGATATACCCCCGTTCTCTCAAACTAATAGCATTATCGCGACAAATTATAATATGATCATGGAACGTAATATCGAGTGGACGAAAAATATTTATGAGTTCTTTTGTGATCCGAATATCGTCGTTGGACGGCTGTGGACTACCCCCGGGATGATTATGGACAATAATTATTGCACTTGCGCTTTTTTCAATGGCGTTTTTAAGAATCTGGCGCGGGAGAATGTTGACCCGATTTGAAGTGCCGGTTGCAATAATTGTTTCACATATGAGGTGATTTGAGGAATCTAAGAGCAGTGCAATGACAACTTCGTCGGTAAGAGGTCCCATCCTCAACTTCAGATACTGATGAAGGGTGTGAATATCTGAGATTAAATCCCTCTGAGCAAGCTTTGCCCGTTGGTATTGAAGAATTATTACGTGGAGGAATTTTAGGAATTTTGCCCCCCTTTCGCCTAGCGCGTTTTCCCGCTCAAGAATGGAAAAATTTCGCGCAAGAACAGCGCGCAGGTCAAAGCCGTT
>NCBV01000091.1 GCA_002279355.1 Acidiphilium sp. 37-60-79
GTCTTTGCCCAGACGAAGGCATTCGCCGATGATACGTTGCTACCGGTCCTCGATCCCGGGCGCGGCAAAACCAAATCCGGCCGATTATGGTGCTACGCCATCGATGATCGACCCTGGTGCGGACCAGCACCGCCAGCCGCCGCCTTCATCTATGCGACCGACCGGAAAGGTGAACGTCCGGCTGCCCATCTGGCAAAGTTTCGAGGCGTTCTGCAGGTCGATGGTTATGCGGGCTTCGGGGCGGTCGTCAAAGACCGCGTCGATGATCAGGTCATGCTCGCCTTCTGCTGGACCCACGCGCGACGGTATTTCTACGAATTCCATGCCTCGACCCAATCACCGATCGCGGCTGAGGCTCTCGCCCGTATCGCACAGCTCTATGCGGTTGAAGCTGAGATCCGCGGTCAGCCCGCAGCGGTCCGGCACGCCGCGCGTCAGGCAAAATCCCGCCCGCTCATCGAGGCCATGCACGACTGGCTGAATGCGCAACTGCCGCGCATCTCCAAAGGCTCGGATCTCGCCAAGGCGATGCGCTATACGCTACGCCATTGGACAGGTCTGACCCTGTTCCTCGATGATGGTCGCATCGAACTCGATACCAATACCGTTGAACGCGAAATACGCCGGATTCCTCTTGGACGAAAGAACGCGCTTTTCGCAGGCAATGATACCGGCGCCGAGCATTGGGCCTTGATGGCAACTCTAATTGCCTCCGCAAAACTAAACGACGTCGAACCGCTTGCCTGGCTGACCGATATCCTCGAGCGCATTGTCTCTGGGCGAACCAAGGCCACCGAAATCGACAGGCTGCTTCCATGGCACTGGAACGCCGATCGCGCCGCAAACGAAATCGTTCAAGCCGCCGCGTAGTCGCGCTCCCCGCATCTTTCAACAAGGGTCGGAGAAACGACGCTTACCCTGGACGCGGGTGGCAGCAGCCTGCTCCCGCGCGCCAAAGTCGGATAGCATCGGGAAGGGCGGCTTTTCTGGGGCGGTTACTACAAAGCCGTCAGGCCGGAATCGGCCCGACCTGCTTATTATCGGAATCGTCAATGATAGCCACGGAACAGAAGATGTTGGCCGCATAGCAGCCAGTCACGGAGCCGTCACGAATGGCTGCAGTATTTGCAACCGATACTGGGCGTCAATATTCATAATTTATATCGGGAAAAGCTCGATCGCCAGCGGTTGTCCAGATATAGTAAAAGTTTTTGGTTCAGCTTTTTTCAAAAAGCTGCCTTTTCCGGGCCGGAACCTTCTTTCCTACTGATATCGACTTTCCCCAAAAGCTCCTGCCAATTTTCATAACAAACCCCGCCCGGCATCGCCGGGCGGGGTTCATCGCGGTTCTTACTCCCCGTTTTGCTTGCGGCTGCGGGACCAGATAAGGGTGTAGCCCTCGCCGCTTTCATCGTCGAAGAGGTTGGCGTAGATCGGCGCGCTGAAGCTCGGGTCATCCAGCTTGACCGAGATATAATAGCGCCCTTCGGCGGAACGTTTGGACCAGCCCGCACCGAGCTCAGCACGTCCACAGAATATACGATGGCTGGGTGCGTTGTCGTTGCCACGATTGGTTTCAGGCACGATACGCACATTCT
>NCBV01000038.1 GCA_002279355.1 Acidiphilium sp. 37-60-79
CGGGCTGCCAATGGCGAATGTTACCCAAGGATTTTCCGCCTTTCACGACGGTTCAGTATCATTTTTATCGCTGGCGGGACAGCTTCGTGCTGTTTTTGATCAACGAGGCGCTCGTCGCCGCGAGCCGCATCATCGAGGGACGGGACGCTGCGCCGACTGCGGCGATCATCGACAGCCAATCGGTCAAGACGACCGAAAGTGGTGGCCCGGCTGGCTACGATGCAGGCAAGAAGATCAAGGGACGAAAGCGCCACATCGTTACCGACAGCTTGGGCAATCTACTGGACGTGATCGTGCACACGGCCAACATCCAGGACCGCGACGGCGCGCCTGCGGTGATCGAGAGCGTGCGGGACAGTGATCCGAGCCTCGTCAAGTTGTTTGCCGATGGCGGCTACGCCGGCGAGAAACTGCGAACTGCCATCGCTCACATCGAGAGCCTGGCCATTGACATCGTCAAACGATCCGACAGCGCTGCGGGTTTCGTTGTGCTCGCCAAGCGATGGGTGGTCGAGCGGACGTTCGCTTGGCTCAATCGTTGCCGACGCCTTGCCAAGGATTGGGAAGCCTCCATCGCTTCGTCAGAAGCTTGGCTGCTCATCGCCTCCATCCGCCGAACCGTCAGATTCGTCGCACGCGCATGAAAAAATCAGACCAAATTACGAGTCAGACTCTAAGGAATTTATTCGGCCAATCGGTACTCTTTTGCACCTGATCCAAAGGATCGTTACGACAGGTTTAGTAACAACGCCAATCATCGAAAAGATATCGTTCGGTGGTGAACTTACCAGATTACCGATGTGGTCGCGATTGCCAAGCTATCTCACGTAGTCGCGGGTTCGGCCGAGGCGGCTTATGCTGTGCTGACCGGCACGGCTTCGGTGGGGCAGTATTTTTGTGGGGCTGTTAAATCATGGGGCTGTGGCTAAGGAAATTAATGAAGGTGAGGTTGAAAGTAGCGAAGGGTAGGGGAGGCAAGGCGTATGCTGGCGAGATCGTATCGACGATTGAACCGATATTCGAACTCGACGAGGTATCGGGGCACATGTTTCGTGCTGATCGCACGATAGGTTCCGGTGATCGCGGATTTTGACGGACCTTCAGAAAGGTCGTCAGCTATTTTGTCAGCGATGGCGATATCGCGCCTCTCAATCCATGGTCTGAGGCCGATCAGGTCGTCAGCCCTGATTGGCTCACGGATCATATTTCTAAACTTGAGCGGGCACCGTGGAAGCTGAATTAGAAAATATGATATTCCCCCCGGCGCGCGCCGGGGTATCTGCTCGAACCCCGCGCGCATACGCGGCCATTCCCAGTATTCGGACGAGGTGATAACCGCCCGTGTTGCCGGATCAGACGGGTCCAGAGCCTCGCAGAGCCCCCGCCTCAATGCATCTTGATCTCATCGCCTGATCTCGTCATCCTCTCGGATCCGGAGACGCCACCACAGACAGGTAAGCAGATGACTGATTTCACCAACGGGCTCGCGCGGCGGGCAGCGAATTACCAGGCACTGACACCATTGTCTTTTCTAGGTCGGACGGCCTCCATCTGGCCGGAGCGGGTCGCCGTCATTCACGGTGCGGTTCGCTTCACCTGGCAGGAGACCGCGGCGCGATGTCGGCGGTTGGCGTCGGCATTAGCGGCACGGGGGATCGGGCCCGGCGATGTCGTTGCGGTTATGGCGCCAAACGTGCCAGCGCTGCTAGAAGCGCATTTCGGCGTGCCGATGGCCGGTGCAGTGCTCGCAACGCTTAATGTGCGGCTCGATGCCGGGACGATTGCCTATAGTTTGCGCCATGGTGAAGTGAAACTATTGCTGAGCGACACCGAGTTTGCGCCGGTGATCCGCGCGGCCCTTGCCGAACTGGGTGATGCGGCGCCGGTCGTGGTGGATATTGCGGATGCCGCGGTGCCGGGCGGGACGCGGCTTGGGGCGATCGAATACGAGGACCTGCTCGCATCAGGCGATGCGAATTTTACGCCGGTACTACCAGTCGAGGAGTTTTCAGCGATCAGCCTCAACTATACCTCCGGCACCACTGGGCGGCCGAAGGGTGTGGTTTATCATCATCGCGGCGCCTACCTGAATGCGCTTGGCAATGCGGTGACCTGGGATATGGGGCACCACCCGGTCTATCTGTGGACGCTGCCGATGTTTCATTGCAATGGCTGGTGCTTTCCCTGGACAGTGACGCTGCTGGGCGGCACGCATGTTTGCCTGCGGCGCGTGGATGCGGCATCGATCGGCGCGGCGGTTGCCGCCCATGGCGTCACGCATCTTTGCGGCGCGCCGGTGGTGATGGGGATGATGTTGAACGCGCCGACGGCCATTCGGGCGCAATTCGCCGATCGGGGGTTGCGCATGATGACGGCCGGTGCGCCGCCGCCAGCTGCGGTGATCGAGGGTATGGAGACGCTGGGGATCGCGCTGTCGCATGTTTATGGGCTGACCGAGACCTACGGGCCGGTGACGGTTTGCGCCTGGAACGAGGCGTGGGACGAGCGAGACCCAAGTGAACGCGCAGCATTGCGGGCGCGCCAAGGCGTGACCTATCCGGTGCAGGAGGCGCTGGGCGTCTTCGACCGCGAGACCGGGGCAGCGGTGCCGGCCGATGGCGTGACCATGGGCGAGGTGCGCATGCGCGGCAATATCACCATGATGGGTTATCTCAAGGATGCAGCAGCGACCGAGGCCGCGTTCGCGAGCGGATGGTTTGCCTCCGGCGACCTTGGCGTGATCCATCCGGATGGTTACGTCGAACTCAAGGACCGGCTCAAGGACATCATCATTTCGGGTGGCGAAAATATTTCAACGATTGAGGTCGAAACCGTACTATATCGACATCCTGCAGTGCTCGAAGCCGCCGTAGTCGCCGCTCCCGATCCTCAATGGGGCGAGGTGCCTTGCGCTTTCGTGACCTTGCGGCCGGGAATGGCCGCGAGCGAAGCGGAGATCATCGAGTGGTGCCGTGAGCGAATGGCGCGATTCAAGGCTCCGAAACAGGTGCTGTTCGGCGAATTGCCAAAGACCTCGACCGGCAAAATCCAGAAATTTTCGCTCCGTGAGCGCGCGCGAGACGGGCGCAAAACACCATGAGCAAAGAGCCGATCAGCGCCTTTCCTGTGCCTGATGTGGGGGATTTGCCCGCGGATGTGAGAGCGAGGATTCTGGCCGTGCAGGAGAAGGCTGGGTTCGTGCCGAACGTATTTCTGGCGCTGGCCCATCGGCCGGACGAATTTCGGGCGTTCTTTGCCTACCACGACGCGTTGATGCTGCGGGTGGGCGGGCTCAGCAAGGCCGAGCGCGAAATGATTGTCGTTGCGACCTCCAGCGTAAATCACTGCCTCTACTGCGTTGTGGCGCACGGGGCGCTGCTGCGGATCTATGCCAAGGATGCCGAGATCGCGGACCGGCTTGCCGTCAATCCGGGCAAGGCCGCATTATCGCAGCGGCATGCGGCCATGATCGCATTTGCGATGAAGGTAGCGACGCGCTCGCACGAGATTGTGCCGCACGATCATGAAATGCTGCGCGATGTTGGGTTCGATGATGAGGACATCTGGGATATTGGCGCGATTGCTGGATTTTTCGCGTTGTCCAACCGGTTGGCGAACATGAGCTTCATGCAGCCGAACGTGGAGTTCTTCACTATGGGGCGGATGCCAAAACTTGCTGACTGACGTGCCGGTTGCTATCTTTCACAAATGGACCTTGGTGATACCGAGACGCTGTCTGAGCCGTTGCTGATCGACCGCGATGCGCGCGGCGTGCTGACGCTCACGCTCAACCGCCCCCGGCGTTATAACGCGCTATCGGATGACCTCCTTGCGGCGCTGACGCGCGCGATCCAGCGCATCGCGGCGGACCAGACTGCGCGCGTCGTCGTGCTCGCCGCCAAAGGCGCGGCGTTTTCGGCCGGGCATGACCTCCACGAAATGATGGCGCGGCACGAGGCAGCTGATCATCGCTACTTGTTCGAGCGATGCAGCGCGGTGATGCTCGGGTTGCAGGCGCTGCCGGTGCCGGTGATTGCGAAGGTTCAAGGCATCGCGACGGCGGCCGGATGCCAGCTCGTGGCAAGCTGCGATTTGGCAATCGCGGCGGCCTCGGCGCGGTTTGCGGTGTCGGGCATCAATCTTGGTCTGTTCTGCTCGACCCCGAGCGTTGCCCTCGCCCGGGCGATGCCGCGCAAGCCGGCTCTTGAAATGCTAATGACCGGGGAGATGATCGATGCGAACGAGGCCGAGCGCCGGTTCCTGATCAATCATGCGGTAGCGGACGATGCGCTGGATGCGGCGGTCGAGGCACTGGTAGTCCGGATTTTGGAAAAGCCGAGAGTGGCGCTCGAAATTGGAAAAAAACAGTTCTACCGACAAATCGAATTAGGCACTGCGGCTGCCTATGAGGTCGCGAGTGAAGCGATGGCGTGCAATATGGGCGATCATGCCGCGCGGGATGGCATCGCACAATTTCTAGCCAACCGGTCAAGCAGAGCGCGGTGACTGTCATATAGCGTTGGTCGCGGGTCAGCGTACCCGAGGACTAACCCCGAGTCATAGACCTGAGTCTGTCGCGATCTTGCAGCCAGACCATGGACCGCAGACGATGCCCATCGTCACTAATTTGGCAAGGATCCACTTGATACTATGCCCGGCACCTACATCGAGCGGTCATACGCCGGACTGGCAACGAACAGAGACACAAAACACGCACACTCACCCAACATATTTGATAAACCCGTCCATGCTTAGCCCGCTAACGGTACGAGCGCCCACAACCAATGGCGCGCCGTCGCAGACCAGATGCGCCCGCGCCTACCCAAGCTCGCCGGCCTGCTCGACGAAGCCGAGACCGACGTCCTCGCCTACATGGACTTCCCCGCCCAGCACCGCGCCAAAATCCATTCCACCAACCCGCTAGAACGGCTCAACGGTGAGATCAAACGCCGCGCCGATGTCGTCGGCATCTTCCCCAACGAGGCCGCCGTCGTCAGGCTCATCGGAGCGCTTTTGCTCGAACAGAACGACGAATGGGCGGAGCTGGCGAAGGTTCCAACGGCGAAGCCGATGGAAACCCAGCGGAGGGAACACAGCGCGCCCGATACATAACACTGCAAACCATCGCGCCAATGAGCGATACTGCGCTCGTCAGAATGCCTGAACTGGCAGCCTGAACACGCAGCCAATGCTGCTCAGGATACCGCTCCTACACCAGGGGGGGCACGATTCCTCTAAGTCATCGCGCAGGCGTCGCGAGAACGGCGTATTTTGCATAGCTTGCCGCGAATACGCGTTGTTGTTGCGCTGGTATCCAAAATTCGTAGGGAGTATTAATCAATACTGTGATCGGTTGACCATGCTTTTGCATTGTTAAACAAGTCGGTCATCCGGGAAATTTTTGACCTTATATGTGACGATGCCGGATGCAAGCGGATCTCTGAAATATCGGGCATCAGTTGCGGGGAGCGGTTATGACAACCATCCGGCAGGTTCTCGATCAGAAAGGTTGGGGTTCGATCGTCATCAGTGGCAATCGGCCGCTTCAGCGAGCTGCGAAATTTCTCGCGGATAATCGGATTGGGGCGGCTCCGGTGGTCGACGATAACGGAAAATTGGTCGGCATGCTTTCGGAGCGTGATATTATGCGCTTCGTCGGAGAATTCGGCACGGACATTAGCCGCCGCACTGCGGCCGACCTGATGACGACAATCGTCGCATCCTGTGCGCCCAACAACACCATTCTCGACGCGATGTTGCTCATGACGAACCGGCGCTGTCGGCATCTGCCCGTTTTCGAGGATCACGCCCTCGTCGGAATCGTCAGCATCGGCGATCTCGTTAAGGCGCGGCTCGAGGAGGCCGAGTTCGAGGTGGATTCCCTGCGCGCCTATATCGCTTCCTAAATGCCCGCTCCGTGGGTGATCCGAGGCGCGATCGAGGCGCAGCCGGGCGGGAACTTACCCTTGGCCCACCGTCATGTGGATCAGCGCGATCATCGGTGCGGGATAGACACCTAGCGTTACCAACAGCAGAAGAAGCACCGCGATTACCGCCGTGCCGGATCGCGACACTGGCGCGGGCGGGTTAGCCTCGCTGGCGTCCGGCACGGGCATTGCCATCGCCACCAGCACGCGCAGATAATAATAAAGTCCAATGACGCTGCCGAGCACCAGCGCCGCGACCGGCCAGACCAGCCCGGTGCCAACGCCCGCGACCACAAGATAGAACTTGCCGATGAACCCCATGGTCGGCGGCATCCCGGCCAGCGAGAGCATCATCAGCGCAAGGCTTGCCGCGAGAAATGGGCGCGTGCGGAACAGCCCGCGGTAATCCTCGATCCGGTCCGCATCCCGTCCCGTGCCAGGCGCGCTGAGCAGGCCGACGATGCCGAATGCACCCAGGCTCGTCACGGCATAGGCGGCGAGATAAAATGCCGCCGCATCGATCCCCAGCGATCGCGCAGCCAGTAAGGCGACCAGCAGATAGCCAAGATGTGCGATCGAGGAATAGGCGAGCATGCGCTTGACGTTGTCTTGCAGCAGCGCAAGCAGATTGCCTCCAATCATCGATAGCACCGCGATCAGGATGAGGCCCGTGTGCAGCGCGCCATCCGCATGGTTTTCAGCGAGGACGAAATAGCGCAAGACCACGGCGAACACCGCGATCTTTGAGACAACCGCGACAAACGCCGTCACCGGCGCGGGCGCGCCCTCGTAGATATCGGGCGTCCACATGTGGAACGGCACTAGCGATAGCTTGAAACCCACCGCTGCGAGGATCATTGCGACACCGGCAAGGCGGAACAGGTCGGGCGCATTGGCAACGCGGGCGAGCACGCCGATCTGCACAAATGACATGGTGCCAAGATCCGCGTAGATGAGCGCCATGCCAAATACGAGGAAGGCAGAGGCCGCACCGCCGAGGATCAGATATTTGGTGCCCGCCTCGACCGCCTCGCGGCGTGGGCTCGCATAGCCGATCAGTCCCAGGAGCGAGATGCTTAGCGTCTCGATACCAAGAAAGAACGATGCGAAATGCACGCTCGCTGGCAGCAATGCGGCGCCGAGGGTCGCGATCAGCAACAGAAGATAATATTCCTCGCGCGGCCCATCGCCCATGCCGTCGAGATAGGTATAGGAGAGAATGGCAACAACCAACGCCGCGAGCAGCACAAGCTCAGCGTAGAACAACGCAGGCCCATCCACAACAAATAGCGGTGTTACTGGCGTGGATGCCGTTGGCGCCGCAATCGGCAGCACAACGCAGCATAGCGCAAGCCCCCCGATGGTCGCCAGCGCAGTGAGGCGATGGTCGCGCCGGATCGCAATCAGCAGCATCACCGCGATCGTCAACGCGCCGAGTAGTTCGAAAGGTGCGAAGGCGGTGAAAGCGGCGCCGTTCACCGTTCCGCCTCCGCCAAACGCACGGCTTTCGCGGTCGCCGTTGCGGCCATGCTATCATGGCGTAGCCATGCGATGCTTGGCGCCACTTGGTCGAAGACCGGTTGCGGATAGACGCCGAGCCCGATGATCGCGAGGAGCAACACCGCCATCACCGCGAGATGTGACGCCCCGAGATCGACCGGCGATCACGGTGAAGACGACGCTGGCCTGGTAACTGCCCAGCAGAATCAAGAACTCGCCGATAAAATTGCCCAGCCCCGGCAGGCCAAGCGAGGCGATCGCGAAGATCATCGCGAACCCCGAAAGCCGCGGCAGCACACCCCACAGCCCACCCATCAGTCGCATGTTGCGGGTGTGGATCCGCTCTTGCAGCGCGCCAACCAGGATAAACAGCGCCCCGGTGCTGACGCCATGCGCCAGCATCTGCATCACCACGCCGTCCAGCGCCAGCGTGTTCCAGGCAAACACGCCTAGCAGGACGAATCCCATGTGGCTGATGCTGCTATAGGCGACCAGGCGCTTCATGTCGTTCTGCGCGAAGGCGAGCAATGCGCCATAGAGGATGCCAACGACCGCGAGCGCCATCGCCACCGGCGCGAACATATGCGCCGCACCTGGAAAAAGTGGCACCACGAAACGCAATAGGCCATAGGCACCGGTCTTCAGCAGCACACCAGCTAGCAGCACTGAACCCGCTGTGGGTGCCTCCGTATGCGCGTCTGGCAGCCAAGTGTGGAACGGGAAGACCGGCAGCTTGACCGCAAAGGCGATGAAGAAGCCGAGCATCAGCAACAATGCCGTCGTCTGGCTCATCTTCGTTCCGAGCAGTGCGAAATAGTCGAAGGTGAGCTGCCCGGACTGGTGCCAGTGAATGAAGACCAGCCCGAGTATCGCGACTAGCATGAGGAGGCCGCTGCCCTGGGTGAAGATGAAGAACTTGATGGACGCATAGAACCGGTTCTCATGCCCCCACAGCGCGATCACGAAATACATCGGCACCAACATCAGTTCCCAGAAGAAGAAGAACAAGAACAGGTCGAGCGCCAGAAACACGCCGATCACGCCAGTCACGGTCCAGAGCAGGTTTGCGTGGAAAAACCCCACCCGATCAGTGATCTCGGTGCGCGAGATCACCACGGAGACGATGCCGAGTGCGATGGTAAGCAGGATCAGCACAAGGCTCAACCCATCGAGATCGAGTTCGAATGAGATGCCGAGCTGCGGAATCCACGGCAAGTCGAGCCGCGCAATCCATTGCGAACGCCCTGCGGCGGCCGGGCCAATCAGCGCCGCTGCAAGCAGCAGGTCGATCGCCAACGCCCCGACCGCGACCCGACGCGGCCATTCCGGCCCGCGCCCGCCCACAGCCCAGGCCAGCGCGCCGCCTACCCCCGGGATGAGTAAAAGCCAGAGCAAGATCATCGCAGCACCGCGATGGCAATGAGCAAAATTGAACCAACGGTAAGCCCCGCAGCATAGAAACGCACTTGACCGTTCTGGGTCCGCGCCGCCGCGCGATGCAGCGCGCGGACGATCTGCACGACCCCGTCATAGGCCAGATCGACCACCTCATCCCGTCCCGCCCGCGCTGCGGCGAGCACTGGTTGCACCAGCGCACGGTCATAAAGTTGGTCGAAGCACGCGCCTTTATGCCAGAACCGCCATAGCGCGGTCTCGGCTGGCGGTCGCGAGGGGCGTAGATATAGCACCGCCGCGAGCCCGATGCCGAGCACCGAGGCAAGACTCGCGACCACCAGCAGCCCAATGCCCGGCGCCTCCGGTGTCGTCGGCAACACCGGGGCAAGTAGGTTCGACAGCAATGTCACATGGCCAAACGCCGGCGGTAGCTCGATCAGACCACCGAACACGGAAAGCGTCGAGAGCACGGCGAGTGGCACAACAACGCGCCAGCCATATCGCCCAGTAACCTCGGTGTGCGCCTCGCCGAAAAATGCAATGAAAACCGCGCGGAAAATATAGAGCCCGGTGACGAAGGCACCGATCAACCCGGCCGCCCATAACACCCGTCCGCCGTTCCCGTCCGCCCAGGCGCCGGATAGGATCGCCTCCTTGCTGTAGAACCCGGCCGTCACAACGGGCAGAGCAGCCAGCGCCGCGCTGCCAATGAGGAAACCTAGGAAAGCCGCTGGCAGTCGCCGCGCAAGCCCACCCATCCGGAAAATATTCTGTTCGTGATGCAGACGCATCGTTATTGCCCCGGCCGAGAGGAACAGCAGCGCCTTGAAGCAGGCGTGGGTCATAAGATGAAACATCGCCGCCTGCCACGCGCCGACCCCGAGGGCGACGAACATGTAACCGATCTGGCTCATCGTCGAATAGGCAAGGATGCGCTTGATGTCGTTCTGCGCCAGTGCGCTGAAACCGGCGAGCAGCAGCGTCGCCCCGCCGATCACACCGACCGTGGCTTGTGCTACTGGCGCAAGCTGAAAAAGCGCGTGGGTCCGCGCGATCAAGTAAACACCCGCGGTCACCATCGTCGCGGCATGGATGAGCGCGCTTACCGGCGTCGGGCCGGCCATCGCATCGGGCAGCCAAGTCTGCAACGGCAGCTGTGCGGACTTGCCGACCGCACCGCCTATCAACAGAAAGGCGACCAGCGTCGGCATTGCCCCGCCTGTATGCCACATCGCCGAAGCGTGTTGCATGGCCTGAGCAATATTTAGCGTGCCGAGCCGTGTCGCGATCAGCAACAGCCCGATCATGAAGGCGGTGTCGCCGATGCGGGTGACGATGAACGCCTTACGCGCCGCGAGACCGTTCGCCGGGTCGCGCCACCAGAATCCGATCAGCAGATAGGAACAGAGCCCAACCCCTTCCCACCCTGCGAACAATGCGAGGAAATCGTCCGCCAGCACCAGCAGCAGCATCGCTGCGACGAACAGGTTGAGATAGGCAAAATACCGGCCATAGCCTTCCTCGCCGGCCATGAACTCAGTCGAGAACAGATGGATGAAGAACCCGACGCCGCTCGTCACCAGGATCATCACCAGCGAGAGCGGGTCGAGCCGCAGCGCAATCTCGGGTGCCAATCCGCCGACATCGAACCAGCGCCACAGCACCTGCCGGTACGCGTCGCCGACTGGCGGGCTGAGCATGAAGCCGGCCGCGATGCTGAAGGCGATGAGCGCCGCGATCCCGACCGAAAGAGTGCCGATCGCCGCTTCCGCCCGCGCCGAGAGCCGCCCCGCCCCCAGCATTAAGATCGCCGCACCGAGCAGCGGCAGACCGGGCACAAGGAAGAGGAGTTCGCGCATCGCCTATCCCTTCAGCCGGTTGCTGGCATCGGCGTCTAGGTTGGCGATCCGCCGCTGCGTCAGCAGGATCAGCGCCAACCCAACGGAAACCTCGGTCGCCGCGAGCGTCAGGATCAGGATGAACATGACCTGCCCGTCCACCGCCCCCCATCGCGCCCCAGCGACGATGAAGGCGACCCCCGCCGCGTTCAGCATCACCTCAAGCGACATCAGGATGAACAGCAGATTGCGCCGCATCAGCACGCCCGCGAGCCCGAGCGCGAACAAGATCGCGGCGAGCAGGAGACCCTGGTCGAGCGGCACCGTTGCCATCGCCTACTCCGCCCTCATGATCGAGCGACCCAGATGGAACGAGGCAACCAGCCCCGCCAACAGCAGGAATGATGCGATCTCGACCGCGAGCATATAAGGTCCGACCAGCCCGAGTCCGACTTGCCGCGCGCTGACCACCACGCCCGCCGGCCGTGCGATCCCACCGTTCACCGCGACCGCACCAAGTTCGATCGCCAACAGAAGCGCAAGCGTTGAGGGCCCGATCCAAGTCGACGGTTGGAGCCAGATCCGTTCCTGCGCCGCCGCCGCCTCGCCGATATTCAGCATCATGATAACGAACACGAACAGCACCATGATGGCACCAGCGTAGATGATGACCTCCAGCGCCGCTGCGAAGGGCGCGCCGAGCACAAAGAATACCAGCGATACCGCGAGCAGCGACACTGTAAGGTAGAGTAGTGCGTGCACGGCAGAAGCGCGGGTCAGCATCATGACTGTCGCAACCACTGCGATGATCGCCGAAAGGTCGAATGTGAGGTTCATGACGCTCTCTGACCCCCGTTCTTGGCGTTCATGGCAACAGGCTGCGGGTGTCGATGGGTTTGCGCTCGCGCTCTGCCTCGCCCTTGTCCTTGCCTGGAATCGCGGCGCCGGAGACGCGGTAGAAATTATAGTCTGGATATTTTCCGGTGCCGCTGATCAGCAGGTCCTCCTTCTCATAAACAAGGTTGCGGCGGTCATATTCGCTCATCTCGAAATCAGGCGTTAGCTGGATCGCATAGGTTGGGCACGCCTCCTCACAAAACCCGCAAAAGATGCAGCGCGAGAAGTTGATGCGAAAGAATTCCGGATACCAGCGCCCCTCAATTTCGGCCTTCTGCAGGCTGATGCAGTCGACGGGGCAAGCGACGGCGCAGAGATAACAGGAAACGCAGCGCTCCTCGCCGTCGGGATCGCGCGTGAGCACGATCCGCCCGCGATAGCGTGGCGCGAGATAGGGCATCTCCTCTGGATAGGCGACCGTGACGTTGCGTTGGAATAGATGCAGGAAAGTTCCCCATAAGGTCACTAACACGCTCAGCATGATCGCCTCCTCGTCATATCGATGTCGCTGCCAGCATCACCGCGCCGGTGGCCAGGATGTTGAGCAGTGTCAGTGGCAACATCAGCTTCCAGCCGAAGCTCATGAATTGGTCGTAGCGCGGTCGTGGTAGGGCGGCACGCAGCAGGATGAAGAAAGCGACGAGAAACCCCGTCTTGATCCCGAACCACAGAACCGGCGGCAGCACCGGCCCGTACCAGCCGCCGAGGAACAGCACCGTCGTCATCGCCGAAACCACGATGATGCCAATATATTCGCCCAGGAAGAACATCCCGAACTTCATGCCCGAATATTCCGTGTGAAAGCCTGCGCCGAGTTCGTTCTCGCCCTCGGGCAGATCAAACGGCAGACGGTGTGTCTCGGCGATGCCACCGATGAAGAAGACCACAAAGCCCAGGAACTGCGGCACGACATACCACATATGCTGCTGCCCGCGGACGATCTCCAGCAGGTTGAACGACCCTGCGAGCATCACCACCCCCACCACCGAGAGGCCCATGAACACCTCATAGCTGACCATCTGTGCCGCTGCGCGCATCCCACCCAGCAGCGAGAATTTGTTGTTGGACGCCCAGCCCGCCAGCACCACCGAATAGACACCGAGCCCGCTCATCGCTAAAAAAAATAACAGCCCGATATTGAGGTCAGCGATAATGCCGATCGCCGGTGTCGCGGGCACCACCGCCACAGCCAGCATCACCGTGACCATCGCAATTGCTGGAGCGAGCACAAACACCACCGGGTCGGCGAAGGGTGGAATCCAGTCCTGCTTAAACAGCAGCTTGATCCCGTCGGCGACGACTTGAAGCACGCCAAATGGCCCCGCGCGGTTGGGGCCTGGGCGATCCTGCCAGACGCCGAGCAACCGCCGCTCGATCCAGGTGAGCAATGCCGCCGCCGCCATCAACACGGCAAGCCCCAGCACGATATTGAGCGACCCGGCGACAATTGCACCCTCCGCGCTCATAACGCGACCTCGCTCGCAGCGGCGATCCGGATCCAACTCGGCAGCGCATAGGCCATTGCCGCAAGTCCGCTGACTCCCGCAACGCCGCGCGGTAATTCGGCTCGGATCTCGAGGGGCAGAAGCACAATCTCGCCATCAATTTCACATGCGATTACGCGGCCCGCCGCCGCACCGAGCCGTGCGGCATCCGCCGCGTTGAGGGCGATTGCAGCCGGCGTCATCCGCGCGCGGATCGGCGCCGCCCGCGCGCTCTGCTCCTCATCGCCGAACACCCGCGGCAGCATCACAGCGTGCCACATATCCTCGCGCGGCGCGAAAGCCTCGGGAATCGCGGTGTGCCAATCCGGCGCCGCACCATCCCGCACCTCCAGCAGCCGCACACCCGGATCGCCGCCGGTGAGCGGACCCTCGATCTCCGCCTGGAAACGATGGAGGGACTGGTTTGAGTTCCATCCTGGCGCCCGCAGCAAGGGCAGCAGCGCCGGCGGCGGTTTGCCCTGATAGCCTTCCATCGTGGCGCTGAACGGTGAATCCGCACTAACCGGCGGTTTCGGCTCGCGAATGTCGTGCGCCGCGTCCATCGCTGTGCGACCGGAGAAGCGGTGCGGCTCGCTCGCGATCCGCAACCCTTTGATACGGAATCCCTCCGGCGGCGCCACGTCCGGCACGGCGGCGAACCGAGGTACGGTGCGCGCGATCTCGGCAAGCACGTTATCCTCCGTGTCCCAGCCGGAAAAATTCGTCCGCCCCGCCGCGCGCCCGGCAGCGGCCAGCCATCGCCATGCCTCGCGCCCCTCACCAGCGGTAACAATGGGCGGATAAAAACGCTGCGCCCGCCCCTCCGCATTCACCAGCGTCCCGCTCGCCTCGGCGAAGCTCGCCGCCGGTAGTACCAACTCGGCGCGCCGCGTGGTCGCCCCCTCGCTGTGATCGAGCACGACGAGCCGTGCGCCCGCCAGTGCAGCATCCAACCTCGCGCCCGGCACGCAGCGCCCGATATCGGTCTCCAATGTGATAACCAGCGCTGCCCGCGCCGCGAGGGCGGTCTCTAGGCTGCGGTCATCAGCCTCGGCCATCAGCGCAAGCCCGAGGCTGTTGCATTCCGGAACATTGAGCATCAGCCCGACGTTTCGACCCTGCCCGCGCAGAGCAACGGCGACGTTCACGGCCGCACGGATCACGCTTTCCTCACCCGCCTCAACGCCGGAGACCACGAGCGGGCGCTCTGCCGCGAGCAGCGCCTGCGCGATCGCCGCTGCCAGTGCGTCGAGTTCTGGTGCCAGATCCGCGACGGCGGGTGCCGTCGGGTCGATGCGGGCGGCGACAGCGAAACCTAGCCGCGCAATATCCACCGGCGCCGCCCGCAGTGGGCCTTGCGCAATGTCATCCAGACGGGTCGCGGCGGGCGTGGCAATGAATAATGGGCTACGCGTTTCCCCGGCGAAGTTCCGCACAGCCAAATCGTGCCACGCCGGAATCCGTGCGGAAGCCGCCATTGCCGCGCCGGCGGCACGCACCGTCTGTCGGACGGCGAGTGCCGCGCGCGGCGCCGCGTTCGGCAGGTCTGAGCCGAGCAACAGCACCGCATCCGCATGCTCAGCCTCGCGCAGCGAGGCCACGTGCACCGCCCCGGACGCCAAACTATCCGCGACCAAGCGCAGCAGAGCAGCCTCCCGCGCACCGACGCCTGGATAGAAATGCGCCGCCCCAACTAACGTGCGCAGCGCGAAATTCGATTCGAGCGAAGCGCGCGGCGAGCCGATGCCCACCACCATCGCGGCCCCGCGTAGCATCTCGGCGAAACGCGCGACCGCCGCCTCGCGCTCCACTTCTACCCGCTCGCCGTCGGTCCCGCGCACCGTCGCCACGCGCACCCGCTCCGACGCGTTGACGAAGCCATAGCCAAAACGACCCCGATCGCACAGGAAATGCCCATTCACCGCATTGCTGTAGCGGTTAACAACGCGCCGCAATTGGCCCGCCCGCTCATTCGCGATCGTGTTGCAACCTACGCCGCAATGCGCGCAGATCGAGGGGGCGCCCCGCATGTCCCATTTCCGCGCGTAATGCGCCGAGAACGGTTTATCGGTGAACACCCCGGTTGGGCAGACTTCGACGAGATTGCCGCTGAACTCGCTCTCCAGCGTCCCATCATCATGCCTACCGAAATAGACGTGATCATGCGAGCCGAATACGTCGAGATCGCGCCCCCCGGCGTAATCGCGATAGAACCGCACGCAGCGATAGCAAGCGATGCAGCGGTTCATCTCGTGTTTGATGAACGGGCCGAGATCCTGGTTGCGGTGAGTGCGCTTGGTGAAGCGGTACCGCCGATAGGCATGACCTGTCATCACCGTCATGTCCTGCAAGTGGCACTCCCCGCCCTCCTCGCAGACCGGGCAATCATGCGGGTGGTTAACCATTAGCCACTCGATGATCCCGGCGCGGAACGCCGCCGTCGCGGGATCGGTGATCGAGAACCGCGCGCCCTCGGCAATCGGCGTCATACAGGCCATCACCAGTCGGCCGGTGGTATCCTCCACGCCGTCATACTGGCGAACGGCGCATTGCCGACATGCGCCGACCGAGCCGAGCGCGGGGTGCCAACAGAAATACGGCAGATCCAGCCCCGCGCCGAGGCAGGCTTGGAGCAGGTTCTCACCTGCCTTGGCCGTCAGCACGCGTCCGTCGACGATGAAATTGGTCATGCCCAGCCCTCCGCCGTGTCATGCCAGGGGCAACACCGCTCGCTGATGTGTTGTTCGAACTCGGCGCGAAAGAATTTTAGCCCGCTGCGTAGCGGCGCCATGGCTCCCGGTGCCAAGTCGCAGAACGTCCCGCCCGGGCCAAGCAACTCGGTGTGATGCGCCAGCAGGTCGAGATCCGCCGGTTCACCCTCGCCCGCCTCGATCGCGGCGAGGATGCGTTCCACCCAGGGCAGCCCGTCGCGGCACGGGGTGCACCAGCCGCACGATTCGCGTGCGAAGAACTGCTCGATGTTGTGCAGCATACCGACCGGGCAGCGCTTCTGGTCGAGCACCATGATGTTACCGGTGCCAAGCCAACTTCCCGCCTTGCCTACGGAGTCGAAATCCATCGCGACGTCGAAATTCTCCGGCATGATGAACGCGGTCGACGCGCCGCCTGGCATTGCAGCACGCCATTCATAGCCTTCGCGCATGCCGCCCGCGTGCTCTTCCAGGATCTCGATCAGCGGCGTGCCCACCGGCAGTTCCCATAGCCCTGGCCGCTTCACCCGCCCGCTCACGCCATAGAGCTTCGTGCCGCCCTCGGTCGCGCTGCGGCTCAACCCGAGAAACCAGTCCGCCCCCCGTTCGACGATCGATGGCACACAGCACAGCGTCTCGACATTATTCACCAAGCTCGGCCGCCCCCACAGGCCACTCGTGGTCGAGCGCGGTGGCCGAGAACGCGGCACCGCACGGTGTCCCTCCAGCGCCGAGAACAGCGCGCTCGCTTCGCCGCAAATATAGCGTCCACCGCTGCCGTGGACGTGGATGGTCAACGAGAAGCCCGAACCGAGAATGTCGTTCCCGAGGTAGCCGTGGGCTGCAGCCTCCGCGACCGCGCGGACCAGCCGCCGGATCGCGAGCACGTATTCCCCGCGCACAAAGATGTAGGCGATCTCTGCCTGTGCCGCGAAGGCGCCGATGATCACACCCTCGATCATCAGGTGCGGCGCGGCTTCGAGCAGCAGGCGATCCTTGAAGCTACCAGGCTCCATCTCGTCAGCATTGACGATCAGATATCGCCGCTGCGGCGCCGCCCCGCTCTTCGGCACACCCTCCCACTTGCGCCCGGTTGGAAAGCCGGCGCCGCCGCGGCCCCGCAGCTTTGCCCGCCCGACAGCCTCAATAATCGCCTCCGGTCCCATTGCGATCGCCTGACGCATCGCACGATATCCGCCAGCGCGTTCGTAGCCATCAATATCGAGCGGCTCGTGCCCGGGCTGGATGTATCGGGTGAGGGGCCTGTCCGTCATCGCCGCCACCCATGGTGGCCCAGAATCGCATCGAGCCGCGCCGCGTCGAGGTCGCCATGTAAGTCGTCGTCGATCATCATCGCCGGCGCATGGTCGCAGCAACCGAGGCAGACGATTGGCAACAGCGTGAACAGCCCATCGGCCGTTGTCTGCCCGGGCTCGATGCCGAGGCGCTCGCGCAGTTGCAACCGCGCCGCCGTCCCCCCCATCATCCAGCAGGCCACGCTGTCGCACAGCAGGATTACATGCCGCCCGACCGGCCGACGGAAGATCAGATTGTAGAACGTGGCGACCCCGTCAAGTTCTGCCGGCGTCATTCCCAGCAATTCAGCCAACTCGGCGAGATGCCGGTCGGAAACAAAGCCGAAGCGCTTTTGCACAAGCTTGAGCGCGTCAATGCCTGCCGCGCGTGGCGTCTCGCACTCACGCGTGACGGCGACGATCGCCTCGCGCAGCGCCGCATCGAGCGGCAGGTCCGTCAGGTTTTGCTCAACGGTCGACATCGGCCATCACGAAATCAATACTGCCCAGGATCGCGATCAGGTCGGCGACATAGGCCCCCCGGCTGATGAGTGGAATCATTTGCAGATGTGGAAACGAAGGTGTGCGGATTCGCGTGCGATACGACATCGTTTCGCCATCGGCGATCAAGTAATAGCCGTTGATCCCCTTCGCTGCTTCGATATTCACCATCGCTTCGCCCGGCGGTAGCACCGGCCCCCAGCTGACATTGAGGAAATGGGTGATCAGCGTTTCGATGTCTTGCATCGTGCGTTCCCGTCGCGGCGGCGTCGCCAGGCGGTGATCTGAGCGGATCGGCCCCGGCGGCATGTTGTCGACGCATTGACGGATGATCCGCAGGCTCTGTCGCATCTCCTCGACATGCACGAGCACCCGGTCATAGCTGTCGCCGTTGGTTGCCGTTGGAATCTCGAAATCGAGTTGGTCGTAGCCCGAATAGGGCCGTTGCCGCCGATAGTCCCAGGCAAGCCCGCAGGCCCGCAGGCCCGGCCCGGTCACACCCCACTCCAAGGCCTCCTCCAGCGTGTAGGCACCAACACCGACGGTGCGCGCCTTGAAGATGCGGTTGCGCATCACCAGCCGGTCATACTCGTCGAGCCGCTTCGGCTGATAGTCGAGATAGTCGCGAATCATCCGCTCCCATCCTTCGGGGAGGTCGGCGGCGACCCCGCCGATGCGGAACCAAGCCGGATGCATGCGAAACCCGCAGATCGCCTCGATGATCTGGAACACCCGCTCGCGATCCGAGAACATATAGAACACCGGCGAAAGCTGGCCGACATCCTGTGACATGGTGCCGTAGAACACGAGATGGCTCGCCAGCCGGAACAGTTCAGCGAGCATGATGCGGATCATCTGCGCGCGCGGAGGCACCTCAATGCCGGCCAGCTTTTCCACCGCCATTACATAGGGAAAGTTGTTCAGCACGCCGCCGAGATAGTCGATCCGGTCCGTGTATGGGATATAGGTGTGCCAGGATTGTCGCTCGCCCATCTTTTCGGCGCCGCGATGATGAAACCCGATCTCCGGCACCGCGTCGACGATCGCCTCGCCCTCCAGCTGGAGGATGATACGAAACACCCCGTGCACGCTCGGATGGTTCGGGCCAAGATTGAGAAACATGAAGTCAGAATTGTCGCTGTGCCGCTTCATTCCCCACGCCTCGGGGTTGAAGCGCAACGCTTCCTGCTCGGCGATCTCGCGCTCTTCAGTCAGCACATAGGCGCCCATCTCGGTCGCCCGCGCGACATGATCCTTGCGCAGCGGGTGGCCGGTCCAGGTCGGCGGTGTCAAAATCCGCCGCAAATGCGGATGCCCGGCGAAGCACACGCCAAACATGTCCCACACCTCACGCTCGTACCAGTTCGCATTGGACCAGATATCAATCGCGCTCGGCAATTCCAGCGCCCCCTCCCGCAGCGGCACTTTGATGCGCACATCCTCGTTCCGGTCGAGCGAGAGCAGATGATACACCACCGTGAAATCCGACGGCGGCAAGCCTTCCCGATGCTGGCGCAGCCGCTCGTCCATCGCAGTCAAGTCAAAGAGCATGTGAAACGTTCGCGCACCGCCGCGGCGCAGATGTGAAAGCACGTCATGCACGATCGCAGGTGACACCCAGAAGGTTGGAATACCGTCGGCGGTGGCCTGCTGGGTAATCGAGCCCGGCCCGAACCTTTGTTCGAGATCGCGCAAAACGAACGGGCCAATGTTTTTGTCCAGGATGCTGTCCGCTCGAGTCAGCATCCTGCTTCTCCTAGACCCCGTCCGGGGTGGAAAGGTCGCCGGTCGCCCGGCGCTCCTCGCGTTTGAGATCGCGGAAGCTCGGCCGATCAAATTTCTCCACCCCCTGGGGCCCGACCACCCAACTCAGGGGCCGCCGCTCGGTCCCGATCATGTTCTGCAACAGCATTAGCCCTTCGAGCAGCGCGTCCGGCCGCGGTGGGCATCCCGGCACGTACACATCGACAGGCAGAAAGCTGTCCGCCCCCTGCACCACAGCATAGACGTCGTACATCCCCCCCGAATTAGCGCACGCTCCCATCGAGATTACCCAGCGCGGCTCAAGCATCTGGTCGTAGAGATACTTGATCACCGGCGCCATCTTCACGAACACGGTACCCGAAATAACGATCAGGTCAGCCTCGCGCGGCGTCGCCCGCAATACCTCCGAGCCGAACCGCGCGATGTCGAACTTGCTGGTGAATGCTGTCGCCATCTCGACATAACAGCACGACAACCCGAAATTGAACGGCCAGACCGAGTATTTCCGGCCCCAAGCGACCATGTCCTCCAGCCGCGTGAGGGCTATGTTGCGCTTCATCGCATCGGTGAAACTGCCACCCGCCCCTTGCCCTGCAAGCATCCCGCCCATCGGCGCCGCTTTGGCCCCGCCGCGCAGATAAGGGGCGGTTGTCGAGACGAGGCGGTCAGGAGCCGCCGTGCTGCCAGGAGTGGCCTTGCTCAGGGTGAACCGCATCGCTTCAGCGCCCCCCCGCTTGCACGCGCCGTCGCGGACGTGGCCCCCATTCAAGCGCGCCAACCCGCCAGAGATATGCCAACGCCGCCAGCAATGTGATAATGAATACCGCCATCACCGCATAACCGCTCCATCCAGCCTGTCGCACCGCGCTCGCCCAGGCATACAGAAAAGCCGCCTCCAGGTCGAAAATCACGAAGAACATCGCAATGAGGTAGAACTGCACCGGCAACCGGAACCGCCCATAACCAACCGGCACGACACCGGATTCGAAGGGCTCGCGTGTTGCACGCAGCATGTGCTTCTGGCCAAGGAAATGCGACGCAACGATCATCCCGGCGACCAGAGCGATCACGACAAGGGCGTAGACCAGTAATACCCAATAGTGGGCGTTCTCTCCCAAGGCCAGCCTCCATCTCGATAGGTTCAGTCTGGAGTCGACACGTGCGGCGCGAGCCGCAAGATGATTATGTTCTTTAACGATATGACACTATCGAACGGTTGCATGTCAAGCAAGCTCGGCGCGCCTTGAGCAGCTAGCCCACATTTCGCGAGTGGTTTTCGGACGAGACGGTTGATGCCGTGATGCTGGCCGTCGAGGGTATCGATAACAGCGACGCGAGCGCGATCGGCGTGCTGCCGGGAATGGCAACTTGCGTTGTCTGTGCCGCTCGTGGCTCGCGCGAACTGGCTATGGGCGATGCCGATCCAGCACAGCGCGCAGAGCAGTCCATCAGCAGAACCGCCCGATCGGTCGCGCGCCGCAACAACGCGCCAGCATCCGAGGTAATCGCCCCGCCATCAAACCCGGCGAGACCAGTGCGGCCTCCAGCATCTCCAAGCTCGAACTTTTCGGCGCTGCACTCGCTTAGCATCGGGGGATTCGCCGGATTCACAAAATGGCTCATTTAAAAAAACTACACCAATTCAGAATTCTTATTCATCTCGCCGCGCGAGAAATCTGGACTAACGCTATATTCCACCGAAATAGGGAAACATCCGATCTAACATATCGAGGAGGTTGTGTGCATTGCGAGTGTTAGTTTTGAAATCCAAGCGCCGACCACACCCTTTGGTGAAAATTGCCGCTTGGTGCAGGACCAGCGGCGCGGTCGTTGATCTGAATAATCAACGCGATTTTGGTAAAGTCGTGATCAATGATCGCGACATCGGCCGTAACGCCGCGTAGTCCAAATAACGCTGTTATAACTGGCTCAGGGTCGTTTCGCAGCGTCGCGTCGCTGCGGTGCTTACAAAGAAGGGCTTACTGCACAACGATCGAAAAGCGATCGGCCAGTCGATCCAGCAAGGAGCATGAAGAGCAATACCGAGCCACCATAACGATATATTGATGAAATCGAGGCGCGGAGGCGAAAATTAACGCTTTCCGTGGCTCGACTTCAATCCGTAGCGCCGTTACCCGCGTGCTGTCAAAATTGCACGCCGCGTGTTAACGCACCATCGACGACCAGATTGGTGCCGGTGATAAAACTTGCCGCCGGGCTGGCCAGAAAAACCACAGCGCGGGCCATTTCTTCCGGCCGACCCATCCGTCCGGTCGGGTTGAGCGCCATGGCTTGGCGATAGAGTTCAGGGTTGCCCTGTTCAATTTTTTCCCAAACACCGCCTGGAAAATAAGTGTTGCCGGGCGAGAGCGCATTGACCCTGATCCCTTTACTGGCAAGTTGAAATGATAATCCCTTGGCGTAATGAATAAGAGCCGCTTTGAACACGCCATAAGGTCCGGCAGCAAAATCGACTTCGCGACCAGAAACGGAAGATATCACAACAATGGATGCGGCATCGGAACGTTCAAGCCACGGCATCGCCGCATCGACTGCGCGCACGGTGCCCATCATGTCGGTTTCGAATTCAGCGCGCCAAGAGGCTTCATCCTGCCCAATCGCGAGCGCCGACACATTCGAGACGACAATATCAAGACCACCGAATTCGGTCGCAACATCATGAACCCATGCGCCCAAGGCCTTGCCATCCGCGACATCAACGGCACGACCGGTGGTGCGAACGCCGTGCTGCGCCAGAGCGCGGACCGCTTCGGTAACGTCGGCGGCATTGCGCGCACAAATCGCAACATCAGCGCCTTCGCCAGCAAACTGTTCAGCGACGGCCCGTCCAATACCCTTAGTGCCGCCGGTGATAAGAGCGCGCTTGCCTCGCAATCCTAGATCCATGTTAGCCTCCTTGGTTGTTAAGATATTTTTTTGAAATGCCGGCACCAACCGTGTAGTTAGGGTCGACGAAATTACCAAGCCGGACCCGCCCGCACTGGCTCAGCATCATATACGCATCCCATCGATCAAATCCATATTCTGCTTCCATCCAAAGAACTAGATCACGATAGGCAATGCGTGTTGCATCTTCGAGAGGGCGGGCGCTGCCGATGGTCATTATAAAATCCTCGCGCTCCAGACGAGGCCAATCGAGGGTCCAACCCTTGATCAGATCAACCCTGATCGTGGTTTCGGATGCATATTCCACCGCCGTGCCGCAAACCTCTCCGTCACCCTGGCAGGCATGAGCATCGCCGATGAATAACCGCGCGCCGGGCGTGCGCACCGGCAGATAGGTAATGCTGCCGGGCCCCATATCAGGCAGATCCATATTGCCGCCATGCGGACCAGGGGTGAGCGAATTAATGCTATCAATTTCAGGCGATGTGCTCAGCGTGCCGATATGGGGCGCATAAGGCAAAACAACACGCGCACTCCAGCGCACTTCCTTTTCATCGACATGAATTTTGCGGGTAATTTCAGGCAATGGCGGTTGCAACGTCGCTGTCAGTGCGGTGCCGGACAACGCACCAAAATAGGGAATCATGCAGCACGTACCACGCGGATTATCGCCGCGCGGGCGCATTCGCTCAATATAAACCGCAATCGCATCGCCAGGTTCGGCTCCCTCAATCACAATAGGGCCGTTCTGCGGATTAACGAAGGGCATTCGGAGGCGTTTGCTCGGTTTGTCGCGCTCCGTCCGGATTGCGCCTTCAAAGGCATCGCGGGTCTCAACCCTGATCCGATCGCCGGGCGCCACGGTCAATACCGGCTCCGAATAGGGGCCAATCGTGTAATGAAACTTGCTTTGTCGCGCTTCGGTGAGTTCGTGAAGTTTTGGCTTACGGCCCCAGCCAACCCCGCGCGCCGCAACAATTGATCCCGCTAACCATTTCTCAGCCATACCCCGATCCCCCAATGCGGCCCGATCCGCGCCGCGCATCTTCCGCATAGCGTTTCGTTTTGTCAATCACATTATCTGGAGGAGCGCACACCCGTAATGTCGTCAACCTAGTGTCCTGCCCCTGAAATTCATGAGATGAATTTCAGGGATAAGCAGGCCACTCAATCATTGAATTTTCTAGTGTCCACTCTGATTCCGAAATCCAACGGATCTCAGAATCGGCACACTAGATCGCCCCGCATGTCGGCGCACGCATGACAGCCGGATGCGGAAGGCATCATGCGCGCATAGACAAATCGCCGCAATCCGCTCCTCGACTCCAACCGAACGCGTCATGCACAATCGCTGACCGAACCAGAGGCGATGAGCAGCCAGGCTTCTGACGAAGCGATGGAGGCTTCCCAATCCTTGGCAAGGCGTCGGCAACGATTGAGCCAAGTGAACGTCCGCTCGACCACCCATCGCTTGGCGAGCACAACGAAGCTCGCAGCGCTGTCGGATCGTTTGACGATGTCAATGGCCAGGCTCTCGATGTGCGCGATGGCAGTTCGCAGTTTCTCGCCGGCGTAGCCGCCATCGGCAAACAACTTGACGAGGCTGGGATAACTGTCCCGCACGCTCTCGATCACCGCAGGCGCGCCGTCGAGGTCCTGGATGTCGGCCGTGTGCATTATCACGTCCAGTAGATTGCCCAAGCTGTCGGTAACGATGTGGCGCTTTCGTCCCTTGATCTTCGTGCCTGCATCGTAGCCAGCCGGGCCACCGCTTTCGGTCGTCTTGATCGATTGGCTGTCGATGATCGCCGCAGTCGGCGCAGCGTCCCGTCCCTCGATGATGCGGCTCGCGGCAACCAGCGCCTCGTTGATCAAAAACAGCACGAAGCTGTCCCGCCAGCGATAAAATTGATACTGAACCGTCGTGAAAGGCGGAAAATCCTTGGGTAACATTCGCCATTGGCAGCCCGCCGTCGCCTGATACTGGATGCCATCCCAGATGGTGCGCATGCTGTGGATCGATGGTCGCTCAACCCTGCTCGCGCGCGCCAAAAACGGCCCAATGATCGCCCAATCCTCGTCGGTGCTGTCGCTTGCATACCGCAACGCGCTCCTGTCATGATGTCGCCGAGTG
>NCBV01000039.1 GCA_002279355.1 Acidiphilium sp. 37-60-79
GCTCCGCATTTCTCTCCCCACCCACCTAAAATTGGAGCGAAAACCCCAAAAACCCCGCAAACCCCGCCCTAAATCGGAGCGAAAATCAGCGCGAAAACCACCACTCACGCTCCTGGAGCATCTCCTCCAAAAATACCCTCCGCTCCCGCCCCGCCCCACACTCCCCGGCCATCGCTACGCTTTCTCTCCACCCTTCAAAAATCGCCCCTAACCGCACAGCGCATAGGCGCCAAATAATTGTTACGATATCATAACAAATTGAACCAAAAAAATGGCGCGGAGCAAAACTCCGCGCCATTGACTTTACGAGGCGCGCTTGGCCTCGCGCCGACGTTCATGCAGCACAAACTCGGTATAGCCATTCGGCTGTTCGCGCCCCTTAAAGACCAAATCACACGCCGCCTGGAACGCGACCCCATCATAACCCGGCGCCATCTTGCGATAGAGCGGATCATCCTCATTCTGCCGATCCACGACCACCGCCATCCGCCGCAACGTCTCCATCACCTGCTCTTTACTAACAATGTCGTGATGCAGCCAATTGGCAATATGCTGAGCCGAAATCCGCAACGTCGCCCGGTCTTCCATCAGTGCGACATTATGAATATCCGGCACTTTCGAACAACCCACC
Organism: Acidiphilium sp. 37-60-79; assembly: GCA_002279355.1. GTDB lineage: Bacteria > Pseudomonadota > Alphaproteobacteria > Acetobacterales > Acetobacteraceae > Acidiphilium. The sequence continues at coordinate 632 of NCBV01000039.1, forward strand.
CCTTGATCAATCCAACGCACCACATAACCCAAAATCCCTTGCGCGTTATTATCCAACTCCTGCGCAATCTCTGCAGGCTGCCAATTCGGCCGGTCCGCTAACGGAATGGTCAATAAATCGTCAAGCGAGCCCATTTTGCGTGAACGCAACGAAGCCTGACAATCATGCACATCCACTGCATGATAATGCAGCGCATGCAACGTCGCTGCGGTGGGCGATGGCACCCAAGCGGTATTCGCCCCCGCCTTCGGATGGCCGATTTTCTGCTCCAGCATCGCCGCCATCGCATCCGGCGCCGCCCACATGCCTTTGCCAATCTGCGCATGGCCCGGCAAACCGCAGGCAATACCGATATCGACATTGCGATCTTCATAGCTTTTGATCCAAGGCGTCGATTTGATCTCAGCCTTACGAATCATCGGCCCCGCTTCCATCGAGGTATGAATTTCATCCCCGGTGCGATCCAAAAATCCGGTATTAATAAAAAACACCCGCTCACGCGCCGCGTCGATGCATGCGGCCAAATTCGCCGAAGTCCGCCGCTCCTCATCCATAATGCCCATTTTGATCGTGTTGCGCGGCAAACCCAACAAATCTTCGGTGGCAACAAACAACGTGGTCGCATAAGCCACCTCATCAGGCCCATGCAATTTCGGCTTGACAATGTAAATCGAGCCCGCCGCCGAATTGCGCCGGCCAGACCGCCGCAAATCATGCATCGCGCATAACGATGTCACCACCAAATCAATAATCGTCTCCGGCACAGGCTTGCCCGCCGCATCGGTGATCACATCGGTATAAATATGATGCCCAACATTGCGCACCAACATCAGCACCCGCCCCGAGAGTGCGAGGGTCGATCCATCCGGCGCGGTATAAACCCGGTCCTCCGCCAATCGGCGGGTAAAGCGCTTGCCGCCCTTCTCAACCGTCTCCTCAAGCGTGCCCGCCATCAGCCCGAGCCAGTTACGATACACCAACACCTTATCCTCGGCATCGACCGCCGCAACACTATCCTCCGCATCCATGATCGTGCTGATCGCTGATTCCAAAATCAGGTCAGACACCCCCGCCTTGTCGGTCTTGCCAATCACACTCGCCGGGTCGATCACGATTTCCAAATGCAAATGATGATGCTTGAGCAAAATCGCCGAAGGCTGCGCCGCATCGCCCCGATAGCCGACAAACGCCGCACCATCGCGCAACCCCACCGCGCCACTGGCCAGCGTCACCGCCAAATGACCATGCTCAACCCGGTAAGCCAGCGCATCCGCATGGCTCCCGGTCGCCAGCGGCACATACGCATCAAGCACCGCCCGCGCCCGAGCAATCACCGCCGCACCCCGCGCCGGATTATACCCAGCCCCCGGCGCCAGCGCGCCGGTCTGCTCGATCGCATCGGTGCCGTAGAGCGCATCATACAAGCTACCCCAACGCGCATTCGCCGCATTCAGCGCATAACGCGCATTCATCACCGGCACCACGAGCTGCGCCCCCGCAATCGTGGTGATCTCCGGATCAACCTGCGCCGTACTCACCGCAACCGAAGCAGGCTCAGGCCGCAGATACCCAATCTCGCGCAAATACGCCTGATAAGCGACGGGATTGATCGTCTGACCCCGCTGCGCTTTATGCCAATCATCAATCGCCGCCTGCAGCCGGTCCCGCTCTGCCATCAAGTCGGCGTTGCGCGAAGCATGGGTCTCGATCAAATCGGCCAAGCCGGACCAGAACCGGTCCGCCACCAATCCGGTGCCCGGCAGGGCTTCGGTCACAATGAAATCATAAAGCGGCTTGGCCACATGCAGGCCAGCAACAGATAGCATGGTTTCGGTCATAATCTTCTCCCGTTACGTCTTGCCCCCGCTAATGCAACCTCCCGCGCCGCCTGTCGAGGCCAGGGCCGCCCGCCGAGGGGTCGCCTCCGGCCACGCGGTCTGATACCAGCATCTCATGCGCCGAGACCATTCAACCCCAGCCTGCATCGCATGACCGGCCGGCGCCGCCTCGCGCTCATCCTTGGTTCAGTGCTCCTGGCCCTCAGCCTGATCGTGCTGGCCGGGCGCGCCATCCTCTCGGGAACCTATCATCGCGCGGGCATCGAGCGGTTGGCCAGCCGGGTCGCCGGCCAGCGCGTCACCATCAAAGGCCCGATCAAACTCGCCTTGATCCCCGACCCGCAATTGATCGCCGAGCGCATCACCATCGGCAATCCGCAAGGCGGCTCGGTGCGCGCTAAAACCCTGAAACTCGATCTCGCCGCCGGTCCGTTGCTGCTCGGCCAATTGCGTGCAACCCGCCTGACCCTGCGCAGCCCGATCATCGATCTCCCTTGGCCCTTGCCCGGTGGCGCCAGCGCACTAGCCCCGCCGCCTTGGCTGGCCTCGCTGCACGCTTCGGTCGAAAACGGCACGATCGAACTCGGCACGCTGCGCCTGACCAACGCCAACCTATCAATCTTCACCGGCGCCCCGAACGCCGTTCTCGCTGTCGGCGGCAATGCGATGATCGGCACCCGGCCGATTCATCTCACCTTCGATCTGAGCCATGCCACCGCCGCCGCCGCAACCATGGCAGCCTCAATCAGCCTGATCGCCCCGAGCGGCCAGCCCGACGCGACGATGAATTTCGTCGGCCAGTTCAATGATCGCAGCGTGCTGACCGGCCAAATCACCAGCCAATCGAGGGTGGCACTGCCCGGCTGGCAAAGCACCCCAACGCAACTCCAAGCGACGCTGCACGCCGATGGCAACATGATCGCATTGAGCAACCTGATCCTCCAGCACGGCAAGGGTCGCATCACCGGCACGGCGCAATTTCACGGCACCACCGCCGCACTGGATCTGACCGTGCGCAACCTCAACATCGCCCCGCTCTGGCAAAATGCGAGCGCGGCTTTTGCGCCGTCGCGCATCACCTTAAAACTCCACCTGCACCAAGCCCGCTTCGCCACCACCGCACTGCCCGACCTGACCAGCCGCCTGCACATCACCCATCAGCACATCGAGATTTTGGCCTTGCAGGCCCCCGTCGCGGGCGGCGAGCTCAGCCTTACCGGCACCGCAAGCCCGACCGGCCGATTGAACGGCCCATTCACCCTCGCCGTTCCGCATCTCGCAACCGCCATCACCGCGTGGCACCAGCTCGACCCAACATTGCCGCCCTGGCTCGTCAAGGCCCCATGGAGCCAAGCGCCGCTAACCCTAAACGGGCATATCGATCTCAGTGCGCGCGGCTTTCACCTGAGTCATCTGCAAGGTCTGATCGGCACCGGCCCCACCCGCAGCGATTTCACCGGCGCCATCGACAGCCACGGCCAATATCGCGCGATCGGGCTGCGCTTCGGACATCTCGCACTCGGCTCGCCTGACTGGGCGCAACTCATCGCCGCACGTGCGCGACCCCCCGGCCGTGCCGCAAAACTCAATCTACGCCTGACCGCCCAACACATCGCGTTCAGCCACGGCAAAACCAACCTCACCGGCACCAATCTGCTGATTGACGCTGCGATCGGCCGGTCGATCAATCTGCGCGTGGGCGGCGTGACCCTGGCGGGGGCTATGCTCAACGCCCATGGCGCCTTCAGCCCGGCCGATGGCTTGAGCCACGCCCAACTGACCATCGCGGGACCGCACGCGACATCGACAATTCTAACCATCGACCCCAGCCTCGCCGCCCTCATCGGGCACCCGCCGATGATCCAGCAGCGTTTTGCCCTGGGGCTGCGCGGCAGCGGGCCGGTCACCGCGATCACAACGCAATGGCATATCGATCTCGGGCAGGATCGCACCGCCATGGCGGCGGAGGCGTACCAACAGATCAATCTGACCGAGCAAACCGCCCAAGGTAGTTTTGTGCTCCGCGCCCCTAGCGCAATCGCGTTGCTCGGCGGTGTCGGGGTCAAAGCCGGACTGACTTGGCCCGGCGCCGGATCGGTTGGGGTGCGCATCGGCGATCATTTAAATGCTCAGCAAATCACGCTCGATAATGCGGTGGTCAGTTTCGGCGCGAGCACCCTGACCGCCCGGCTCAAATTGGCGCTGACACCCACCCCCGCCCTCACGGGCCGTATCGATGCTGATCGGCTAGCCCTGCCCGAGCCAGCACGGTTGATCGACGGCGCGATGGCGCTGATGCAGCATGCAGTCGCGGTCCAATTCACCGCCCGCCATGTCGAGAGCGGCGGCGCAAAAATTGCCAACGACCTCTCCGGTGATTTTTCGGCGGGGTCGAAAACCGTGCCGACCCTGTCGGTCGCGGTGAAGGCGACGCCCGCGATGGGGGGTGCTTTGACCGCCCAAGCCAAGCTAATGGCCCAACCCCAGCAAAAACTGCATCTGGCCCTCGGCATCACGATGAAAGGCGCACCGATTGCGCCGCTGACGCAGATTGCCCAGCACGCGGGCCTTCATCTGCCATTCACCGGCGGCACCGCGGATTTGGTCACCGCCCTGGCGGCAACCGGCCGGTCCAGCGCCGCCTGGATCAAGAGCGCGACCGGCAGCTTCGCGGTGACCGCGCATCAAACACAAATTTCAGGGATCAATCTGACCGGCGCGGCTATGGCGTTGAGGGCAGCGCGCGCGCCGCTGCACCGGATCAGCCGATTGACCGCAGCGGATCGGCTGCGCCGGGCGCTGGCGATCGGGTCAACCCCGGTCAGCACCGGGCAAATTGCCGCGACCTTGGCGGCTCACCACATGACCATCGATTACGCGCATTTCGTCGGTCCTGCTGGCGCGGTGCGGCTCAGCGGCACGATCAACCGGGCCATGTCACGCCTGAAGCTCTCCGCGCAGATCCGCCTGAGCGATGGGAAAACACCAAGCCTGCCCGCACTCGATGAGCAAATTCTCGGCACAGCCATATCGCCTTGGCATCATGCGGGCTTGACGCGGGCGATGCGCTGGATCGATGCGCCACCCCCGCCAAAACCGTAACGCCGCTGATTTGAATTGATTAGATCAATATTGGTTTAGGTTGAATCGAAAAATTCGACCTAAACCAATGAAATTGATCGGCAAACAAAGGCCAGAGCGTGATTGATGATAAGCAATCACGCTCTAAAGGATCAATGCCGCGAGCAACGAGTCCAGCCGCTTGCGGCCCTCGGCGGTCGCGATCAGGCGGGTCGGGGTGAGGCTGATATAACCGGCCAAGAGCGCCTGATCGACGATGTCAGGATCGAGCAAATCAGCGAGGCGATACTGGGTGCGGGCAAAAAATGCTGCGCAATCGATGCCTTCGGTGAGGCGCAGACCCATCAGCAAGGCTTCGCGCGCGCGCTCCGGCGGATCGATGGCCAACTCCTCGGTGCTGCCATGGCCGCGCGCTTGCACCAAGGACGCCCATTCCTCCGGCGCGCGGTGGCGGCGGGTGGCGAGCAATTGATCGCCGATGGTGATGCGACCATGCGCGCCGGGGCCGATTCCGGCGTAATCCTGATAGCGCCAATAGGTGAGGTTATGGCGCGATTCCTGGCCAGGGCGGGCATAGTTGGAGATTTCATAAGGGTGCAGGCCGTGCTCGGCGGCGACGTCGGCGGTCGCGTCGTATAAGGCGGCGGCGTCATCATCATCGGGGAGCGAAAATTCGGCGCGGGCGAAGCGAGTGGCGAATTGGGTGCCAGGTTCAATGGTGAGTTGATAAAGCGAAAGATGATCGAGGCCGACCGCGAGGGCGCGGCTTAACTCCGCACGCCAAGAAGCAAGGGTTTGGCCGGGGCGGGCATAAATGAGGTCAAAACTGACGCGCGGGAAAATGCGGCGCGCGAGGGCGACGGCGGCCATCGCCTCAGCGCTGGAATGGCCCCGGCCCAGAAACGCGAGCGCTTGATCATCGAGGCTTTGCACGCCGATCGAGACGCGGTTGACCCCGGCGGCCCGATAGCCAGCGAAGCGCTCGGCCTCGATGCTGGTCGGGTTGGCTTCCAGGGTGATCTCAATATCAGGGTCGGGCGTAAACAGCCGCACGGCATCATCGATTAAGGCGGCGACGCTCGCCGGGGCCATCAGGCTCGGCGTGCCGCCGCCGAAAAAGATCGAGCCGAGGTGGCGCGGGCCTAGGCGAGCGGCCTCATAGCGCAGTTCGGCGCGCAACCCTGCTATGATTGCGGCTTCGGGGATCTGCGCCCGGACATGGGAGTTAAAATCGCAATACGGGCATTTGCTCAAGCAAAATGGCCAATGGATATAGAGGGCGAGCGGTTGCATCGGCGCGGTCTAGCATGGAAAGGCCGGGGACATAGTGCGGCGGTGTTGCGTTGCGGCGCAAGACATTGCATATCGGGCACGCGTCGGATGTTTCTGACGCAAATCCACACACGGAGCGCCTTTCCCGGTTGACCGGGTCCGGTGCCTTTTGGCGCAGCTCCGTGGAGGCTCAACCGGACGATCCGCCTAGCGGATCATGTATGAAAGGACTTCGCCGATGGCGACACCTCAGGTTTCTTTGCGTCAGCTGCTCGAAGCGGGCGTGCATTTTGGTCATAATACCCGCCGCTGGAACCCGCACATGGCGCCGTTCCTGTTTGGCGTGCGCAACCAAGTGCATATTATCGATTTGCAGCAGACCGTGCCGTTGCTCGAGCGCGCATTGCGCGAAGTGCGCAATGTCACGGCAGCCGGTGGGCGCGTGTTGTTTGTTGGCACCAAGCGGGCGGCGGCTGATCATGTGGCGGATTCCGCCAAGCGCTGCGGGCAATATTATGTTAATCACCGTTGGCTCGGCGGCATGCTGACCAATTGGAAAACCATCACCAACTCGATCCGCAAATTGCGCCAACTCGAAGATATGTTGAGCGGCGAGGCGCAGGGCTTGACCAAGAAGGAACGGCTGAACCTATCGCGTGAGCGCGACAAGCTCGACCGGGCGCTCGGCGGGATTAAGGAAATGGGCGGGTTGCCGGATATTCTGTTCAGGTGCTGGATTCCAATTCCGATCCGGCCGGCATCACCTATCCGATTCCGGGTAATGACGATGCGATCCGGGCGATCACCCTCTATTGCGACCTGATTGCCGGAGCGGTGCTTGATGGCATCAGCGCGGAAATGGGCGCGAGCGGCGCTGATTTGGGCGCAGTTGAGGAAATTCCGGATGTGGCGCTCGATGAAGTCGCCATCGAAGATATCGCGAGCCACGGCGAGGCCGCCGCACTTTAAGGCGCGCCGCGCCCTATTGGTTGCCTTATTGGATGGAGGAGCAAAAAAATGGTTGAGATCACCGGAGCGATGGTGAAGGATCTGCGCGAGAGCACGGGCGCAGGCATGATGGATTGCAAAAAGGCGCTGGTGGAAGCTGGCGGCGACATGAATGCGGCGGTCGATTGGCTGCGCAAGAAGGGCCTGGCGGCGGCGGCAAAAAAATCAGGCCGGGTCGCGGCGGAAGGCTTGGTCGGCGTTGCCCATGACGGCAAAAAGGCGGCGATGGTCGAGGTGAATGCCGAGACCGATTTCGTTGCGCGCAACGAAGCCTTCCAAAATTTCGTGGAAACCGTGACCAAGCTGGCGCTGAGCGTTGGCGAGGATGTCGAGGCGTTAAAATCCGCACCCTATCCCGGTGCTGATCATGATGTCAGTGCGGAATTGACCCATTTGGTCGCAACGGTGGGCGAGAATATGACGATCCGCCGGGTTGCCGTGGTGAGCGTGCAAACTGGCACGGTGGCATCCTATGTGCACGGCGCGCTGCGTCCGGGCTTGGGCAAGATCGGCGTGTTGGTGGGGCTGGAAGGCCGCGCCGATGAGGCGGTGTTTGCGCTGGGCCGCCAAGTTGGCATGCATGTCGCAGCGACGCGGCCGGATGCGGTGGATATCACCGATGTCGACCCGGCGGCGCTCGAGCGCGAGAAGGCGATTCTCTCCGATCAGGCGCGCGCCTCGGGCAAGCCCGAAGCGATCATTGAGCGCATGGTCGAAGGCCGGGTGAAAAAATATTACGAGGATGTGGTGCTTCTGGAGCAAATCTGGGTGCATGACGGCGAAAGCAAAGTGCGTACGGTGATCGACAAAGCAGGGGCGAAATTAACCCGCTTCGTCCGTTTCACCCTGGGCGAAGGCATCGAAAAAGAAACCACCGATTTCGCCGCAGAGGTTGCGGCGGCGGCGGGAACCAACTGATTGCGCTTTCGCTCCTATCGCATTTTACCATAAATGAGCGTCCGAATCGTGAGATTCGGGCGCTTATTTATATTGTCTCGTCCAGATTTTATTCGCCGCAACAAACCTTAATTTTCCCTTCTTTCTAGGAATATTATGCGATAACATTGCTCAGGGTGGCGTGCGCCCGCCGTTGTATGAAATCCAACTCTGGAGCATTCGATGTCTTTTGAGCTCTTTTTCTATTATGCAGTCTGGAACCCCACCATTAGCAATGGAAACTGGTTCGCAACGCAAACGATTGCCGGGTCATCCATCGGCGCGACGGAGACGCAAAATTGGTATCGCTACGATAGCGCAATACAGAAGGATGTTGGACCCCTCACCTTCGTGCCGGGATCGACGCTCGGCCCCCAAGAAGGAAGCTCGCTATTCGGCAAATATTTTAATGTCGGCGTCGAAATTGGTGCCGATACTGTAACGTTAGCGGATTATCTGACTCCCTCGAACGGACCGGCTATTATAGTGCCGACGACGATCGCACCCGTTGACCCGATCGAGTCCACCAGCTTTGGCATCGTTCTCGGCTATGACAAAAGCGCTGCTGTTACCTCGACGCTGATCGCCAACGATGTCGCATTCGCCAAGGGTGTGACAATCAAAAATTTTTATCAAGGAGGCTATGGTGGCCAACCCGCCATCGTCGGCAACGGCACCCTGCTCGTCGAGAACGTCGTCACCAATGACGGCGTGATTCTCAACCAGGGCGGCGGCGCGGTTGCGATCGTGACCACGCCCGGTGGGACTTTTATCAATCGCGGGGCCATCCAAACTCAAAAATACACCACGATTTCCCTGGGCAACAGCGGCGCTTCCAGCGGCATTTTCAACTACTCTTCGATTGATGCTTACGGCGGCGAGATCATCATTGGCAGCTCGGTTTATGGCAGCAAGACATTTAGTGTCGGCCAAACCGGCACCTTCGCCATGGGCAATGCAGGCACCTTCGTCCTGAACGCACCCGTCAATGGCAGCGAATATATTCAGTTCACCGACGGCAATGGCGACAGGTTGGGCGTCAATACCAACCCGACCCTGATCAGCGGCGCGACCATTGGTTTTCACCTGCCCCCCATCGGTGGTTTCGCCAATTCAGTCGCCGGGTCGCCGCTCAGCCAAAGCGGCAATATGATCACCTTGAACAGCAACGCGATACAAGGCGAAGTCACCGGCTACTCGATCATCACCGGCAGTAACAGCCAAACCTTGCTCGTCGATGAAACCCTGCCCAATGGTGGCAAACAAACCGTCGCCCTCAGCTTCGCGGGCACCACCTCGCTCGATCATCTGACCATCGTGCAAACCAATGGCGTCACCGAGCTGATCAGCGGCGGCGTCGATTTCTTCAGCGGCCCCACCTACGCCACGGGCACGTCGGCGAACTTCCTCAACCCGGCCTATTGGGATCTCGGCGCCACACCGGGCGGATCGTTCGGCGTGGCCATCAACAGTCTTGGCGCCAAGACCACGATCAGCGCGCCCACTATCGCCGAAATCGCCGGTTCCAGCGTGTATCTCTCCTCAACCGCCACCAGCTATGCCGCCCCCACGACCCTGTCGAACATGACGATCGGCCTGCTCGGCTCGGTCAGCAACGGCATCACCACCGGCGGCACGCTGCAGCTCGACAGCGTCAATATCGGCGCCAACAGCACCATCATCACCGGCATCGGGCACAACCTGCTCCATGCCAGCGGGTCGGTCACCAATTTCGGCACCATCGAGGCCGCCGGCACCAGCGCGAAGGATGGCGTCGCCATCGCCACCGGAACCGGCAGCACCTTCACCAATGCCGGGTTGATCGAAGCCGTCGGCGGGCTCGATCCTGCGACGATTGGCAGCTACGCCTCGCCCGCCACCACCTTCATTAATAACGGCACGTTAGAAGCCAATGGCACCCTGACCGGAACATCCCCCAGCAATGCTGGGGAATTGGTGATCAATGACTATATCACCGCGAGCTCCGGCAGCACCGGCACCATCCTGATGACCAATGGCGGTATTGTCGAGTTGAATGCCGGGGCTGCGGCCAATCAGTCGCTGGTGTTCGGCGCGCAAGGCGGCACGCTCGATCTGAGCACCACCGCCGATGTGGCAGGCGGGGTGCTGATCCCGACCATAACCGGCTTTGGTTATTTGAGCGCGATTGACCTGACCGGCGCGCTCTATGCGAGCGCCGCCAGCGACTCCATCATCACCGGCACGGTCAACACCACAATGGTCGTCACCGAAACGATCGGCGCTGGGAGCTATACCAGCTTCAGCTTGGTATTTGCCGGCCATCCGCAAAACCTGACTTTCACCAATAACACCAGCGTCACGCTTGATGGCGCGACCCAATCGGCCATCGTGATCACTGCACCCTGCTTTGCCGAGGGCACGCGGATTCTCACCCCGCGCGGTGAAATTCCGATTGAGGCGCTGCGTGCCGAGGATCAAGTACTAACCATTGATCGTGGCACATGGCGCGCCGCGGCCATTCGCTGGCGCGGTCAGCGGCATGTGCGGCTTGCCCGGCATCCGGCGCCTGAGCGGGTGGCGCCGATTGTGATCGAGCCGGGCGCGTTAGGGGATTCCACACCGCATCGCCGCCTCGTGGTCTCCCCCGATCACGCGCTGCTGCTCGATGGGGTGTTGATCGAGGCTAAAAATCTGGTCAATGGCGTGACGATCCGGCAGGATTTCACCTATCGCGCCATCACCTATCACCATCTCGAGCTTGATCGGCATAGCGCGATTCTGGCCGAAGGGGCGGCGGCGGAAACTTATCTGGAATCGGGCAACCGTCATCAGTTTGACGGGCAATCGGCGTTCGCGATGGTCGCGGATTTTGCCGCCACCCGCAGCCTCCTGCGGTTCGCCCCGCTTTGTGGTCCCGGGCCGATGCTGGCGGCGATTCGCCGTCGGCTTGCCGCGATTGCCGAGGCGGCGGGTTATCGCGTTATGCACGCCAACGCATCGACCGCGAGCGGGTTGATCGCCAGCGGATTGATCTTTGAGGCGGACGGACAGAGAATTGAAGGCGAGGCCACCGGCGCTGGACGGGTGGTGTTTCATGCGCTCGCACCGTTCCGGCAGGTGCGGTTGCAGGCACCGGCGGGGGTACCCGCTGAAATTGATCCGGCCGCGACCGACCGACGGCGTTTGAGCCTCGCATTTCGGGGTCTTCAATATGGCGAACAGACGGTAGCGCTCGACGATGCTTGTTTTGCCACCGGGTTCTTTGCTGCCGAAGCAGGATTCCGCTGGGCTGGGCCTCACGCAACGCTTGATTTTTCACATCTGGCCCCAGCTTCGCGGCTCACCATGCTGGTGCATGATGTGGCGCCGCGTTGGGTGGCTCCGCAGCGCCAATACCGGATGAAGGTGGCTTGACCTAACGTGATTTTATCTGTGTAACGATTACATCGAATAACAATTCCGTGATGGAGCGAAAATATGGTTGATCTACCGCCGATCAAAAAGCCCGGCTGGGTTGGTGAGTTTCAAGCGTTTCTGATGCGCGGCAACGTGGTCGATCTGGCCGTCGCCGTGGTGATTGGCGCTGCGTTCACCAAAATCGTCAATTCGCTGGTCGCTGATCTGATCAACCCTTTGATCGGGCTAGTTACCGGCGGCGTCGATTTCTCCAATCATTTCGCCACCCTCTCCGGCAAGGTCGAACCAACCTTGGCCGCCGCCAAAAAAGCCGGGGCCGTCACCCTGAATTATGGCGTCTTCATCAATGCGGTGATCAATTTTGTTATCGTCGCGTTCGCGATTTTCTGGCTGGTGCGGATGATCCAAAAACTCTACGCAAAGCCTGCCGCGCCCGCAGCGCCACCGCCGCCCACCGTGTCAGAGAGTTTGCTCACCGAAATTCGCGATTTGCTGAAATCTGCCGAAGCGAAATAATTACGCGACCACCGATTTGCGCCGAGTGGCGGAGAGAAGCCGCTCGCGCAATTTGGCGGAGGGTTTGGGATTGTCGCGCGGCAGCACCAGCACCGCGCGCAATCCCGGATGATTATCGTCGAGCCTGATTCGGCCATTATGCAGCTGCGCAATCGCGGCGACCAACGCGAGGCCAAGGCCGGTGCCGGGCGTATTACGCGCTGCTTCGGCGCGGTAAAATCGCTCGGTAGCGCGGGTGCGATCCGCTTCGGGAATACCGGGGCCGTTATCGGTGATGTGGATTTCGATCGATTCGGCATCGCGGCGTGCGGCCAGATGCACCACCCCGCCATCAGGGGCGAACTTGATGGCATTATCGAGCAAATTGGCAATCGCCTGCTGCAACATATCGACATCACCGATCATGTTAAGCGCGTCCGGCCAACTCGCATCAAACGTGATGCCGCGCTCTTCGGCGGCAGCCTCGTAAAACTCGGCTAAATCCGCGATGACGGGGGTAAGATTAATCGCGGCGAAGGCGGAACGGCGGGCACCCGCCTCGATTTCGGCAATGCGCAACAGGGCCTGGAACACCCGCACCACGCCATCGAGCTCGCCCGTTGCGCGCTCAATCGCAATGCGCAATTCATCGGCATCCGTGCTATGCGAGGCGGCAAATTCGAGGCGGGTGCGCGCCCGCGCGATCGGGGTGCGCAAATCATGCGCGATGGCGTTCGAGACTTGGCGCACCCCATCCATCAGCCGGGCAATACGATCCAGCATGTCATTGATCGTCTCGGCCATGATATCAAACTCATCGCCGGTATAATCGCGGCGGACGCGCTTGCTCAGATCACCGCGCGCAATCGCCCGGGTGGTGGTGGTGATATCGCCAATCGAGCGGCTGAACAGGCCGCGCACCACCAGCGCGCCGACCACGCCAAGCCCGACCATCGCGGCGAGCGCCCAGATCATCGCGTCGCGCAAAATCCGCCGAAGCTTGACCTGCATTTCGATATCACGGCCCACCAGCAATTGATCGCCGTCAGGCAATGCGTAGGCCCGGAGTTGGGCGGCGGAGCTTTTGTGAAAATGCTCGATCGGCACGCTATAGAGCACATTATCCTGCTTCACCGCCTGCGGCCAACCTGACATATTACCGATCACCCGATTGCCGAGCGGATCAACCAGCAGATAAATTGCGGAATCATCAGGATTTTCGCGAATCCGGTTGCGGAGCGCGAGCACCATCCCGGGAATGCCGCCGGTGCGGTAATGGTTTAACAACCCGGCTCCATCGGCACGGATCGCCACTTCGGTTTGCCGACTGAGCAGGCCAAGCGTGGTGTAGCGCAGCGACGCCGCAAGTACGATGGTGGAGATCCCGAACACCAACCCGTACAACACGGCAAAGCGCACGCTCGCCGAACGCAGCACCGTGCGCCGCCGAACAACCGGCTCCGCCTCCAGCGGACGCGGGGCCAGCTCGGTTCGGTCCTCCGGCGCGTCGCTGTCGGGCAGATCCGCCATACGGGATTAGGGTTCCTCGACCCTCAGCATATAGCCCGCATTGCGCACGGTATGGAGCAAGGTCGACTCGAATGGTTTGTCGATTTTTTGCCGCAGCCGCGAGACATGCACGTCAATTACGTTGGTTTGAGGGTCGAAATGATAGTCCCATACGCCTTCGAGCAGCATGGTGCGGGTGACCACCTGGCCCGCATGGCGCATCAGATATTCGAGCAAGCGGAATTCACGCGGCTGCAAATCGATTTTCTGCCCAGCGCGCTTCACCCCGCGCGAAAGCAAATCCATTTCCAAATCGCCTACCATCAGCCGGGTCGTCGGCCCCTCGCCTTTGCCGCGCCGGGCCAGCGCTTCGACCCGCGCGAGCAGTTCGGCGAAGGCGAAGGGCTTGGTCATGTAATCATCGCCACCGGCTTTGAGGCCCTTCACCCGGTCATCGACCTGACCGAGGGCGGAGAGAAACAGCACCGGGGTGGCGTTATCCTGCGCGCGCAGCGTCTCCAGCAGGCGCAAGCCATCGATCCCGCCGGGCAACATTCGATCCAGAATGATCGCGTCGAAATTCTCCGAGGCGGCGAGGAACAAGCCATCCCGGCCATTATCGACATGTTCAATGGTGTGGCCTGCTTCGCGCAGCCCTTTCACCACGAACCCGGCTACGTCTTTATCATCTTCAACCACAAGAATGCGCATTATTCGCTCCTGAGTTCGGCCGGTCGTCGGCCAATGGTGACCGGCAAGGCATAGAGCCTGCCGTGTCGTTCAACTTCGAGGCGATCACGCCGACCGGGCGGGCTGGCCGCAATGATCCGGGTCAAGTCATTCGCATCCACTACTTTATGGTGATTGAATGCCAAAATAACATCACCGGGTGCCAATCCCAATCCGCCCGCAGGCCCTTTCGGATCAACGCCGGTAATTTGAGCACCTTGTGCAGCCCCTGCGCGGTCGGTCACGCTGACGCCGAGCCAGCCGCGCGCGATGCTGCCATGGGCGATCAAGGCGGCAATGACGCGACGGGCGAGATTGGACGGGATAGCAAACCCAATGCCCACCGAACCCCCGGAGGGCGAGACGATCGCGGTGTTCACCCCAATCACACGGCCACGCATATCAAAGGACGGTCCGCCGGAATTGCCAGGATTGATCGGCGCATCGAGCTGGAAAAACCGATCAAACGGATCATCATCGATTTGGCGGCCACGCGCCGAAATGATGCCAGCGGTAAACGACGTGCCAAGATCGAACGGATTGCCCGCGGCCAAAATCCAGTCACCGACCTGCATATGCGCGGAATCGCCCCAGCGAATAGTCGGTAAATTGTCACCAACATCGATTTTCACAATCGCGAGATCGGTGAGTTGGTCGGTGCCAACGACATGAGCGGGCACTTGCCGGCCACTATCCAGCGTGACGACGATTTGCCGCGCATTGCCCACCACGTGATTATTGGTGACGATAATCCCTGCCGGGGTGACCACGAAGCCTGACCCCGCCGCCTGCACGGCGCGCGGCCCTCGGGGCGGGGCACCGACGGTGGCATGGTTACGTTGGTCAGGCAATTCGAGGCGCGGCAGCGACGGGGCGGGGCCGGAATATTGGATGACCGAAATCCCCACGATCGACGGAGCGACCGCACGCACCAAAGGCGCGAAACTTTGCGGCGCCAACCGGACATCCACACCATGCGCCATCGCCCGATGAAACAGCGCGCTGGCGCCAATCACCGGAAGCGACGCCATCACCCTTCGGCGCGAAAGCCTCATAATCCGCACTCACGATTAATCATACTTGGACATGGCATCAGCCGGGCATCGGCGCAAGATTCCTCATCATTTCGCTCATTCTATGCAACTTCGCCGGTGATCCATGAGGGTCGGCGAGTCGCACCACGTGACGTTATCGCAACAGCGGAATCAATTCACTGATCGGCGGCGCGGAATGGCCTAAAATATCAATTTTTTCATCAGACGCCGAGATTGCGGCAACCCCCTCTTTCGCTTTCGCCTAAAACTTGCCACAATCGAAAACGTGATGCGAGTGCATGCCTCTTGTGCCGCGCTGAACGATGATGCTGTTCTGTTGGTTGGACCGCCCGGATCGGGCAAGTCTGACCTGCTATTGCGGCTGATCGATCGCGGCTTTGTTCTGGTCGGCGACGATCAGATCATGATCGAAGCCGGGCGAGTGCGCCCGTGCATTGCAATTGCCGGGGTGGTTGAATTGCGCGGATTAGGGTTGTTTGAGCTAGACTATCGGCCTTCGGCGACGTTGCGGCTGATTGTGCAGCTTGGCCGCGATGCGCCACGCTTGCCGGGCGTCGCGCTGAACGAAATACCAACCATCACGCTCGATCCAACCCTGCCCTCAGCCGCCATTCGGGTGCATTGGGCACTTGATGCCACATGCGGCCGCCGCACCCAGCGTTGCGGCGCGTTTGCCGCATGAGGAATGCGATATGACCGATCCTGCACGCATCGTGGTGGTGAGTGGCTTGTCCGGTGCTGGCAAAAACTCGATTATGCGCAGCCTTGAGGATATCGGCTTTGAGGCGGTGGATAATGCACCGCTGAAATTGCTCGACTCGCTGATCCACACCGATCACCGCACCGCGATCGGGATTGATGTGCGCACCCGCGATTTCAACGCCGCCGAATTGATCGAGACATTGGCAAGGCTGCGCGCCGAGGGCGTGCGGCTGGATTTGATTTTCGCGACGGCGGAATCCGATGTGCTGCAACGCCGCTATACCGAGACACGTCGGCGCCATCCGCTCGCCCCGCATGGCACCATTGCCGAAGGGGTCGAAACCGAGCGCGCCCTGACAATCGCGCTGATGAGTGCCGCCGATTGGCTGATCGACACGTCCGACCTGCCCTTGCCCAAGCTGCGCGAGATGATTGGCGCACGCTATAGCGGCGCGGAGGATGGGCTTGCGGTCACGCTGGTGTCGTTCGCCTTTCCGAGCGGCACACCGCGCGATGCGGATTTGATGTTCGATGCGCGGTTTCTACGCAACCCGCATTACATAGCCGATCTGCGCGCTTTGACAGGTCTCGATCCCGCCGTTCGCACCTATATCGAGATGGACGCAGATTATCTCGGATTTTTCCGCCGCTTGGCCGATCTGGTGGATTTTCTGCTGCCGCGCTTCCAACGGGAAAGCAAAACGTACGTGACCATCGCGGTCGGCTGAGCATCTGACCGGCCAGGGCTGGCGCATCCGCATTGAGCATCGCGCCTTGGGCCAAACCCGCGACGCCAAGGCCATGAAGGCCACAATCACGACAACCACAGCAGAATCGCTGGGCCCATGGAACTCGATTTCAGCGGCAGAATCGCCGCACGCCTTTGGAGAAACACGATGATCGGAGTGTCGAGATGATCGGCCTCGTACTTGTAAGCCACGGCACCTTGGCCGATGCGCTGCGCGACGCGATGGAGCATGTGGTCGGCCCACAGCGTAATGTAGCGACCGTCGCGGTGGGGGCCGATGCGGATATCGAGCAGCAGCGCGCGGAAGTCGCCGCCAGGGTCGCCGAGGTCGATACCGGCGATGGGGTGGTGGTGCTGACCGATATGTTCGGCGGCACGCCGTGCAATTTGGCAATGTCGATGCTGGCGCGTCCCGGCGTGGAGGTGCTGGCGGGGATGAATTTGCCGATGCTGGTAAAGCTCGCGAAAATTCGCGGCACCTATGGGCTGATCGAAGCCGTGCATTGCGCCGAGGCGGCGGGGCGCAAATATATCGCAAGCGGTTCCGATGTGCTGCATGCCAGCCTACCCCGCCGCGCCCTCGGTTGAGCACCCAAGATGAGTGAGGGCGGCGAGGCGTCCGCCTTACGATTGGTGCAGAGCGTGGTAATCCGCAATAAGCGGGGCTTGCATGCGCGGGCCGCCGCTAAATTGGTTACCTTGGCTGAACGGTTCAGCGCCTCGGTCGAGGTGGGGCGCGAGCAGCAATTTGTTTCAGCGCAATCGATCATGGGCCTGATGATGCTGGGGGCTGCGCAAGGCTGCACCATCGAGATCGCTGCCGAAGGCTGGGACGCCAAGGAGGCGTTGGAAGCGATCGTGGCACTGGTCGAAGCAGGATTCAACGAATCCGATTGAGTGTGTTAGGCCGACTCGATGCGACAGGCCGATCCCTCACCCCGTAAACCGCGTCGGCAGATCACCCTGCCCGGCTCTGGCGTGGTGCCGGGTATTGCCATCGGGCCGATTGCCTTTGCCGCTGAACCCAAGCTCGAAATCACCCGCCAGAAAATTGCCGCCGCTGACATTGCCGCCGAGCGTCGCAGGCTCGATGAGGCGGTGGTGCGCGCGCGCCAGCAATTGATCAAGCTGCGCGCAAGGCTGGCCCATTTGCCGGAGGAAAGCGAAGGCGAGTTAGGGCCGCTGCTCGATGCGCATGTGCATATGCTGGATAAATCACGGCTGATGCGCGCGATTTATGCCGCGATTGAGGAAAAGCTCGTCTCAGCCACAACAGCGGTGCTCGATGTCAGTGAGGCCCAGGCCGCGTCGATTCTACAAAGCCCGCGGGCGGGCACCGATGATAGCGGGGCAGCCGCGCGGCAGGCGGAGGAGGTGCGCGAACTGGGGCGCCGGTTACTGCGCAATTTGATCCATTTGCCATTCCGCAGCTTTGCCGGCTTGCCACCGGGCAGCCTGCTGGTGGCCGATGCGCTGCGCCCAGCCGATGCGGCGCTGATCGCGCCCGATCATTTCGCCGGGATCATCACCGAAGAAGGCGGCGATGTGGGCCATACGGCGGTGATGCTGCGCGCCATCGGGATTCCGGCGGTGTTGGGCGTGAACGGGTTGATCGGAGCGGCGCGCGAGGGCAGCTTGGCCGTGCTCGATGGCACAACCGGGCAAATAACCCTCAATCCGGGGCCGCGCCTGCTGGCCGATGCCGCACAGAGCCGCACCCGCTTTGCCAGCGCCCAGCGCGGCCTGGCGCGGCTGCGGCGCCTCGCCTCTACCACCGCCGATCATCTGCCCATCGAGCTACAAGCCAATATCGAGCTGCCGTTCGAACTGCCGATGGTGGTGCGCTCCGGCGCGAGCGGCGTCGGGTTGATGCGCACTGAGTTCCTGTTCATGAATCGCGATAGCCTGCCCGATGAAGCGACCCAGCTTGCGATCTATCGCGACACGATTGAGGCGATGGATGGCGACCCGGTAACCATTCGCTTGCTCGATTGGGGCTCGGACAAGGAGGTCGAGGCGTTGGTCGCGGCCGGGCTGGTGCCAGAAACCCGCGAGGAAAACCCTGCCCTTGGCCTGCGCGGTGTGCGGCTCCTGGGCAATGCCCCCATGGTCCTGGAAACCCAACTCGCGGCGATGCTGCGCGCTGCGGTGTATGGACCCGTGCGGATTTTGATCCCGATGGTGTGCCGCCCCCGCGAAATTACCCTGGTGCGCGATGCGATGGATCGGGTCTGGCGCCGATTGGAGGCCGAGCATGTGCGCCTGCCCGCAACGAAACCGCCGCTGGGTGTGATGATCGAAACACCGGCCGCCGTGATTGCTGGCGCGACCTTGGCGCGTTACGCCGATTTTTTCGCGATCGGCACCAATGATCTGACCATGTATGCGCTGGCAGCCGATCGCGGCTTACCCGCACGGTTTGGCCTGTATGACGCACTGGAACCGCCGGTGCTGCGGCTGATCGCCATGACCGTCGCCGCGGGCGATGTGGCGGGGATCCCGGTGTCACTCTGCGGCGAACTCGCCAGCCGCCCTGAAGCGGCGCCCTTGCTGATCGGTCTTGGGCTGCGCAGCCTCTCGATGCATGGCGGGGCGATTTTGCGGGTCAAGCGGGTGGTGCGATCGGTCACGCTGAGCCGATGCGAAGCCCTCGCCGCCGCTGCCCTCGGTGCCAGCGAGGCGAGCACGGTTCATGACTTGCTCGACGCCTATAAATAATAGCCATTAAGCCCACAAAAAAGCGGCCGGTCTTATGCCGGCCGCCTGTTGCGATGGAGCTGCTTCAACCCGTGATCAGTTCCGGCGATTGCCCATGAATTGGAGCAAGAACAGGAACAAATTGAGGAAGTTCAGATAAAGCTGCAGCGAGTCGAACACTGCGCGTTTGCCCGCAATATCCTGGCCAAAGCGGCTGCCAAATTGGATATAATCGGCCTTGATCCGCTGGGTGTCATACGCGCACAGACCGGTGAAAATCAGCACGCCAAAGCCGCTGATGATGTATTGGAGCGGCGCAGAGTTCATGAACATGTTGATCACCATCGCGATCAACAGCCCAATCACGCCCATGATCAAGAAGCTGCCGAACTTGGTCAGATCTGTCCGGGTGGTGTAGCCATACAGGCTCATCGCACCAAAGGTGGCGGAGGCGGTGAGGAAGGTGGTCATCACCGAAGCACCGGTATAGATCAGGAAAATATTCGACAAGCTCGCGCCCATCACCGCGCAAAAGGCCCAGAACATCGCCTGCACCTGCGTCGTGGAGAGCTTATTCACGCCAAAGCGCATCACCAGGATGAAGCCGAGTGGTGCGACCATCAGCACATAAGCGAGGATGTTGGGCTGACGCACCATCGCCCCGCTGGAGTTTTGCACGAGCGGATAGAGGCTGTTGATCAGACCACTATTCGCAATGCCATATGAAACGAGGGCGGTCAGCAGCAAGCCGGACGCCATCCAATTATAAACGCGCAACATATAGGCGCGCAGACCTTGATCGAGCACGCCCGTGCCCGCCATGGTTGCAGCACTCCGGTATGAGCGCATGTCAGGACCTTGAGCCATGTATTACCAACGCTCCGTTCTGGGCGACACTAGCGCCACCCGCAAACCCCTATTTCGGCGGAATCGTCCGATTAATCAAGAGTTTTGCGCCGATTGGAAGATAATATCGACGTAACGACTAGGTTAATCTACGTATAGACCCGTAGATTAACCCATTAACACGATATAGTTACCTAAGGGTGCAAGGCTGCGATCAGCGACGCAGCTTCAAGCGGCCAATCAGAGCCTCGTAGCGCTTGACGTCCTGGCGCTTGACGTAATCGAGCAGTCGGCGGCGGCGGCCAACCAGCATCAGCAAGCCCCGGCGCGAATGGAAATCCTTCGCATGGGTCTTCAAATGCTCAGTGAGGCTGGAAATCCGCTCGGTCAGCAGCGCGACCTGCACTTCCGGGCTGCCGGTATCGGTCGGGCCATTGGCAAAATCGGCGATGATCGCCTGACGGCGTTCGGGCAAAGTCGACATCATTATACTCCACAGGTCAGGGTTGCAGAAAACGCTCGGTGCGGAGCAGGCCATCGGCCATACGCCCCAGGGCAACGCAGCGGCTTTCCGCCATCAACCGAACCAACCCGTCTTCGGGATTAGCGGCCTCTGGAATCCGACCGATCAAGGTGACCAAGCTTAACGCAAGGCCCTGCTTGAGGTCGGCAATCTCGCGAGACGTTACGGCCAGCGCCGGGATGTCGGCCAGGGCGGTCGTAACGGACAAGACAAGGTTCGGATCAGCGATCGCGTCTTGCCCGATGTCAGCAAGCTTGTCCAGCGTGATCCCATGCTCGATGGTAAACGGGCCCACCGCGAGGCGGCGCAGCACCGCGATATGCCCAACCGTGCCGAGCGCATGCGCCAAATCCCGCGCCAAAGCGCGCATATAAACGCCCTTGCCCGAGGCCACATCAAAAATCGCATGATCCGCATCCGGCCGCTCGACCAGATCGAACCGGTCGATTTGCGCCGGGCGGGCAGCGAGTTCGGGTGGCGCCCCTTGCCGGGCAAGGTCATAGGCACGTTCGCCATTCACCTTGATCGCGGAAAAAGCGGGCGGCACTTGCATGATGGTGCCGCGAAATGCGCCGAGGGCGGCGCGGATCGCCGCGTCATCGGGCCGGACATCGCTGGTGGCGACCACCGCGCCATCGGCATCGTCGGAATCGCGCGCTTCACCGAATTTCAAGGTAAATCGATACAGCTTGGTGCCATCCATGATGTAGGGCACGGTTTTGGTGGCGGCGCCGAGCGCGATTGGCAACAGGCCGGTGGCCAGCGGATCGAGCGTGCCGCCATGACCAACTTTGGCCGCATCGAGGATGCGTTTGATCCGTGCGACCGCATGCGCGCTGGTAATGCCTTGCGGCTTGTCGAGAATAATCCAGCCATCGATCGGCCGACCGCGCGACTGCCGTGATTGAGGCCGCCCCATAGAATGATCCAGTTCGGTTGGTGAAAAACGGTTGATAGCGAAGCCGATTACCGGCGAACAGCCCCACGGCGCAATAAAAACAAGCCTTGCTCGCCGAACAGATTGGCCAGTAGCGGGGCGCGCCGCCAAGGCGTGCTGCGCCCGGCTTCATCAGCCGCGAGCCATTGCTCGACCTCATAGCCCTCGGCGGCGCAGAGGGCGAAAAAATCGCGCATGGTGCAGGGATGGATGTTGGGGGTTTCATACCACATCCGCCCCCAAGTCGGCGTCATTGGCATGCGCCCGGTCACCAGCAATTGCCAGCGCAGGCTCCAATGGCCGAAATTGGGAAAACTGACGATCGCGCGCGTGCCGATGCGCAGCATTTGGCGCAGCACTTCGCGGGGCTTTTCCACCGCTTGCAGGGTGCGCGAGAGCACCACCACATCGAACGCATCATCAGGATAATGCGCCAAATCGCTATCAGCATCGCCCTGCATCACCGGCAGACCATGCGCGACAGCCCGCGTCACCTCCGCCATGTCGATCTCCAGCCCGCGCGCATCACAGCCTTTGGTGCGAAACAAATATTCAATCAACGCGCCATCGCCGCAGCCAATATCGAGCACCCTTGCGCCCGGCGCGATCATCCCCGCGATCAATTCCAGATCGACCCGCATGGATTTGGAGACCAGCCGCACCGCCGCCCGCTCGGTCATCAGACTAACCCCAGCGTTTCCGCGCAGCCCGCGAGAAACCCCGCAACACTACGCGCCAAATCCGGCTCATCGAGCAGAAACGCATCATGGCCTTTGTCGCTGATGATTTCGACGAACGAGACATTCGCGGCAACCTGATTGAGCGCGCGCGCGATGGCCCGGCTTTGGGCGGTGGGGAACAGCCAGTCCGAGCTGAACGAGACCAGCAAAAAGCGCGTTTGCGTGCCTTGAAACGCTTGCGCCAAGCTGCCGCCATGATCGGCGGCCAGATCAAAGAAATCCATCGCCCGGGTGATGCATAAATATGAATTGGCATCAAAGCGGCGCACAAAGCTGGAGCCTTGATGTTCGAGATAGCTCTCCACCGCAAACCGATCACCGAACAAAGCGCCGCCGAGTGCTGCACCGCTTTGAATACGGCGGCCAAATTTCCGCGACAAGGCGGTTTCCGATAAATACGTGATATGCGCCGTCATCCGCGCAACACCGAGGCCACGCGCCGGGATCACCCCGTGATCGCGGTAGCGGCCTTCATGGAAATCCGGGTCCGCCAGAATCGCTTGGCGGCCGACTTCATGAAAGGCGATATTCTGCGCCGAATGATAAGCGGCGGCGGCAATCGGCACAGCGGCAAACATTTTCTCAGGATACATCGCCGCCCACGCCAACACCTGCATGCCGCCCATCGAGCCGCCAATCACCGCAAAGAGCCGCTCAATGCCCAGCGCGTCGATCAGCGCCTTTTGCGCACGCACCATGTCCTGAATGGTCAAAGGCGGGAAATCGACCCCCCAAGGTGCAGCGCCCTCGGCGCGCGGGCTGGCCGGGCCGGTGCTGCCCATGCAGCCGCCCAGCACATTGCTGCAAATCACGAAATAGCGGTCAGTATCGACCGGACAACCCGGCCCGACCAAACCACCCCACCAAGCCGGCTTGCCGGTAATCGGGTGGGTTTCGGCGACATATTGATCGCCGGTAAGGGCGTGACACACTAAAATTGCATTGCTGCGCGTCGCATTCAGCGTGCCATAGGTGCGATAGGCCAGCCGCACATCATCGAGCGTGACGCCGCAATCGAGCGTCAACCCATGGTCAAGGCGCAGCGATTGATGCACAATCTCGGGCAGGGGCGTCAAATCCATGGCGTCGCATATGCGCTGCTGTGCGTGCCACGACAAGCGGGCGCGTGTCGTGAGGCATTTGCGCTCTTGCCCTGTGCGCACCCTGCTGTATCAAGCCCGATCATGGCCATGATATTTCGTGGCTGCGGATCGATCATACTGTCTTATATCGCGAGTTGAGGACCCCATGGCCGAATCGGCAATACCCACCCCTGCGATCAAACCGAACGATGCGGCGGCGTTGCAGGCTTTGCGCGCCGAAATTGATGCGCTCGATGATCGGCTGCATGATTTGCTGATGGAGCGGGCGCGCATCATTGAGCGGGTCAAGCGCGATGGTGGCAAGCGCGGGGTGATGATCCGCCCGGGCCGCGAGGCGCGGATGCTGCGCCGTTTGCTCGCACGCCATCAGGGCGCCTTACCGCCGCAAACCATTATCCGCATCTGGCGCGAGCTATTCACCGGCGCGCTGACCATCGAAGGCGGGCTCACCATTGCGGTGGATGATAAAAACGAAGATCTCGCCGCCGTCGCCCGCGAGCATTTCGGCCCGCTGGCGCCGCTGCGCAAACATCGTTCGGCCTCCCAAGCCCTGACCGATCTCACCAACGGCGCCGCCCAGGCCGCCGTCATGCCAATCCCGAACGAAGCCGATGAGGATAGTGCAGCCTGGTGGGTCGGGCTGATGCATGGCGGCGCACCGCGTTTGCAAATCATTGCCAAATTGCCGTTCTGGGGTCGGCGCAGCGACGGCGTGCCGACCGCCCCGGCCTATGTGGTGGCGCCGATCACGCTGGATGCGAGCGAGCATGATCACGGGCTGATCGGCATCGAAACCCCGCCCGACACCAGCACCGCACGGGTCACGGCGGCGCTGAAAGAAGCCGGGTTCGAGGTGGTGGCGGTGATGTCGCGGCGCAGTGAGCGCGGCGAGCCGCGCTATGCGCTGGCCGAGGTGATTGGGTTGATTGCGCTGGATGATCCGCGCATTGCCGCGCTGAGTGGCATTTTTCGCGCACCCGCGATGGTGCTGGGTGGTTTTGCCGTCCCGATCACCGAATTGCCCCAGGACGCCGCCCGATGAGCACACCATTATCGCAAAATGCGGCGCCGCAAGCGGGAGCGCCTCAGGCACGATCGGCAATTTTTACCGTCTCCCCCTATGTCGGCGGCGAATCCAAAGTCGCCGGCGCAAACCGGGTGATCAAGCTATCCTCCAATGAAGGCGCCTTCGGCCCGCCACCAGGGGCAATCAAAGCGATGGCCGCGCTGGCCACGCAACTGCATCGCTATCCCGATGGCGGATCGTCGGCGCTGCGCGCCGCGATTGGCCAGCATTTCGGCCTCGATCCGGCACGGATCGTCTGCGGCAATGGCTCGGATGAGCTGATCGCCCTGCTGATCCAATCCTATGGCGGGCCGGGCAGCGAGCTGATCATGAGCGCGCACGGATTTTTGATGTATGAAATATCCGGCAAGCTCGCGGGCATGACCGTGCGCAAAGTGCCGGAGCGCAATCTCACTGCCGATATCGATGCGATGCTGGCGGCAGTGGGCCCTGCGACCCGGCTGGTATTTTTGGCCAACCCGAACAACCCGACCGGTAGCCTCGTGCCACACGCCGACATCGTGCGCCTGCGCGCCGGATTGCCGAGCGATGTGCTGCTGGTGCTCGATGCCGCCTATGCCGAATATGTCGATGATGCGAACTATGATCCGGGCATCGGGCTGGTCGATGCCGGGTCCAACACGGTGATGACCCGCACATTTTCTAAAATTTTTGGCTTGGGTGGCGCACGCCTCGGCTGGGCCTACGCGCCCGCCCCGATTATCGATGTGCTGAACCGCGCCCGTGGGCCGTTCAATGTGAACGCGACGGCGGTTGCCGCGATCGCCGCTTTGGCCGAGCCCGGTTGGGTTGCGCATAATCGTGCGCATAACCAGCAAGCGCGGGCAGCGCTCACGGCGCGGCTGAGCCAAGCGGGGCTCAAGGTCTATCCAAGCCATGGCAATTTCATCCTGGTTGATTTCGGCACAGCCGCCCGGGCCGACGCGGCGGATACGCATTTGCGCGCACGCGGCGTGATCGTGCGGGCCATGGCGGCTTATGATCTGGCGCGTTGTTTGCGCATCACCATCGGCACCGATGAGGAATGCGGCCTCGCCGCCGAGGCGGTTGAGGATTTTCTAGGGCATGGCTGAGATAGAACCGAGTGCGCCGGTGTTCGATACGCTGGCGCTGATTGGCATTGGCTTGATCGGCTCATCGGTGGCACGCGTAGCCCGTGCGCGCGGCACCATCGCGCGGCGAATCGTAGCCAATGCCCGCTCCGAACGCACGCTGGCGCGAGTCGCCGAACTCGGCATCGCCGACGCATGCGAAATCGACCCGGCACGCGCCGTGGTGGACGCTGATTGCGTGATGCTGTGCGCCCCCGTCGGGGCCTATGCCGCACTCGCCGAAGCGATCGGCCCGCATTTGAAGCCAGGGGCGATCATCACCGATGTCGGCTCGACCAAGCAGTCCGTGATCCGCGATGTCGGGCCTTTCGTGCCGGAGGGCGTGCATTTCGTGCCCGGCCATCCAATGGCGGGCACCGAATTTTCCGGCCCCGATGCCGGGTTTGCCGAATTATTCGAGGGGCGCTGGACCTTGCTAACCCCGCCGCCCGGCACCAATGCGCAGGCGGTCGCACGGGTGCGCCTACTCTGGGAACGGATGGGGGCCAGCGTGTCGGTGATGGACCCGGCGCATCATGATCGGGTGGTCGCCATCGTGTCGCATTTGCCGCATTTGATCGCGTTTACCATTTGCGGCACGGCGGATGATCTGGCCGATGAAACGCGCCAGGAAGTGCTGCAATTCGCCGCATCCGGCTTTCGCGATTTCACCCGCATCGCGGCCTCCGACCCGGTCATGTGGCGCGACGTATTTTTGAATAATCGCGAAGCCTTGCTCGAAATGCTGGCGCGCTTCACCGAGGATGCGCAAGCGATGGCGCGCGCGGTCCGGTGGGGCGATGGCGGCTATATCGAGGATAAAGTGTTGCGCGGGCGCAAAATTCGCCAAGCGCTGATCGACCTCAATCAGGCCTGATCAGCCGCCCTTCAAGTCCGGCGCGCCAGGCATTTCAATATCGATTTCCAAGGTGGACACCGAGCTCCCCCGATCGAGCTTCACATGCACCTTGTCCCGATCAACGGTGATATGCTTGGCGATCACCGCGAGAATTTCCTCCTGCAAAATCGCCGCCAAATCCGAGCGACCATCGAGCGCACGCTCATGCGCCAGCAAAAACTTCAACCGTTCGCGCGCGACCGGTGCGGTGCGCTGACGCGAGAAAAACCCGAACAAGCTCATGCCACGCTCCGTCCAAAGAGCCGGCTCATCAAGCCTTTGCGCTCGATCGGCACAACGATTTCAATGGTCTCCCCCATCAACCTGCGCGCCGCATCGGCATAGGCGCGGGCCGGAGCGGAAGCTGGATTATGCAGCGTGACCGGACAGCCCAAATTGGAAGCGCGCAACACCTCCTCGCTATCGGGAATGATGCCAAGGAGCGGAATCGCCAGAATTTCCAGCACGTCATCGACCTTGAGCATTTCGCCACGCGCCGCCCGCCCGGCATCATAGCGGGTGAGCAGCAAATGTTTCTCGATTTTATCGCCCGCTTCCGCCCGTGCCGTCTTGGAATCCAACAAACCGATAATCCGGTCGGAATCGCGCACCGATGACACTTCAGGATTGGTCACCACCACCGCAATATCGGCATGGCGCATCGCGAGGGTGGCACCGCGCTCGATCCCGGCGGGGCTGTCGCACACAATCCAGTCGAATTTTTCCCGCAATTCGCCCACAACCCGCTCGACCCCTTCGGGGGTCAAAGCGTCTTTATCGCGGGTTTGCGAGGCCGGCAGCAGCGAAAGGCTCTCGACCCGCTTATCGCGAATGAGCGCCTGGGCCAGCTTGGCATCGCCCTGCACCACATTGACCAAATCATACACCACCCGCCGCTCGGCCCCCATGATCAGGTCGAGATTGCGCAAGCCGACATCAAAATCGACCACCACCACATTCTGCCCCAACTGAGCGAGAGCTGCGCCCAGAGCGGCGGATGTCGTGGTTTTACCCACCCCGCCCTTGCCCGATGTCACCACCAAAACCTTGGCCATCAATCCCTAATCCCTCATTCAAGCGCCGCGAGGCGCACCGATTCACCATCAAGCCAAGCCTGGGCGGGACGACCATGCAGCCCCTCCCCCCAATGTTCAG
This sequence comes from Acidiphilium sp. 37-60-79, assembly GCA_002279355.1. Lineage (GTDB taxonomy): Bacteria > Pseudomonadota > Alphaproteobacteria > Acetobacterales > Acetobacteraceae > Acidiphilium. The sequence goes on from NCBV01000039.1 coordinate 28,481, forward strand.
CCGTGCGATAAAGCCCGTCGATCGCCAGCAACTCCGCAAAGAGCCGCCGACAAAAAATCCGCGCCGCTTGATTGCCCTGCACCCCGGCAACCGCCCGGCCCCGCAACGCGCCATAAATATGGATCGACCCGCCCGCGATAATTTCAGCCCCCGAGGCGACCGAGCCGAGCACCGTCACATCCCCCGCCTCGAAAATGATCGATTGGCCGGAGCGAACGGGCCGCTCGACAATCAGATGGGTCTGGGCCGGCGGCTCCGTCTCAGGCACCGGCTCGGGCGCATCAGCGGGCGGTGGGTCATCGGGCACCAGCACCAGCCGGTCCCGGCTGGTCGCCCCCAGCACCCAGGCTTGTGCCCAGCGCGAGCCCTCAAGCACCGCCCGATCAATGCCTTCCACGCCGATGATATTCAGCCCACGGGTGGTGAGGTGCTCAAGAAATTCCAGCGGTGCGCCCACCTGATCCTGCACGGCGGCAAGATTAACCACCACCGGGCGGTCCACAAAAAATTGCCGTGAGCGAGCAATTTGCTCATCAAGTGCGGCGAGCCATGGCGCCAGCGGCGGCTCAGGCGCCACGATCAAGGCCATCAGCGAGCGACCCCGCACGCGGATCGGCGGGGTGGCGATCTCGGCATCAAGGGGGGCAGGGCGTGTCACAGGAATGTGCTAGCGTTGCCCGCTTCTCCGCGTCAACACGAACCGCCCACCGATAAATTATATCATCTTATTTCAATGTGTTGAATAAAATCAGCCCGCCAGCGCGACTCGGCGCCCGGTCAGGCTGGGGTGGCTGATTTGGTCATCAGGCCGCTCGCCTCGGCCCGGGCGCGGCTGGTCGCGATTGAGGCGCTGACATTCAGCGCCGCCTCCAGCGCCCAGCGACCGGCCGCCGCATCCACCAGCACCGGCGCGCCATCGAGGCACGATGCATAAAAGGCGGCATGCTCGGCGGCCAGCGCATCATGATCCTCCCAGCTCGATTGCTCCATGCCAAATTCCGCAAAACCCGGGATCGGTATGCCCCGCTCGCGGCCAATGACCGTGAGGTTGCGGGCAGCGAAATCGATGGTGAGATAACCCGCTTCGGAAAAAATCCGCATCCGGCGCTCAGTTTTTTGCGCAATCCGGCTCGCGGTGATGGTGGCGACACAGCCATTGACGAAACGGACCCGCGCATTGGCGATATCATCATGCTGGCTCGCAACCGCCGCCCCCACCGCATCCACGCTCTCAATCGGCTGGTTCACCAAAGCGAGGATCAAATCCAGATCATGGATCATCAAATCGAGAATGACCGAAACATCCGTCCCCCGCGGCTTGAACGGGGCGACCCGCACGGCTTCGATATAAAGCGGCTTGCCCATCCGCGCCGTGACCGCGCCATGCGCGGCAGAAAACCGCTCCAAATGACCCACTTGCAGCACAGCACCGGTCGCCTGGGCCAAGGCAGCGAGTTGGTCCGCCTCATCCAGCGTGGCCGCGATGGGTTTTTCCACCAACACATGCTTGCCCGCCCGCAGCGCCTCGGCGGCCAGATCGAAATGCGCATCGGCCGGAGCGGCAATGATCACCGCATCGCAGGCCGCAAGAAGCGCCTCGCGCGCGAGCGGCACGCTCTGCGCTTCCGTGGCGAGGGTTTCGGCGCGCACCTTATCGTGATCGAACACGCCGACGAGTGCCGCACGCGTCGCATCGCGCAGCTTGAGCGCGTGAAAACGACCGAAATGCCCGGCGCCGATTAATCCGACCCGCAATTGCGACATGATCTCGCTCCCTATCGACTTTTTCCGTGTCGATTCTGCCGCAACGGCGCAGCCCCTTGCGCGCCGTATCCTGGACCGCCATACCACCGCTGCTTCGGACTTGGGAGACCGCCGCTCGTCATGCTGTATTTTACCCGACTGAAATCTCTTTTGATCGTGCTGGTGTGCGCGCTCGGCGTCGCTTTGGCGATCCCGAACCTGTTCGCCCGCCCCGCCGCCTGGGTGCCTTGGCCGCAAATTCATCTGGGTCTTGATTTGCGCGGCGGCTCCTATCTGCTGATGCAAGTCGATATGAAGGCGGTGGTCAAGCAGGATCTCACCGATCTAACCGATGAGGTCCGCTCAACCCTGTTCAAAGCGCATATCGGCTATACCAATCTCGGAGCGGATCCCCTCGCCAAGCGGGTGAGTTTCAACCTGCTCGATCCGAATGACGCCGCCAAGGTAAAGTCGCTGCTGGCCAAATTGATCACGCCGGTCACCGCCGCCAATGGCGCGCCGGATTTGGTGGTGGCCATCGCGCCCTCCGGCACCGTGACCTTGACGCTGTCGCGCCCCGCTTTGATCGCCAAAGCGAGCCAAGCCGTGGCGCAATCCATCACGATTATCGGGCGCCGCATCGATGGCACTGGCGTGGTTGACCCGCAAATCGCGCGCCAGGGCTCGGATCAAATCGTCATCCAACTGCCCGGTGTGTCAGACCCCAACCGGATCAAGCGCTTGATCGGCAAGACCGCCCACATGACCTTCCACATGGTCCCGCAGGGTGTTGCCGCCGCTAGCAAAAATTTGCCGCCGGGCGTCGAAGTGGTGCCAATGCTGAATAATCCCGGCGAAGCCCAGGCGATTTTCTCGCGGGTAGCGGTGGATGGCGCGGATCTGACCAACGCCCAGGCCGGGCAAGACCCGCAAACCGGGCAATGGGTGGTAAATTTCTCGTTTGACGGCACCGGGGCGCGTAAATTTGCAAAAATCACCACAGCCAATGTGGGCAAGCCTTTTGCCATCGTGCTCGATCATAAAATCATCGAAGCGCCCGTCATCCAGCAGCCGATTATCACCGGCCAGGGGCAGATTTCCGGCCAGTTTACCGCCAAATCGGCCACCGATCTGGCGCTGCTGCTGCGCGCCGGCGCATTGCCGGCGCCGCTGAAAGTGGTGGAGCAGCAAAGCGTCGGGCCGGAATTGGGCACCGATGCGATTCGCGCCGGGGTGATTTCGCTCGCGGTCGGTTTCGTGCTGGTGATCGCCTTTATGGCGAGCTTTTACGGGCTGTTCGGGTGGTTCGCCAATCTGGCCTTGGTGCTGAATTTGGTGATGATGCTCGGCGTGCTGTCGCTCATGGGCGCAACACTGACGCTACCGGGCATGGCCGGTATTTTGCTCACGCTCGGCATGGCGGTGGATGCCAACGTGTTGATCAATGAGCGGGTGCGCGAGGAGGTCAAACTCGGGCGCAAGCCCCTCGCCGCCCTCGAAGCCGGCTACAAGCGGGCCTATGGCACGATCATCGATTCCAACGTCACCACCCTGCTCGCCCACGTCACTCTGTTCATTTTCGGCTCGCCGCCCGTGCGGGGCTTTGCGGTGACCATTTGCGTGGGCATCATCACCACCTTATTCACTGCCACGGTCGTGACACGCCTGATCACGGCGCGCTGGTTTGTCGCGCGCCGGCCCGCCGAATTGCCCGTGTTCTGAGAACCCGTGTTCTGAGAGAAAAACCATGAAATTCCTCACCCGCCCTGCGTTCCGCCTGGTGCCGGATGGCACCCGCATTCGCTTCATGAATGGCCGCTTCGCCGGGCTGATCGTCTCGGCGGTACTCTCGACGGCCTCGTTGATTTTGTTTTTTCATCCGGGCCTGAATTTGGGCCTCGATTTCAAGGGCGGCGTGGTGATGCAGGTGGGCACGCCGAGCAAGCCGGATTTTGCCAAATTACGCACCGCCCTCAATCAGAACCATTTGCCTGGCGCGGCGCTGCAAAGTTTCGGCCATGATAAGGGCGTTTTGATCAGCTTGGAGTCGCAAAGTAACGCGAAAGCCACCCAGCAAGCCCTCGACAATGCGCAGGCGGCGGTCAAGCAGGCATTACCAAACGCGAAAATCCTCGGCACCCAGGCGATTGGCGCGTCCGTCTCGGCGCAACTCTTCGATCAAGGTTTGACCGCGCTCGGGCTCAGCCTGCTCATGATTTTGGGCTATATCTGGTTTCGATTCGAGTGGCAGTTCGCCGTCGGCGCGGTCGCGACCTTGGTGCTCGATGCGACCAAAACCATCGGTTTCATGGTGATTACCCGCATCCCCTTCGATCTCGTTACCATCGCAGCGATCCTGACGGTGATTGGCTATTCCACCAACGATAAGGTGGTGGTGTATGACCGGGTGCGGGAAAATCTGCGCAAATATAAAACAATGAAGCTGCGTGACTTGATTGATCTATCGATCAACGAGACCCTGAACCGCACCTTAGGCACCTCCGGCACCGTGTTTTTGGCCGCCTTGCCGCTGGCTTTGTTTGGCGGGGCCTCGCTCTCGGGCTTTGCGTGGGTCATGCTGTTCGGCATCGTGGTGGGCACATCCTCCTCGATTTTCATCGCCGCCCCGATCTTGCTGCTGCTCGGCGATAATAAGCTACGGCGCGGCACGGCGAAACCAACCGACGATCCGACGGTCGCGAAATCGAGGGCATAGTCTAAAAAATGATAATATAGGCGAATTAATCGTCTAGAATTATTGCCAAAATTTTGTTAATTATTCGTAAAACCATTGCGTTTCGTAACAGCGCGACTCTAATAGGCTATATGGATGGTTTGATTGATTCGGCTTACCTTACCTCGTTCGACGCGCCGGACATCGCCGCCGCGACGTTTGGGGCGGCCGATGTCGCCTGCCTCTATCAACCGATTGTGCGTCTGGCTGATGGGGCGGTCGACTCCGCCGAAATATTGGTGCGCCGCCGGGATCAGGATGGCGCGTTGCAGGGCGCCGCACAATTCGCTGAAGCCCTCTATGCCGGTGACCCCGCCCGTCGGCTAACCGGCCTCGTGGTGCGTGCGGTCATTGACGATGTCACGGCAGGACGCCTCTCGGGATTGCCGTTTTTGTACATGCTTAATTTACCGCTGCATGTGCTGCTTGACCCGACATTGCCCTCATGGATTGATCGGGCGTTGTCGGACGCGCACATATCACCGGATCGGCTCGGCTTCGAATTGACCGAGACCCGCCCGGTCGAGGATTTTGCCGAGGCCGCAATGGCGATCACCGCGCTGCGTTCGCAAGGCCATCACGTGGCGCTAGACGATATCACCGACGCGACAGCGGACCTTGATCGGTTATTTCAGCTTGATTTCAACGCGGTGAAGCTCGATTGCAGCGTGGTGGCTGCCCTCGATCATTCATCCGCAGCGCATGATTTCGTGCGCCGCACGGTGGCGGATTGTGCGGCAACCGGCAAGCAATTGATCGCCGAGGGTGCCGAAGATCCGGCGATGCTGGTGCGGCTGCATGATTTGGGCGTGGGCTACGCGCAGGGATTCATCATTGCCCGCCCCCTGACCGCACCGGCGCTGCGCCAATGGTTCAATGGCTGGGCGGATAATGCCCTGTTTCCGGTCGCGGGCTAGTGTCCTGCCCCTGAAATTCATTAGATGAATTTGAGGGGCAGGACACTAACTCATTGAATTTTCTGGCCTTTGTTTGCCGATCAATTTCATTGGTTTAGCTCATCGTTTTGGCGAGCAACTTTTGGCGAGCAACTTCGTCCGATCCGATGAAATTATCTGATCGGATGTTGCTCTAGAGCATTGTCCGTTCGCATTGGCTCACGAACAATGCTCCAGCTCATTGTTTTGGCGAGCAACTTTATCCGATCAGGTGATTCCACCTGATCGGATGACTGCAGGATTATTCGCCGGACTGCCGGAGGCCAAAGCCTGATCAGCCATCACCGCGCGACGTGCTGACCATTGAGCGGGATCGATACCAAAGCCCGACGGGGTCGGCACCGCCAAATCCCGGTTGATCGCGGCCAGTTCAGCCACCAGGGCAGCCCCCGCACTTTGATCGGCGGCGTCAACCGGCGCAAAACCGGCGAGACGCGCCGCCTCGGCATAGCGCGGCAAAGCGGCATTGAGCGAATAATCGGTGATCGCGGGCAGCAGCATCGCGTTGGACATGCCATGCGGCACATGAAAATGGGCACCGATGGGCCGCGACATGCCATGCACCAGCGCCACCGAGGCGTTGGAGAACGCAAGCCCCGCGAGCGTGGCGCCGAGCATCATCGCCTCGCGCGCCGCCCGATCGTCTGGTGTTTGATATACACGGCGCAGATGAGGGCCGATCAGCCCCAGAGCGGTGCGCGCATAGCCATCCGAAATCGGCGCGGCGCGGCGCGATACAAAAGCCTCGAGCGCATGGGTAAACGCATCGATGCCGGTATCGGCGGTGGTGCGCGCAGGCACGCTCAGCGTCAGCTCATAATCCACTAAAGCCGCCACCGGCAGCGCGCCAAGACCACCGATCAGCATTTTTTCATCGGTCTCGGTGTCAGTAATCACGGTAAAGCGCGTCGCCTCAGAGCCGGTGCCCGCCGTGGTCGGCACCGCAATCAGCGGCCAGGCCGCATGATCCGCACTCACCGGAACTTTGAAATCGCGCAATTTGGCGCCCGGTGCGGCCGCGAGCAAAATATTGATCGCCTTGGCGGTGTCGATCGGGGAACCGCCCCCAAAACCGATGATACAATCAATCACGGTGCTGCGCGCCAGCGCCACACCAGCATCGATCACCGTGTCAATCGGCTCGGGCACGGTTTGCGAAAACACCGTGTAGCCAATGCCAGCCGCATCGAGCGGATCGGTGAGTTGCCGGATCAGGCCGAGCTTGACCATCACCGGATCCGTCACGATCAGCGGCGCAGAAACGCCCAAGCGCGCGAGCAAAGCCGCAATGCGGGTAACCGCCCCGCCGCCAATATCGAGAAAACGCGGCGCAAAAAATTGGATATTCATTCCGCTCGCCCCTCCCAAGGCGTTGATTGACCTATATCAAGCGAGCGGCGTCGCCTGCCAGATGCGGCCCATCGGTGCGCATAGCATGGGCCGCGCATTGCCAGAAATCACATCCAGCTCCAGCCCCATCAACGCCCGCACCGAACGAAAAAACGCGCCATGCGACACGATCAGCAATGGCCCCGGATGGGCCAGCACCCGCGCCATCACCGATGCCGCGCGCTCGGTAAGCAGCTCAAAACTTTCCGCCCCCTCGGGCGTGAAGGTGCCATCGAGCCAGCCCGAGAACCAAGGGGCCAACGGCTTGCCTTCCTGACCCCCGAAAATCACCTCGCGCAAATCCGGCTCGACCATCATCGGCAGGTTCAGCGTCGCATTAATAATAGTCGCCGTCTCATGGGCGCGCAGCATCGGCGAGGTGACGATGCCAACGATGCCGCGCCCGGCGAGCACAGGCGCCGCCGCCTCTGCCTGGGCGCGACCCACATCATTGAGCGGAATATCAATCGCTCCTTGCGAAAGCCCCTTTGCGTTAAAATCGGTCTGACCATGCCGCAGAAAATAAAATTCCCGCAACGGCAGACCGAGCATGGTCAAACCAGCCCTTCCGCCGCCATCGCCCGCTGCACCGCCGGACGGGCAAGCATGCGGGCATAATGCGCCGCGACATTGGGCGGCAAAGCGCAGGTTTTGCGGCCTTCGGCCCAGAATGAAACATAGAACAACGCCGCATCCGCAATCGAAAAATGGCCCAGCAAATAATCACGCCCGGCCAAGGCTTGGTCCATCAGGGCAAAACCTTCGGTGAATAATCGCAAGCCCTCGGCGCGCACGGCCTCCTTGCCGGCATCATCGGCGCCGGTGGCAAAACGCTCCGGGCGGAACATCCGGGCAAAGCCCTGGCCATGCATGACGCTATTAATATAGGCCATAATTTCTGTAGCCCGCGCCCAATCCAGCGGATCGGCGGGCACCAGCTTCGCACTCGGATTGGTAGCCGCGAGATAACCCGCGATGGCCAACCATTCGGTAAGAATTTCGCCGTTATCGAGCTGCATCGCCGGCACTTTGGCTTTCGGGTTGACCGCGAGGAACTCCGGCTTGAATTGATCGCCCGCGCGCAAATTCACCGCTTGCACATCATATCCCTTGCCGATTTCCTCGAAAATCACGTGAATACCCAATGAGCACGCGCCCGGCGCAAAATAGAGTTTCATGGTTTCGCTCCTTTTTTAGAGTGTATTATGATTAGTCGAACAATGAGCTGACCGAGGTTTCGTCGGAAATATTGCGCATCGCGGCAGCCAGCAGCGGGGCAATGCTCAACACCCGCAAATTTGCCGGCTGGGCGCGCGCGGTGGTCAGGCGAATACTATCGGTAATGGTCAAGGTTTCAATCGGGCTCGCTTCAATGCGGTCCAGCGCCTTGCCCGACAGCACGCCATGGGTCACGTAAGCCGAGGCCGACGCCGCGCCATGCTTGAGCAGAGCCTCGGCGGCATTGACGAAGGTACCACCGGAATCCACAATATCATCGATCAGAATGCAGTTTCGCCCTTCAACATCACCAATCACATTCATCACTTCCGACACACCGGCCCGCTCGCGCCGCTTATCAATAATGGCCAAATCGCAATCAAGGCGGCTCGCAATCGCGCGCGCACGCGCCACCCCGCCGACATCGGGGGAGACCATCATAATGTCGCGCCCAGCAAAACATTCCTTGATATCGCGGGCAAAGAGCGGGGCACCATACAAATTATCCACCGGAATATCGAAAAACCCTTGGATCTGGCCCGCATGCAAATCAACCGTGAGCACCCGGTTGGCCCCGGCCTCAGTGATCAAATTCGCCACCAGCTTCGCCGAAATCGGCGTGCGCGCACTGGTGCGCCGGTCCTGGCGGGCATAGCCAAAATACGGGATCACAGCGGTAATCCGGCGCGCCGAGCTGCGCCGCAGCGCATCAAGCGTGATCAGCAATTCCATCAGATTATCATTGGCCGGAAACGAGGTGGATTGAATAACGAACACATCCTCGCCGCGCACATTTTCCTGCACTTCGACATGGATTTCCATATCGGCAAAGCGACGGATCATCGCGTTGGTCAATTTCATATTGAGGGCGGCGGCCACTGCCTCGGCCAGCGGCGGATTGCTATTGCAAGCGACAATTTTCATCAGGCAGTTTCCAGCATGAGGGGAAGGATAGCGCATAGATCAAACGCTGCGCGCCCGATGTAGCAACCTGCCCCCCGCCTGTCCATCAGGCGCAGATAAGCGTGCATATCCGATCAGAGCACAGGCGATTGGCGGCGCAACACTTCGATGCTACGAGCCGCCAATGACCGCGATCACGCCCCTGACTGCCAGCTCTGACCAGCAAACCAGCGCCCTCGTGCTGGCCTTGCCGAAAGGCCGCTTGCTGGATGAGTGCGCGCCCTTGCTGGCCGCCGCCGGCATCGCGCCGGATGCCGATTATGCCAAGGAATCCTCGCGGCGGCTGCGGTTTCCAACCAATCATCCGGGTCTCGATGTCATCCGCGTGCGGAGTTTCGATGTCGCCACCTTCGTCGCCTTCGGCGCCGCGCAAATCGGCATTTGCGGCGCCGATGTGCTGATGGAATTTGATTATCCGGAAATCTATGCGCCGCTGGATCTGGATATCGGCCATTGCCGGATCGCCGTAGCCGAACCAAAAGACGCCCAATATCGCACGGATTTGGCGCGCCTATCGCGGGTGCGCGTCGCCAGCAAATATCCCAACATCACCCGCAAACATTTCGCCGCGCGCGGCATCCAGGCCGAAATCGTGGCGCTGAACGGCGCGATGGAGCTGGCGCCGGGCTTGGGTCTGTCGCGCTTGATCGTCGATTTGGTGCAAACCGGCAGCACGCTGGTCGCCAACGGGCTGGTGGAAACCGAAGTGATTGCCCATGCCTCCGCCCGGCTGATCGTTAATCGGATCGCGCTGAAAACCCAACCAGAACTCATTAGCCATTGGATCGGCCAGTTTCGCTTGGCCCAGTCTCGCACGGCCCAGTCTCGCACGGCAACAGCGCAAACCACCCGCTGATGCGCACGCTGATCGCCAACGATCCGGGGTTCGGCGCGGCTCTCGCCGCCTTGCTCGCGGAGCGCGCAGAATCAACCGACGTGACCGCCCCAGTCGCCGCCCTCATCGCCCGGGTCCGCGCCGAAGGTGATGCCGCCTTGGTGGCCCTCACCGCTCAGTTTGACCGTTTTTCCCTCACAGCCGCGCAAATTCGGGTCTCGCCTTCCGAAATTGCACAAGCCTGCGCAGCCATCTCCGCCGACCAGCATCAGGCGCTCGCATTGGCCGCAGCCCGGATCGAAGCGTTTCACGCGGCGCAAATGCCGCAGGATTTAACCCTCACCGATGCGGTGGGCGCCCGCATGGGGTTGCGCTGGGGACCGCTCGATTCGGTCGGCCTCTACGTGCCGGGCGGCAAAGCGTCCTACCCGTCTTCGGTGTTGATGAATGCGATCCCAGCACGGGTGGCCGGGGTGGCGCGCATCGCAATGTGCGTGCCAACGCCTGACGGCCAGCTCAATCCGCTGGTCTTGGCCGCCGCCCAGCGCGCCGGCGTCAGCGAAATTTACCGCATCGGCGGCGCACAAGCGATTGCCGCCTTAGCCTACGGCACCGCAACGATCGCACCGGTCGATCGGATCACCGGGCCAGGCAATGCCTATGTCGCCGAAGCCAAACGCCAAGTCTTTGGCCGAGTCGGCATCGATAATATCGCAGGCCCCTCCGAAGTGGCGATCATCGCGGATGCCACCCAAAACCCCGACCACATCGCCCTCGACCTGCTGGCCCAAGCCGAACATGACGAAGCCGCGCAAGCCATCCTGCTCACCGATAATGCCGACCTCGCCCGCCGCGTCGCCACTGCCATCGAGCAAGCCCTGCGCACCTTGCCCCGCGCCGCCATCGCCCGCCGCTCGATCGAGGATCACGGCGCGATTATCCTGGTGGATGATCTCGCCATGGCCGCAACCCTGAGCAACCAAATCGCCCCCGAGCATTTGCAAATCATGACCGCCGACCCGGACGCCCTGTTCGCCCAAATCCGTCATGCCGGCGCGGTATTTCTGGGCCGCTACACCCCCGAAGCGATCGGCGATTACATCGCCGGGCCCAATCACGTACTGCCAACCTCCGGCACCGCGCGCTTTGCCTCAGGCCTCTCCGTCTTCGATTTTCTCAAGCGCACCAGCTGGGTCGCCCTCGATGCCGCCAGCCTGCGCGCCATCGGCCCCGCCGCCGTCACCTTGGCCGACGCCGAAGGGCTCGGCGCCCATGCAAGCTCCGTCGCGATCAGGCTGGGGCAGAACCACCCATGATGGTTTTGCCGGCAAAACTTGACCGGGCGCGCGCAGCGGCCCATGTGATCGCCGATGCGACAACAACGGATTGAGGATAGATGTCGAAAGAAGACATGATCGAGTTTAACGGCATGGTGACCGAGCTGTTGCCGAACGCCATGTTTCGCGTGAAACTCGACAACGAACACGAAATTTTAGCGCACACCAGCGGCAAAATGCGCAAAAACCGGATCAGGGTGCTCGCGGGCGACCGGGTGACGGTGGAAATGACCCCGTACGATCTGTCCAAAGGCCGCATCACGTTCCGCTTCAAATAATGCCGGCCCCGCCGAGGCTCATCCTCGCCTCGTCGAGCCCGCGTCGGCGTGACCTGCTCGCCCAAATCGGCATCATCCCCGACGCGATCATCGCCCCCGCGATCGATGAAATGCCGCTCCGCGATGAATTGCCCCGGCTCTACGCCGCGCGCATGGCTGCGTCCAAATGCGCCGCGATCACCGAGCCAGGCGCCTTCATCTTAGCCGCCGACACCGTGGTCGCCGCCGGTCAGCGCATCCTGCCCAAGGCCGAGGATGCGCCAACCGCCCGTCACTGCCTGGATTTACTCGCCGGCCGCCGCCACCAAGTCTTCTCCGCCATCACCATCCGCGCCCCCGATGGCCGGTCGCGCAGCCGCATCGTGCTCAGCCGCGTCGGCATCGCCCGCCTCGATGATCGCCAACGCGAAGCCTACCTCGCCAGCACCGAATGGCACGGCAAAGCCGGCGGCTACGCCATCCAAGGCCGCGCCGCCGCCTTCATCGATTTTCTCGCCGGCTCCTATTCCGGCGTGGTCGGATTACCGCTCCATGAAACTGCTAACCTGCTCCGCGGGCTGGGCTATTTCCCATGAACGACGCGCTGATCCTCGCGTCAGCCACCGGCAACCTCCTGCGCCTCGCCTTGCTCGAAGCCGGCACCCTGGTCGAATACACCCTGATCGATCCCGCCCAACCCGACGGCGTCGGCGATCAGTACGAAGGCCGCGTCCTCGCCCGCGCCTCCGCCATGGGCGGCGTCTTCGTCGATCTCGGCAGCAGCACAGGCACCGGATTTCTCCCCGATAGCGCCGGCGGCAAAACCGCGACCGAAGGCGATGCCCTCAGCCTGCGCATCACCCGCGCCGCCCAAGGCGGCAAAGGCCCCCGCGTCGCAACCACGAGCATCCCGCCCCAAGGCGGCAAACCCGGCCTGCGCGCCCGCGGCCCCGGACCCCTCGGCGCACTCCGCGCGCTACACCCGCACGCGCCCATCCACGCCGATCAATACGCCGTGCTCGCCACGCTGCGCCCCACCTATCCCGACGCCACCTATCAAGCCGCCTGCTTTGCCGCCCTCGAGGATGAAATCGCCGCCCTAGCCGAACCACAATGCCCGCTCCCCGGCGGCGCCATCGCGCATTTCAGCCCCACCCCCGCCCTCACCGCCATCGATATCGATGCCGCCGCCGCAACCGCCGCACGCGCCCGCAAAACCGAATCCCAAGCCCAGCTCAACCGTGGCCTCATCCCCGAACTCACCCGGCAAATCCGCCTGCGCAATTTCGGCGGCGCCATTCTGATCGATTTCGCCGGCATGAAAGCCACCGCCCGCCCCGCCCTCGGCCCAGATCTCGCCACCGCCCTCGCCCGCGATCCACAACACCCCAAGCTGCTCGGCTTCACCGCCCTCGGCTTTGCCGAAATCCGCCGCCCGCGCATTCGCGCACCCCTACACGAAATTCTCGCCCACCATCACACAACCCACCATCACACAACCCAGCATCACGAGGCCCGCCAGCCATGACCAATCCGCCCCCCGCCAAACCCTGCCCCATCTGCGGCAAACCGCCCGATCCCACCCACGCCCCCTTCTGCTCACCGCGCTGCCGCACCATCGATCTCGGCCGCTGGTTCAACGAAGATTACGCGCTCCCCGCCACCACCCCCCTCGACCCTGATAGCTGATCATCAATCACCCTCTGGCCTTTCTTTGCCGATCAATTTCATTGATCGAACCGACAAGTCCGACCCCGATTAGCCCGCAACCCGCCCCGCATAACCAGCCAACCGCACCAAAATCGCCTCCACCCCCTCAACCACCTCGAACAAATCCCGCGCCGAACCCCGCGCAAACCCCGCCCGGATCACATGATCGATCAGCCCCACCACCGGGCCCGCCCAACCCTGCACATCACACAACAAAATCGGCTTCGCATGCCGCTCAAGCTGCTTCCAGGTCAGAATCTCAATCAACTCATCCAGCGTGCCCAACCCCCCCGGCAACACCACAAACGCATCCGCCCGCGCAAACATCATCTCCTTACGCTGATGCATCGAATCCGTAATAATCAACTCGCTCAGCCCATGAAACTCAACCTCACGCGCCCGTAAAAATTGCGGAATAATCCCCGTCACCGTCCCGCCCGCCGCCAAAGCCGCCCCCGCCACAATGCCCATCAGGCCAACATTGCCCCCGCCAAACACCAAATGCAGGCCCGCACGCGCCAGCCCCACCCCCAGCGCCTCCGCCGCAACCCGATACTCCGGCGATGCCCCCGGCGACGATCCGCAAAAAACCGTGACTGAAAAGTGACTCATATGCCAAAAAACCTCTCAACACTTCCGATTCGCTTCACTTCGTGGCAGGAGAGAGAACACCACGCAAGCACATGGCGGGATTTTCCGATGTCCGGCAAGATTGATGACAATTTCAAGAAAAAATCTTTTCCCGGTTGGGTCACCCCGGCGGCGATCGGCGCGCTCGGCCTGCTCGCCGTCATCGGGCTCATCCTCCTCGGCGGCAAAAAGCAATTCGCACCCACCGCACCCGCGAAACACCCCGTCGGCATCAACCAATCTTCCAATACCAGCCCACGCTTTGACACCGTGCGCGTTGACGCCGGTGGCAACGCCGTCATCGCCGGTCGCGCCACCCCCGGCGCCACCATCACCATCGATGCCAATGGTAAGCCCATCGGCAGCACCATTGTCGGGCTCGATGGCTCCTTCGCCTTCGTCACCACCAAACCCCTCACCCCCGGCAGCGCCAACCTCACCCTCACCGAAAAAACCCCGGACGGCGCAACCGCCACCAGCCACCGCAGCGTCGCCATCAACGTGCCCCAAGCCCCCAACGAAGGCGCCCTCGCCGTGCTCTCCGGCGGCGCCAACGGCACCTCCAAACTCCTCTCCGGCCAAGGCCCCCAGCCCGGCACCCTCGGCATCAGCTCAGTCGATTACAATAACGGCCACGCCCTCATCGCCGGCACCGCAAAACCCGGCGCCCAAATCTCGCTCTATCTCGGCAGCCACTATGTCGGCTCCGCCCTCACCGGCACCAATGGCCGCTGGACCCTGCGCGTCCCCACCTTGCCCAACACCCCCGGCACCTTCACCCTCGAATCCATCAAACCCGACGGCACCATCATCCAATCGATGAAAACCGCCTACGCCCCCACCCAACTCGCCAGCGCACAACCCGGCCGCGTCGTCATCAAACGCGGCGAATGCCTATGGGAAATCGCCCGCGCCAAATACGGCAACGGCGCCAAATATACCCTGATCTATAAAGCCAACGAAGCCTCAATCACCAACCCAAACCTCATCTACCCCGGCCAAAAATTCTCGCTCCCCCAACCCACCTCGAAATAACCGCCCCACCCCCGCGCCCCACGCAGGCGCGGAAATACGGGAGCAAAAATACGGGAGCGAAAACAAAGGCGCAAAAACAAAAGAGCAAAAAACTGCTTTTTGAAAAAAGCAGCAAAAACTTTTCGCTACTCGTCGCGTTTGACCAAGCCGGATAACACGGCGACCAATAATAAACTCGCGACCCAGCCGAACAAAGTCTCAAACCAAACCGCAACTTGCACTGCCCGACCGAGCGGGGTCGATGTCATCGGCGACCAACTCGAAACCTGCCCCAAATCACCCACCGGCAGCAAAACATTGAGCGAATAAACCGGCGACACAAATGTCGTATAGGCTGGCGGTAACGCCTTACAGCGCGTCCAAATCGGATGCTTGTGCGGCCGCCCCCAACAAACCGCATCAGCGGGATTCTGATAAATCGCCGGATTGGTCGGCGCAAACACGCCATGATTGGAACCAACTGCATAAAGCCCGGTGCAGACTAGCCAAACAATGGCCGCAAACATCAGCGATATCAGCGGACGATACCCATAGGAAGCCATCGCCCAATAACACCAATGCAAACCCTCCGCCACGCGCCGATAGCCTCCGCGCCACCAAGACCACAGCCAACTGGGA
This sequence comes from Acidiphilium sp. 37-60-79, assembly GCA_002279355.1. Classification (GTDB taxonomy): domain Bacteria; phylum Pseudomonadota; class Alphaproteobacteria; order Acetobacterales; family Acetobacteraceae; genus Acidiphilium. The sequence continues at coordinate 43,906 of NCBV01000039.1, forward strand.
CACCAGCCCGGCCCGGTCTCGGACGAGCCACCAATCAACCCAATCCGCCGCTTATGCGTCTCAAACGCAATCCCAACCTCCCGCGCCGCCTCATAATGCCCCATCTCCCGCAAAACCTTGCGCGCCTGAATCCAAGGCTGCGGCTTGAAACCATCGGGATTCTTGACATCGCCCGCACGGTCCTCGCGTCGCTGCTCCAGCCACTTAATCCGGTCTTTGCCGCTGACCGGCGCATCCTCTCCAAACGAATCATATACAAACCCGGTGAGATTGATCCGATCGGGCCATGATTTTGCTTGGTCGTGAAGCACCGCCACCCGCGCAGACGTAAGATCCAGCGCCTTGATCTGACCACCCAGATAAAACGCGCTATGAAAGCGCACGCGCGACAGGCTCACCTCGCCGTGAGCCTCGCACTCCATGAACACCTCGCCCTTAACCTCAGCGCCCTGCGCCTTGAGCGCATCGCCCTGCTCGTTCGAAAAAACGCCCCCGTCACAACTCCACTGCCCACCAATCTTCGCACCGGGCAGCCGCACCGCGCCTTCCGCGCTAAATCCCGCTCCCATCGACACAGTGCCAGCCACCTCGATCTGATCAGCACTCAGCGCATTACCTTGCGGATTGGCAAAAACGCCGTCGTTGCAAACCCACTGCCCGCCAATCTTCGCACCGAGCAGCCGCACCTCACCTTCCGCTCTAAATCCCGCTCCCATCGACACAATGCCAGCGACCTCGATCCCGTCAGCAATCAGTGCGTCACCCTGCAGATTAACAAAAACGCCCTCCTTGCAACTCCACTGCCCACCAATCTTTGCCCCGAGCAGCCGCACCGCACCTTCCGCTCTAAATCCCGCTCCCATCGACACATTGCCAGCGACCTCGATCCCATCAGCACTCAGTGCGTTGCCCTGCGAATTGGCAAAAACGCCGCCATTACAATTCCAAGTCCCACCAATCTTCGCACCGCGCAGCCGGATTTCACCCTCACTCATGAACCCCTGACCAAGGAACACAACGCCCGATATGGTCGCACGGTCCGCGGCCAGACTCGGCACGCGGCTGCCTTCAAGAATCAAATAACCATCGATCTTGGCGTCCTTGAAATTTGGCGCGACGTCGAAATGACAATGATCCAGCTGGAGATTGCAAATGACATTGGCGCTCGACAGATCGAGCGTGCCTTCGACATAAGCACCCTTGAGCCAAACGCCCCGCTCATGCACGGGGGCGCGATCATCGCCGCCCAGCGCCAGGAACCGGATAAATTCCGCGCGCACACAATTTTCGTCCGTCCTGTCTCTGGGTCGCTTTTCAGCGATCTTCGCGAACTCCCCCCGCCTAACCGCCGCGAGCAGCTTTTGCTCCGCAGGCAACAGCGGCTCAAAATCGGCGAGCGAACGACCGAACGGACGAGCAGGCAATGGATCGATTGACATTCCGTCAGCTTATCCGACCGAATCAGCCCCTGACAAGCGCGATAAACGAGCACAAATCCTCACCCCGCCCCGCCCGGCCCGTCAAACACCGCCGGCAAGCGCGCCGGGCGCGTAATCCGCAGCTGCTTATTCACACTCATCCGCCCAAACACCACCTCAATCGCCGCCGCTGCAACCCCAAACTCCCGCGCCAAAAACCGCACCATATGATCGGTCGCCCCCCCGTCCTCAGGCGTCGCCGTCACACTCACCTTGAGCTGGTCGCCGCGCACCTTGCCAATCGCATCGCGCGACGCCTGCGGCTTGCCCAGAATATTCACCACCAACACATCGCCATCCCACCAAAAAAACCCCCGCGCCGCATCACGCATCGCACCCACCCAACAAACCCCTTTCGCAGCCCCCCACCCTTATGTCATACTAACTAAATGTTGTCCCAACCCGACATATGGTGCCGCCCGCCCGCCGAGCGTTTCGCTGCGATCATCGCACTCCTGCGCCAGCTCATCGGCCCCCTCGGCCATCGCCGGGTCAACCCACTGCTCAACATCACCATCTATGCCCGCCTCGGCTTTTTGCTCCGCCGCTTCGCCCAAATCCTCGCACGCCCAACCCCGCCCAAACCCCGCATCCGGCCCCACACCCCACAATCCCAAGCCGCAAAACCAGCCCCTCCCGTGCCGCGCGACAAACAACGTGAGAATGCGCGTCAATCAACGTGAGAATCTGGGGTGGGGGCTGTGAGGGCGTAGCCCGAGCAGGCCCCACCCCAG
>NCBV01000040.1 GCA_002279355.1 Acidiphilium sp. 37-60-79
ACCTCATTTCGCTCCTGAGCGAGAATCCCAGCCTCGGCCGCGTCCTGCGCCCGATCTGCCACATGCTCCGTATTTCTCTCCCTCTCCACCTGAAATTGGAGCGAAAACCCCAAAAACCCCGCAAACCCCGCCCTAAATCGGAGCGAAAATCAGCGCGAAAACCCCCGCTGACGCTCCTGGAGCACCTACTCCAAAAATATCCACCGCCACTCCGCCCCACACTCCCCGGCCACCGCTACGCTTTCTCTCCACCCTTCAAAAATCGCCCCTAACCGCACGGCGCAGAGGCGCAAAATAATCGTTACGCAATAAGAACGAAAAATGAGGAAACGGCGCACAAATCCGCGCTGATTGACAAATCATCCCGCAGCGGCGAACCGATGTGTAATGCATATATTCATCGCCGATTTACTGATTTTAGTCCAAGTGCTGATGATCGATCTGGTCTTAGCCGGCGATAACGCGGTCGTGATTGGCCTTGCGGTCGGTCGGCTCGCCCCGGCCCAGCGCCGTCAAGCGATCATCATTGGCATTGGTGCTGCGACGATCTTGCGCATCGCCCTGGCATTGATTGCGCTCCGTCTGATTGCGGTCATCGGCCTCACCCTCGCTGGCGGCATTTTGCTCCTCTATGTCGCGTGGAAATCCTGGCGCGAATTCGCCCACGCCCTACCCCACAAGCAGGGCGGCGCGCCGCAAAAGCTGGGGGGAGCGGTGTTGCGGATTTTACTCGCGGATTTATCGATGAGCCTCGATAATGTGCTGGCGGTGGCAGGCGCCGCACGCAACCACCCTTGGCTGCTGGCCGGTGGGCTGATTATTTCCATCGCCATGATGGGCGTGGCGGCGCAGCTGGTGGCGGGGTTACTCGCCCGCTATCGCTGGCTGGTTTGGGCGGGCTTGGCGATCGTGCTATATGTGGCATTCAACATGATTTGGGATGGTTGGTTGCAAGTCGGTCCCTTGGTTTGCAAATTTTTTTCCGGAGTGGCTGGATGAGCGCCGCACAGTTGGAAACCCGCGCCGATGCGGAGGCAACCACCCTGCGCTTCGCCGGTTCTCTCACGGCGCGCGGCGTCGCGCCCATCTGGTCGCGTGCCATGGCCGCCGCCGCCAAAGCCCCATCGGCCCTGACGCTGGATGTCTCCCAAGCCGAAATGATCGATACGTCCGGCGCCGCTTTGCTATTGGCAATCGAACGGGCGCACGCCAGCCCGATCATTTGGAGCGGCCTGACCGAAGCACAAACCAGCCTGCTCGCGCAACTCCGTGCGGCCTTGCCGCAAGGCGCGCCGGTCAAGCCCACCCCCGCCACCATCGCGCGTCGCAGCGCCCGGCGTACCTTCATCATCCGGGTGGGATTTTTCGGCGAAACAATCCTCGCCGCCATGGCCCTGCCGAGCAAACTGCGCTTTCTGCGTGGCGCGGAATTTTTCCGTCTGACCGATCGCGCTGGCACCCAGGCCGTGCCTTTGGTCGCGATGATGGGCTTTTTGATCGGCATGATCCTCGCGTTTCAATCGGCCATCCCGATGCGCCAATTCGGCGCCGAAATCTATGTCGCGGCGCTGGTCGCCATCTCGCTTTTTCGCGAATTAGGCCCGCTGCTTGCCGCAATCATCCTGGCCGGGCGCACCGGCTCATCCTTCGCCGCCGAACTCGGCACCATGCGGGTGAATGAGGAGATCGATGCGCTGATTACCATGGGGATCGACCCGGAAACCATGCTGGTCATCCCGCGCATGGCGGCTTCCATGCTGGTGATGCCCGCCTTGACCCTCGGCATTGATCTTGCGGGCCTGCTCGGCATGGGTTTTGTCATGCTGCTGCTGGGATTTCCGCCAGCTGCGGTGATCGGGCAGGTGCAAATGGCGACTAGCCCGCATGATTTGCTGCTGGGCCTGTTCAAATCCCTGGTCTTCGGCGCCGCCATCGGCCTGATCGGCTGCCGCGCCGGCCTTACCGCAGGCGGCGGTCCGCGCGCGGTCGGCGAAGCCGCGACCTCGGCGGTGGTCGGCGGCATTGTCGCCATCATCCTGCTCGATGGTCTGTTCGCGGTCATTTTCTATCGGCTGGGACTATGAGCAGCAACGCCGCGCCCGCCATCATCGTCGATGACGTGGGCCAGACCTTCGGCAAACGGATAATTTTCCAGAATGTAAGCTTCGCTGTCAGCGTCGGCGAAATCTTCGTGGTGCTCGGCGGCTCAGGCTGCGGCAAATCAACCTTGCTTAAGCAAATGATCGGCCTGCTGAGCCCCACCGCCGGGCGCATCACCGTGCTGGGCCATGACATCGTCGCCGAAACCGATAGGGTGCGCCGCTCAATCGGCGTGATGTTTCAATCCGGTGCGCTGTTCGGCTCAATGACGTTGATCGATAACATCATGCTGCCGCTGTCGCTCTTTACCGATCTGCCGCTCACCGCGCGGCGGGACATCGCCCGGCTGAAACTCGCCCTGGTCGGCCTCGCCGATGCCGAAAATCTCCTGCCGAGCGAAGTTTCCGGCGGTATGGCCAAGCGCGCCGCCATCGCGCGGGCTTTGGCGCTCGACCCACCTTTATTATTTCTTGATGAACCATCCGCCGGGCTCGATCCGATCACCGGCGCCGGGCTGGATCGCCTGATCCTTGATTTGCGCGCCGCCCTCGATTGCACCTTCGTGGTCGTCACCCATGAATTGCAGTCCATTTTCGCCATCGCCGATCGTTGCGTGATGCTCGATCGCGACGCCAAAGGCATGATCGCCTTGGGCGTTCCCTCCGAATTGCGCCGCACGAGCGACAATCCGACCGTGCAAGCGTTTTTTAATCGTCAATCGACCGTTCAACAAAGAGGTGCCTGATGGAACCGCGCGGTGCAGCTTTGCGAACCGGTCTGTTCGCGTTAGGGGCGGTGGTGGCCCTGGTCGGGCTTATTTTTCTCCTGTCCGGCAATGCGTTCCGCCCGGGCATCCCCTATGAAACCTACTTCACCGAATCGGTGCAGGGGCTCGATGTCGGCTCGCCGGTAAAATTTCGCGGGGTGACCATCGGCAAAGTGTCGGATATCGGGCTGGTCGCCGCCGAATACCCGCCGGAGGACCAAGGTGAAACCCTGTCGCCGGTCTATCAACAGGTGATCGTCCGATTCCGGATCGATCCCCACAAATTGGGCGAACATGCCAATATCCAACAAGCCATCGATCACGGATTGCGGGTGCAAGTGGCCCCGCAAGGCATAACCGGGCTGGCCTATTTGGAGCTGAGTTTCGTCAAGCCCGCTCAGCATCCCGTCGCATCCGTGCCCTGGACGCCGCGCAGCACGGTAATCCCCTCGGTCCCCAGCACGCTCACCCAAGTGCAGGATGCGGTGCAAGGGTTCCTGGCTAACGCCCGTAAAATCAAGTTCGATAAAACGATTAAAGCCTTCAACCATCTCGTCCAGGCGTTGGGCAGCGAAATGACTGTTGGCACCGCGCATCAGACACTTTTGCGCGCCGATAGCTTGCTCGCCACCATGCAAACCCAACTGCGCGAGGCCGACCTGCCCGCCACCACCCGCGCCCTGCGCCAAGCCGCCAATGGCCCCAATACCCGCGCGCTGCTAGCCTCCCTCGCGCAAAGCTCGGCCGCGCTCGCCAAAGCCAGTGCGGCCATGCCCAAATTGCTCGCGCAAACCAGCGCCACGGTGCAGAGCGCCAATGCCGCAACGGCGAATTTGAACCGGCAAATGCAGCCGATTTTGCAAAATCTCAACATCGCCTCGCGCAACTTGGCCGAATTGTCGGAATCCTTGAAGCAAAACCCAGCGACCATCCTGCGTGGCGCGCCGCCGCCGCGCGTGACCCCACGATAGGAGCGATCATGCCCCATCCATCCCGCCGATTTCTGCTGCTCGCCACCCCTTTGCTCCTCGCGGGCTGCGGCACCGTGCTCGACCGCGAAAAATATCAACCGCGCAGCGATTGGCCGCTCGCCCCCTCCCCGCCGCGAAGTGCTTCAGCCGGGCCGCGCACCAAAGTGGTGTTGGTGCGCTCGGTCTTGGCTGGGCCGGGCCTCGCTGATCGCGGGTTGATCACGCTAGAGCCGGATGGCAGCCTGCATCGCGGCTATTATAATCGTTGGGCCGTGCCGCCCGCCGAAGGCGTCACCGCCGCATTGATCGCATGGCTGCAAGCCTCCGGCGCCTTTGCCGCCGTGGTCGGTGAAGGCACGTCACTCAACCCGGATGTGATGGTCGAGGCGACGTTGGAAACCTTGCTGGCCGACCCAGCCTCCCATCAAGCGCGGGCGGCGATGACGCTGGTGGTCGCCAAGCCGCGTGGCTTGAGCGATGTGCCGGTCCTGCAACGACGATTGCGCGCCGCCGTGCCCTCGGCGGGCGTTACCGCACCCGATTTAGTGCGCGCCCAAAAGGATGCTCTGGCGCAGATACTCACCCAGGCGGTCGCGTTGATTATACACGCTGCGCCCGGCAAAGCTTGATAAAGCCAGAAACCGCCGGGCCTTGCGGTCGTCCCGCCACCGACGCCAGATGAACCGGACGCTCCAAGAGGGGTTGGTTGAGCGCGCATTTGGTGAGCGCCTCCGGCAGGGTGATCCGCTCGGAGAGAATCGCCACCCCCAACCCGGCACCAACCAGTTCAAGCACATGCGCCGCCGTCCCGCCGCAGCGGAATTGCCGGAACTCCTGGCCGGTTGTTTCAATCAGCCGAACTCCGAACCCGCCGCACCGATCGCCGATCAAAATCGTCTCACCACCCAGATCACTCGCCCCCAGACTTTGCATTTGGCTGAGTTCATGGCGATCGGGCAAAAACACTGCGGCCCGATCCTGATAGAGCGGCCAGCGATTGAGCCGCTCCGGCATGGCCCAATCACCGGGCAGCAGCGCACAATCCAAATCATCAGCCAACATCAACTCGGTAATCCGCAGCGCGTCGTTTTCCTCGAAACTGACAGTGAGTTTCGGCAGTGCCGCAGCAACATCGCGGATCAGCGCCGCAATCACGCTGGCACTAATCCCGGGGCCAAGGCCAATTTTCAAGCTACAGCGCGGCTGGGTCCGGCGGGCGGCAGCGAGGTTGATGGCATTATCGGCGGCATCCAGCATCGCTTGCAAATGCGGCAGCATCGACCGGCCAAGTTCGGTGAGGCGGGTCAGGGTGCGTTCGCGATAAAGCAGGGGGCCACCCAACTCCTCCTCCAAGCGCTGCACCGCACGGGTCAGTGCGGGCTGGCTCACATGATGCATTTCCGCTGCACGGGTAAAGTTCAGCGTGCGGCTGAGTGTCACGAAATAGCGAACCTGAGTCAGTTCCATACCCTACCCGAGCGAGCCAGTTTTCAAAGCGCGCACCACCTCTATCACATCTGCTGGCTCGGCGCGCTTAGTAAAATCAGGATCGGCAAAGCGCCAGCGCACAATGCCCTCTCCATCGAGAACGAAAGTCGCAGGCACTGGCAAAAACCACGCCGCATTGCCATGGCGAACGGCAAGATCAGTGCCCGACAACACCAGACGATTGCGATACAAAGGGGGCAACCGAAAAATCACTCCCGCAGCAAGACCAACGCCATAATCGACATCGGACAACACCACGAAGTCGGCATGATGTGCGATTTTTGCATCGAGCGCCAGACCATGGGTGTCCGGGGTCAGTGCCACCAACGTGCCGCCTGCAGCCTTGATGTCGGGCAAGGCTTCCGCAAGCGAATCGAGCATCATGCGGCAATAGGGGCACCAATCGCCACGAAAAAACTGAATAATCACCGGGGCGCGGGCGAGCAGGCTGGTCAGATCGACCAGCCCGCCGCTGGCATCGGGAAGCATGAAATCGGGAAACCGGTCGCCAACCGAGATAATATTCGGCAGGAAACCATTGTCACGCAGGGTCGTGATCACCTGATCATACGCGGCCTTGTAGGCTTCATTCTGGAGCGCCTGTTCGATGCGCTGACTGAGTTGGTCCCGAAGGCTCATAATGATCTCGCTCTGTCGCTCCGGGCGATCATTCCCGGTTTCCCCCAATGCAGCAAGAGACTATTGCGTCTTTTTGCTCATCGCCGAGGTCGTCTTATGCGGCGCCATCGCACTTTTTTTCATCGTGCTATGACCCATCGCGCTGTGACCCATGGCGGTGTGACCCATGGCACTTTTTTTCATCGTGCTATGACCCATCGCACTATGAGCCATGGCACTCTTCTTCTTGGTGCTATGGCTCATCGTGTTGTGGCTCATCGGGCTGGTGGTCGCGGCTTGCGCCATACCGGTCAAGGCAAGCGACAAAGCGGCCGCGGCGATCGCAAAACGAAGCATGGTAAATTCCTTCCCTGGAGAGAAAAATTAGCGATTATTGGCCTTTGGGCGCCGGGAATTGCATGGCTGACGGCGAGGCGGTCCAGAACGCTTGCATTTCCATCATCGCCTTCGACATCTCCATATTAGCGCGCGCCATATGGCTCATCGCCATCATTTCGGCCTTCGGCCCTACCGCAAATTGCGTGCCATAGGAGCGGTTGATCTCTGCGACCAGGTTTTCCGCATTGGTCAATTTGGCTTTCATCGCGGCCATTTGCTGGGGTGACATGGTCGACGGTGTTGCTGCGTGAGCGATCATCGGCGCTAGGCTGCCCAGGGCAATGGCGCAAGCGAGAAGAGTGCGTTTCATCGTAGTCCTCCTTGAAGATCCGTCAGTCCGGATCGGTTGCTTTGCCGGAGATCCGGCGCCGGTCGTTCCGGCCCTGTTGATATGCGCGCCCAGTGAGACCAAACTCCAATGCCGATTGGTTATGGTTTTCATAACTCGACGGATCGGCATCGATCTGACACCTATTCGCCATCCGAGGCCCAAGGAGTGAGCGATGACCCAACGACCCCCCTCCCGTGTAATCCATCCCTGGCCGTTGCGGCTCATGCACTGGCTCAATGCCATCGCCATCATCATCCTAATCGGCAGCGGTTGGGAAATTTACAATGCGTCCCCGTTCTTGCCGTTCAGCTTTCCGCCTTTGGTGACCATTGGCGGCTGGCTGGGTGCGGCGATCGCCTGGCATCTCGCGGCGATCTGGCTGCTGATGCTCAACGGGCTGTGCTATCTAACCTGGGGCATCGCGAGCGGGCATTTTCGCCGTAAGTTTTTTCCGCTCTCGCCCCGTGCGGTCATCCAAGAGGTCATCCAAGCCCTCAAGCTGCATTTGTCGCATCAAACTGGCGTCTATAACGCTGTGCAGCGCTTGCTCTATCTCGGCGTCATCATCCTTGGCATCCTGGCTGTGCTGTCCGGCCTTGCGGTCTGGAAGCCAGTTCAATTATGGTTTCTCTCTGACCTGTTCGGCGGCTTCTTTATCTCGCGCGTGGTGCATTTTCTGGTGATGACCGGGATCGTGCTGTTTCTTGCGGTGCATCTGATCTTGGTCGCGCTGGTTCCCAAAGTGCTGCCACCGATGATCACCGGCGGTCGCTTGCCTGAGAGCGCGACCCCCTCAACCCCGATGGCGGAGTGACGCTGATGAGCCCCCTGATGATCGACCGACGTAAATTATTCACCCGTGCTCTGGCTTTTGGGGCTGTCAGCACATTGCCCGGCTGCAACTTCGATCACCCGAACCATCCCGATATTGCCGATCAGGTTCTCTCGGCGATGTCGCGCTGGAACGATGAGGCGCAGGGGCTCTTGTTCGACCGTCACACGCTCGCCCCGACCTTTCCGGCCTCAGCGATCACCCGGCCTGCGCGGTTCAATGCGTTCTACGATATTTCCCAGGCGCCCCAGGTCAATCCAGCCACTTGGCAGCTCGCCTTGACCGGGCGCGTGGGCAACAAGACACCGCTGACATTGGCCAATTTGCGGGCGATGAAGCAACAGAGCCAGATTACCCGCTTTGTCTGTGTGGAGGGCTGGCGCGTGGTTGGACAATGGAGCGGCGTCCCGCTCGGCCTCCTGCTTAAGTCGATCAACGCCGATCTGAACGCACGCTACGTCTCGTTCCACTGCGCTGATGGTTACTTCACCAGCATTGATATGGCGTCCGCCCTGCAGCCGCAAACAATCTTTGCACTGGATTTCAACGGCGCGCCGCTGACCGCCCCGTTCGGCGCACCCGTGCGCCTGCGCATTCCCACCAAGCTTGGCTACAAAAACCCGAAATCGATCGTCGCGCTTAACGTGACCAACAGCTTCCCCGGCGGGTATTGGGAGAATCAGGGCTATAATTGGTTCGGCGGATCATGATGCGCCGCATCGCCGTCGGTCTCGGTCTCGCCGCGTTGCTCGGGGTGCAGCGCGGCGTCGCGCAGGCCGCGCCGGTTCCGGTGGTGGTGGAGTTGTTCACCTCACAAGCCTGTTCGGATTGTCCGCCCGCCGACCGGTTGCTGCGTCGCGAGCAGGCATCCCAGCCCGGCCTGATCGCGCTCGATTTGCATGTGACCTATTGGAACAGCCCGGCATGGCGCGATCGTTTCGCATCCCGCGCCGCAACGGCACGCCAGCAATTCTATGTCGATCACGGATTGACGCATGAGCTTTACACGCCCGAAGCGGTGGTTGATGGGCGGGTCGGCATGGTCGGCTCGGACCGGACCCGGCTGAATGCGGCCATCGCTGCGGCACGCGCCAAGCCCGGCCCGATGGTGCCTGTTGCGCTGTCGCGGCATGGCGGTGCGGCGATGGTGCGGGTTGGGGCTGGCCAAGCTCCGGCGGGAACCCGTGTGATTGCGTTCACCCTCGATCCGATCGCACATACCAAAGTGGGCGGCGGGGAAAATGCCGGGGCCGATTTGACCGAGATCAATGTGGTGCGCGCCATCGATCAACTGGGCGGTTGGACCGGCGCGCCGCTTTCGGAAAAGCTGCAAATTGCGCCGGGGCGACATTTGGCGGTGATTGTGCAGGCGCCCGATGGATCGATTATCGGCGCCGCGATGGATTAGTTTTGGCGCGGGGGTCTCAGCCCCAGCGTGATCGGGCTTGATCATCCTCGGTGCGCGGGGCCACCCAGGCGGTTTCACCGTTGGTGAATGTTTCGTGCTTCCAGAACGGCGCGTCGGTTTTCAGCCAATCGATTAAAAATGCGGTCGCCTCCAGGGCGGCGGCGCGATGCGCGCTGGCGGCGGCGGCGAGTACGATGCGCGCACCGGGCGCGAGACGCCCGATTCGGTGAATGATTGTACAATCGCTGAGCGGCCAACGCATCATCGCTTGATCGGCGATTGCGCTCGCGGCGCGCTCGGTCATGCCAGGATAATGTTCGAGGGTGAGTGCGGTCAGGCGCTTGCCATGCGCTTCGGCGCGCACGATGCCAACGAAGCTGGCAACAGCACCGGCGCCAACTTCCAAGCGCGCAAGCTCGGCACCGACATCGAAATCCTCAGCCTGAATCCGAATGATCGGCATGGCGCTCAACCGCCGGTAAAGGGTGGGAAGAACGCAATTTCATGCGCCCCGGCGATCAGCGCGTCGGCATTGACGAATTGTTGATCGATTGCGGTTTTAATCACGGCGCGCTGGGCAAAAGCGTTGGCGTGGGCCGGGCTCAGATCCGCCAACCAATCGGTCAAGGCGCCGATCGTGGTGATGCTGGCTGGCGGGTCGACCCGCTCTTCGGCATGGCCGATGCGCTCGCGCAGCCAGGCGAAATAGCGGATGGTGACAATCATTGTGCCGGCACTTGGACCGTGATGGATTGGCCGTTCGGCTCAACCAGGGTTGCGGTGCCAGTGCCGCTCGGGATCAGAATTCCGCCGCCTTGGCCATTGAGCGGCGAGACTTGCTGATAGCGACCATTGCTCGGCGTGCTGACAATGCCAACTGGACCGGCCGGGCCGATCAAGGTTTTGCCGACAGCAACGCCGGTTGGCGCGGCAGGGGCGCTCCCGGTTGGGCGCACGGCGAAGGCAGCACCGGTATGGCCCGGCATCGGGCCGTATTCGTTTTGATACGCTTGGCCGAGCGGTGAATTCATGTTCTGCTGGATCTGCGCCAAGGTTGGAATTGGCTTTACTTTCCCAGGCCAAATATCGCCCGGCTGCGAGAGTACCGGCTGCACGGCAACCTGCTGGCCACGCGCGCGCTGCATATTGAGCGTTTCCGAGGGAGGGGCGTTCGGGTCGCCAAAAGGATCGATGCTGCTGTGCAAATAATTACCGACGCCCGCGCAGCCCGATAGCAGCGTGAGCAGAAGGCAGGGGATGATTGCAGCAGTTGGCAATCCGCGTCTCGGCATGGCAGCTTTCTCCATCAAGCGATCTCTCTTATCGACCCGTTTGCCGCTTAATCTCAAGAGGGGGGATCTGCCAGCTGAGATGATCGGCGATAAAGCGAGCAATTGCCGCAGGATCGCCGAGGTCGAGCCGCGTCTTTGGGCAGCCCGGCAAAGGCTGATCGCTGGCCACCGCGATGATGTCGGGCAGATCGGGCCAGAGCGGTGGCTTGCCGAGGGCCGGGCGGTGGATTTCGATTTTAGCCACCGGAGCCGATTTGAACCCTTCGGCCATATAAAGATCGGCGGGGGCCATGCGTGCGAGCAATGCGCCCAAATCCGGTTCACTGCCGCCACGATGCTCGGCGAACAGCACGAAACGCGCAGCGGTGGCGAGCATCGTTTCCTGCGCGCCCGCTTGGCGGTGTCGGTGACTATCCTTGCCGGGTTGATCGGGGTCCACCGCATGATGGGCGTGTTTCAAAGTGGAAATAGTCATCCCCCACTGGCTGAGGATCGGCAGCAGCGCGGTCAGCAAGGTGGTTTTGCCGCTGCCCGACCAGCCGACAAGGGCGAGCACATTGGGGAGTATGCGTGCGGGATGTCGCTCAGGCGATGGGGTCAATCCGAAAATCCTTCAAGCGGGCGCGGGTTCAGCCGGCGGAATTGGGCTGGATGACATGGCGCAGACCGGCGGTGAGATAATCCCAGCCGGTCAGCAAGGTCAGGGCGGCGGCAACCCAGAGCAAAAACCCACCCAGATCGGATGCGGGGAGCCAACCAATCCCCAGCGCGTCGGCGCCAGGATCGCCGAGCAGCAGTACGCCGAGTGCGAGCATTTGCGAGGCGGTTTTCCATTTGGCAAGCTTGGTGACCGGCAGGCCGATGCGGATGCCGGCCAAATATTCGCGCAGCCCAGAGACCAGAATTTCGCGGAGCATAATCACAATCGCCGGATAAATGCCGAAAGCGGGCAGCCGGTGAAACCCCACCAGCAGCATCAGCGTCGCGCCAACCAGGAGCTTATCGGCAATCGGGTCCAGCATACGGCCGAGATTGGATAATTGCTTTCGCGAGCGCGCGAGCTGGCCATCCAGCCAGTCGGTGATGCCAGCCAAAGCGAACAGGCAAGCCGCCAGCAGGTCCGCCAGTGGCGCGTTGATGGCGACCAGCAGTACCAAAACCGGGATGGCGGCGATGCGCGAGAGGGTCAACAGATTGGGCAGGTCGGTCAACATGGGTCTAGATTAAGCCGTTTTGCGGCGGCGCGTAAGCCGGTTGATCCATCGCCGTGGTCGCGGTGATCCAATCAGGCGTAAACCGCGAATGAAATTTGGCGCCATAGCCTCAACCGTCGCCGGGTCCAGCGCCCCGCTGACCGCCAAATCGGCTTCCAAATCATTGATCTGCGGAGGTTCGAACGGGACGAGACGGCTGCCCTTCTGCGCGGTGAAGTGGTCTAACGCCCTGATCAGCGATCCGCCGCAAGCCCCGACCGTATCACGCCAGATTATTTGCTCGACCCCTAATAATTCAGCGATCAGCATATCGCGCACATGCGTGATCGCCGCCCGCAGATCGGGCCGGTCGGTGTCATGGCTCGCGGCTTCGATGATCAGGTCGCACTCGGTATCAACGCCCATCGAGCGGTTATTAATGTTCGATGAGCCCACCCGCAACACGCAATCATCGATGACGAGCACTTTGGCGTGGACATAGATATCCGCGCCCTGCGCTGTCACGGGCGTTGCGAATCTGAGGCGTTGTTGGTGGTCGATACGGCGTAAATCGTTGAGGAGCATGGCGCGTGCCGAGCCCATTGCCTCCTCTTCGAGCCAGCCATCGGCGCGGATTGGGTTGATGATAATCACCTCCGGCCCATTGGTTTGCGCCAGCCGTGCGCCGATGGCGCTGGCGATTTTGGGTGACGAGAAATACTGGCTTTCGAGATAGATCGATTGGCGGGCAGAGCCGATGGCCGCGATATAGAGAGCCTCGATTTCACGTGTCTCAGGCATTTGCGCGGTTTTCGGCCAGGTGCGGGCAATGCCGACCATGACATCGTGCATATGCGGCTCAAGGCTGCTTGGCCAAGCGATTGCAGCGCTCGCCGGGGGAGGCGTGAGCGCGTGGCCGGTCGCGGCGTGCCAGCGCATGCGGGCTAGGTCACCCAAGGCGCGGGCTGCATCACCACTGACCGCTGTTGTGACGTCATGCCATGGACCGTAGCGTTTACCGTCCGGCTCATCGCGGCGTGGGTCGTCGTCACGATGGTGTTTGCTATCCCAGCGGCCCACCGTGGTATCGATCCCGCCGCAAAAAGCGAGTTGGTCATCGATCACCACGATTTTCTGATGATGGCAGGCGCCAGGCGGATGATTGCCATCGAGGCGAAAATGAATCCGCCGCGAGGTTAGCCAGTTGAGCAATACCAGCGGGGTGGTGCCGCGCAACGGCATTTTCATGAAAGCGAGGTCCCAGCGCAGCACATTGATTTGCAGATTTTTGTTGCGCCGGACCATGGCGGTCAAAAATGCGCCGAGCTGGTTGGGCACGTCGTCAATCGTGATATCGGCGCGCTCCAATTTGATGCCGGTATGAAAATCCCAGCCGATCATCAGTACTGAGTGCCGCGCGGATAAAATCGCCTGTTTCAGCGCCAGAAAATAAGGGGCGCCGTTACTGATCACGGCCACCTGATTGGCGTGGGCGATGTCCCAGCACGTATCGCCGGGGACCAGTATTTTGGGCGACGCGGTCATGACGGCACAATCACCGCATTGCCGGGCGCGATGGCGCCGCCCGCGATAACCCTGGCAAAGATGCCGCAATCGACATGGCCGAAATGGTGCATCAATTCCTGCACGGGGTTGGCATCGCGCTGGCGCGTTGCCGGATTGAGCCCGGTCGCGGCACAGCGATCAATGCGCTCGACCACTTCGATGACCGCCTCGCCAAGGCGGAGCGTTTGGCCAATCCAGCCAAATTCGGCCCAAGGCTCAAGGTCCTCAAGATAGATATTCGCGCGAAACCGCAACGGATCGCGCGCGGCCCCCACCTTCTGCTCCAGCGCGCGCAGGCTGGGCAGGCCAATCAGGCTGATGAATTTCCGGGATTGATCGGTGAAATTGATCTCTGGCGCTTGGATCAACCGTGGGGTGCCGCGCAGGGCGCCGGGGATCGCTTGGGCGATAAAGTGTTCCAGCATCGCGCGACCATCGGGCGATGTGGGTGACGCTTCGATCACCCCGCCATCGGGGGCGCGCAGCGTCAGTAAATCGGCAGCTTCGTCATAGCGCGCATCAAGAAATATGGCTTCAGGATTGCGCGCAAGGCATACCAATTCGCGCTTAGAGCGCCAGGACGGTGCGGCCTCGTCAAAGCCGCAATCGCCCTGGGCGATGGCGAAGGCGCGGTCCCCGGCCATGCTGCAATCCGGCTGCAACCAAGTGCCGGCCAGACGCTCTGCGGTTAGGGTTTTGACCGGGTAGCGATAGATCGACTCAATCCGCATCGGATCCCCCTCTTGAGCCAGATCAATGCTACAACCATCTATCGGCGGCAAGGCTGCAGCATCGCCTATTGAGGGATGGCGCAGCCCGGTCGCCTCAGGAAAGGGATCCAACCATGAATTTTGACAAATTTACCGAACGGTCGCGTGGTTTTGTGCAAGCGGCGCAGACAATTGCGGTGCGCGAATTTCACCAACTCGTCACGCCGGAGCATTTGCTCAAGGCATTTCTCGATGATGATGAAGGGGCTGCCACCGGCCTGATCCGTGCGGCGGGTGGTGATCCGGCGGCGGTGAAATTCGCTGTCGATGCGGCGGTGGCCAAGCTGCCGAAAGTGCAGGGCTCGGGGGCGGGTCAGCCGCAAATTACCCCAGATTTGGTGCGCGTGCTCGATGCCGCGCAGACCATGGCGCAGAAGGCGGGCGACGAATATACCGCGCAGGACCGCATTCTGGTCGCGCTGGCTGCCAGCGACTCGGCGGCGGGGCGGGCATTGAAGACGGCGGGCGCCTCGGCGCAGGCGCTGGAAAAGGCGGTCACGGATATTCGCAAAGGGCGCACGGTGGATAGTGCGAGTGCCGAGCAGAATTTCGATGCGCTGAAAAAATATGCGCGCGATGTAACCGAGGCGGCGCGCGCGCAAAAGCTCGATCCGGTGATCGGGCGTGATGAAGAAATTCGCCGGGCGATCCAGGTGCTGGCGCGGCGGACCAAGAATAATCCGGTGCTCATCGGCGAGCCGGGCGTGGGCAAGACCGCGATTGTCGAAGGGTTGGCGCTGCGCATCGTCAATGGCGACGTGCCGGAGGCGTTGAAGAACAAGCGGCTGATGTCGCTTGATTTGGGGGCGCTGGTGGCTGGTGCGAAATTTCGCGGTGAGTTTGAGGAACGGCTGAAGGCGGTGCTCAAAGATATCGAAACCGCCAATGGTGAGATTATTCTATTCATCGATGAAATGCACACGCTGGTGGGGGCGGGCAGGGCGGATGGCGCGATGGATGCCTCCAACCTGATCAAGCCGGAACTGGCGCGCGGCGCGTTGCATTGCATTGGCGCGACTACGCTTGATGAATATCGGAAATATATCGAGAAAGATGCGGCGCTCGCGCGGCGGTTTCAGCCGGTTTTCGTTAACGAGCCGAGTGTCGAGGATACAATCTCGATCCTGCGCGGGATCAAGGAAAAATACGAGCTGCATCACGGCGTGCGGATCCTCGATTCCGCACTGGTGGCGGCCGCGACCTTGTCCAATCGCTATATCTCCGATCGGTTTTTGCCCGATAAAGCGATCGATTTGATCGACGAGGCGGCGTCGCGCCTGCGTATGCAGGTCGATAGCAAGCCCGAGGCGTTGGATGAGTTGGACCGGCGGTTGATGCAGCTCAAAATCGAGCGCGAGGCGTTGCGGCGCGAGGATGATGCCGCCTCCAAAGAGCGGCTGGCCCGGCTGGAGGTGGAGATTGCGGCGCTCGAGGAAAAATCCGACTCGCTTTCGGCGACTTGGAAAGCCGAAAAAGATCGGATGAACGAGACCCAGCGGCTCAAGGAAAAATTGGATCAGGCGCGCAGCGATATGGAAATGGCGCAGCGTGCGGGCAATCTCGCGCGGGCGTCGGAGCTGATGTATGGCGTGATCCCCGATCTGGAGCGCAAGCTCGCCGAAGGGGCGGGCGATGACCAACTGGTCAATGAGGCGGTAACCGAGCAGCAGATCGCCCATGTGGTGGCGCGCTGGACCGGGATTCCGGTGGATAAAATGCTCGAAGGCGAGCGCGCCAAGCTGACCAAAATGGAGGATTTGCTGCGCAAGCGCGTGGTTGGCCAAGAAGCCGCACTCCGAGCGGTCTCTGATGCGGTGCGCCGTGCGCGTGCGGGCCTGCAAGACCCGAACCGACCGATCGGCTCGTTCCTGTTTCTGGGCCCAACCGGCGTCGGTAAAACCGAAACATGTAAGGCGTTGGCCGAGTTTTTGTTTGACGATGAGCGGGCGATGGTGCGCATCGATATGAGCGAGTTCATGGAGAAGCATGCGGTTGCCCGGCTGATCGGCGCACCGCCTGGCTATGTTGGGTATGAGGAGGGTGGCGTGCTGACCGAGGCGGTGCGGCGGCGGCCCTATCAGGTGATTTTGTTCGATGAGGTCGAGAAGGCGCATGAGGATGTGTTTAACATTCTGCTCCAGGTGCTTGATGACGGGCGCCTGACCGATGGGCAGGGCCGCACGGTCGATTTCAAGAACACGATCATCGTGCTCACCTCGAATCTCGGCAGCGAAATCCTGGCGGCGCAGCCCGATGGCGAGGATGTGATGCTAGCCGAAGCCCAGGTTATGCGGGTGGTGCGGGGGCATTTCCGGCCGGAATTCCTGAACCGGCTGGACGAGGTGATCTTGTTCCGGCGCTTGCAGCGGGCGGATATGGCCACGATCGTGGATATCCAATTGCGGCATCTGGAAGCCTTGTTGGCGGACCGGAAAATTACCCTGAGGCTCGATCAGTCGGCGCGCGATTGGCTGGCCAATGAGGGCTATGACCCGGTCTATGGCGCACGGCCGTTGAAGCGGGTGATCCAGCGCAACCTGCAAAACGCCTTGGCCACCAAAATACTCGATGGCAGCATCCATGACGATCAAACTGTCCGGGTCAGCGTTGGGCCTGATGGGCTGGATATGGTGGGTGAGATGGATAAAGCGGCCTGATCTCGGCTTTTGTGCGCTTGTCCAGCCCTGGCGCATGCGCCCGCCTCATGGCCGGACTGCGCGACAGAAACGGGCGGGGATGGCGCAAGCACCCCGCTCGGTGGGGCAAAAACTGATAGAAATTAACGATTTGTGCGGCGATTATTGACCCGATCAGCCAGCGTTGACAGGGCCAGGAGCCGGGCGTAGAAGCCGCCCACCGCTGATGAGGCGGCGACCGACGGAGCGGGTCAAACCGCAACGTCAATTTTGTTCTTTGAGTATTGTGAATAGGCTAGGAAGGGATACGTTGGTGGCGTTTGGCTATTTTTGTATTATTGTGATGCTTGCGTGAGTGGGTATTGCT
>NCBV01000006.1 GCA_002279355.1 Acidiphilium sp. 37-60-79
GCGTTGATTTTTTCGTTGCGGGTGTCGCTGATGACTGAGAGGCCGGCTGCTTTGAGGGTGGCGGCGACGTGTTCGGCGTAGTCATTCGCGTCGGTGACGATGCTGGCGACGGCGACTTGGGTGGGGGCGAGCCAGAGTGGGAAGCGGCCGGCGTAATGCTCGATCAAGATGCCGATGAAGCGTTCGAAGCTGCCGACGATGGCGCGGTGGAGCATGACCGGCCGCGCACGGCTGCTATCGGCGGTGATGTAGCTGGCATCGAGGCTTTCGGGGAGCACGAAATCGACTTGCAGGGTGCCGCATTGCCAATCGCGACCGATGGCGTCGCGGAGTACAAATTCGAGTTTGGGGCCGTAGAAGGCGCCCTCGCCGGGGTTGAGGGTGTAGCTGACGCCGGCTTGGGCGCAGGCGAGTTTGAGGGCGGCTTCGGCGCGGTCCCACACATCATCGGTGCCGGCGCGTGGGGTTGGCCGGTAAATTGGACGGTTTCGGCGGCGATTTGATCTTCGGTGCAGAAAATATGCGCGTCATCTTGGGTGAAGGCGCGCACGCGCATGATGCCGTGCAGGGCGCCGGAGGGTTCGTAGCGGTGGCAGGCGCCGAATTCGGCCATGCGGAGCGGGAGTTCGCGGTAGCTGCGCAGGCCGTGATTGAAGATTTGCACATGGCACGGGCAGTTCATTGGCTTGACCGCTAACACCTTGTCTTCATCTTCGATGGTGGCGATGAACATATGGCTGCGGTAATTGGCCCAATGGCCGGATTGTTCCCATAAGGTGCGATCCAGCAATTGCGGGGTTTTGACTTCGTGATAGCCGAACGCGTCCTGCTTGCGGCGCATATAGGCTTCGACCGTGCGGTAGAGCCGCCAGCCTTTTTCGTGCCAGAACACGCTGCCGACCGCTTCGTCTTGCATATGGAACAAATCCATTTGCCGGCCGAGCTTGCGGTGATCGCGGCGTTCCGCTTCTTCGAGTTGGTGGAGATGCGCGTCCAGTTCCTTTTGGTCGCGCCAGGCGGTGCCGTAGATGCGCGAGAGCATGGGGTTGCGGTGATCGCCGCGCCAATAGGCCCCGGCGACTTTGGTGAGTTTGAAGGCGGTGCCGATATCGCCGGTGCTGCGCAGATGCGGGCCGCGACAAAGATCGAGCCAGTCGCCTTGGCGATAAATCGAGATGATTTCATTCGGCGGCAGGTCGCGGATCAGCTCGGCCTTGAAACGTTCGCCACGGGCTTCGAAAAAGGCGATGGCGTCATCGCGCGGCCATTCTTCGCGGGTGAAGGGCGCGTTGGCGGCGATGATGTCGCGCATTTTGGTTTCGATCGCGGGGAGATCATCCGGCGTGAACGGATCTTTGCGAAAAAAATCGTAATAGAAGCCGCCCTCGATGGCGGGGCCGATGGTGACCTGGGTGCCGGGATAGAGGGCTTGCACGGCTTCGGCCATCACGTGGGCGGCGTCGTGGCGGATCATGGGCAGGGCGTCGGCGTCTTTGCGGGTGATGAAGCGGATTTCGGCGTCGGCGGTGATTTCGTGCGCCATATCGACGAGTTTGCCGTTAAGCGCCATCGCCACGGCGGCTTTGGCGAGGCCGGGGCCGATGGCGGCCGCGATCGCGGTGCCGGTCACGGCGCCCGGATAGTCGCGGACGGACCCGTCTGGCAGAGTGATCGCAGGCATTTTTCGCTCCTTTAGAAGGTTAATGTCGGGTAGTTATGCCGGTCTGCCAGGGCGCAAGCAACCCGGTACACGGGCAGATCCGCTAGGTTGGGGGCGCGCAACACGCTCGGCCATGCGCCATCCGGGTAGCGCGGGGCGGTCAATGCGGGGTCGCTCGCGCTGGCGAACAGCACCAAGGCGGGGATGCCGAGGGCGGTGGCGAAATGCATGGGGCCGGTATCATTGCCGACGGCCTGGGTGGCGCGGGCGAGCACGCTGGCGAGGGCGCGCAGATCGGTGCGTCCGGTGAGATCGAGTGACGCGGGGGCGATGCGTTGGATTTCGGCGGCGAGTGGCCGCTCCGCCATGGTGCCGAGGATGACCACCGGGCCGGGCAGGCTGGCGGCGAGGGCGCCGAATTTTTCGGCGGGCCAGCGTTTTTCGGGTCGGTGCGGGGCGGCGCCGGGGATCAGGGCGGTGAAATGATTGGGCAGGGTGGGCGGAGGGGAAGCGCGCAGCCAGGTGAGATCAGGCGCGGGGAGGTGCGATATGCCCGCTTGGGCGAGCTGTTCGGCGAGACGTTCGCGCGTGTGCAGGGCGTTGCGGGCGGGATTGGCGTGCGGGGCGCTGCAGCCGGGCGCGATGCCCGACCAAGGCGGGCGGCCGGCCAAGCGGAAATAGCGTGAGGAGCGCTGCGAGGTTTGCAAATCATAGACGAAATCGAAGCCGGTCAGGGTGCCGTGCAGGCGCCAGAGGCCGGGCAAGTCGTAGGGGGCGGGTTTCGGGTCGATCTGCACATGGTCGAACCAGGGCGAGCCCGCCAGAAAATCGGCGAACGGCGCGGTGGTGAGGAGCGAAATCGCGGCGGATGGGTGATGCGCACGAATGGCCGCAAAAGCGGGGAAGCTGAGGATGACATCACCGAGCGCACCGTGGCGGATGACGAGAATGCGGTTCACCGGCGCACCGTCATCCGAGGAGTTCGTGATAGGCGGCGAGATTGCCGGCTTGCATGGCGGCGATGGAGTAATGAGTGGCGACGAAATCGCGGGCGGCGGCGCCCATCGCCATGCGGGCGGGGATGTCCATATCCAGCGCGCGATCGATGGTGGCGGCGAGGTCTTCGGCGTCGCCGGGTTTGGTGCGCCAGCCGGTTTCGCCTTCGCGGATGGTTTCGCGCGCGGCGCCGTGATCGGTGGCGATGACCAGGCGGCGCATGGCTTGGGCTTCGACGATGGTGCGGCCGAAGGCTTCCGGGTCGGTCGAGGCGTTCACCACCACATCGGCCAATTTATAGGCGGCGGGCATGTCGGTGCAGTCACCGATCATGCGGATGCGATGAGCGACGCCTGCGCGGTCGGCGGCTTGCCAGAGGCTGCGGACATAATCGGTGCGGCCTTGCGCGCCGCCGACCAGGAGCAATAGCGCATCGCGGTGGCGCAGCTTGGCCAGGGCGTCGATCATCACCCCCTGCCCTTTCCAGGCGGTGAGGCGAGCGGGCAGCATGATGGTGGGGGCGCCATCGATCAGGCGCCATTCCTGCGCGAAGCGGATCATGCGGGTTTCGTGGATGGCTTCCGGATCGAAGCGGGCGGGATCGACGCCGCCGGGCACCACGCGCAGACGGTCAGGCCCGACATCGTGGCGTTCGCGCACCAAGCCCGCAATATACTCGGACACCGCTAACACACGCTGACCGGATGCCATGACGCTATTATAGGCGCGTTTGAGTTTGCCCGATTCGCTATAGGCGCCGTGATAGGTGGTAACGAAGGGGATGCCGCAGGCGGCGGCGGCTTCGCGGGCGGCGAAGGCCGGGGCGCGGGAATGGGCGTGGATGAGCGATATCCGCTCCGCCTTGATCAGTTTGATCAGGCGGCTGGTGTTTGCGCGGCGCGAGAGCGGATTGCGGGTGTCGAGCGGGAGGGCACGGAAATGACCGCCGGCGCGTTCGACCTGGGTGACGAGGCGGCCCGGGGCAGCGGCGACCAAGGCGCGGGCGCCGGTGCGGGCAACAGCTTCGGTAAGCTCGACCACCACCTGCTCGACCCCGCCGGTTTCCAGCCGCGGCAGAACCTGTAAAACCGCATAATCGCGCGCGCTGCCCATCATCCTGCCTTTCGGTGTGGGCGGTTAGCACAACCGGCTGGGAAGGGGAATCGGCGTGACCATTCAACGCATCGCACATCAGGGGATTGAGCTTGCCTATCAGCTCCATGCGGGTATGGACCCGGTTTTGGTGTTTCTGCCGGGCTTTGGCTCGGACATGGCGGGGACCAAGGCATTGTTTTTGCGGGATCATTGCGAGGCGCGTGGGCAGGCGATGTTGCGCTTCGATTATTCGGGGCATGGGGTGTCCGGCGGGGAATTTACCGAGGGATGCATTGGGCGCTGGGCAGGGGATGCGGCAGCGGTGATTGAAGCTGCGGTGCCAAAGCGGCGGCTGATGCTGGTGGGTTCCTCGATGGGCGGGTGGATTGCGGCGATATTGGCGCGTGATTTGGCGGCTCAGACAGATGGATTTGTCGGTATTGCGGTGGCGCCGGATTTCACCGAGGATTTGATCCGCCCGGCGCTGGACGCGGCTTTGATGCAGGCGCTGGCCCGCGATGGGATAATCATGATTCCCAACGCCTATGGGCCGCCGACGCCGATTACCCGGCGGCTGTTGGAGGACGGCGCACAGCAATTAGTGTTGCGCGCTCCTTTGGCGATTGAGGCGCCGGTGCGGCTGATCCATGGGATGCGTGATGCGGAAGTGCCGTTTCAGACCAGCTTGCGACTGGCGGAGCGGATTACCGGCGCGAATGTGCGGATTACGCTGGTGAAGGATGGCGAGCATCGGTTATCGCGGGCGGCGGATTTGGCGTTATTGGCGCAGACATGCTGGCCGACGGTGGGTGAGGCTGTCACCGATTGATACGTGCGTGAGGCTCGGCGGTTACAATCAGGGGCGATATGGGCGCTACCGGAACATCAACCCATCCGGCCCTGATGGAGATCAGCATGACCAATCGTAAAATTTTTCTGCTTGCCGCTAGCTTGCTTGCCGGCCTGACCGGCGTGGCCGCGGCGCAACCGGCTCATGGGCTGGTGACGGCGCACGGCACGGTGAGCCATTTCACCCTGACGCCGTTTGGCAGCATTGTCGGCTTGCAGTTGAGCAACGGCGCGCAGGTGCTGGCACCGCCGTTCATGTCCACCCAGATTGCCTATGCGGTGAAGCTCGGCGATCAGGTCACGGTGCAGGGGGTGAGCATGGGCCCGGTGCTGCGCGCGGTGCAGATTAGCGATGCGACCAGCCATCAAACCGTGACGCTGCCGCGCAAACCCTTTCATCATCATCATGGCGCTGGGGCGAGCGTGACGGGAACGGTGGCCAGCGTCATTAACGGTCCGCGTGATCGGCATTTCGGCGTGATGCTGACCAATGGCACCGAGCTTGCGCTGCCGCCGACGGCTTTTAGCGTAGCGGCGGTGGCCAGCGTGGTGAAACCCGGCGCGCGCGTGCTGGCGCGCGGCGCGGAAACCGCCAGCGCGCTGGGTACGGTGCTGAAAGTCAGAGAGATTGGGGCGGATTCCAGCCATTTGACCATTGTGACGTGGCCGCATTGGCGTCATTGGCATCATCCGAAACCCGGCGCGAAGCCGACCGCCGCGCAATAACCGACTTATTTTCTCACTGGCTCGTGTAATTTTTTCATCACCCGGCCCTTGCGCCGGGTGATGGCGTTTGTTACACAGACTTTGCACTGAGTCGGGTTAATTTGTAAAATATTTACGGATTGATCTGAGCTGGAGCCAAACATTTTTGTGATCCCTGCTCGCCGGGATGGCGAGTGGCGATTATGTGTATGTTTGCGGTAATAGTGGCTTATTCAGCGACGTGGAATATTTCTGCGTTGGCTCTGGGGAGAGAAGTCATGAGTCGAGTATCATCCGTAACCGGCTTGGCGGCAACGATTGGGCTGGGTCTGGCCGTGGCAGCAACGGCGGTGGCCGGTGTTGCGCAGGCGGCGACAGCGCCGGCGCAAATCAAGATTGGCACGCTCTATGCGAGCAGCGGCGCGTTCGCGGTGGCATCGCAGGGCCAGTATAAGGGCCTGCAATTCTGGGCCGATGCGGTCAATAAGAGCGGCGGTTTGTTCGTTAAAGCGTTCAATAAGAAAATTCCGGTGAAGATTGTCGCTTATGACGATCAAAGCTCCACCGCGACCGCGACGACATTGTATAATCAGCTGATCACCCAGGATAAGGTGAATTTGCTGGTCGCCGATTTCGGTTCGGTGCTGACCTCGGTTGCCGTGCCGATTGCGGCCGAACATCATATGCTGTTGATCGACCCGACCGGGTCGGGGGCGAATTTCTTTACCAAGAAAACCCCGTATTTGGCGGACGTATCGATCCCATCTTCGACGGTTTGGCCGCTGCCGCTGGGGCATTATTTGTTGCAGCAAAAAATCAAGCGGGTCGCGGTGGTGTATGGCTCGAATGATTTCGATGCATCGCAGGCGACGACGCTGAAGGATGTGTTGGCGAAAGGCGGGGTGAAGCCGGTTTATTTCCATGCGGTGCCGACTACCGAATCCAACTATACGGTGCTGTTGCACACGATTGCGGCGCGTCATCCGGATGCGGTGATCGAGATGGGTTATCCGCCGAATGACATTGCGTTCCTGCGCGCTTTGAAATCGAGCGGGCTGCATTTCAACATGACCTTCACGATTTTCCCGGGTCAATTGATTGATCTGATCACCAAGAATGTCGGCGCCAAAGGGTTGGCCTACACCTATACTTACCCGACGCCGCCGCTGGTGAAGTTCAAGAAAGTCACCGATGGGATGAACACCGCGCAGTTCGTGCAGGCTTTCACCGCAGCCGATAAAGCAGCGCCGAACTTCCTGGATGCGGCTGGCTATAATACCGGCATCATCATGCAAAAAATGGTGGCGACCGCACCGCAATTTACCCAAGCGGCGTTTGACCAAGCGTTGCTCGACATGTCCGGCAAGACCAAGACGGTGCTGGGCAAGTTCGTGATGACTGATCATGGTGCGCAGCTCGGCGAGTTGCTGCCGGTGGCGCAGCTGGTGCCGGCGGGGGCCGCAAATAAAATTGTCGTGGTGTATCCTGCGAAAAAAGCGACGGGCAAGGCGGTTTATCCGGCGCCGAAATAATATTACGATCGTTCGCTCCACCGGGTTCAGGGCTCGCTCTGGACCCGGTTTTCATCACGACCGGCTCAACCAAGGCATGATTGATGCTTGATTTGATCGAATACGCCGTGGTCGGCGGCATCCTGTATGGGGTGTTTTTTAGCTTGATCGGTATTGGCCTGAACCTGGTGTTCGGGGTGATGCGGATTATCAATTTGGCGCATGGCCAGTTCATTATGTTGGGCGGGTTTGGCGCGTTTATGATGGTGCATTATTTGCACCTTAACCCGCTGGCCGGGATTCCGCTGGCAATTATCGGGGCTGTGGTGATTGGGTGGCCGCTTTATTATGCGGTGGTGCCGCGTTTGCAGGCGAGCCGCGATCCTGAGATGCTGTCGTTTATTCTGTTTTTCGGTATTGCCCAGATGATTGAGGCGATCACCGGTTTGGCGTTTGGCGCTAATCAGCGTTCCCTGCCCAGCTCGGCGCTGGGGGGTGGCAATTTGGCGGTGCTGGGGCAGAGCTTTCCCGATAGCTGGTGGGTGGCTGATTTGGTGAGTGTGCTCGCGATTGTCGGGCTATATTTGTATTTCTCCCGCACCAAGCTGGGCTATGCGACGCGCGCGATCATGGCGAACCGGGAAGAGGCGCGGGCGACCGGCATTGATGTGGACCGGGTTTCGGTGATTGCCTTTGTGATGGGCCTCGCGCTCGCGGGAATTGCCGGGGTGTTCGTGCCTTATTTGCTGGGGTCGGTTTCGCCCGATATTGGCGATACGCTGACCACGACCTCGTTTGCGATTGTGATTATCGGCTCGCTTGGCAATCCGCTTGGCACGGTGATTGGTGGCTTGGTGTTTGGCTTGGGCACGATGATGATGCAGACTTTTTATTCGTCCTGGTCCAATTTGGTGCCTTATGCGTTGTTGATGGTGATTGTGCTGATCCGCCCGTCCGGGTTGCTCGGCAAGGCGGCCCGCGTTGCGTGATTCGAGCACTGCGATGAAGTCTTCTGCGCCTGAGAACGGGTTGCGCCGGTTTGTGCCGGGTGCTGGGCTGTTGGTGATTTTGCTGGCCGCGTCGGCCGTATTGCCGCATGTGATTGGCAACCAATCGCTGCTGTTTACGCTGGTGACCTATATGGTGTTGGCCCAAGGGCTGAACCTGCTTTATGGCTTCACCGGCTATTTGCCGTTTGGCTATGTCGGGTTTTTTGGCTGTGGCGGCTACGCGACGGCGCTGCTGGTGCTGCATACCCATTTGCCGGTGCTGTTTTGTGTGCTGGGCGGCGGGGTTGCGGCGGTGGCAATGGCGGTTCTGCTCGCACCGTTGTTGCGGCTGTCGGGGGCTTATTTCTCGATCGCGAATCTGGCGGCTTCGCAGATTTTATATTTCGTGGTGGCCAATCCGCATTTGAAAGACATCACGGGCGGGCCGTACGGGCTGAAAATCGAGCGGGTTTATGACCCGGCGGCGAGCTATGCGACGATGGTGGCGGTGCTGCTATTCGCGACCGCTGTGGGGATTTATTTCCGCAATTCTCGGTTTGGCTTGTCGTTACGGGCGATGACGCAGGATGCGGTGAGTGCCTCGATGGCGGGGCTGGATGTGGTGCGCGCGCGGGTGATTGTTTGGCTGATTTCAGCGCTGGTGGCTGGGCTTGCGGGCGGTGCCTATGCGTGGAATCTTTCGGTGTTTTACCCGGACGCGCTGTTTACCTTGCAAATTTCCGTGTTTGCCATCGTGTTTGCGCTGTTTGGCGGGGTGGGCACGGTGGTCGGGCCGCTGCTGGGTGCTGCGATTTTGTATAGTTTTTATGCGGTGATTGGGATTTCGACGCCGCAATATTTCGAGCTGATCTATGGGTTGTTGATTGTGTTGCTGGTGCTGTTTTTGCCCAACGGGGTGATGTCGCTGCTGGCGCGTTGGAGGAAAAATGGCGTCTGAACCGCTGTTGCGCCTGGAGGGCGTGGGCAAGAAATTCGGGCTGCTCACCGTGTTGAATGAGGTGAGTTTTAGCGTGCAGCCGGGCGAGATTGTTGGGCTGGTGGGGCCGAACGGTTCGGGCAAAACGACTACGATCAACGTGATTTCTGGCGTGCATCAGGCTGATTCGGGGCAGATTTTGTTCGAGGGGCAGCCGGTGCAGCGCCTGCCGATTTTCAAGCTGGCGCGGCTCGGGATCAATCGGAGTTTTCAGGTGCCCAAGACCTTTCATGAGCTGACGGTGCGCGAGAATATTGAGGTGGCGGCGGCGATTGGCCGGGCGCGCGGGGCTGATCCGGCGGCGATTTTGGCGGAAATTGGCTTAGCCGAGCAGGCGGGCACGCTGGCGGGATCGCTCACGGTTAATCAGCAAAAAATGCTTGATTTGGGTCGTGCTTTGGCGACGGGGCCGAAATTATTGCTGGTCGATGAAATTGGCGCGGGGCTTAATCCGGCGGAATTGGGCGGGATTGCGCAATTATTGACCGGGCTGGCGGCACGCGGGATCGCGCTGATTGTGGTTGAGCATTTGCTTGATTTCCTTGGCAAAATTACCGAACGGGTGATTGTGCTAGGGGCTGGGAAAATGCTGTTTGAAGGCTCGTTACAAAACGCGTCACGCGACCCGGATGTGGTCGCTGCGTTTATCGGAGGCTGAGGATGAGCCTGCTTTCACTGCGCAATGTGACGTCCGGCTATGGGCGGATGCAGATTTTATGGGGCATTGATTTGGATGTCGCGCCGGGCGAAACGGTGCTGCTGCTGGGTGCCAACAGCGCGGGCAAGACGACCTTGTTGCGCAGTATCATTGGCATTTTGCCGTGCTGGGATGGTTCAATTACGTTTGATGGGGTGGCGATTGGCGGCGAAAAGCCGGATCAGCGGATCAGGCGGGGCATTGCCTTCATGTCCGAGTTGGGGGTGTTTCCCTCGCTATCGATTGAGGAGAATATTCGGCTGGGCGGGTATTTTCTCTCCGGTGCGGAGGTGAAGCGGCGGAGTGAGCGGCTGTTTGAGCTGTTTCCGGCTTTGGCTGGCAAACGAAGGGATGCGGCGGGGACGTTATCGGGCGGGCAGCGGAAAATGCTTGGGATCGCTAAGGTGCTGATTTCCGAGCCGAAATTATTGTTAATGGATGAGCCGTCGTCGGGTTTGGCACCGGTGTTTGTTAAGCAGGTGATCGAGGTGTTGAAATCCACCATTGGTGGCGGCACGGCGCTCTTGATTGCCGAGCAGAATGTTGCGTTTTTGGCGCTGGCCGATCGGGGCTATTTGATTGATCACGGGCAGGTGAAGCTTTCAGGCACGCGCGCAGCGCTTGAGGCGGATGATGCGGTGCGGGCGGCTTATTTCGGTCTATAGCTAACGCTTCGCGTGACAAAAAAACCCCGGACCTTGCGGTCCGGGGTTCAATTTGGAGGTTCCTAGTCGATTAGACGAACGAGCCGCCTGAATAGACCGAGGCTTGCGCCACGGTAAGGCCCTGCATGGTGATTTGCGTGCCATCCGAGAGGCTGACCAACACGCCAGGGGTACCACCGACATTCGAGCCGGTGATTGAGGTGATGTTGGTGCCATCGATAGCAAACAATTTGTCGGTGCTGAGGTTGAAGTTGGTGATCACGTCATTGCCGCCGGTCGCGGTCGGCGTGCCGAAGAAGTACACGTTCACCGCGTTCCCGGCCGTCGATCCGGTCATGGTCGCGCTGCCGGAGTTCCCGAAGAAGAATTGATTGCCCGAACCGGCGGTGGAGATCACATCCGCGCCGACGCCTGCCTGGAACAGGTTGGTGCCTGTCGAAGAACTGGCCAGCAAGGTCTCGTTACCCACGCCGGCGAACAGATAATTTTTGCCGGTGACCGGCGTGATGGTCGGTGTAACGCCGTCAGCATTAAAGCCAGCCGCAAGAAGATCGTTGTTGCCGCCACCGACCAATTCAGCGCCCCCCGTACCCGCGATGAGCACGTTGTTGCCGGATGTGCCGCCCGAAAAAGTGCCGCCGCCGACGCCGCCGAACACCGTGACCGTACCCGAACCGCCAGCGACTTTTGCCGCAGCCGTGCTGTTATTCACGAAGTCCATCGTGCCAGCATACCCTTTGACCACCGAGGCGAACACCGAAGCGCTGCCGGTTGCCGCAACGGTGGCATTGCCGAAATAGGATTTCACGCGAGAGTTGCCGGCAGAAAGAACGGCGGATTGCGAACCCTGAAGGTTCAGCGTGTCATTACCGCCCGCCGCGATGACCGATCCGGTGCCGGTGCCGGTGAACAAATCGACATTGCTGTTCGCGCCGAGGACGAAGGATTGACCATTATTGTTTGACGCCGTCACCGTCTCGGTGCCCGGCGCTTCCACGACGACCGTGCTAAAGGTGCTGGAAACCGCAAAGTTCGTAACGGGCGAACCGCCAGTGCCGGTTGCGCCAAAAACCTGATTGCTAATCACGAACAAACCGCCTGAGGCGGACGTGCCAACCGTTGATGTAATCTGACCCGTTTGCGCGTCGGCATTCTCGAAGGACACGGCGCCGGATGTGACAGCGGTACCGATCGCGTTGAGCGAGGCCTGTAAAGCGGCCACAACTCCAGATGCCACCCCGTTCAGCGGCGTTGTGATCAGGCCATTTAGCGAATTGCCATTTACACCGCCAATAACTGTTACCGAAGAACTCATTAGGGAACCTCCAAAAGACTTAATTTATCCTAAATTCGGCAGTTTGAAGCTTGCGAATCGGGGCAAATCTGACGGAAATTGGTGTAATGGAAACGATAAATGGGGAAATTTTGGCTCACCCAGTACTATATTTTGATCATTTGATATTTTTTATGAAGAATATGACGGTTTTAAGTCACTATCGTTGAGTTTAAATCTGTTCACGCCATGCGGCGATGATTAACATTTTAATCTTCTATGAACAGTATTTTCGGGATAATTTTTGCGCCAGCCTAACACACGCGTCGCTGGCGCGTGTTAGGCTGGCGCGCGGGTCATCCGGCGCGGAAATCGAGGACGATTTTGCCGATATGCGCGCTCGATTCCATCAATCGGTGCGCCGTGGCCGCGGCGGCCACGGGCACCACATCATGCAGCACGGGTTTAACCCGGCCTTGCTCCAGCCAAGGCCACACGGTCCGGTGCAGGGCTTGGGCAATCGCGCCTTTTTCGGCGGTGCTGCGCGGGCGCATGGTGGAGCCGGTGATGCTCAGGCGCTTCAGCATGATCGGGAGTAAATCAAGCTTTTCCGCTACATTGCCTTGCATGAAGGCGATTTGCACCAGCCGACCGTCACGTTTGAGGAGCTGCAAATTGCGCGCGGTATAGGGGGCGCCCACCATGTCCAGCACCACATCGACGCCGGCGCGATCGGTCAGGCGGTGGAGTGCCTCGAGGAAATCTTCATCGTGATAATTGATCGCGCCGGTGGCACCGAGCGCCATGCAGGCGGCGCATTTCTCGGCCGAACCGGCGGTGACGTAGATGGTGGCGCCGAATGCCGCGCCGAGTTGGATGGCGGTGACGCCGATACCAGAACTGCCGCCATGGACCAACACCGATTCGCCCGGCGCCAAACGGCCCAGATCGAACAGGTTGGCCCAGACGGTGAAATAGGTTTCGGGCAAAGAAGCGGCTTCGATCAGGCTGAGGCCGCGCGGCACGGGCAGACATTGGGCGGCTGGCACCGCCACATAATCGGCATACGCACCGCCATTGCACAGCGCGGTGACCGCATCGCCGTGTGACCAGCCTGTTACGTTTTTGCCGAGCGCGACCACGTGGCCTGCCGCTTCGAGCCCAAGAATCGTGCTCGCGCCGGGCGGCGGCGGGTAGGCACCCTTGCGTTGCTGGATGTCTGGCCGGTTGACCCCGGCGGCGGCGACCGCGATCAGAAGCTCATCATCGCGCAGCACCGGCAGGTCGGTTTCGCCCAAAGCCAGCATTTCCGGGCCACCCGGTGCCGTCATGGCGACGAAGCGCATGCGCGCGGGAAGGTCGGGGGCTGCGGACGGGTTGGCCATTTTTTCGCTCCTTGGGGTTGGCACGGCTCATATAGAGTGCAAGACGGAGCAAAACCATGCCAAACCCCTTATCGCGTCGTTTGTTTTCGCTCGGCTCGGCCAGCCTTGGTGCGGCGGCGAGCGGCATTGCCCAGGCGGCGGCGCCGCGCGCCCCGGCGGGACCGGCGCTGATTGGCGTTATTGTGCCGACCAATGGCCGATTGGGCTTGGTGGGTGACGAGGCGTGGCGCGGTATTGCGCTGGCTTATGCCGCATTGCCGCCAGGGCAGCGGCCTGCTTTGCTGCGCGTGACCGCCGAGACCACTCGCGATGCGCAGCACGCGGTTGGGATGTTACACGGCAAGGGCGCTGCGTTGATCTTGGGCACGGCGTCATCCACCCTGTCCTTCGCCGCGACCGAATCCGCCGAATTGGCCAATATTGCGTATTTGGAGCTGGATGCCCCAGCGGATGGGATTACCAAGCGGGGATTTCGCAGCTTGCATCGGTTTGGCACGACCAGCAGCGATGCGGCGGCGGCGGTGCGCGCCGCGATTACCGGCGTGATTGCTCCGGGCTGGCATGTGGCGCCGCAAAAGCTGCGCATTGGTCTGCTCTTTGACATCGGGGCGACGGATGGTGCGTTCGCGGCGGCGATGCTGGGTGCGCTGGCGGATGCGAAGATCACGCCGGTCTTGCCGATTGCCACGGCGACGGGCCGATATGATCTTGATGAGCCGGTGCGGCGGATGCAGCGGGCGACGCTTGATGTGGTGATCCATGCTGGACAGCCGGGCGGCGCGGCGTTGTTTTATCAGGCGATGGCGCGGGCGCGGTGGCGGCCGCGCATGGTGATCGGCACCGGCGCTGGCTATGCACTGGATACGCTGACCGCGCTGATTGGTGCGGGGTTTGACCGCACGATGGTGGTGGCCAGCCCGAATTACGGCCCCGCGTCGGCCGCGATTGCGCGGGCTTATGATCAGCGATACGCGATCAAGCCGCGCGGGGCGGCGAGTTTGCAGAGTTATCTCGGCGCGGGGATCGCGTTTCAGGCGATAGCCAACAGCACGGCCAAAATCGGCCTCGCGGCCAGTTTGGCCGCGACATCGATTCCAGCGGGGACGCTTGCGAACGGGTGGGGTGTGCAATTTGACCATGACGGCCAAAATCAGCGCAGCTTTAACCTGTTGCAACAATGGCAGAGCGGGGTTTTGCGCCCGATTGAGCCGGGTCAACCGGGCGCGGTGGCTCCTATCCTGGCGTTTTAGCGCTGGCCTTGGTGCTCGCGGCGGGCGCGCCGGGGGCGGGGTTCGGCGAAAGCGCGGCGTAATAGGCCGCAACCGCCGTTATGTCGGCAGGGCTGAGTTTGCGGGCGATATGGCGCATCAAATGGGTCGGGGTTTCGCCGCGGGTGCCTTTTTGCCAGGCGACCAGCTGGGCGGCGAGATAGGCTTGCGGCTGGCCGGCCAGACGCGGGAAACGCCCCTGCCCTAGCCCGCCAGTTCCGTGACACGACGCACAGGCCGGAACCGCGTTGGTGGTGCCGGTGTTGAGCCCTTGCATCGCGATTTGCGCGCCCAACCCACCCGGCGCGGGGTTGGGTTCGGCCATCGGTGTGACCGGCAAGCTGGCATAATAGGCCGCGATTTTGCTGCGGGTTGCGGCGGTGAGGGCAGCGGCCATGGCGTTCATCATCGCGTTGGCGCGGCTGCCATGTTTGAAGGCGTAGAGCTGCTGATTGAGATAACCGGCATGCAAGCCCGCGAGGGCCGGAAAATTCGCGGCTGCATTGCCCATGCCATTGGCGCCGTGACACCCCGCGCATGAGGCGGTTTCCGGCGGGGCGGCGGCGATGCCGACCCCGGCCGACGCCGCGAGGGCGACGGCGAAACCCGTTGCTGCAACAAATCCGCGAAACTGTTTCATCTGAACCTGCCTTGTCATTGCGTGCCTTGTCATTGCCTGCGTTGTCATTGAACGCCTCGGTCGATGTTGAAAACGGGGATCAAATCAGCCCTGAGGCGATATTGATCGTCAGCGCCAAAATAACAGTGTTGAACACATAGCCGATCAACCCTTGCACCGTCGCGGTGCGCCGCATGGTGCGCGCGGTGATTTCGACATCCGAGACCTGGAACGTCATGCCGATCACGAAGGCGAAATAGATGAAATCGAGATAGTCCGGGCGCTCTTCCTCGGGGAAGCGCAACCCGCCAGCGATCGCGCCGCCGGGCCGCGCCTCATAATATTCATGGGCGTAGCGATAGGCAAAGGTGACGTTGGTCATCAGCCAGGATGCCACCAAGGTCATGGAGACGAGGCCGAGATAGAGCCCATCATGGCCCTTTTTCACATTGAGGCCGGAGAAAATGACGATCACCACAAAGCTCATGAACGCGCCGAACAAGGTAATGGCGAACAGGGTCCATTCGCCTTCTTCCTGGCGGGCGGCATCTTCCTGGATGTCGCTATGATCGGCGCCGATGAAGTGAAACACCACCAGCACCAGATAGGCGGCGACCATGGCATCCCAGCTCAACGCAAGCCGCGTCATCGCGGGGAGTGCTGCCGGCAGGAGCGGGAATGCGGCGAGGCCGCATAATAAGCCTGCGAACAAGCGCGGGCGACCGCGAATGATTTTATAGAGCAGCCAATTCCTCATTCGCCTCTGATAGCGGAGGATGCGCGAGCCTGGAAGCCATCGGCGGAATCATATAGGAGCGGGGGATGGCGCGGATTTCGCTCTCCAATGTTTCCCAGCGTGTTGGCACCACCGAACGGCTCCGCGATATTTCGCTCGACATTGCGGATCGGGAGTTTTTGGTGGTGGTTGGGCCATCGGGCTGTGGCAAGACCAGCTTGCTGCGGCTGATTGCTGGGCTTGATCCGGTGACCCACGGCACGATCAGCATTGATGGTGAGCCTGCCAACGCGATTCCGGCGGAGCAGCGCGGGCTCGCGATGGTGTTTCAGAGTCACGCGCTCTATCCGCATTTGACTGTGGCGGCGAATATTGGATTTGCGCTGCGCATGGGCGGCGCGGGGCGGCCAAGCATTAACGACGCGGTGAGCCGGGCGGCGGCGCTGCTGGGGCTTGAACCGTTGCTGGCGCGCAAACCCCACGAATTGTCGGCTGGTGAGCGCCAGCGCGTGGCGATCGGTCGGGCGATTGCGGCTCAGCCACGCGGCTATTTGTTCGACGAGGCGCTGGCGAATTTGGACGCGGTGCTGCGGGCGCAATTGCGCACCGATTTGGTGCGGCTCAATCGGGCTTTGCAGACCACGATGATTTACGTGACCCACGATCAGACCGAGGCGATGATTATGGCGGATCGGATTGTGGTGCTGAATGAAGGGCGGATTGAGCAGA
Source organism: Acidiphilium sp. 37-60-79 (assembly GCA_002279355.1). Lineage (GTDB taxonomy): Bacteria > Pseudomonadota > Alphaproteobacteria > Acetobacterales > Acetobacteraceae > Acidiphilium. Next base: position 16,175 of record NCBV01000006.1, read on the forward strand.
TTGGCACGCCACGCGGCCTGCATGATCAGCCGGTTAATCGGTTCGTTGCCGGGTTCATCGGCACGCCGGGCATGAATTTTTGTCGGGCGGTTGTGACCGAGACTGGGTTTTTGCTGGAAGGTGGCGTGCGCTTTGACGATCCGGCCGGATTGGCGGGGGGGCTGGCGGCGGGGCAAATGGTTACGCTGGGGATCCGGCCCGAACATGTGCGGATTGCGCCGGATGGCCCGTTACACGGGCGGGTTGAGCGGATTGAGCATATCGGGTTCGAGGCGCATATTCATGTGCAGACTGACGATTCGGCGCTGATCGTGCGGGCGGGGCCAAATATTGCGCTGCATGCGGGGGAGCGGGTGAAGATTGCGTTTGATCTGGCGCGGCTGCATATTTTTGGACCAGACGGCGCGGCGCTACGCCGCGAGTTCGACTAACAAATCCTTCGCCTCCACGGCATCGCCCGGTCGCACATGCAAGGCACCGACGGTGCCGGACATCGGCGCATTGATGCGGGTTTGCATTTTCATGGCCTCAATCGCGATTAAGGGCTCGCCGGCGGCGATGGTTTGTCCTTCGCGCACCAGCACGGCGGCGATGGTGCCGGGCATCGGCGCGCCGATTTCATGCGCGTGTTGCTCATCGGCCTTGCGGCGCGCCGGGCGGGCGGGGGTGGCTGAGCGGTTCGGCACTTTGACCACGCGGGGTTGGCCGTTAAGCTCGAAAAACGCCCGGACATTGCCCTCGTCATCGGTTTCGCCCAAAATTTGCAGACGCACATTGAGTGTTTTGCCGGGCTCCAGACTGATTGCGATTTCATCGCCGGGTTGCATGCCGTAAAAATAAACCGGGGTGGGCAGGGCCGCGACGGGACCATAGGCTTCGCCGGTGGCGCGGAACGCAGCATAAACATCGGGATACATGGCAAAGGCGGCTAACGCATCATCATCAATCGGTCCGACGCAACGCGCCTGCGCGTCGGCGCGCAGGCTGGCGAGATTAGCAGGGGCGAGCAATGATCCGGGGCGCACCACGTAGGGCGCTTGATCCTTGAGCACTTTACGGCTGAGGGCTTCGGGCCAACCGCCGGGCGGCTGGCCGAGATCGCCGCGCAGCATGTCCACCACCGATTGTGGAAACGCAACTTCTCTGGTGGGATCGACCAAGTCTGCGGTAGTGAGGTCTTGCGCGACCATCATCAAGGCAAGGTCGCCAACGACTTTGGAGGAGGGGGTGACCTTGACGATGTCGCCCAGCACCATATTGGCGTCGCGATAGGCCCGGGCGATTTCGTGCCAGCGTGTTTCCAGGCCTAACGACCGGGCCTGCTCGCGCAGATTGGTGAATTGGCCGCCGGGCATTTCGTGCAAATAGACTTCGGAAGCCCCCGCCTGCAAATCGCTCTCGAAGGCGGCGTATTGGTTGCGCACGGCTTCCCAATAAAAGCTCATTTGCCGGATCGATTCCGGATCGATCCCGCTATCGGCGTCGCTGTGACGCCACGCTTCGACCAGCGAGCCAAGGCAGGGCTGGGATGTTAGTCCTGAGAGCGCATCCATCGCCGCATCGATTGCATCGGCCCCGGCGGCGACCGCTGCTAACACCGTGGCGCCGCCAATGCCGGAGGTGTCATGAGTGTGCAAATGGATCGGCAGGCCGATTTCGCCTTTGAGCGCGGTGACCAGCACCCGTGCGGCGTTGGGTTTGAGCACGCCCGCCATGTCTTTGATCGCCAGGATATGGCAGCCTGCGGCCTCGAGCTGTTTGGCGAGATCGATGTAATAACGCAGCGCGTATTTGGCGCGATCCGGATCGAGAATATCGCCGGTATAACAAATGGCGCCTTCAGCGAGTTTGCCTTCGGCGCACACCGCATCGATGGCGACGCGCATGTTTTCGACCCAGTTCAGGCAGTCAAAAATTCGGAATAAATCGATCCCGCCAGCGGCAGCGCGGCGGACAAAGAACTGCACGATATTGTCGGGATAGTTCGTGTAGCCAACACCATTGGCGCCGCGCAGTAACATTTGCAGCAAAATATTGGGCACGGCGGCACGGATGGCGGCGAGGCGCTCCCACGGATCTTCGGCGAGAAAGCGCATGGCAACATCGAAGGTGGCGCCACCCCAGCATTCCAGCGAAAACAAAGCCGGCAGGCCGGTTGTGTAAGCGGGGGCGGCGGCCAGAATATCGGCGCTGCGCATGCGGGTGGCTAACAATGATTGATGCGCATCGCGCATGGTAGTGTCGGTGATTAGCACCGATTTACAATCGTGCATCCAGGCCGCGAAGGGTGCTGGTCCTAGACGATCCAGCTTTTGGCGCGTGCCTTCGACAGGCGGGGCAGACAGGATGGGGGCGAGCGGCACACGGCTACCGGCGGCGGGCATGCGTTTGCCACGCGTTTCAGGATGCCCATTGACGCTCACATCGGCGATATAGCGGAGCAGTTTGGTGGCGCGGTCTTGCCGGCGCGGCAGGCTGAGTAATTCGGGTGTTTGGTCGATGAAGCGGGTGGTGTAATCGCCGGATTGAAAGGCCGGGTGGGTGAGAAGGGCTTCGAGAAAGGCGAGATTGGTGGTCACGCCGCGAATCCGATATTCGCGCAAGGCGCGCACCATGCGCGCGATGGTTTCCTGCGGTGTTGGCGCCCAGGCAGTGACTTTTTCCAACAACGCGTCATAAAACCGGGTGACCACCGCGCCGGAATAGGCGGTGCCGCCATCGAGACGGATGCCAAAGCCGAAGGCGCCGCGATAGGCTGAGATGCGCCCATAATCGGGGATGAAATTATTCTCCGGGTTTTCGGTGGTGATCCGACATTGCAAGGCATGGCCATCAAGGCGGATGGCGGCTTGCGCCGGGACGCCGGTGGCCGCGAGATCGCCGATGGCGCCACCCGCCGCGATGCGGATTTGGGCTTTGACGATATCGATGCCGGTGACCATTTCGGTTACGGTATGTTCAACTTGAATCCGCGGATTGACCTCGATGAAATAGAAATCGCCGGTTGCCTCATCGAGCAGGAATTCGACCGTGCCCGCGTTTTGATAGGCGGTGGCGTGGCCGATGCGCAAAGCCGCCTCGCACAAGGCGGCGCGGGTTGCTGGGTTAATGAAGGGCGCTGGGGCACGCTCAACAATTTTTTGATGGCGGCGCTGGATTGAGCAATCGCGCTCATAGAGATGCACGAGATTGCCATGGGCATCGCCGAGCAATTGCACCTCGATATGCTGAGCGCGGCGCACCAGTTTTTCGAGATAGACCTCATCATTGCCGAAGGCCGCGAGGGCTTCACGCCGGGCGGATGCGATTTCATCGAGCAGGCTGTCGGCTTGCTCGATCGGGCGCATACCACGTCCACCGCCGCCCCAGGAGGCTTTGAGCATCACCGGGTAGCCGATTTCAGCGGCGATGCGCTGGTTTTCGGCAGGATCATCGCCAAGCGGCGCGCTGGCCGGCATGACCGGCACATTAACCGATACTGCTAGATTGCGGGCCGCCACCTTATTGCCGAGACGCCGCATGGTGTCGGGCTGCGGGCCAATGAAAATAATCCCGGCAGCGGCGCAGGCTTCGGCGAAGTCAGGATTCTCCGATAGGAAACCATAGCCTGGATGAATCGCGTCCGCACCGGCTTCGCGGGCGACCCTCAGGATCTCGTTGATCGACAAATAGGCTTCGATGGGGCCGAGCGGCTTTTGGCCGGGTTGCCGACCGATCAGGTAGGCTTCATCGGATTTGAAGCGGTGCAGCGACAATTTATCTTCTTCGGCGTAGACTGCGATGGTGGCGATACCGAGTTCGGAGGCGGCGCGGAACACCCTGATGGCGATTTCAGAGCGGTTAGCGACGAGAAGCCGTTTGATCTGCTGGGTCACGCGATTATCCATCTGAGGTGCCGATGGCAGGATGGCGGGCGGGGGGTGCGGAAGTCAAGAAAAACTGTGCGGTGCAGCATCGGTCTGGTCTGCCAGCGCGTTTTGCGGCATATTCCTCGGCGGGCCCCGTAGCTCAACCGGATAGAGCACCTGCCTTCTAAGCAGGTTGTTGCGTGTTCGAGTCACGCCGGGGTCGCCATTTGCGTCGATTCGTGGCTTGCTTGTCACGTGCAAGCACTATTCTGCCGATGGCGATGATTTATCTCTTCACGGGGGCCACTGAATTTGCCACAGTGTTTCGGTTACTTCGCTTAAATCAAAATCGACGAAGGGGAGATCCACCAACATGATTAAATTGACTCGCTATGGCGCTTTTGCCGGTATTCTCGCTCTGGCTGGTTGCTCAACAATGGCGCAGGCGCCTGCGACCAGCAATGTTTCACCGCAAGATTTGGCCTTCATCACGACGGCCTATCAGCTGGTCCATTTTGACTTGGCGGCGTGCGCCTATGTGCAGAAAGGTGGTTTGACCCCCACAGTTGTGCCGGTTGCCAACAAGATTTGCGCCGATGCGGCAACCTATGCGCCCCAGATTCAGGAGCAGGCAAAGGCGAACGGTGTGACCTTGCCGAGCGCTTTGCCGCTCGAGCTGAAATCGCAACTGGTCGCGTTGTCCTATCACCCGTCGCCGAACCTGTCGGTGGCGTTCCTGCGTGACGAAATTTCGAGCCATGAAAGCGCGCTCGCGGTGTTCCAGGACGAAGCCCGCAACGGCACCGCGCCGCAGTTCAAGCAGGTCGCGATCCAGACCAAGCCGTTGGTTGAGCAGAATTTGGAGCTGCTGCGTAAGGCGATGCCCGAAGGCATGGGCGAGTAATTTTGCAGATTAAAAAGCCGCCGGGCGGTCAAACCCGGCGGCGTTCTTTTGGGTGAACGCGGTTGTGAAAACCGGCGTTAGAGCGCGATCGTTTTACAACGACGCGCTCTAAGTTTTTTTTCGATAAATTTCATAACTTTAGGTCGGGCCGGGTGACCCAACCTAAAGCTATATTGAACTACAGCGTGCCCGGCCCTGGCACCAGCAATGAAAGCCAAGTAGCGCTGATGGCAGGTTTGGTTTCACCGTCAATTTCTACCGTGACATCCTGGCGCATTTGCAACCGGCCTGAGGCTTGAACCTCCAGCTGTTCCAGCTTGAATACGCCGCGAATACGAGCCCCTGAGCGCACCGGTGCCACGAAACGCACGCGATCAAACCCGTAATTGATGCTCATGACGAGGCCTTCCAAGCGAGGCAAAACCTGCTGGGCGAAATGGCTGAGCAGTGAGAGGGTTAAGAATCCGTGGGCGATCGTGCCGCCAAACGGCGTTGCGGCAGCACGCGCCGGATCGATATGAATGAATTGCCGATCCTGGGTGACGCCAGCGAACCGGTCGATCATTGATTGATCGACCGTCAGCCATGAAGAGGCGCCGAGTTCTTGCCCAACCTTCGCGCGCAAATCGGCGAGGGTGATCGTGTTTACTGGCTGATCCATCAGTTATTCTGCGGCCTGACCCGCTTGCAGCTGGGCGAGCTCCTGACGCACCATGGCGTCATGCGCCTGCTCGTCCGCCAAGGCTGCCGCCGGACTCCACCGTCCGCGCATCAGGAAGACGGTGAGCAAAAACACCACGATGCCGCCTTCGCAGATCAAATACCAGTGCTTCCACTGGATCGGCGCGGCGGCGGCGGCGGCCTTGATGGCGCCGAGGGCTGCGAGCAATTGCGGCGGCGGTGCCACATGGGCGGACAGCGCATGCTTATAGGCGGCAATGACATAAGGTGCCGCAAGCAAGGTGTTGACCGAGCGGACCACCAGCGGGAAGCCGAGGAAACACACAGTGACGACCACGCGCAACATCCAGCCCCAGATAGCCAGACCGGTGGCGGTTAGGGCGGGATTGCGCGCTTCGACCGTTTCGGTGAAGCTCGCCATCCAGGTGACGTAGGCGAAGCCGATGAAGAAGGATTGGGCAGCGACCAGCATTGTTAGCACGGAGAATGGCGCGTGGGTGCCCGCAAGGCGGAGGAAAAAGAAGTTTAACACGAGGCCACCGATGCCGCCGAAAATCATGAACGGTTTGCGCACGCGCAATTTATCCGACAGGATGCCAGCGATGATGAGGGCTACGGCATTGGTGCCCCAGTTCCAATTCGCGAGGATATTGGCTTGCTGGACTGAATAGCCGAACACGGTGACGAAATAAATCAACCCGAACGCGACGGCTGTATAGTAAAATAGCAGCATCACCGACACGCCGAAAGCGGAGGCCAGAATATCGACATGGAGCATTTGGCTCCAGGGATTGCGCAAGCTCGCTTCGATATCGAGCCCTTTGGCTTTAAGTTCGATCAAGGTTCGATCACGCATATTAACCATCATCTGATCGCGCAGCGATGGGGCGAGCTCCTTGAGGAACAGAAAGGCGAGCACGAACACGGCGAGGACCGCATAGCCGCAAATCTCATAGGCGCTCTGCCAGATTTTGAAAATGGGCAAGGTCAGGGTGGTGACGACGCTCACTGTGAGGCTGCCGAGCACGGGGCCGATGGTCCAGAATCCCATGGCGGTAGCGCGACCGACTTGCGGCGAAAAATCACGAATTAAGGCCGGGGTGGCGACCAGAATGATGCCCTCGACAAAGGACACTACGAAGAAGGTGATCCCCCATTCGCGGGCCGTCGTGACGTTGGGCATAACGAAGGCGATCAGCAGACCGACGACCAAGAGGCCATAGACGACGAGGTTGGCGCGCCCGAACCGATCAGCCAGCCCCGCGAGCAACGAGGCGAAGGCACCGATTAGATTGCCGAACGCCAGAATATAGACGAAATCACTAAAGGGGAGTTTTAGCCCTGCCAGCAGCAACGGCGCGACACCACCACCCGCATAGAGCGCGTAATAAAGCGCAATGGTGATGAGAACGACCAAAAGCAGATAAAGTTTACGCGGTCCCTGATCGGGATAATGCACGAGACTGCGTTGCATGGGTGAAAACGCCATGGACGAACCCCTTGATGTGATTGTTATGCGATTTTTTATTCACTCGCTTGCAGAAGAAAAGTCCGGCGGCCCTGGCTGGGGCCGCCGGCTGATCGGCGCGAAAAATTAGAAAACCTTGGCGACTTGCACGAGGAAGAACACATCGTTCTTCACGCCACCGCGTGTGCGAACGTCAGTGGCCAATTCGGTTTGTAGCGCGACGGTGGGTGATACGAAGGAGCCCGCGACGATGCCGACTTGGGTGAGATTGTTGCGGTTACCGGTGTCGATTTTATCGGGGAAGCTGAACCCGCTTGGTAGTGTGACATTGCCGGTTAGATATTGCTTGCCACCGAAGGTCTGCTCAAACGACAGACCGACATAAGCACCGGTTTGCGGATGGAAGTAGTAAGGCAGATAAGCCAGGATCTGCTCAGCCGGTTGGGTATGTTCGGCGCCGTGGAAGACACCCGAGGTGAAGTTATTATTGTTGCTGTAGATGTAGGAATCCAGCGCAATATCAAAATCCAAGTGCGGCGTTTTCGGCGTGCCGGTGATGATATGGCTATACAGGACTTCGAAGTTGTTCACGTAGTTATTGGTGCCTGCATTCAGCGTGTAGTTCGGATTATACGCGCCTGTCGGCGGACTGAAGAAGTAAGCGAGCGTAACAACTTGGTCATCAGCCGGATCGTTATAGACTTTTAAGAAACCGGAGAGCAACGGCTCGGCAAAGCCGCTATTGCGGGTGAGTGAATTGCCACCAACCTCGGTATTGCCCAGAAACGCCACGTAGGGCGCGATCACCTGCACGCCGGGAATCATCCCATCAATGGGCGAGAACGTGTGGACCAAGCGAATGATCGGCACGTCGGTCGCGACATGGGTATTGCCGACTTCCGTGCCATTCGCCGTGTAGAGACTGCTACCACTTGAGAATTGATTGTAGAACTGCGCCACGGTGATGTTGGGCGGCGGCGTCGGGAAGTCGAACGGCAGCGGTGCACCGGCTTGAGCGACGCCCGCAAGGCCGAAACAGGCGAGACCGGCACCAACGGCAAGGGCGAGACGGGCGACAAAAGAACGTTTGGACTTGGTATTTTTCGACATCAATCAATCTCCCCTGGGATTTTATTTATGAACCAACGATTACACGAGTTATCATAACGTTCAAGCATGAACGTGCAGTATCTCGCACCGAGACGCAAAATTCAGACATTGGCGTTGCTTCAACGACACAGACCAACCTGATCATAGGTAGTTTTTTCCTGCTTCATCGGCGAATCGGGCCGGTGTGCCTTGCCAAACCAATCGTCCGTGCTCGATCAAATAAACGCGATCGGCGTGGGGCAGTGCAAAGGTTATATTCTGCTCACCCAAGAGCAGCGTGATATCGGTTGTTTCGCGCAGCACCCGCAACGCATCGGACAATTGAGCCAAAATCACTGGCGCCAAGCCCAATGTTGGCTCATCGAGGATGAGCAAGCGCGGCTTCATCATCAGCGCCCGGGCGATGGCCAGCATTTGCTGCTCGCCGCCCGAGAGGGTGCGTGCCTGTTGCTCGCGCCGCGATTGGAGAATCGGGAATAACCCAAACAGCCAATCTTGCCGCGATTTTTGCTCGGCCGGAGCGAGGCGTTGTGCCGCCAGATCGAGATTATCTGCAACACTCATGGTGCCAAGCAATTCGCGCGTTTCGGCGCATTGCACCAGCCCGGCGCGGGCGATGGCGGCGGGGTCGTGTTTACGGCGCATTTCACCGTCCCAGCTGATGGTGCCTTGGTACGGGATTAGGCCGGACATGGCGTTGAACAGGGACGTTTTGCCGGCGCCGTTGAGGCCGACGACCGAGACGAATTCGCCTTGATGCACCCGGATCGACACGTCATCGAGCGCTTGCGCTTTGCCGTAGAACACGCTCAACCCGGCGACATCGAGCAGGATTTGATGGGCGTTGATCTCGGCTTCCGGGCGTTCATGGGTTTCGATGGTGCCGCCGATATAGACGCGGCGGACGGTTTCATCGCGCATGACGTGGTCCGGCGTGCCTTCCGCAATTTTTTCACCGAGATAGAGGGCCGACACGCGGTCCGCGAGGGCTGCAATGCTTTTCACATTGTGGTCCACCAGCATCACGGCTCGACCTTGATCGCGAAACGCCTTGATCAGATTGGCGAAATCTTCAACCTCATCGCGCGCGAGGCCAGCGAAGGGTTCATCGACCAGGACCACGCGCGGATCACGCGCCATCACCTTGGCCATTTCCATGCGGCGCAAATCCGCAAACGGCAGGCTCGCGGGCGTGCGGTCTAACACTTTGTCGAGGCCGCACAAGGCTGCGATTTCGCGCGCCCGATCTAGCGCACCGGGAGGCGGGCGCAGATGGGTGAGACTATCGGGCAAAAGACCGAGCAGAATATTTTGGAGGACGGTTTGCAGGCGGAGCGGCCGTGCATGTTGGAACACCAGGCCGATTCCGGCGCGGGCGATCCGGTGCGTGGGTCGTCCGGCCAAATCAACCCCATCGAGCAGAATGCGTCCGGCGGTGGGTTTGACCACGCCCATGACCATTTGCATGGCGGTGGATTTGCCCGAGCCGTTAGGCCCGATTAGCCCGAGAATTTCGCCGCCATAGAGTGAAAAATCGAGCGATTTGACCGCCACGAGCCCGCCAAACCGCTTGGACAGCCCTTCGACCACCAACCGTGGTGTGGCTTCCCTCATGAACGCCGCCGCGCGGCAATCATGCCCAGCAAACCATCGGGGAAAAACATAATCACGCCCAGCGCCAAGACGGCGACCACGAACGAGGAAAGTTGTCCAAGGGGGCGGAGGATTTCGGCGGCAACAATCAAGAAGATCGCGCCGATGGCTCCGCCGATGATGGTGCGCCGCCCCCCCATGACAGCCGCGATGATGACCCGGATGCCGATGGCTAAATCGACCACCGCATTGACCGAGGCAGTGCCGAGATAAAACACTAACAACGCACCGGCGAGGCCGGAGAAAAAGGCTGATACGGCGAAGGCCAAAATTTTATGCCGGGTGACGTCGAACCCCAACGACGCGGCGGCGACGCGGTCTTGCCCAGCAGCCTGCAAAATCATGCCCAGCGAGGAGCGGGCGATGGTGAGCAGAATTGCCCCGCTGACCACCATGAAGACCAGCGCATAGGCGTAATTGATTTTGCTGCTAATCGAGAGCACGGACGGCACGGACAAGCCGATTTCGCCGCCGGAAACGCCCGCAAAAATGACGATCGCTTGTTGCAGGAGCAAAACGGCGACCAGGGTGATCAAGCCGAGATACGGGCCGCTGAGTTTCAGGGCGGGTATCGCGAGCGCGACCCCGCCAATGACGGCGGACGCTGTGCCGAACAGGACCGCGACTGGCAAGGGCATGCCGAGCAATGCATTGCCAATACCCGCGCCATAAGCCCCCAAGCCGATGAGGAAGGTTGGCCCGAAATTAACCTCACCGGCATAGCCAAACAGCAAATCCCACGACATGGCGAAGACGGCGAAATAAAACGCGGTGGTGAGCACGCCCAGCACATAGCTTCCGGCACCGAACGGTAAGATCACCAGGATTGCCAGAACCGCCGCGAGGAGCAGGATGTTTTGGGTTCGGAACGCCTGCATCAGCGTTTACCCAACAAGCCCTGCGGGCGGACATACATCACCGCGATCAGCAACAATAAAGCGGGCACTTCGCGCAACGCCGGAGACACGAGATAGGCTGTTAATGTTTCAATATAGCCGACGATATAGGCAGCAATTAAGGTGCCTGAAACCGACCCGAGGCCGCCGAGCACCACGATGGTGAAGGCACTGCCGGTAAGGCCGGCGATGTAGCTTGAGCCCGAACCCAGGAAGCTGCCGATGAGCACCCCGGCAATGCCGGCGAGCAGGCCATAAATGAGCCAAGCGACCAGATAGATACGCTCGAGATCAAAGCCAAGGAGTGTGAGGGCGCGCGGATTAATGGCGGTAGCGCGGAGCCTTTTGCCAATATCAGTGCGATTGACCAACAGCCAGAGCAGACCCATCACCGCCCAAGCGATGGCGGCGGTGAGAAATTCATTGATCGGCGTGCGCACGCCGAGGAAGTTTACCGTGCCGGAGAGCAAGGGCTTGACCGCTACTGGCGTGTCGGAAAACCAGTAATCGAGCAACTCTTGCAGCATAACGCCCCAGAGCAAGGTTGCGGTAAGCACGAAGAGTTCGCGCTCGGCGCCGGGAATTGCCCGCGAGCGCTGCACCGGACGCACCACCGCGCCATAGGTGACCAAAGTTACCGCGAGACCGGCCGCAATGCCCGCAGCCGCACTCACCCAAGCGTCGGCGCCGAGTGCCGTGCCGACATACCAAGCGACCATGGCGGAGACGACCAGCAACCCGCCATGGGCAAGATTGAGTACACCGGACACCCCAAAAATCAAGGTGAAGCCGAGGGCGCCCAAAGCATAGAGTGTGCTGATCGCGAAACCATCGATAAGAATCTGTAGCGCCTGCAAAAATTTTCGCTCCTAACGGAACGTTAAAGAAATTCGGCCGGGCGCGCAAACGCCCGGCCGACACAAGCAAGTGATTATTTCGATGCGGTTACGAAGGAGGGGAACACCACCTTCGCATTGGCTAATTTCAACGGCCATACGCATTTTTGCACGCCGTTTTGCCACTGAATTGCAACGCCGGTGATAAATCCAGGGCCATAGCGCAGCGCATGGGTGAATTTGGCGGACTTGCCTTGGAATTCCAGCCGCCCTTGCGTGCCGACCATGTCGGTTTTTTCCAACCCGGCCACGATGGCGTTTGGCTTGGTTGATTTTTCCCGCTTGATCGCAGCCGCGAGTGCATACATCGCATCATAGGTCGAGTAGGCCGAATAGGCCGGGTCCGAGCCGAATGCTTTGTTATAGGCGTCGGTGAACGGGATCGTTTTCGGGGTGATTGCGACACCGGGGGCCGAGGTGTTGCCGGTGAGCACACCCTCGGTTGCGCCGTTGGTGGCTTTCCAGAACAGCGAGGAGCCCGCTTGCGCGTTGATGCCGACCAAGGCCACCGGCACTTTTTGTTCGGCCCATTGAACGGTGGGTTGCACACCGACATGCGCCCAGCCTGCCATGATCATGGACGGATGCATCGCCTCGATTTTTTGATAAATCGGGGTGAAGTCGGTGGTGTTGGGGTCAAAGCGGATATTGCCCAATACTTTGACGCCGACTTTGGGCAAGCAATTATCATATCCGGCATCGAGCGGCTTGGTCCATGCTGCATCCTCGCTCAGCACCACGGCGGTGGTCATATGCATCGGGACCAGCAAATCCTTGGTGGAATCGCAAACCGCTTGCGCCAGATAGGCTGCGGGCAGATAGGCATGGAAAATATATTTGCGCTGTGCGTAATCAGCATGGACATATTCGGCGAGCTTGTTGGACGCGGCGCCGGTGATCAGGAATGGCTCATGCAGGCGGGCCGACCACGGTTCCACCGCCAGCGCGACCTCGCTGGTGAAAGCACCCAGGATCGCGACCGCGTGATCCTGGCGGGTCATGCGCTGGAATGAGCGGATCGCATCGGTGGTGGAAATATGGTTGTCTTCGATGATCAATTTGATCGGCCGGCCATTGATGCCGCCCGCCGCGTTGATTTGCTGAACGGCCAGCGTCGCGCCATTGGCGATGGCCTTGCCGGGAATGGTTGCCATTTCGGCGGTGACGCCGATGACGATGGGTTTCTGGGCGGCCTGAACGGCTACCGTGGAAACCCCAGCCGCCAAAATCGCTGCAAGTGCGATACCCGCACCCCGTTTGATGTTGGGTTTGGACATTTTTATCTCCCCTTAATACTGTGCGCGCGTCGCGCAGGGTCTTGTTTGGCCCCAGCACAATAATGCCACAAGCTACGTAAACGGCAAGGGGCTGCGTCAACCTATTTGCATAAGGATTGATATATGCATGAAACTCTAATTATTGCAGCGCAGCAACGGGCCGAGGCCCGAGCGGCCCGGATGCTTGCGGCGGACGCGGCGACCATCGGCCTGGGGATGAGGGTGCAGGCCATTGCGCCGGGGGCGGCGACGCTGTGCATGACGATAACTGGCGCGATGGTGAACGGCCATGGCACCTGTCATGGCGGGTTTATTTTCGCGCTGGCCGATAGCGCCTTTGCGTTTGCCTGCAATTCCCACGGCGCTGATGCGGTGGCAGCGCATTGCGCCATTACTTATTTGGCGCCCGCCCGCATGGGCGATGTGCTGGAGGCCCGTGCCACCGAACTTGAACGATTTGGCCGCAACGGGATGTATGACGTGGTGGTGACGGCTGAGGCGCAAGGCGTGCGCCGGACCATTGCGCAGTTTCGCGGCCATTCGCGAGTGATTGGAGCGGCTCAGGACGAGGCCGGGGGGGCCAGCGCGTAATCCATTTCGGCGGTATAATCGGGCACGTCGCCGCCCAAATGCGAGCTGAACAAGGTGACATGCTCGATCAAAATCGGTGGCGACCGATAGAGGTTACGGGCCTGCACGAATTCCACGACGCGCGGGGTGACCGGCTGATCCATGCGCGCCAGCGTCACGTGCGGAAAAAACCGTCGTCGCTCAGCACTGAAACCCGCCCGGCGGAGGGCGGTTTCGATTTTTGTTTGCACATGCAACAGCGCCTCGTTGCGCGCCACGCCGATATAGAGCGTATTGGCACGCCCGGCTTTTTCGAACCAACCCGCACCGGCGAGTGTGAGTTCAAAGCTGCGGGCACGCACGGCGCCCAAAGCGTGATCGATCTCTTCGGCTTGCAACCGGTTGGCTTCGCCGATGAAGCGGAGCGTGAGATGCATGTTTTGGGCGGGCACCCAGCGCGCACCGCTCAAATTGATCGCGAGCGACGCCAGCGCCTGCTTGAGCTCCCACGGTAAGTCCAAGGCGACGAATAATCGCATAGCCTGATGTTGCCGCAATGCAGCGCGCTTGCCAATCCGCAGGGCGGCGCGGCGGGTGCCGAGAGCGACACGCGAATGGATGTTGCGCTAGTGTCCCAATGCTGAAATCCGTTGGATTTCGGAATCAGAGCGGACACCACAAAATTCAATGATTTAGTGTCCTGCCCCTGAAATTCATCTCATGAATTTCAGGGGCAGGACGCTAGCCGATCAAGGCCCGCACCTGCGCCTGATAATCGGCCAGCCACGCCTGCGACGGCCGATCCAGCAGCGAAACATCGATCAGCCGATCATCATAAGGAACCAAAGTGAGGGTTTCGAAATTGAGGAACCGGCGCGGGGTGGAAAATTTGTCGCAACGCCGGACCAGCAGCAAATTCTCGATGCGAATTCCATACGCGCCTTCCTGATAAAAGCCCGGCTCATCGGAGAGGATCATGCCGGGTTGCAACGGCACCGGCTTGCCGGCGCGGCTGATGCCGGCAGGGCCTTCATGCACCGAGAGAAACGAGCCGACGCCGTGGCCGGTGCCATGATCGAAATCCAGCCCGACCTCCCAAAGGCGCGCGCGCGCCAGGGCATCGAGCTGCGGCCCGGTGGTGCCTTCGGGGAAAATAGCGCGGGCGAGCGCGATATGCCCGGCTAGAACCCGGGTGTAACGCTCGATAATTTCCGCTGGCGGCGCGTCCGGCCCGGTCCAGAGGGTGCGGGTGATGTCGGTCGTGCCATCCGGATATTGGCCGCCGCTATCGATCAAATAGAGCTCGTTGGGCTTGATCGGCCGATTGCTGGCGGGCGTAGCGCTATAATGGATCACCGCGCCATGTTCGCCGGCGCCGGAGATGGGCGAGAAACTCTCGGCGCGAAATTCTGGTGCCTGTGCGCGAAACTCCCGTAATTTCGCCGCAGCCGATAATTCATCGAGATCGCCACGCGGCGCTTCGCGGGTGAACCACGCGATGAAGCGCGTCATTGCCAGCGCATCGCGCCGATGGGCGGCCCGAGCGCCATCTTGCTCGACTGGGTTTTTCAGGGCGCGGGGGAGCACGCAGGGATCATCGCCGGACACGGTAATGGCGCCCATATCGCCGAGCATTTGGGTGTAGCGGATGGGCGCGGTTGCCGGATCGAGCACGACGCGTTTACCCCGTAAGGTGCCGAGCGCCTGCGCCATGGCGTTGCGCGGCACCACCGCCACCGCCGCACCCAGATGGGCAGCGACTTCCGCATCGATCTTTTCCGGCTCGATGAAAAGCAGCACGCTGCCATCGCGCCGGAGCAAGGCGGTTGCCAAGGCCAGCGGCGTATGCGGCAAATCACCGCCGCGTAAATTCAGCAGCCAGGCCACCGCGTGCGGATCGGTCAGCAGGGCGGCATCGGCGCCGCCTGCGGCGATGGTGGCGGCGATGCGGGTGCGTTTTTCGGCGGCGGATTCGCCCGCATACTGGATTGGATGCGGCTGCGCTTTGGCCAGCGGCGGGGCCGGGCGGTTTTGCCAGAATGCATCGATCGGGTTGTCGCTCGGCACCATCACCACCCCGGCGTCGCTGAAGGCGGCGACCGCATTGGCGCTCATCAGCCACGGATCGTAGCCGATGCGCGCCCCTTGCGGCACTTGGGCGGCGAGCCAGGCTTCCGGTTTGGTTTCGATCATGTGCAAACGCTGCCAAATCGCCGGATCGGTCTGCTCGGCCAATTGAATGGTGTAGCGGCCATCAGAAAACACCGCTGCTTGGTCGGCGAGCACGATGGCGAGACCGGCGCTGCCGGTGAAGCCGGTCAGCCAAGCCAATCGGGCTTCTGATTCCGGCACATATTCGCCCAAAAACTCGTCATTGCGCGGCTGGATGAAGCCCGCCAAACCGCGTTCGTGCAGCCAATGGCGAATTTCCTTGACATGATCTGAGCGCATGCACTTTACCTCATTCTATGCGTTTAACACATGGCTGGGCGCGAAAGAATCCGGCTACTGTCGTGCCCACAACACGCTATCTTCAAGTCCATAACACAAGCCGATCAAACTTGATCGGTCAAACAGCTCCCCAAACGAGGTTTCCTATGTCGACCACCCTGAACAACCGGCGCCGTGACGTCGGTGCCGCCATCACCAGCGCCGTTGCGACGCAAGACGAAGCGATTGCTGCGGCGTTTCGCGAAAACGCCCATCAAGCGGCCAATTTGTTTGAGCGCGGCCGCAATTTGCTGGCTCAATTTCGGGCTCGCCGCAGCGTGATGCTGGAATTGAGCCAGTTGAACGACCGCGAACTGGCCGATATTGGCTTGACCCGTGGCGATATCCCGGGCGTCGCTAGCGACGATTTCGGTCGCCGCCTGTAACATTATCGGCTGATCACGGGCCGCCGATCCGGTTTGCGGAGCACAAGGCTGCTCCACGCGCCGGATCGGATACGTGATTGCAACATTAGGCCGTGGCGCCGATGGGCGGTAAGCACCCAGCGTTCCTGCACGGTGAGCAAGCCGGCCAGGATAGCCGTGCCGCCCGGTGCTAAATTGGCGGCCAGCGTGCCGGCCATCGCCGCCAACGGGCGGGCCAGAATATTCGCCAAAATTAGGTCAAACGGAGCAGCGCGCTTGAGCGTTGCACTTTGCCAGCCATCGGCTTTGATCGCCATGATCGACGCCCCGACGCCATTGCGCTGGGCGTTTTCGCGCGCGACCCGCACGGAGCGGGCATCGATATCGGTGGCCAACAGGCGCTGATGCCAGAGTTTGGCGCAGGCGATGGCGAGCACGCCTGAGCCGGTGCCCAAATCGAGCATGCGCAGTGGCCGACGCCGACGATAGCGTTGTTCGAGCGCGAGCAGGCAGCCACGGGTTGATTGATGTTCGCCAGAGCCAAAAGCGAGCCCGGCATCAAGGGTGATGGTGATGCGCCCAGGCGCCGGGGGCTCGTTGATATGGCTGCCGCGAATGGCGAAGCGGGCGCCAATTTGTTGCTCGGGAAACCCGGCATAGGAGCGGGCGAGCCAGCCGCCAGCGGGCACCTGATCACGCTGGATTTGCGCGGCGACCCCGGTGATCGCCTCGGCAATCAGCAAACTATTGTCCAGGCCGGTGAGCGTGCCTGGCTCGGCATAGCCTTCGATGACCCAGATATTACGCGCTTCATCGAGAGTAAAACTTACCGCCAGACAATGCGCGGCGATGGCTGATTCGTAGGCCTCCAACGCATCGGGCGAGACGGTTGCGACCACCCGATCCAGCAATTCCACGCGCACCATCATACCGGCTCCACGAAACGATCCAGCACGCGTTTTTCTCCCGCTTGGTCAAACTCGATATCCAGCCGATCCTCCTCGGCATCGCGCACGGTGCCATAGCCGAATTTTTGATGAAACACCCGGCTACCCACGGCAATCCGCGTCGCTCGTGCAGGCCGTGCGGCAGTTGACCAATCATCCGGGCGGAGTGCCAACACCGGGCGGGCGGTGTGAAAAACCGGCTGGGCTGGGCGCGAGCGCTCCAGCGCCGCTGAGCCGGTCATTGTGATCGTCTCAGCGGGCAATTCCTCGATGAAGCGCGAGGGAATACTGGTTTGCCAATTGGCAAAAATCCGCCGGTTGGCGCAATGCGAAATAATGGCCCGGTGGCGGGCGCGGGTGATGCCGACATAGGCCAATCGCCGCTCTTCTTCGAGCGATTTGGTGCCACCTTCATCGAGCGCGCGCTGATTGGGAAATACGCCCTCCTCCCAGCCGGGGAGAAACACCGTGTCGAATTCCAATCCCTTCGCGGCATGCAGCGTCATCAGGAACACCTTATCATCATCCGGCGCGTCATCGTTATCCATGACCAGCGAGACGTGATCGAGAAAGCCTTCGATCGTGTCGAAATCGGCCAAAGCGCGGACGAGTTCTTTGAGGTTCTCCAAGCGTCCTGGGGCGTCGGGGGTTTTTTGCTCCTGCCACATCGCGGTATAGCCGCTATCATCGAGCAGATGGGCGAGACTGTTCACATGCCCCTCGCGCGGGAGGGCGCTGCGCCAGCGCTCAAAGCCGGCCAACAGCCCGCGCAAACCCTCACGCGCTTTACCACGCAGGGTTGCGTCCGCATCGATCCGCTGAGCGGCGGCAAAGAGCGGCACTTGATCGGCCCGGGCGCGCTCATGCAGGGTGCGCAAGGCGGTATCACCCAGGCCGCGCTTGGGCACGTTGATGATGCGCTCGAAGGCCAAATCATCCGCAGGGCGCACCAACACCCGCAAATAGGCGATGGCGTCGCGGATTTCGGCGCGCTCGTAAAAGCGCAAGCCCCCGATGATCCGGTAGGGCACGCCGATCGCGATAAAACGCTCTTCGAACGCTCGGGTTTGGAACCCGGCGCGCACCAAGACCGCGCATTCGGCGAGGCGATGGCCGGACTGGCGGAGCGATTCGATCCGTTGGGCCACGGCGCGGGATTCTTCGTCGGAATCCCAAAATCCGTGCACCTCGACCGGCTCGCCCGCCGCATCTGCTCGCCCCGGATAGAGGGTTTTGCCAAGGCGCCCTTCATTATGGGCGATCAGGCCGGAGGCGGCGGCCAAAATGGGCGCGCTGGAGCGGTAATTGGCCTCTAGCCGGATGATTTTGGCGCCGGGAAAATCATGCTCGAAGCGGAGAATATTTTCAATTTCAGCGCCACGCCACGAGTAAATACTTTGGTCATCATCGCCAACGCAGCAAATATTTTTCTCCGCCTGAGCTAACAGCCGCAGCCAATAATATTGGACCAAATTGGTGTCCTGATATTCATCGACCAAAATATAGCGAAAGCGCCGATGGTAATGCGCCAAAACCTCGGGGTCGCGCTTCAGCAAATCCATCGATAAGAGCAACAGGTCGCCAAAATCCATGGCATTCAGGGCGCGCAATCGGTCTTGATAGAGCGCATAGAGGCTGCGGGCGGCATGAATGCCGAATTCCTGATCCTGCTCGGCGGGCACATCATCGGGCAGCAATCCACGATCTTTCCAGCGCTGGATGACGCTCATGAGCGATTGTGGGGTAAAGCGCTTCACATCGATGCGTTGGGCCTCCATCACCTGTTTGAGAGTGCGCAACTGATCGTCAGGATCGAGGATGGAAAAATTCGCGGTGCGATCGACCCGCTCGGCGTAGCGGCGCAGCATGCGGGCCGCGAGCGCGTGAAAGGTGCCGAGCCAGAGGCCTTCGGCCGGCTGATCGAGCAGGGCGGCGACGCGTTCGCGCATTTCGCGGGCGGCTTTGTTGGTGAAGGTGACCGCGAGAATTTGGTTCGGGAAGGCGCGGCGCGAGAGCAGGATATGGGCAAAGCGCGTGGTGAGCACCCGGGTTTTGCCGGTGCCAGCCCCGGCGAGCACCAGCACCGGGCCATCGATGGCCTCCACCGCCTCGCGCTGGGCCGTATTGAGGCGGGTGAGATAATCGCTCACGCGTGCGGTTTCACGCCGAGAATGCGGGCGATGGCATAGGTCAGGTCTGCGCGGTTGAGCGTGTAGAAATGGAATTCAGTGACGCCGTTTGCTTGCAAGGTGCGGACCTGTTCGGCGGCGATGCTGGCGGCCACCAATTGCCGTGTGTCGGGCTCGTCATCGAGCCCGTCGAACATATCGGCCATCCAAGCGGGCACGCTGGTGCCCCCCATGGCGCCGATGCGCTGGGCTTGGGCGAAATTGGACACCGGCATAATACCCGGGATGATCGGCGCGGTGATGCCTGCGGCGCGGGCGCGATTGAGAAAATCGAGATATTTATGGGTGTCGAAAAACACCTGGGTGATGGCGTTGGCTGCCCCGGCATCGAGCTTGCGCTTCAGATTATCCAAATCGGCATCGGGGCTGGAGGCTTGTGGGTGGGTTTCGGGGTAGGCGGCGACGGAGATTTCAAAATCGCCGATGCGCTTGAGCCCGGCGACCAAATCAACCGCGAAATCATAGCCATGCGGATGCGGCTGGTAGGCAGCACCGCTCGGCGGATCGCCGCGAAGTGCGACGATATGGCGCACCCCGACGGCCCAATAGCGGCGTGCCACAGCATCGACCTCATCGCGCGACGCGCCGACACAGGTAAGATGTGCCGCAGGGATCAGGCTCGTTTCGGCGAGCAGGCGGGTGATGGTGGCGTGGGTGCGTTCCTGGGTGGAACCGCCTGCACCGTAAGTGACGGAAACGAAACGTGGTTTGAGTGGCTCGAGCCTGCGAATGCAGGACCAGAGCTGGGTTTCCAAGGCTTCGGTTTTAGGGGGGAAAAACTCGAACGAGATTGCGGGCGGGGCGAACAGGCGGTGCGGTTGCATGGAGGATTCGTGGCAGGAACCTCGCGGCGGTTCAAGGGTGCGGCGGGGTAAAAATTTGCGCGCAAGGATGTGAGGCGTTGACGCACGAGCAATCATTCTGCTTGGTTAGTGGCGTAACGAGGCCGGGATTTGGAGCATTTTTAATGGTGAATTTGATCGACGTTATTGAATTGAAAAAGAATTATGGACCACGAGCGGCTTTGGCTGGTGTGTCGTTTTCGCTTGGCGCTGGCGAAATTGTTGGTTTACTCGGCCCGAATGGTGCTGGGAAAACAACGCTCATTGGCTGCGTACTCGGGTTTTTATTGCCGAGTGACGGCATGGTGCGTTTGTTTGGCGAGGAGACTGCGCAATTATCGGCCGCGGCGCGGGGGCGCGTTGGGTTTGTGCCGCAAACCATGACCGGGTTTAGCTGGTTCAAGGTAGGTGAGCTGATTGATTATCTTAGTAAATTTTATGTGTCAGCGCCGGGGGCGGTGCCGCGATGGTTATTGGACTGGGCGGGGCTCGATATGAAGGCGCGGGTTAAGGCGCTCTCCGGCGGGCAGAAGCAGCGGCTCGCGATTTTGCTGGCGATGCGCCATGAGCCGGATTTGCTGGTGTTGGATGAACCGGTGGCGAGCCTTGATCCGCAGGCGCGGCTTGATTTTACTGCGTTGATCGCCCGGTTTTGTCAGGATACTGGGCGCAGCGCGCTGATTTCATCGCATATTTTGTCGGATCTGGAAAAAATCGCAACGCGGGCGATTTTCATGCGGCGAGGGGTGATCGTTCATGATACGCCGATGGCCCGGTTTCGCACCGCGATGCGCTGGGTTGACGCTGAACGGTCGGCGCTACCGGCGGGGGTCGCCGTGCTTGCGGAAGATCGGGCGACCAAGGCGTTGTTGGTCGATGGGTGGGACGATGCGATGATGGATGCGTTAAAATCACAACTGGGCCGCCCAGTGGCGGTGCGCAACCCGGATTTGGAGACCGCCTTTTTGGAGATAACCCGATGAAGCCGCGCTTGGTTGGGGTCGCGTTGCGTAATTATTGGCGCCCCGTATTTGTGCGCGAAAATCCGCTGCTGTTCTCAGCGTTGATGTTTCTGGCGGGATGCGCGGTGAGCTATCATGGTGGGCTGGTGACAGTGCAGGAGCACGGTGTGCGCGCCCTGTTTCATCAAAGATCAGCCTTCATCATGTTCTGGTGGTTCCTGACGTTTATGCTCACCGGCTGTTATGCGAGGCAATATTGGCGCCAGATTACCGCGGGTCTTGCCGCCATTGTGCCGGGGTTCCTGGCTGCTGAATATGGGGCGATCTTGCTGATGTTTGCGTTGGTGCTGCTTGTTCTTGCAACACCATTCTGGGGTCTCGGGGCGCCGGTGTTAGGGAGTTTGGCGCTGGCCTCTATTGGGATGGTGGTTGGCGGCACGGCGGGCACCTCGGCGCCCACCGGGCAATCTCGCCCGATCCGTGCGCTGATCGGGTTAGCAATATTGCCTTTCATGGTGCTCGCCTATATGCCCCGCGTTTTTCTTGTCGTGATATTTGCCCCGCAATTGATGGTGGCGTTGATACTGCTTGTCGCGATAGGAATAATCGTAGTGGGATTGCGCTATTTCCCAGCACAGGCGCTCCTGCAGACCGATGCGCTTGAGGTGACGCTGGATCGGCGCGCAACCCGCGCAGCGCCGGTCAGCGTGCTGAGCGCGATTTTCGCGGCGGTAGGGCAGTTGATACGCTGGCAGCCCAGATTCATGAAAACCGATCCGCTTCCCGAGACCTTGCAAATGCAAGTAGGGCCCTTGGGATCGCTCATGGGGCAAATGCTGCTCACCAGCTTAATGCTCGGTTTCGACGCCCTATTCGGTTCGATCAGCGACACTACCGAGCGTCATTTTCTCCTCGGCGTCTTGCCGCAATCCTTGGTGTTCGGACTAATGGCATCGGGGCGCTGGCTGCTCAATCGGAGCGAGTGGCCCTTGTTGTTTATGGGCGGACGCTATGGCGGGCGGCTTGGCTTTGCGCGGGCCATGTTTCGGGCCCATCGTCGTAACGCTACTCAGATGGCAACGAGTGCTGGCTTGGTCGGCATGGCCATGCTGTTGCTCCTGACACGGATGGAGTGGGCGTGGTCAATTTTGGGTGGTTTAGTGATTGCCGGGCTATTATTCGGGCTGAGTTATGCGACGGCGATCCCGTTATTCTGGCGTGAATTTGGCGGCAAAGGGATCTCGGTCTTTTTTCAGGTGGCAAGCTTTGCGGCAGGGACGTTCTCGCTTGAGTTCGGTATTTTTATTCATGGGTTGCAATTGGTGGTTTTGCCGCTGGCGGTGCTGGTTGTGGTGTTAGGGCTGGCGATGGAACGGATTGGTGCGCGACGGCTTGCCGCGATGGATTGGCCTTTGGAGACCGACGCTGGGATGGTGTGATGATGATGGAGAACGGCGCCACGCGGCATTTTGTGATTGATCGGGCGCGGATGTTTGATTTGGCGGCGACATCCGAAGTCGTGCGGTTGTTGGGCGAACGGGCGTTCGGGGCCCGGGATGCGGGTTGGCATTTGGCGTTTCGGCAGCGGCTTTGGTGGGCTTCGGTGGTATTTCCGGCTGCGGGTGAAGTGCCGTTTGCCGATGGGCCGGACTTCATGCCGTATTTTCGGGCGGCCATTCCGGCGCCGAATACGCGGTTCGAGGCGCAATCGATTGGAAATGCCCTGCCGCTTTGCTTCAAGCATGCGACCGGGATTGCCCTGTTACCAAACCCCTCGGCCGGGATGGCGGAGGCTTCCTACGTGCTGAGCTTTGGCGATTTGGACAATTTATGGCGGTTCGATGGGCTGGCGGAGCGGCCGGTGGCCGATATTCCGTTTTCGGAGAATAGTGACATTCTCGTTGGCTCACCGAATGCAGAATTCTTGCCGCCCCATTTGGCGAGCGCGTTGCTGTTTCATATTCGCACGGGCTGGAAAATTGCTGAGCCTCGCGTGGCGCTGGCGCTGAAGCCTGGTTATACGCCGACCTTGGTGCTCGATGTGGTGCCGGATGATCTGACCGGCGTGGAAGAGCGGTTTCGCCCGACGGCATATAATCGGCTCGCCTGGTATTTGCCGCCGAACATGCCGATGTTTGGTAGCAAATCGGCCTCATTCGCGCGATCGATGGTGCCGCTATCGAGTTTTGTGATGGAAAACTGAAGCGAAGCAATAATCGGGCCAAATTGGGGTTTTAGCCTAGCGCCCAGGCAATAATTTAGTATAGTGGCGGCATGTCGATCGGACCCCGCCTTGATGTCAGGCAGTCGCAGAGCCTGGTGATGACGCCGCAATTGCGGCAGGCGATCCAGTTGCTGCAATTCACCAATGTCGAGGCGGCGCAGTTTTTAGAAGAAGAGATGCTGCGCAATCCGCTGCTGGTGCGCGAGGGGCCAGCTTCGGTGGCGCCAAGCGAGGTGGCGAGCGGGGTGGATCGTGATGTCGGCCCCCCTCCGGCCGACGCGGAATCAGTGTTGGTGCCGACGGTGCCGTTAGATACGGATTTTTCCAATGTGTATGATCCTGGGCTGGGCTCGGATCAGGCGGGCGGGCAGAACCGGTTTGAGGAGGAGGATGAGGACGCGATTGGCTGGATTGCTGAGCGTCCGGCGAGTTTGCGTGAACATGTCGAGCAGCAGGCGCGGCTTGCCTTTCGCGATCAGGCGGATTGGCGGATTGCGCTTGCGTTGATTGCCGCATTGGAGCCGAGTGGCTGGCTGGCAGAGCCGCCGGAGGCGATCGCGGCCAGCTTGGGCGTTGCGTTGGAGACGCTCGAAGTGGTGCGGTGCAAAATGCTGCGCTTTGACCCAACGGGCGTGTTTGCGCGGAATTTAGCGGAGTGCCTCTCGGTGCAACTGATGGAGCAAAACCGGTTTGATCCGGCGATGGCGGCGCTGGTCGGGCATTTGGAGCTGTTGGCGCGGCGCGATTATCGGGCGTTGCTTGCGATTTGCGGGGTGGATGAGGCGGATTTGCGCGATATGATTGCGGAAATCCGGCGCCTAGACCCAAAGCCGGGGGCGCGGTTCGAGTCAGAGCCGGTGCGGGCACTGATCCCGGATGTGATTATCCGGCTTGGGCCGGACGGGACATATATCGTGGAATTAAACCCGGAGACGATGCCGCGGGTGCTAATTCGACGCGGCTTTCATGCAAGGATGGCGGTGGGGGCGGCACGCGAAACCAAGCAGTTTTTGAGTGAGAATTTGCAGGCGGCGAGTTTTCTGGTGCGGGCCCTGGAGGCGCGGGCGCAGACGATTTTGCGCGTGGCGAGCACGATTGTGCAATTGCAGGAAGGGTTATTCCGCGCTGGCATTGCGCAGTTACGGCCGTTGACGTTGCGCGATATTGCCGAGGCGCTGGAGCTGCACGAAAGCACGATCAGTCGGGTAACGGCGAATAAATCGATGGCGACGCCGCGCGGCATTTTCGAAATGAAGTTCTTTTTCACCGCATCGTTGGGTGGGGCGGATGGCGAGAGCCATAGCGCATCATCGGTGCGGCACCGGATTGCGGCGCTGATCGAGGGGGAGCCGCCGGGTGCAGTATTATCCGATGAGGCGCTGGCCAAAATATTACAAAAGGAAGGCATAGACATTGCCCGCCGAACTGTGGCCAAATACCGCGAGGCGATGCGCATCCCTGGTTCGGCGCAGCGCCGGCGGGATAAGGGATTGATGGGGTAACCCATGCGCTGACCCGTTCAAGATTCGAACCGGTACCAATCGCTTCGCAAAGGATAGTCGCGATGCAACTTACAGTCTCTGGCAAGCAAATTGACCTCTCGGACGCGCTGCGCGTGCATGTTTCACGCCAGCTCGAGACCATTACCGGCAAGTATTTCGACCATGCGCTGGAAGCGCATGTGACGTTTAGCCGGGCGCGTAGTTTTTTCACCTGCGATATCAACGTTCATGCAGCGCGTGGGCTTATTTTGCGCGGCGAGGGCGAGGCGGGGGATGCGCATGCGGCGTTTGATGATGCGGCCGAGCATATTGCCAAGCGACTGCGACGCTATCGGCGACGGGTGAATGAGCATGCGCGCGAAGTGACGGGCAAGGCGCTGCCGGAAATGGCGCGACAATTCGTGCTGCGCGAGGTGTATGACCGCGATGATGGGGTTGAGGAGGTTGCCGAGCCGAAGGTTAATGGCGCAGGTCCGGAAGTGGGGCCGCATGCGGCGGTGATTGCCGAGGTGCAGACCGAGGTGGAGACGCTGAGCGTGAGTGAGGCGGTGATGCGGATGGATTTAACCGATCAGCCGGTTTTGCTGTTTCGCAATGCGGGGAATCAGGCGCTGAATGTCGTGTATCGCCGAGGCGATCAACATATTGGGTGGATTGATACCAAGAGCGCCTGAGGGCCGAGCCTAGGGACGCGCCGGAAGGGTGGTGCGGGCGGTCGGAATCGAACCGACACTCTGTCACCAGAACCGGATTTTGAGTCCGGCGCGTCTACCAGTTCCACCACGCCCGCAGCGTTACCGTTTTAGGTCAGAGACGCCCCGCGCTTTTGCACGGTTGGCGGCGATTGATCAAGAGTGGGGTGCTGGATTGACCGCTGGTGCCGGGAGCGGGGTTGCGGTTGGCGTTGAAATTGGCGCCGCGACTGGGGCCATGGCTGGTTGTTGGCTGGTGGCGATTTGGGCCGCCATGGTTTGGAATTGAGTAATCAAAGCCTGCGCGGCTGCGGGCGACATGTCTTCGGTTAGCACGGATTGGGCTTGATTGAGATTACCGCCAATGGCCAAGGCTGCGGCATAATCCTGGCGGATGCGCGGTGTTGCGTTGGGTGCCATTGCAAGAGGGCCAAGGATTGCCTGGGCTTTTTGCGGCTGGCCGCCGAGGGCGAGGGAGAAGCCATAATTGACTTTGGCAGCCCGCATGGTGGGATCGATCGCGAGGGCCTGCCGGAACGCCTGGTTGGCTGAGGGGATTTCGCCAATCTCGTCGTTCGCGATTCCGAGATCGTTGAAGGCTTTGGCGTCGCGCGGATTATCGCGGGCGGCGGCGGCGAAGGCGGCCACGGCTCCTTTGGGATTACTATTCATCAAGCAGCGGCCCAGGCCGATTTGTGCACCGGCGGCGTGCGGGTTAATGCTCAAGGCGGTGTTGTAGGCAGGGACGGCTTTTTCGCAGATATGCATTTGGTAATAGGCGTCCCCCTGATCGACCAGCGCGTCGACATTGCGGGGATGGTCTTTCAACACGGCACTGGTGACGTTGAGCGCCATTTGTGGGTCGCCACCGGCGAGGGCGGTGGTGGCGACGTTGAGCGTGCTGGCGCCAATTTTAATTTGCTTCGGGGGTTTACCAGAGCAACCCGCAAGGAGCGACAAGCTCAGGAGCAGAATGGCGCTGGCGCGGTAGCGTTGGGTCATCAATGGCTTCCTCTGATCGGCGGCGCGAGGGTATTAGGTAGATCGGACGTCCTCTGAATTGGGCGCGCCGTCAATGGTGATGCGGGTTAATGGCCGCCGAAATGCTTCAGATCGTTCATAACATTATGTGCTGCGGGGCCTGCAATCACGGCGAACAGGCTTGGCAGGATGAAGAGGATCATCGGCACGGTAAGCTTGACCGGAAGGCTCGCGGCTTTTTCTTCGAAGCGAACGAGGGCAAGCTGCGGTGAGCGGTGTTCCGTAGCTCAACGCTTGGATCAGCGTGCCGCAGAGGCGTTTAAACGCCTCGATTCCCGTGCGATCGCGCAGATTTGTCAGAGCGGTTTCGACGGTTGCGCCAATCTGCAATTCGCGCACCGTGAGCAGGAGCTCTTGAGAAAACTCCGCGTGGAGATTGCGCATTTCATCGGCCACGCGCTGAAGCGCCGACTGCAGGCCCAGGCCAGAATCGACGCAGATAACCAGCATGTCTAGCCCGTCAGCTGCGCCACCTTCAACTTTGCGAAGATAGCTTTGCCGAATTCGTTG
This sequence comes from Acidiphilium sp. 37-60-79, assembly GCA_002279355.1. GTDB lineage: Bacteria > Pseudomonadota > Alphaproteobacteria > Acetobacterales > Acetobacteraceae > Acidiphilium. Next base: position 43,242 of record NCBV01000006.1, read on the forward strand.
CAGAACCATTTCTGGCGCGAGCATGCCGATGATTAGCGATCCAGCGGCCGCAACCAAAACATAAATGGGTCGCTTGCCCAGCGAGAAACCTATCGCCAGCGTTATCAAAGGTAGGATAAGCATGAGCAGGATCTTGGTGCCGAGAAACATGCCGAACGCAGAACGGCTGCGCATGCCGGCGCTGTCCAACACGCGCTGGAGCTCGGTCACGGTTTTTTTCGACAGCATCCCGCGATTGGCGACAGCCAGCCCAATCGCACTGATTTTGTCAGCAAGCGCGGCACCGCTGGCGCGCTGCCGCATTTGGGGCACGCCCCCAGAATCGATAGCAATCGAAATCCGTCGGCTCAGCACTTCACGCTGATTGACATCGCGCATCAGCGCCAAAGCACTCGCAATGACCACGAGAAGCAAGCCGATAATGATCATGATCGTTACGGGAATAGTCATGGGCTAGCGAACCGAATTCAATGTGCCACGGATCATCCATCGCATCACAGCCTGCCCGACCACCAGCAAAATCAACGCGATGGCTAGTGATCGGTGGCCATAATCGGTGAAAAACAGTTTTTTCGCGTAGGCAGGGCTCAAGAACAACAAACCGACTGTGGCAAGAACTGGCAGCAAGGTGAGCACCGTTGCGCTGGTGCGAGCCTCTGATGTCAGTGCAAAGCCCCGCTGGCGGATGGCCACGCGGCGACGAATCACTGAGGATAAGGTATCTAACGTAGTGGCGATGCTACCGCCTGATTTGGCCTGGAGCGCGATGGCGGCCGCAAAAAATCCATATTCGGCGATTTTATTGTCGTTAGCGATTTGGCGAATGGCTTCGTCCATCGGCACACCGACGGCGAGAAGGTCCGCGAGGCGGGCAAACTCGGTTCGTGTCGGCTCATGTGTGTCACGCACGACCACCCGCAACGCTTCGACCACGGGGATACCCACCCGGACCGAGCGTACCACCGCATCGATCGTGTCGGGGAATTGTTCGAATAATTTGCCACGACGCGACTGATTCATTACACCAAATACCGTCCGGCACATCAGCAAAAACATGAGCGGCCCGCCAACTGCGGTGAGAATCAAGCGGTGGCCAAACAAGATAATGGCAAAATAGACAACGACGACCGTGACGATTAACAGCAAAATAACGGTCAGCAACCAATTCAACTGATAATATCGGCTCTGATAAGGATCGATTTGCAGGAATTTTTCGCCGAGATCGCGAAAATATTTAGTTTTGTCGACTTTGCGCTGCAGTGAAACGTCATCGGCATCGATGACGTTTGCGGTTTCCGTAATGTCGGTCGCGGCACGAATGCGGCTTTGGAAATGATGATCGTGATCGAATTGCTTAACCGTCCATCGCCCGGCAATCAGGATGAACAGCACCAGCGGGATCACCAATGCCACGAAAATTTCGGCTTGGTGACTCATCCGGCTGCTTCTTCGAGGGCCGCATGCCAGAGCCGGTCAAGCCGGTAATAGCTGAGTTTGTCGAGGAAGGCCGAGCGAACTGGCATAACTTTGTAGGCGCCGAATAACTTACCGTCCGTTGTTTCGCCTTGGACTTCGTATTTAAAAATAGTGTTCAGCAAGGGTGTCTCGTCTTCGGCACCGGCTATCTCCGCAAGCTGCACCAGACGGCGACTACCATCGCGCTGGCGCTCGACCTGGATGATCATGTGGACGGCAGAAACGATCTGCGCACGGACGGCTCGGAGCGTGAGGCCGACATTGGCCATTTGCACCATGTTTTCGATGCGGGCGATGGCATCACGCGGTGTGTTGGCGTGGACGGTGGACATTGAGCCATCATGGCCGGTGTTCATGGCCTGCAACATATCGAAGGCTTCGGGCCCGCGAACTTCGCCGACGATAATGCGATCAGGACGCATACGCAGCGCGTTACGCACCAAATCACGCTGATTGATTTCGCCCTTCCCTTCGAGGCTAGGCGGCCGCGTTTCAAGACGGACCACATGCGGCTGCAACAATTGCAGTTCAGCGGCGTCCTCGATCGTGACGACACGTTCGGTTGCATCAATGAAGCGGCTCATAGCGTTGAGCATGGTGGTTTTGCCGGAGCCGGTGCCACCTGAGATGATGATATTAAGTCGGCAACGAGACGCGATTTGCAGGATTTTGGCAATTGGCTCGCTCATGGCGCCAAATTTGACGAGATCTTCGAGTTCGATCGAGCGTTTGGCAAATTTGCGAATTGACATACTTGCCCCATCGATGGCGAGCGGGGGCAGCACGATATTGACGCGCGAGCCATCCTTCAGTCGCGCATCGACCATCGGGCTAGATTCATCGACGCGACGACCCACGGAGGCCGCGATGCGCTGACAGATATTGGTTAGATGGGCGGAATCGCGAAACCGGACGGTGGTTTGCGCGAGTTGACCTTTGCGTTCGACAAACACCCGGTTGGGTCCATTTACCATGATGTCACTGATGGTCTCATCGTCCAACAAAGGCTGCAGCGGGCCAAGCCCGGTCATGTCATCGACCAGTTCGGAGGCCAACTGGGTTTGCTCGCGCGCATTGAGCTGGATACGATTTTCGGTTGCTAGATCCGCGATCAGTTTTTCGATTTCTGGGCGCAGCCGCTGTGAGGATAACAAAGCGACCGCAGCGGCATCCATGCGGGCAAGACACAGATTGCGCAGTTCCGCAATTTCCGCGCGGGCGTCTTCATCGGCCTTGCGCGGTGCGGAAAACGCGGCCTGCGCCTCGGCGAAACCGCGAGCGGATCCAACCGGCGCGGTTTGCTCGACTTCGGGCTGCGCCTCTTGAATTGGCCGCGGCGAGACCGGCTGCACCCCCGGTGCGACGGGATTGGTTGGCGCACTGCCAGGCGCGCGGCGACCAAAGCGCGGCGTGAGGATATCGCCGCTCATGTTGCTGGGCTGGTCGAACGCCCGAGCAAGCGCAGGCCGGGCAAGGCAAAGCGCGGGCGGGCCGGTTGACTGATATCGGTTCGACTGACGCCCCCCAAGCCAACTTCGTGCGAAAGATCCAGGATGGCTTGGCGGAACGGCTTGAATTTCTCCACCGCCGGTTTACCCATATTGCCGTGCTGGGTAAATTGCGGGCCGAATTCCTGGATGGTAATATCAACAGTAATACCCGCCTCAGCCTCGATCCGTTGCGGCGTAAGACCGACTTTGGGATCGAAACGATTGAGCACCATGGTCGGGCGTTGGGTTTGGAAAGGACCATTTGGGATGGAGACGACCCGCATCGCATCCCGCAGACCAGACAGGCTAGGATCGAACACCACCACCCGATGATGAGCGAGATCGAGCATGTCGAAATGGTTGAATAGGGCGACCGGCGGAATGTCAATGATCACGAAATTATAGCGAAGGCGCAAGGTCTCAATCAGCCGTTGCGCAGCACCTGGGGCAGGTTCTGTGCGCACACCGAACTTTTCTTCGCTGGCCAGTAAGTGCAGGCGCCCGGATACCGCTTGGGCGGACCGCTCGATAAACAGGCTATCGATGCGATCCGGACGTTCGAGCGCCATTTTCAGACCTGAACCAACGGTGGTGCCAAGCATCATCGCCGCCGCGGCACCACGATGAAGGTCTGCTTCAATGAACACGGTGTGCCGGTTTGCGGAAACACCAAATTGCCATGCAAGATTGGCGGCAATGGTCGTGGCGCCGACCCCACCGCGCGCACCGACCACCGCGATTACCCGCCCTCCACGATCCGCCTCGACCGGGGCCGCCTGGCGCGAGATTAACGGACCAAAATAGCGACCAACCATTTCACGCGAGATTGGCTTGAAAATATATTCGGCGACACCGAGCCCTCGCGTGACTTGACGGTAGAAATCGACATCGACAGCGTCGCCAATAACCAACACTTGAATGCCGGGTTCAACGACGTCGGCGAGGTGCGACAAAGCTTGCATCGGGGTCGGAACATCGGAAATATCGACGATCAACACGTCCGGCGATTCGGTTTGCGCCATGACCTCAGTTGCCGTGCGCACATCACCACGACGTAAATCAACCGATTCGTTGGAATACGCACTGAGAGCATCACGCAGAACGGCGATTGATTGCGCATCGTTAGCGAAGCCGATAACGGACGCTCGCTTGCGCCGACCGAGCGGTTGATCCGCGATCATTGGACCACTTGCTGCATTGATACCCATCGTCATGTTCCTCTTCAGAGCAACTTATAGCATATCCTAGCCAAACCAGTATCTGTCATTTTAAGCGCCATGTCTTGTTTTTTTGTTGATATCTTATCCGCGAACACCCTAGTAGCCGGAACCACCGCCGGCACCACCAGAACCGCCAGATGTGCCGCCCATACCACCACCGGCACCACCACCCGCACCACCAGCGGTACCACCGCCAGCACCACCAGCACCTCCACCACCGGCAGAACCACCTCCGCCGCCGGAGCCTGAGTCTTTTTCGATTTTTGAGATCGCCCCGACAGCTATTGTGCCTGTCAGTGTTGGCGAACTTTGCCCGGAAACCATGTCAGACGGATTTTGCAACTCGACCGCGATATTGTGGTTGATGGCGTTATTTTCATGCCATGTGCCAGTCCGCTGATACGGATCGAACTGCGAGCAACCGGCCAACGCCACGGTAGCGCCGAGCAAGGCCGCTATGATCGAAGCCGCACGAAACGGGCGGGAGAACTTCATGTTGGATTTCATCGCACCATAAACCCTGCTTGACCGGGAATCGTCGCGTGAACGGCCGTAGACCCGTTATTTTGCAGCAGCAGAAAGCGCTGCAACTGATTGGGGTTCCGAAAGCCGTCATTCGGCGTGGCAAGCTGGCCGGAATTATTCACCGGCTTGACCACGTATGGCGTTACCAAAATGACCAGCTCCTCCTGCTGCCGACTATAGTTATCCGTGCGGAAGGCTCCGCCTAACACGGGGATTTGGCCAAGACCAGGCACGGAAGTGTCCGTCTGATTACTGGTGTTATACAATAAGCCTGCAATCGCAAACGTTTGCCCGCTCCCGAGCACGACCGTCGTTGACGCCGATTGTTCAGTAAGGGAGGGAACAACCAGCGATTCGCCTGCGACCGCGATCTGGAATGCATTTTGGGTGCTTGGGGAACTGACGGTTGGATTCACTGTCAGAACGATACTGCCATTGTTCAGCACCACCGGCTTGAACGATAGCTGCACCCCGTAATTTTGGTATTGCACTGAGATTTGGCCGTTTTGACCCGGAACAGGGACCGGAAACGAACCACCATCGATGAAGCTGGCGGTTTGACCGGACAAGGCCGTGAGGGTCGGCTCGGCAAGAATATGCGCCAGATTATCCGTGTTCAGCGCGTTCAATACGGCATCGATCGGGACTGTGCCGGATGGAAATTCTAAATTATAGGCCCCAGCGGCTGGGGCCGCACCCGCCGTTGAACTGATCAGATTGCCGACGGTAGAGAAGCCAAACAGAAATTTACCGATCGCCACACCGCTTCCAAGACTCTGCCAATTAATGCCAAGCTGTTGCGTGATTGTGCGCGACATCGACGCGATACGCACCTTCACCAACACTTGCTGTGGCTGATTGACGTTAGTGAGGTTCAGCACCTTACCTTTTTTGCCCGCAACAAGCTGCGCGTGCTTCATGATGGCGAAGTCTTGAGCCGGTGTATTGACGTTCCCAGACACCACCACACCGCCCTTTTCGGTGGTGATATGCACATCGCTGCTCGGCGCTTCCTGGCGAGCGGCGGATTTGATGCGGACAGCCGGATAGGGTGACGGTGTCACGCTGACTTGATAATGGGCGATTAAATTTCCGTGCGCATCGGTCGCCACCATGGTGGTTAGACCGGCGGACTTGCCAAAAATGAATAATTTAGTCGGGCTGGCCGGACGCACCGCGATGATTTTTGGGTCTGCAACAAAGACGTTTGCCACTGAGGCAGGAACGATGATCAGCCGACCATTGCCCGTTGTCAGGCCAATGCTGCCGATCGTCGGGTGGGGTGGTTTGACATTTTTCTGATGGAGCGCGGCCCCAGAACCGGATTCAGCCGGCGCAACATAGTTCGGTGAAAGCGATCCCGATGAGGGATTTGACGCGGGACCCGACGCAGGGCCCGCTCCTGGCGAGTTCGGCACGTGCGGCAGCAGAGGCTGAGGTTGGGACGCAGCAAGATGAACCGGTGGCGCGGCTGGAGCCAGCGGCGCAATTGGCATTCGGTTGACGGGAATGACACCATCGACGGGATCAGGCGTCGGCGCAACAGGCTGAACATATTGGGCAATCTGTGGCTTGGCATATTGCGCCATCAACACATGAGCGGGGGCGGAGAGCGGCACATTGGCGATCTGAGGGCCATTGGCCGCTTGGATGGCAGAACCAGGCGGTGGCGGCGCGGGCGCGTTGACCGAGAGGGTTTCGGGAGGCGCAACAGCGAGCACCAGAGCCAGAGCGCTCACGGAACGCAGGAGGGTTATCGGGCGCATCAGAATTTGAAATCCTGGCCGTTGGAACTTCCCTCGAACACTTTCATGGTGGTCACCCTGTTCTGATTTGGATTGGTATCATTGAGCGCTGGCGAGACAGCATTGGCCCAGATAGGCTCAACAGGTTGCGATCCGGTTACTTTTTTCCCGGGCTCGGCAGAATGGACCAGCAAGGAGAGTGGGCCGAGTTTTTCGGCGATCGCGAGATGCTCGGCTTCAATCGACGACACTTCGAGGGTAACCGTTGTCGCTTGCAGATTTTGTTGCCCCGGCGCGGTTTGAACGCCGCCTTGCACAATACGTTGTCCGGTAGCTATGACTTGCACATCGGAGAGCACGATTTCCGCCGCGAGTTGATGGCCCGCAGGCAATTGTGGGGCGTTGAGCGATTGGGTGAGAATAACATCAACATGATCACCGGGCCAGATCAGCCCAGCGGAATCGCTGATGGCGTCAACGCCGATGGTGATGGCGCGCATTCCCGGCTTTAACACAGCGGCAAGAAAGCCGTGATCGCCCGGGCGAATGACATTGCTGACATCAATCGGCGCGCCCGGAGCAATCGGGTGGCGCACCATGGCGCCGATCAGCGAAGCGCGGCCTTGCGGTGTGTCGAGAATTGCATCTTTCGGCAAGGTATTCTTGACGACCGGTTGTGCGCCGATCTCGCCGGGTTGGATCAGAGTGCCGGCCGGGAGAGCAGCCGCGGCGACCAAAACTTTTGTCGTGGGCTGCGCCGCCGCAACGGGCTTGGGGTGCGGCCGCAACAGGTCGATCCCCAGCAAAAGCAGGGCAATAACCGCAAGCCCCATGACGCCGAGGACAATGTAGCGATAAACCATTTTACACTCCGACGCGGTTGAGCATTGGCTCGGCAAGGATCAGAAAGCCGCCTGCGGCAATGGCCATAGCGTATGGTAGAGGACCGCGATGCGAAATACGCCAAGCCTCGGCCCGCAACACCCGAACGGGCAAGGAACCTTGGCGGACGCCAGCAAAGGATGGTTGCGGAATGATCATACGCAATCCTAGGTAGACGATCGCGAGCAATCCGCCAAGTACGAAAACACTGAGAATAAAGCCAATTTGGTCCGGGACGGTGGGGGGCAACACGAGCGCCATGGCGGTCCAGAGCTTAACATCGCCGCCGCCAACCACGCCCAGCAGCCAGAGCGGCAGGAGACACACAAAACTTGCCAATGCGATAGCGAAACCAACCAACATATTGTGTTCAATCGCGCGAATGCCGGCGCCAAGAAATAAAATTATAACCGAGACCATGTTGGGCACAGTGCGCGCAGCAAAATCATGCAAAGCTGCATAGACAAGCAGACCGATGACGATCAGGGTCAAGACATCGACCAGAAATGGTGCCGTCAGCAACGTCGCCACAGATTAAAGCTCCCAGACAGGCCGCGTCATTCGCGACCCCAATTTTTCAGACCACTGACTTATCACAGTTTTTTGTGAGTGTCGCGAATTTTTTTGATATGATTGCGATGGTTTTACGCAGACGATCCCATAAATGGGTCATCGAAAACTCGATACCGGTTTCATCAAGCGTATTTTTACTGATTAGAAATGGCGCGGACCCTGACGCCTCCGCAATGGAAATTATAAATAAGCGCTCAAATATATTAGTGGCAGGGCAGAGCGATTCCCCTGCCCGGATTCCCGGACAAGGAGATCAATTTTTAGAGATTAGGCAGTGCCAAGTTGGGTATTAACAGCGCCGAACACGCCTTTCAGGCTACCACCAACGGCGGTCAAGATGCCGATGATCGCAACAGCGATCAGGGCGGCGATGAGGCCGTATTCGATCGCGGTGACACCGCGCTGGTCGTTCCAAAGTTTGGTCAACATATCAATTCCTTTCGAGTAAGAGGGCGGCTTTAGCTGGGCCGGTTACGCTGAACGAGTGAGCTAGAACAAAGCGAATGCTCGCGAAAATTTGGAAATCGACGGATCATATTCCCTCGCCAAATTGCCAAATCTTCATGAACGCGCCACTGTCCATACAGGTTAATATACATGATCCTGAACAATCGTCAATGTTTAGTTGAAACGGCCCAACCGAAGCTCACAAATTAAGGCAATCTCCGAAAAATGAGGATTTTTTCACAAATAGATTTTCCTCTACCGTGAGGGCGTGACACGAAAATCGGGCTGATAAGAATGTGACTCGACTAAGATGCCGACGAAAACCCATTATTTACATGCGTGAATATCGTGGTGAGTTGGCCACCGACAGCGAAGACGGCTCCAACAATGGGTATGGCAATCAGCAAAGCGATCAGCGCATATTCAATGGCGGTTACACCGCGATCCGAGTTTCGCAGAAGCTCGCTGATCCGCAGCCTAAATCGTGAGGCAACAAGGATATATTTATACATGAACTTTAAGTAATAGATTTAGCACGAGTTGGCAAGGAAAATCAGTTCGCTTTGATGGGCGCAATGACCGCATAGAGGCGAAATCCTTGCTCGGTGGTGCGTCCGATCTGCCGCAACCACACTGGTGGCCGTTTTTGGGCCAGACGTGGCCATAAAGCATCGTTTGCAATTGGCTTGCCAAGATAATCGAGAGCAGAAGTGTTACAAAACAACACAAATTGTGCCCCAGTGCGCAAAAACGCCGCCGATGGCGCCGAACCGACCGGGGTCCGCCACGCTGTTCGAGCCCGCAAATAGGCCCCAATACCATGCTGATATAATGAGCCGACCGTTAATCCTAAATTCGGCAGTTTGAAGCTTGCGAATCGGGGCAAATCTGACGGAAATTGGTGTAATGGAAACGATAAATGGGGAAATTTTGGCTCACCCGCATGCACCACGCCAGGCATGTAGGTGCCCAAAATGAACAGAGCGAAAATGCCGACACGTAACGCCGCGACGCGTATGGGGTGAACCCCGAATTGCCGCGTCACGTCGGTCAACATGATTGGCACCGAAGCAGCGGCGAAGCCCGCCGGTATTTGCTGAAAAATCAGGAACCGGGCGGTCAGTGCGACAGAAAGGATGATGGCCAAACTCAGCATAAACCACGCCGCACATGACGGCAGATGAGTGCGCGCACGCCAAGCGCAAAAAATGGCGTAAAGCGCCGCAATCATACCGGGCGCAAGAACTAAACTCACATGGACATAGCCCGTGACCGGTTGAACCTCGCTCATATGGCCGAAAAACAGCTTCATGTCGCGGGCCGGAATCAGGCCAAAGGGGCCAAGGGCCACGCGCGGAAACAAGGCGAGCCAAATCGCAAGGCAAAGAGCCGCACCGATCATACCAAGGGTTGTGCGAGGGCGCGGGTGCAGATTTTGCCGATCAAGCAACGCAAACCACCCAAGCGAAACAGCGGTCGCCGCGGCAAGGGCGACATAGATGATCGAGATACGATCGGTTTCGGCGATCAGCGGTCCGCCATGCGGTGGGTCGATCAAGGTGGCGAGGGTGGTGGTTACAAAAAAACCAGCACCGCACCGCGCGAGGCCCGCACCGATTGGGCGCGACAACCAAACCAAGCCGAGCGTGCCATAGCCAAGCATGATAAATGGCATGGTTTCGGGCATGATCCAGATTGCGAAACCACCAGAAATACCGGCATAGAGCATGGGCCGGACCGCACCGTCGCGCGCGCGCAGGCACCAGCCGAGGGTAAAGGCAATGCTGGCAAGCAGGATGATATGATAATGCACTTCTCCGAATGCCTCGAAGCCGCGAATACCAGGCAGCAACAAGGCAACGACGGGAGCAGCCCAAAGGAATTGGCGATCGGCAAGCGGGGCCACGGCAAAGGCGAGGCTGGCGCCAAGGGCACCAGCGAACAAAGGCTGCGTGGCAACGCCACCGATATAAAGGGCTCGATGCCAACCGAGAAATGGCGCCAAAGGTGCCGACAGAGCGAGAATGAATGCATCGACGAGGCGCGACCACTCAATAATCAGCGGTTTGCCGGAATCGTCACGATACACCAGATTAGAAAGATGACCGCGACGAAGCCCCTGCTCAATTCGAAGCAGGCGCATATAACTGTCGGTATCGACGAGACGGCCATGAAAGACCGGCAGGATGGTGTGCGGACTCGCGGCAATTGCCAGCAGGGCGGAAGCGCAGAAAATGATGAAATAGTAACGCCGGTTGGTCATTGGGCGAAATTGCACGGTGTTGTGGCGATGGCAACCGTGGCATGCTGAGCCGCAAGCGCGCGTTTGGACTGATTGCCGCGATCGTGGTTGGGTTAATCGCGGAGGCGCTGATTGCACGCTCGACCTTATATGGCCATGGGACACTGACGTTGGGCCAAGGCATGATGGCGCGGGATTTCGGGGATTTTTGGAGCGCCGGCCATCTCGCTTGGGCGGGACGGGTGCGAATAATTTTTCAACCGTCGCTGTTTCAGCATTGGTTAGAGGGGCGCTTCACATTTGTGCATGGTGCGCGGATGTGGAGCTATCCGCCAAGCATGGTGTTTCTGGTGCTGCCCGTGGGGCTTGTCGGGCCGGTGGCTGGGTTTGTGCTCTGGACGGCTTTGGGGATGGCAGCTTTAGCCGGGGCACTGGCGTTATTGGTGCCGCGCCGCGATTTTGGCCCGGCGGCGCTGCTGGTGTGCATGTTGCCGGTGGTGTGGGACAATATTTTAGCAGGGCAGAATGCCGCCTTTACCGGGGCCATGCTGATTGCTGGGTTTGTTTGGTTGGACCGACGCCCTGGATGGGCAGGGGTGGCGTTCGGACTGCTGACGATCAAGCCGCAACTGGGTTTGCTGGTGCCGCTGGCGCTGCTGGCGGCGGGGCGGTGGCGAGCGATTGGCATCGCTGCTTTGGTAGCGGTGGGGTTGGCGGGGCTAAGCGCATTGGTATTTCCGGGGTCATGGACGATGTTTTTTGCGCATGTGGCGACCGCAATGCAGCATCGGCTCTTGCGCCATTATCTGCCCACGCCAGGGCAGGCTTACATGTCGAGCGCATTTATTGCGGCGGAGGGCGCCAGATTTCCAATTTGGGCCGCTTGGGCGACGCAGGGTTTGGTGACCATGTTGGCATCCGTTGCGATGGTGCGACTCTGGCGGCGGACCCCCGCGTCCTCCACGGCCCGGCTATGGCGGATTGTGGCCTCGGTGGCCTTATGTTTAGCTGCTTCGCCTTATGGCTTGGATTATGACGCGGTCGGGGGTGGTTTGGCCTTGGCGGCGCTGATCGTCACCCAAGGACAATCGCTCCGGCGGGACCGGTTTGAGGTTGGCCTCGTGGCGATTGCGACACCGGGTTGGAGTTTAGTGCTGGCCGAGGTGTTTCACGTGCCGGTTTTTGCTTGGATACCCTGGTTGATTCTGGGGTGTTGGGAAGCTTTTGCTCCGGAGCAAAATCATCGGGCACCCGCGATCAGCACGGGGGAGGCGCGATAGGCGGCGAGGCTCATACCGCCCGCATGGGCTTGGATCATGCGCATCGGCGGTGCAACGAACTGAAAGCTGCCCGCGCCAAAGCCCGGCGGCGCGACAATGGCGCCGGGTGCGGGTTTTGGTTGCATCGGGCGGGTGGATTTGGCGGGTTTGGCCGCGGCCAAAATGAGTTTCGGCGGTGGGGCGAACGGTGCCGATGACGCGGCATGACGCTGCCAAACCGCCGCGACTTTTTGGTAATAGGGCGTCCCGAGGCTGGGGTTGAGCGAGTGATACCCACCGATTGCGGCAGACCAGTGTCCGAGATCGGAATGGAGCGTCAGTAGAAAATGCGCGCCGTAGAGCGCGTTGGTCAGCGGATCGAACGCTTGGTGCAGGGTGGCGAAGGCGTCCGGATGGGCGGCAAGGTCGATTTGCAGGCATCCAACATCGATCGCTTGGATGCCTTGGGCCCGGAGTTGGCGGACGGCAGCGATGGCTTGGGATTCAGTGGCATAAAAATGACCGGCGCCATTCGCATCGATCGTCCAGGGCCAGGGGGCAACTTGGCCCGTGGCGGGGTTGCGACGGCCGGATTCGATCATGGCGATTGAGCGCAGCAGGCCAGCGGGGGTGCCAGCCATCGACTGCGCTTGGTGGATCGCGGCGGCGCAGGTAGCGAACGGGTCCAAACCAGGGGATCGGTTTGTGCTGATTGCGGGGCGGGAAATCGGGTGCGTGTTGAGGATTGCGGTCGGACGCGGGGACAGCTTCTTCAGAGGCTGCGGCGGCGCGGATGCCCAAGAAAATTGTGGGAACAGGGATTGCGGCAGCACAATTCCGCTCGCCCTGGCATCCGGGGCGACTAAACAGGCAAGGAGCAATAGGCCCAAAAAGATGGGTTTGCGAAGCGATTGGACGACCATGGAGCGGATTATTGGCGCGGAGAGTTAATTTGAAGTTGAGAAAATGATCGGATTTTAGTGCAATGCTGCGCTGCAAAATTTATCTTGCACTGCACAATAGAATTCGCTAAACAAAATCATGCAAACGCGACATTGTCGCTTGTTTGCTTTCTTGGACGTTTCCTCCCTAAACTTGGCGGCACTTCGGTGCCGCCTTTTTTTTGCCCGCCACGTTGGGTTTGTCGTCAGGGGACGGACAATAAATCTGCTGTGGTTGTCACGAGGCTGGTGAGTAGCCGGGTGATTGCCGATTGCACGCCATTAAACCCGGTGTTCCGCACCAAGCTTGTCTCGTCCATATAGAGCCCTCGGGCAATTTCGATTTGCAGCACATGCACGTGGTGACGCGGCCGTCCGTAATGGCGGGTGACATAGCCGCCGGCATACGGGTCGTTCCGGCGAACCAAAAAGCCTTCATGGCGAAGCGCGATTTCGACATGGGTTACGATATCACGATGACAGGCGGCACCGTGGGCATCGCCGAGGACGAGATCGGGCGGGCGGCTTGCTGGGGTGAGCGGCGTGGGCATCGAATGGGCATCGATCAGCAGGCAACAGCCGAATTGTGCAGTTGTGCGCTCAATCAGCGTTTGCAGCGCGTGGTGATAGGGCGTCCAGCAGGTGGCGATGCGGGTTTGCGCCTCGGCAAAGCGGAGTTTTTGCCGGTAAATTGGCTCACCCGAGCCCACCAGCTTGGCGATGGTGCCAAGACCAGCGGCGACGCGGGGGCTGGCATGGTTGATATGAGGTGGCAGCGCATCCTCGAACATCGCCGGATCGAGCTCCCAAGCCTCGCGGTTCACATCGCAAAAGGCGCGGGGAAAATTGGCTGTGAGCAGCGGGACACCAAGGCCGGGTGCTGCGGCGAACAGCTCATCAACGAAGCAATCTTCGGTTTTGCGCAGCGAAAAGGGCGTCAGGCGGGATGCGGCGAGGAATTCGGCGGGATAATCACGCCCGGAATGCGGCGAGGCGACGATCAGCGGCGCGGCCTGAACGCTGGGCTGGTGCAGGGTAATGGCGCCAAGCACCTCGGCACACCGCGCGGCTGTGGGGGTTAATTCCATGAAACGCCATCCATGCGGCAAAATTGACGGGAAAATAGCGCCGGTCAATGCTATATAAGGAAGATAGTTTTCATCGTTTAGCCGGAGGCGCTGTTAATGACCCGATTATGGCGCCCTACCCTACCCACGCCGATGAGGTTCCCGAGCACCATCACGATCATGCTTCTTAATGGACTCGCAGGCGGAATGCGCTGATGGTGCCCGATAAGGCGGCATTGGCTGCACTAATGGCGGGGCGGCATGGCGACCCGTTTGCGGTGTTGGGGCCGCACCGCGACGGTAAGGCCACCGTGGTGCGGACTATCCAGCCAGGGGCTGATGCGGTCACGCTATTGGCTGACAACGGTGTTGAGACGCCGATGGTGCGCATTCAGCCCGGTGGGATTTTTCAGGGCACGATCGCCGAAGGGGCGGGCTATCGGCTGGTGGTGCGCTGGGGCGACACCGAGGTGATGCTTGAAGATCCGTATCGTTTCACGCCGATTTTGGGCGATGTTGATTTACATTTGATCGCTGAGGGGCGGCATTGGCAGCTCGCGGATCGGCTGGGCGCGCATCGGCGTGACCATCAAAACGTGGCGGGCGTGCATTTCGCGGTGTGGGCGCCGCAAGCGGCGCGGGTCTCGGTGATTGGGGTGTTTAATCGGTGGGATGGGCGGCGGCATCCGATGCGGCTTCATCCGGGCGCGGGGATTTGGGAAATTTTTATCCCCGGATTGGCGGCGGGCGATTTGTATAAATATGAAATTCTGACCGCTCAGGGTGCCATTTTCGGCAAGGCCGACCCGCTGGCGCAGCAAACCGAAGGGCCGCCGCGCACCGCCTCGATCGTGACGGACCCGGCCCCCTTGGTCTGGACCGATGATGAATGGTGCGCGAACCGCCGCAGCAAAGCCGATCGGGCGATGAGCATTTATGAGGTTCATGCCTCATCCTGGCGCAGGCATCCCGATGGCAGCCCCTATTTGTGGCGGGAATTGGCCGATACGCTGATCCCTTATGTGCGCGAGGCGGGATTCACCCATATCGAGTTGCTGCCGGTGATGGCGCATCCGTTCGGTGGTTCTTGGGGCTATCAGCCGACCGGGCTGTTTGCGCCGATGCCGCAACTGGGCACGCCAGCGGAGTTTGGCCTATTTGTCGATCGCTGCCACGCGGCGGGACTTGGGGTGATTTTGGATATCGTGCCGGGGCATTTTCCCACCGATGCGCACGGCTTGGCGCGGTTCGACGGTAGCGCGCTTTATGAATATGCCGATCCGCGCGAAGGATTTCACCCGGACTGGAACACGCTGATTTATAATTTCGCCCGGCGGGAAGTGAGTAATTTCCTGATCGCCCACGCGCTATTCTGGGTCGAGCGGTTTCATATCGATGGATTGCGCGTCGATGCTGTGGCCTCGATGTTATATCGTGATTATTCGCGACCGGCGGGGAACTGGATTGCCAATGCTTATGGCGGACGGGAAAATTTGGAGGCGGTGGCGCTGCTGCGACTGCTGAATGAAACGCTGCGCGAGCGCGCACCCGATATTGCGGTGATGGCCGAGGAATCGACCTCCTGGCCCGGCGTGACGCGCGCAATAGGCGAAGGTGGCCTTGGTTTCAGCCATAAATGGAATTTGGGCTGGATGCATGATACGCTCGATTACATCGCGCAGGACCCGATTTACCGGCGTTATCACCATAACAAAATGACGTTCGGGCTGACCTATGCGTTCAGCGAGCATTTCGTGCTGCCGATTTCGCATGATGAGGTGGTGCATGGAAAATGCTCGCTCCTAGGCAAGATGCCAGGCGATGAGTGGCAGAAATTTGCCAATCTGCGGCTGTATTTGAGCTATATGTGGACGCAGCCGGGCAAAAAATTGCTGTTCATGGGGCAAGAATTCGGCCAGCGTTTCGAGTGGAACCATGACGCGCAATTGCCGTGGTGGGAGTTAGAGCAGATCCCGCATGCCGGCATTGCCGCTTTGGTCGGCGATTTGAACCGGCTTTATCGCGGTGAGCCCGCTTTATCGGACACCGATTTTGCGCCTGAAGGATTTCGCTGGATTATTGTGGATGATCGCGAGCAGAGCGTGTTTGCTTGGCAACGGCGCTGCGAAGGGGCAGCGACGATGGTGCTGGTCGCTAATTTTACCCCCGAACCACGTGCCGGATATCGGCTTGGTGTGCCGCAGGGCGGTGAATGGCGGGAGATTTTGAATAGTGATGCGACGCTGTATGGGGGCTCGGGGCTGGGCAATGGGGGCGCGGTGCAGGCCGAGACCGTGCCCGCGCATGGGCATGGGTTTTCGGTCGTGCTGACCGTGCCGCCGCTGGCGTTGTTGGTTCTGCGCGGGGCCGCGTGATGGAGAGTGGCGGCGCAAAGCTGCGCGCAGGGCAGCCCTATCCGCTCGGCGCGCATTGGGATGGAGTCGGCGTTAATTTCGCGGTGTTTTCCGCCCATGCCGAACGAATTGAGCTGTGTGTGTTTGACCCGCGTGGCCAGCGAGAGTTAGCGCGAATGACGCTCCCTGATTGCACCGATGAGGTGCATCATGGCTATCTGCCCGGTGCGGGGCCGGGTTTGGTTTACGGGTATCGGGCGCATGGACCCTACCGGCCGGAAGACGGACATCGCTTCAATGCGCATAAATTATTGCTCGATCCTTACGCCAAAGCGTTCGTCGGGCGGTTGCTGTGGTCAGACGCGCTTTATGGCTATCGCACCGGATCGGCGCAGGCGGATTTATCGTTTGATCGGCGAGATAGTGCATTTGCCATGCCCAAGGCGCTGGTGGTGGCGCCGGGGCCTGCTTGGGTTGGTGCGGCCGGTGCAAAGCCGCGCCACGCATGGGCGGATACCGTGCTGTATGAGGTGCATGTGCGCGGCATGACCAAATGCCGGAGCGATTTGCCGGTGCGATTGCGCGGAAGTTTTGCTGGCTTGGCGCAGCCTCCGGTGATTGCGCATTTGCGTGCCCTCGGCGTGACAGCGGTGGAATTATTGCCAGTGCAGGCGTTCGCCCAAGACCGGTTTTTGGTGGAGCGCGGGTTGCGCCAATATTGGGGCTATTCGACGCTGGGATTTTTTGCCCCCGAGCCGCATTATGCGGCGGACCCCGCACAGGCGAGCGCGGAATTTGCTGGTGCGGTGCGCGCTTTGCACGAAGGCGGCATCGAGGTGATTTTGGATGTGGTGTATAATCATACCTGCGAAGGCGATGAGCGCGGGCCGACATTATCATGGCGCGGTTTGGATAATGCCAGCTATTACCGGGCATCGGCGGAAACCGCCCGGTTTGGGGTGAATGATACGGGTTGCGGCAATATGCTGGATTTGCGGCATCCGCGCGTCGTGCAGATGGTGCTTGATAGTCTGCGTCATTGGATTGAGGCTTATGGGGTGGACGGGTTCCGGTTTGATCTGGCGACATCGTTAGGACGGGAGACGGGCGGGTTTGATCCGGGGGCGGGGTTTTTTGATGCGATCCGCCAAGATCCGTTCTTGGCGGGGACCAAATTGATCGCCGAGCCGTGGGATTTAGGGCCGGGTGGGTATCAGCTTGGTAATTTTCCGCCCGGTTTTGCTGAGTGGAATGCCGATTGCCGCGATACGCTACGGCGGTTTTGGCGCGGTGATTCCGGCCAGCGGCCGGAACTGGCCAAACGGTTGATGGGCTCGCCGGAATTATTTGATCACCGCACACGCAAGCCATGGGCATCGATTAACATTGTGACGGTTCATGATGGTTTTTCGCTGCGCGATTTGGTGAGTTATCAGCAGCGCCATAACGAGGCGAATGGCGAGGATAATCGTGATGGGGCGAGCGATAATTTGTCGCACCATTGGGGCGTTGAGGGCGAGACCGAGGACGCGGCGGTGCTGGCCGTGCGCCAGCGTGTGGCGCGGGCGATGCTGGCGACATTGTTTTTATGTTTGGGCACGCCGATGATTTTGGGTGGCGATGAGATCGGGCGCAGCCAGGGCGGCAATAATAACGGTTATTGCCAGGATAATGCGATATCTTGGTTCGCTTGGGACGCGGTGGCATCCGGTTGGGATTTTCGCCCCATGATCGCCCGGCTCGCCGAGATTAGGCGGGCGCATGTTAGTTTACGGGGCGACAAATTTTTGCACAGCGCTACCGAAAATGGCGGGCTGGCGGATACTGCCTGGTTTGATGAGACCGGCGCCGCGCTGACGCCCGAAGCGTGGAGCGATGGGGCGGCGCAGCTTTTGATGTTGCGGCGGGCGGTGCTGGATGCCCCACGAAGTGCGGTCGATGTGACATTGGTGCTGGTGAATGGCTCCGATGCCGACAGGGAGTTTGCACTGCCCGCGCTTACAGGCGGGTGGCGGTTTGAATTTGGCTCGGACGGTGCTGACGCGCGGGAGGTCGATGCGGCGCTGATGGTGCCATCGCGCAGCATCAGCTTGTTGGCCGGGTCATTGCCGGTGCACGCGGATGCGTGATGCGCCATTGGACGCGCTGGCGGATGCGGCGGGGATTGCCACGCATTGGCGCGATGCATTTGGGGTTACCCATGAGGTCGGCGAAGACACGCTGCGCGCGGTGCTTGCGGCGATCGGGCTTACGGCGGCGAGCGAGACTCAGTGCCGTAATGCGCTATCGTTTGTAAGGGCCGAGCGCAATCTGGTGCCCCCGCTGGTCACCGGCGATGAGGGGGTCCCGGTGGAATTGCCGGGTGTGCCCGGACGATATCGGATTATCGCTGCGGATGGCTCGGTGGTTGAAGGGATTGCCGAGGCGGCGGGTGACGGGCGGGTGATGCTCGCCCCAGTGCAGCGGCCGGGGGATTATCGGCTGGAACTGGGCGAACGGCTGGTGGATTTGGCGATCGCGCCCGCGCGCGCTTTCACCGTGGGCGATGCCGGGACGACGCGACCTTGGGGACTCTCGGTGCAGGTTTATAGTGCGCGGCGAGCGGGGGCGCGGATCGGGGATTTTGTAGCCCTCGCAGATTTGGCGCGCAGTGCGGCACGGCATGGCGCGGATGTATTGGCGATCAGCCCAGTACATGCGCCGTTCGCGGCCGCTCCGGAGCGTTTCAGCCCGTATGCGCCGTCGAGCCGGATCGCGTTGAACCCGCTTTATGTGGATGCCAGCGGTGGGCCCGCCCCTGAGCATTTAATCGATTGGCCGCAGGCGCATCGGGCGGGGTATCAGGCATTGCGGGCGGCGTTTGCGAGCGGCACGGACTCGGCGGGGTTCGCAGCGTTTGAACGCTATGCGCCCGAACGGGTGCGCCGCCATGCATCACTCGATTTTCGCGTTTGGCCGGCGGCGTTGCGCGACCCCGCAGATGCGGCGGTGGCCGAGGCGGCGATGCGGCTGGCCGGGTCGGTGCGGTTTCATCTCTATGCGCAATATCGCGCGCAAGCTGGTTTGGCGGCGGCGCAGCAGGCGGCATGCGCGGCGGGCATGGCGATTGGGCTGGTGACCGATTTGGCGGTGGGGACGGATCCGTCGGGCAGTGATTCCTGGGGGCAGCGTGATGCGATGCTGCACGGGTTGAGCATTGGTGCGCCGCCGGATGCGTTAAGCCGTGAGGGGCAGGGTTGGGGCCTGACCAGCTTTGCGCCGAACGGGCTTATTCGCGACGGGTTCGCCGGGTTTCGGGCAATGCTGCGTGCGCAAATGGCGCCGGCGGGTGGGATGCGGATTGATCATGCGATGGGGTTTACCCGGCTCTGGGTGATCCCCGAGGGCGCCGCGCCGACCGCGGGCTGCTATTTGGCGATGCCTTTTGCCGATATGATGCGGGTGACGGTGCTGGAATCATGGCAAAATCGGGCGATTGTGTTGGCCGAGGATTTGGGCACCGTGCCGGAGGGGTTTCGGGCGACGCTGGCCTCACGCGGGTTATTGGGGATGAGCGTGCTCTGGTTTGAGCGGCGCGGCGAAGGGTTCATGCCCCCGGCGCTGTGGCGGCGCGAGAGTGCTGGCATGACCTCGACCCATGACGTGCCGACCGTTGCCGGCTGGTGGCGCGGCACCGATATCGGTTGGCGTGAGCATATCGGGCTGGCGGGCGATGATTGGGCGACGCGAGTGGATCAACGGGCGCATTTATGGTGGGTGGTGCAGGATTCCGGCTCGGCAAGCGGGGCGATGCCGCCGCCAGAGGATGCCGAGACGATTGCCGATGCGCTCGCAGCGCATTTGGGCAGCACGCAGGCAGAAATGGCGCTGTTGCCGATGGAGGATGCGCTGGCGTTGGATCAGCAGCCCAACCTTCCCGGAACAACCGATGAGCATCCGAATTGGCGACGCGTGTTACCGGGTGAGGCCGCGACCATGCTCGGTGACGAGGCCGTTGCAGCGCGGCTTGCGCGGCTCCATCACCGCCGGAGTGCGTTGGCGCTCCGGCGGAATGAATAAGCGAGTATTAGCCGGGCGCAGGCAGCGGGCCGAGACCGCCTGATTTGGGCATGTCCGGCTTTTGCGACAACGGAACCGAGCCACGACGTTGATCCGGCGCGGGCTCGTCCACTACTTTGCGGACCAGTTTCTCGCCGCGAATAACGGCGCGAATATCCTCGCCGGACAGGGTTTCATATTCCAGCAACCCATTGGCCAACGCGTGCAGATCATCGAGCCGTTCAGTCAGGATGCGCTTGGCCTCGCTGTAAGCATGGCCGATGATGCGCTTCACTTCGGCGTCGATCTCTTGGGCGGTGGCTTCGGAGACGCTCTTATGTTGCTGGATCGATTGGCCAAGGAACAGATCCTGACCATTATCGCCATAAGCGACCATGCCGAGCGTGTCGCTCATGCCCCATTCGGTGACCATGCGGCGGGTAATGTCGGTCGCTTGCTTGATATCGCCCGACGCCCCGTTGGAAACGTTATCGGCCCCGAAAATGATTTCCTCGGCAGCACGACCGCCCATGGCTTTCACCAGTTCGGCGAGCAATTTGGCTTTGCTCATCGAATAGCGATCCCCTTCCGGCAGGCTCATCACCAAGCCGAGCGCCCGACCCCGGGGGATGATGGTGGCTTTGTGCACCGGATCACATTGCGGTTGCGAGATCGAGCAAATGGCATGGCCACCCTCGTGGAACGCGGTCATGCGCTTTTCATCATCGCTCATCACCAATGAACGACGCTCGGCACCCATCATGACCTTATCTTTGGCGTTTTCGAACTCGGCCATCGCGACGACTCGCTTGCCCATGCGGGCCGCGAGCAAGGCCGCTTCGTTGACCAGATTGGCAAGGTCCGCGCCGGAAAAGCCGGGCGTGCCGCGTGCGATCACTTTCGGATCGACATCCGAGGCGAGGGGTACTTTGCGCATATGGACTTTGATGATGCGCTCACGGCCATTCACATCGGGGTTGGGCACGACCACTTGGCGGTCGAACCGGCCAGGACGCAGCAAGGCCGGATCGAGCACATCCGGCCGGTTGGTGGCCGCGATCAGAATCACGCCTTCATTGCTCTCAAACCCGTCCATCTCGACCAGCATCTGGTTGAGGGTTTGTTCGCGCTCATCGTTGCCGCCGCCAAGGCCAGCGCCGCGATGACGGCCGACCGCGTCGATTTCATCGATGAAAATGATGCAAGGCGCGTTCTTTTTGCCCTGCTCGAACATGTCGCGGACCCGCGAGGCGCCGACGCCCACAAACATTTCCACAAAATCAGAGCCGGAAATGGTGAAAAAGGGCACATTCGCTTCACCGGCAATGGCGCGAGCGAGCAGGGTTTTGCCGGTGCCGGGCGGACCGACGAGCAACACGCCTTTCGGAATTTTACCACCAAGCCGCTGGAATTTCTGCGGATCACGCAGAAACTCGACGATTTCCTGCAATTCGTTCTTTGCCTCATCAATGCCAGCCACGTCATCGAAGGTAACGCGGCCCTGCTTTTCCGTTAGCAAACGGGCGCGGGATTTGCCAAAGCCCATTGCGCGACCACCGCCGCCCTGCATTTGGCGCATGAAATAGAACCAAATGCCGGCCATGATCAGAATTGGCGACCAAGCAATCAGATATTTGACCAGCGGATTTTCTGGACTGGTCAACGGTCGTGCGGTAACGCTCACGCCTTTCGCGATGAGGGCAGGCACCAAATTCG
Organism: Acidiphilium sp. 37-60-79; assembly: GCA_002279355.1. Lineage (GTDB taxonomy): Bacteria > Pseudomonadota > Alphaproteobacteria > Acetobacterales > Acetobacteraceae > Acidiphilium. The sequence goes on from NCBV01000006.1 coordinate 65,217, forward strand.
GGTCGCTCGGCGCATAGGTCGTGAACTTGCTGGCTGGAGCAACACCTTGTGGCTTCATCGTGCCCGCGATGTTGTGGCCGCGAATCTCGACTTTGGCGACTTTGCCGGTGTTCACTTCGGTGAGAAAGGTGGAATAGGCGATTTTCGAGCCAGCATCTTTTTTGCCGACTTGGGGTTGGAACATATTGAAAAGCAACACCACGCTAAGGATCACCACGACCCAGAGCAGAAGGTTACGCCAAAAATTACTCATTCGACCTGATCCAGTTCAAACTCGAGCAACACGCGGGACACTATGTTGGCTCCGGCCCGATGCCGGGGCAACAACGCACGACGGAAAGATAATGGCACGACAATACGCGCCTCGCTACCCATTTTATTTAGATAGGATCGCGCGGCGAATTTCCTATCCCAAAGCCGCATGGCCGGGGTCCGTTGTTGTGGGATGGGGTGGCGCGAATTCGATCTGACAGGCGGGGCCGACGCCCAGATGTGGCACCGCAAGCAGTTCTGGGCCCGTGAACAAAGCAGGGAGTGTGCGCAGGACTAGCGATGGAAGAGCGGACTGGCGGCGATAATCACGCGCCCGCTCGCCCAAGGCGCCCACGGCGCCCAAGGTGCTGGGACGGGACGCCGCTGCGGGAGGTGCGCGAAGCAAAAAGCGGTGATCCCAGAGGGCGCCGGAATAAGCCTCAGTGGCTGGCGCGCACGCGGCGGGTTCACGGGCCAAAAGGAAGCCGCCGAGGCGGCACGAATAGGCAATTTGCACGCCAGCTAGAGTGGCCGGAGTGAGTTTGTTCGCCAGGCGCGCAATCGCGGCACGGGGCGGTGGGTATTTGGCACCGCCAATCACGCGGATCAGGGCGCTTAGCGCTTCAGCCGCGAGATGATCAGTGACGATCAGCGCGAAGCCTTCGGCGCGGATCACCACATTGGTCGCGAGCGCTTGGGCGGAGGCCTCAGCCTCGGCGCGATGTTGGGCGATGGTGGCTGGATTGATCGGGCGGGTGGTGATGCCGGATTGTCGCAGGCGAGCGCGTTCGAAGGCGGGGTTGGTGTTGCTCGGGTCCTCGATCCAGGGGATATTTTGGGTCGCGAGAAACTGCCGGAGCGTGCTGCGTGGCACCGCCAATAACGGGCGTAGAATGGCCAAATCGGCCCTAGCGGACCAGGGCGACATGCCATGCAGGCCGCGCGCGCCGCGCTCGGCGCGCATGGCGATGAGTTCGGTTTGATCATCGGCGTGATGGCCGACCAGCAAAAAGGGCGCGCCGTAAGCGCGGGCGGCTTGGATCAGGGCGTGGTAGCGGGCGGTGCGAGCGCGGTCTTGCAAGGCGGGGCCGGGCGATAGGCTGCGGAGCACCAGAATATCAGCGGCGATGCCCAGGGAGGTAAGGCGTTGGCGGGTAAGTTCGGCCTCTGCTGCGGATTCGGGACGAAGTTGATGATCGACGATGAAGGCCCGCAGCATCGCAGCCCGATCCTTGGCCCAACGCTGGGTCAGCACCGCGAGGGCGGTCGAATCAGCACCGCCAGAGACCGCTAGGGCAAAGCGCGATGCCGGGCCAAATGGGCCAAGCTGCGTCATGTGCGCGGTGAAATGCGCCGTCAGATCGGCCGGTGCGAGAAAGCCAACGCTGGCGCTTAGTGGCAATGGGCGCGCAGGCGCAAGCTGCGAACCTGACCGGCGATACGGGGTGACGGTGATGAAAATTGGCTGCTAAGCGAATCCAGCGTGTCGCACGCCGCACTAAATTGGTGGATTGCGGTGAGCGATCCGGCAAGGCCGAGCAGCGATTGCGAGGCATACGGGCCCGAACGTGCACCATTATAAGAATCGTCATAAGCCAAGGCGGCTTGTTGGTAATGATGCTGGCCGGTCAGGGCTTGGCCGAGCGTATATTCGGCGGCGCCATGATCCGCACCCCGGCCCTGCTTGGCGATGATGGCTTTGGCATCCGCTTCGGCGGTCAAGTAATCGCGGGCGGCCATTGCATGGCGGGCGGCGACAATCGATGCGACCACATGGGCCGACGCGGCGGGGTGATCGACGGGATTAACCGGCATCTGGCCTAAGGTTTGCGGGCCGCCTGAGCGCGGTGTGGGTTTAGGCCCTTGGGGAGCCGCATTGGCGGGTGGCGTTGTGCCGGGGGTGGCGGCCGCGCCCGCTTGGCCGAGTTGGAATTTCAGATCGCCGATTTGTTGCTTGAGCTCGTCATGTTGAGTGGCAACCTCATGTTCAAGCGTATCGACGCGGCCTCGCAGATTTTGCACTTGGTCCTGCAAGGTTTGCACCTGTTGCAACAAATTGGGCAGGAGCGCGTTGGCGCCCGCGGCGCTACCGGTGTCAGACGGGGCGGGTTGCGAGGAGCCCAGTGCGGAATTGCCGTTATTCTGGCTTGTTTGTAGCTGTTGCACCTGCTGGCGCAGCGCCAGGATTTGATTTTCCAGCGCAATACCCTCGCGGCTCGAAACCATTTGCGCATGAGCGACCTTGATGGGTGCTGCGCTGATGGCGGCGAGGATGAGCGGCAGGGCGGCGATCAGAAGCGTGCGGCGCATGAGATTATCCCGGATCGGTGGAAACAGAACTTCGAAAAGGTTTACCGCGTTATCCGCGTGACGGGAATGCTTGGCCCTCAAACAAAAACGGCGGCCCGGGGGCCGCCGTTGAAGCACCAATGCCGTGAGGCGATTAGTGGCAGTTTTGCGGGTTGAAGCCCTGCACCGAGGTGATCGCAACGCGATCCTGTGCGTAATCGGCCATCGTATTGCCCGGCGAAACCAAGCACGACTTGCCATAAGACACGGTCTGGACACGCGAAGCGGCAATGCCTTTGGCAACGAGCATGTTGCGGGCGGCGTTCGCGCGGCGATGGCCAAGCGCCAAGTTGTAGGCTTCAGTGCCGCGCGGATCGGCGTTACCAGCGATCAACACATCGACATTCGGATACTTGGCGAGCCAAGCCGCTTGTTTATCAAGGGTCGCACGGTCGGATGCGGTGAGGCCCGACTGATTGAAACCGAAGAACACGCGATCACCGACGCTGGCGACGAGTTGTTGCTCGCTACCCGGAGCCGGGCCCTGCATGGTCGGGGTTGTAACGCCAGTGCCCGTTGAGGCCGTTTTGGCCGGCCCGTTCGAGCAGGCTGCGAGCAGGGCAACTGCTGCGAGTGCCCCCAAAGCTTTAATCTTCATTTTGTTCCGTCCCGATGTTGGGTGCCAAAGAAATAGTACGTTAAACATAAGCAGTATGCCACGAAAAATCCAGAGCTAATCGCATCTGCGACCAGACCGGGTAATTCGGTGCCCTGTGCGCAACACTGACTGAAGACGCGGCGTGCCCAAATCGTGGGCGAAACGACGCGTGCGACGAGTGAGTGCACGCAAACCGCGTTATCGCGCCGCGTAACAACGTGCAAGAGGCAAGTGCCGTTGGTTAACGCGGAGCAGAGGCGCATCGATTGAATTGCCGATATAGCGATATTTTCGCAACATGATTTATTGCGAAAATGATCGCGTCGGTTTCACGAAATATTAACTTATCGTTGCTAAAACTCCCAGTGAGGCCGTTGGTCTCCGTTTCCTCCCAAGGCCGCGCTGATATGCCGGCCAACCTTAAGGGCGTTTTCCGCTATAATTTGCGGAAAACGCCCTTTTTTTGAGGTCCGTTGTGAATTAAGGCTTCGGTTGGAAGCCTTTGGCGCCGAGCTGCCAGAGCAGGAAGGTGTATTCATCGGCACGCGAGCGAACGAACTGATCCTTGGTGGAGCCAATGCCATGGCCGGATTGATAGCTCACCCGCAGTAAATCCGGACGTCCAGACGCGCTGGCGGTTTGCAGCCGGGCGATGAATTTAGCGACTTCCCAGGGGGCCACGCGTGGATCATTGGCGCCAGTAATGCCCATGACGGCCGGGTATTTTACGCCATTGCGGATATGCGCCATGGCGTCCATCGCATAGATCCAATGGAAATCGGGTTGTTTCAGCACGTTGCCGAACTCGATTTCGTTGGGTGGGCCGTTCGGGGTGAACTGCATGCGCAGTGCATTGGTATCCCCATGGCTATCGATGGCGGCGGCGAACAGGTCGGGCCGCCACGCCACGGCACCGCCAATAGTGATGCCGCCCGCACTGCCGCCTTCACCGGCGAGATGCGCGGGCGACGTGTAGTGATGGTCGACCAAATATTGGCCCGCGGCAATAAAATCGAACACGGTGTTGATTTTGGTCGCTTTCATGCCGGCCTGATGCCACGCCGCACCATACCAGCCGCCGCCGCGCACATGGGCGATGGCGATGATGCCGCCGCGCTCGAGCCATGGCAGAGCGGTCGGATCGAAATAGGGCGTAATGGTAATGCCGTAGCTGCCATAACCGATCAGCAATGTTGGATTTTTGCCGTCAAGCTTGGTGCCTTTTTTCATAATAATCGAAACCGGGATCATCGTGCCATCCCAAGAGACGGCTTTGACTTCCTTGGATTCGATATCGGCAAAGCTGACTTTGGGCGGCTTTTGCAAGTTCGTGTTGATGACCGCCTGGGTGGTGGGCGAAAAATCATACCAAGCGCCCGGGGTGGTCCAACCGGAGAGGCGGAACCAGCTACCCGCACCGTTCGGATCCGCGACGATTTGGCCGAGGCCACCCTGGAACGGCATTTTCACGCTGCTTGTCGCATCCGTTTTATAGGCGACGCGCTCGATCCGACCCATGCCGTCGCGCATGGCGCCCACATACAAAGCGTGGCTCCCAGCAGCGAGGCTGGTAATCACGCGTGCGCTCGGCGGAACGACAGTTTTGGGCGCGGCATGGCCGGCCAGATCATAAGACACGACCTTATAGCGCGGCGCATCGTTCGAGGTGATCACATCCAGCCGGTCACCATGCACGGCAAATCCAGAGATATTGGCGCTGCGCCCGGCGACCTTGTGCCAAACCGGCTTACCGGCTTCGAGATCGGCGACCTTGGCGGCGTAGATATCGTCGATCGACTGTAATTCTTCGTTTTCGGTGAACAAGCCAATCGCCCACGGGGATTTCGCGGAAGTGAGCACCAACGCATCCTGTGACAGGGTCATTGGCACGCTGGAAGCGAGCTTCCAGCCGAACATTGGCTTATCGGCAGCACCGCTGGGGTCGTTGCTGCTCAGCAAATGCAGATAGTCCCGGCTTTTTTGGTAGAAATCGGTGATCGCAGCGTGCGGGCCGAATGAATGCAGGCGGTAATAGACGAACCCTTTGGAATCGGGCAGCCAGGCTACGGGCGGGAAATCGCTATTATCGCCATCGACGCCGGTGATGCCGATATCGAGCAATTTTCCGGTGGCAACATCAAGCACACGCAGCTTGGCCTGTTCGGAGCCGCCGCCGGAAACACCGAAGGCCACATATTTTCCGTTGGGGGAGACGAAGTAGAAATTAATCGCCTGCGGTATGTGGTTTTTGCTGAAACTCATCGGATCAATCAGCAAGTGCGGCGTCGCGCCGACCTTGTCCATCACCATCAGATGCGCAGTATCCTGGCCGGGGCCGATGCCCATGTAGAAAATTTTTCCGTCAGCGCGGGTAATGTTGAACACGGCGCTGCCGACATTCGCGTCCTTTTTGATCTCGGCATAAATTTTTTGATGACCCGGAATCCGGTTCAAGACGGCACGGGTATAGGTATTTTGCTGCTTCATAAATAGCGCCAGGCGCTTGCTGCCTGGCTTTTCCATCCAGCGATAATCATCGACGACGGGGGTGCCGAAATCATTGCTGACATGTTTGATAATCGGTGCCGAAGGCGGCTTGACCGGCATGGTGGCGGCTTGGGCCGTCGCGGTGATCAGCGCGAATGCTGGCAGCACCGCTGTCACGATTTGAACGCGCCGATGGATCTGAGGTCGCACGAATTTCATGGAAGCTCTCCGAAATATTATTGCCCGGTATTAGCCCATGCCAGGATCGCCGACTAGGGCAACGCTGGTGGGCCAAAGCCGATCTGGAGTCGATCAACCAAGGGATGTTCCGGAGGGTCGGATAATCGAGCCGCTCCTACCCGGATGCCCATGGGGATGGTCACTATTTGGTCACGACCATGATTTCCAGCGCAAATTTAACGGACTGCACGATGGCATCCGAAGTTACGCTGCATACAAAAAAAATATGTGTGTTTTTTGTGAATTTTTGTGTATAATTTGATATTAATATATTATTCTGGTATTTTTTATTATATTTTTAAATTTGAAGAATTTTTTTTCTATTTTTGCTCTTTTCAGGCTCGGGCGCTCATGTTAAATTCCTGTCATAAATAACGGAGTGTGGTAATGACGGACTCGACTGTAAGCAATGGCAGCGGCAATCGAAATACGGTGGACGGCGTATCCAAGCCGTTCGGCGCGGCATCGGGGCCAAGCACCAGCGCCATCACGCTGACGTCGGCCAATTCGCCCTATACTGTCAGCGGGTCCGGCGTTTCGGTAACCAGCGGTCCCGCTGTGCTGAACAGCTACGCAGCGAACTTTGCGCCGAGCTTGCTCAATCTCAGCACGATTGTGAGTTCCGCCGCAGGTTCGGAGGGCATTCTGATCGAAGTGGGCAACAGTACTGCAGGCACGCTCGGGGGCACCATTATTAATGGTGCGGTCAACGACACTGGTGCTCTCATCTCCGGCGAACGATATGGCATCCAGTTCAAGACCGGCAGCGCCTTTACCGGCGTTTCTCTGACGAATTTCGGAACTATTGAAAATGCTGGCGTTAACTTGCAGGGCAACCAAGCTGGCGTTGTTACGGATAAAGGCATTGGCGGGACAATCGACAATCATGGCGTGATCAGTTCGACCGGCGGCTCGGGCGTCTTTTTCTATACTCAGGACTCCAACTCACCGACCGCAACCCCGGACTATTTGAATAACAGCGGAACCATCATTGGCGCATTGGGGTTTGGATCGGTTTTCGTTGGCCAAGGCGTTGGCGCTGCGACAATCATCAATACCGGGTCAATCGCGCACGGCATAATCCTAGTTACCGGTGCCGGTTTGGGTACCGTTGTTAATAACGGGTCAATCGGCACAATTGGTGGTTCCGGCAAGTTTGCGAATGATGCGATTTATGACGGATCTAAAGGATTGCTCGATCTGACTCCCGGCCAATCGATTGGTGGCGGCGTGGCAAGTTTTGGTTCGGGATCAACATTGGAATTGTCCGGCACCGCCGGTTCGGTCGGCAGCCTTGCCAATCCAGGAAGCTATATTGGCTTCACCAGCGCAACCGTGGCGACCGGCGCGGATTGGACGATTGGCACATCAACCGCCGCCGTTAGCCTTTCGGGCGTGTCCAACGTGACCGACTTTGGCAAGTTGAACCTGGCTGGCTCCCTTGCCGGCGCAACGATTGGGTTTGGCGCGGCTGGCGGCGGGCTGCTGGATGTTACCGGCAGTGACGTATCATCGGGCACGATTGGCAACGCCGTTTCCAATTTCGGACCGAATGATACAATCGTCATTGGCACAGCGAGTATGAAAAGTGCGCCCGGAGACATTTTATCCGAGAGCTACAATTCGACCACCGGTCAGCTTGACATTACAGATCATACCAGCGGCGCGACTTTCGCTGTGAATGTTGCCGGGACAACGGGTTCGTCGCTTGTCAGCGGCAACTTCGCCGTCTCTGCCAACGCCTCTGGCATCGTGATTACTGAGCAGACCGGCGACTTCGTTTTCAACGGCACCATGAACTCGAACTGGTTCACGGGCACCAACTGGAACGGCGGCACGTCGCCGGGCACTTTGATTAATAGCGGCCAGACCGTGACCATCCCGACCGGCACCGCCTCAATCGGCGGCACCGCCGTCACCGATAATGGCACCATTGCTGTCACCGGCAGCACGACCGCGCTGACCGACACCACCTCGATGGCGGGCAACGGCACCATCTTCATCGATAACGGCGCGCAGGTCACCCTGTCCAACCCAACGGGGAATGACAGCTCGCTCACCGTTGATTTTGGCACGCACGGCACCACGCTCGCGCCGAATGTATTCGATGTGAACGGCAATACGCTGGGCTTCGGCGGCACCATTGCCGGGTTTGGGCCGAACGATCAGATCGTTTTGGGGAACGCCACGGAGCCGACGCCACTTGGCAGCGCGGATGTAAGCCTCACCTTCAATTCAGCCACGGGTGAATTGACCGTGACTGATACGGCTGGGGGCTCGATTGTGACCGAGTCGCTGCATCTGACAGGCACGTTCGACACCACGCCGCAAAATACGCTGTATGATACGGTTGGTCCGAATGGCATTACCATTCAGGTGCCGTGCTTTGTGGAGGGCACGCGCATTCTCACCAGCCGTGGCGAAGTGGCCGTTGAGGCGTTGTCAGTTGGCGACCGGGTGATCACGGCGCGCGATGGGGTAACCGCGATTCGGCAGATACAATGGATCGGGCATCGCTCGATTGCGCTGGATCGTCATGCTGATCGGAGCCTCGTGGAGCCGGTGCGCATTCGTGCGGGAGCATTTGGTGCTCATAAGCCGTCGCGCGACCTTTGGGTTTCGCCGGACCATGCAATTTTTGTCGATGGCGTGCTGATTGAGGCTAAGTATTTGGTCAATGGCGTGAGCATTCGGCGCGATACCAAGGCGCGGCAGGTCACCTATTACCATGTCGAGCTTGACCGTCATGACGTGCTGATTGCTGAAGGGCTGACCGCTGAGAGCTATATCAGCGACGGTAACCGGGGCATGTTCGCTAATAGTGGCGCGCCCGTGGTGTTGCATCCTGACTTTGCCACACCTCTGGCAGCCGAGCGTTGTGCGCCATTGGTTTGCCAGGGCGCGGCAATTGAAGCGGTGCGCGCGACTCTCCGTGATCGGTTAATCGCGAATGGCTTTACCACCACCGACGCGCCGGAAGTCGCCTTGATTGTTAATGGCGACGTCATTGCCCCGATGGCGAGCGAAGCCGGAACCTTGCGCTTTGCTCTGCCAGATGGCGCGACGGCAGCAACCCTCCATGTGGCTACAGCAGCACCGGCGGACACCGATTTGAACCCCGATGATCGCCGACAAATTGGCGTGAAACTGGTCGAGGCCGCAATACTCGCTGGCCTACAGCGCCAGGTCGTGGACTTGACGCGCTTTGATGGGCTGTTCGCGGCTGATCAGGGCGATGGTCAATGGAGCCGGGGTGAAGTTGGGATTGATCTCACCGGGGTCACTGGGACAGGCCGTGTGTTGGAGTTGCGCTACAGCGCCGCGATCACCCGCTGGGTGGCGCCGGTTGCCGGTCGGCGTGCGATCGGCTGATCGGTTCCACGTTACTGAAATAAAGGCGGCTTCCGGGGGACCGGAAGCCGTTTTTGTTGGTGGTGTGTTGACTTTCCGCTGCCGCTAGGCTTCCTCCGCACCATGCAAGACAATTCAAACACGATATTATCCGAGGCTCTTGAGGCGATTAGTGCGGCGGACGATTTGCGTACGCTAGACGCGACGCGTGTGGCGTATTTAGGCAAATCCGGGCTAGTCACCGGGCTGCTCAAGGCGTTGGGCGCGATGGCACCCGATGAGAGGCGCGAAGCCGGAGCAACGATCAATATTGTGAAAAACCGGATTGCCGAGGCGATTGAAGCCAAGCGTGCGATTTTGGAGGGGGCTGCGTTATCGACCCGGCTTGCCGCCGAGCGTGTGGATGTGACGCTCCCAGCACGGCCGTTGCAGCGCGGCACCATCCACCCGATCTCGCGCACCATGGAAGAACTCACCGCGCTGTTTGGGGCGATGGGGTTTGTGGTGAAGGATGGGCCGGATATCGAGGATGATTGGTATAATTTTGGCGCGTTGAATATTCCCGCACATCATCCGGCACGGGCGATGATGGATACGTTTTATTTGCACGCGGCAGGACGCAATCGGCCGATGGTGCTGCGCACGCAGACCTCGCCATTGCAGGTGCGCACCATGCTGGCCGAGCCGCCGCCGATCAGGATGATCTCGCCGGGGCGGACTTATCGGTCTGATCATGACGCGACGCATAGCCCGATGTTTCATCAATGCGAGGGGCTGGTGATTGATCGCGGCATTACGCTTGCGCATTTGAAGGGCTGCCTGATGGATTTTTTGCGGGCATTTTTCGAAATGCCTGATTTGCGGGCGCGGTTTCGCTCCAGCTATTTCCCGTTCACCGAGCCATCAATGGAAATCGACATCGCCTGGGACCGCAAGACCGGGGCGATTGGCGGTGGCGATGATTGGCTGGAAATTCTCGGCGCCGGAATGGTGCATGCCAATGTGCTTGCAAATTGCGGTATCGATCCGCGCGACTATCAGGGGTTTGCCTTCGGCATGGGTGTGGAGCGGATAACCATGTTGAAGCATGGCATTGCCGATTTGCGGAATTTTTATGAGAGCGATGGGCGTTGGCTCAGCCATTACGGCGCATCGCCGTTCGCGCCGGTTATGCTGCATGAGGAGCGTGGGCTATGAAATTTTCGCTCTCTTGGTTGAAGACGCATTTGGACACCGATGCGCCGATTTCGGTCATTGCCGAAACATTATCATCGATTGGGCTCGAGGTTGAAGCGATTGAGGATCGCGCCGCCGGGTTGGCACCGTTCAAGATCGTTCGGGTGATTGAGGCGGTGCAGCATCCCAATGCGGACCGGTTGCGGGTTTGCCGGGTGCAAACCGATCAAGGTGAAGTTGGAGTGGTGTGCGGCGCGCCAAATGCGCGCACTGGCATGATGGCGGTGTTTGCGCCGCCGGGTTCGGTGGTGCCGGGCAGCGGGATGGTCCTCAAAATTGGCGAAATTCGCGGCGTGGCCTCGGCCGGGATGTTGGTATCCGAGCGCGAATTGGGGCTGGGCGAGGACCATGACGGGATTATTGATTTGCCCGCCGATGCCCCGCTGGGAATGAGCTATGCCCATTGGGCCGGGCTGGATGATCCGATCATTGAAATTGGCGTAACCCCCAATCGTGGCGATGGGTTCTCGGTGCGTGGTGTGGCCCGCGATTTAGCGGCGGCGGGGTTGGGGACGCTGCGCCCTTGGTCACCAGCGCCGGTGTTGGGTGTCGGTGAGAGTCTGGTTGCGTGGCGCAATGAGTTCCCAGACGCCTGCCCGCTGGTGGTTGGGCGCACGGTGCGCGGCGTGAAAAATGGTGAAAGCCCGGATTGGCTAAAGCGGCGACTGACCGCGATTGGGCTGCGGCCGATTAGTGCGCTGGTCGATATCACTAATTTTTTCACCATTGATTTGGGCCGACCGCTGCATGTGTTTGATGCCGGAAAAGTGACGGGCGGGGTGCTCACGCTGCGCCGGAGTGCTGGCGAACGGTTTGCCGGTCTAAATGGCAAAGACGTATTTGCCGGGGCCGACGATTGCGTAATTGCCGATGCGCAGGGCGCGCAGTCACTCGCGGGGATTGTCGGCGGCGAGGCGACTAGCTGCGACGCGGCAACGACCGACGTGTTCATTGAATGCGCTTTGTTCGACCGAGTGCGGATTGCGCTCACAGGCCAGCGGAGCGGAATTCACTCCGATGCACGCCAGCGTTTCGAGCGCGGGATTGATCCATCGATTTTGCCGCAGGCGCTGGATGCGGCAACGGCAATGATCATGGCGCTGTGCGGCGGCCAACCAAGTGAAATGGTCGCCGCGGGCGCGGAGCCGACTTGGCAGCGCGATGCAACGTTGCGTTTTGACCGGCTGGGTTCGTTTGGTGGTCATCCGGTATCCACGGACCGGGCTGTCTCGATTTTGCAAGACTTGGGATTTGTGGTGCGTGCGCAGGACGCCGATCAGGTGACGGTCGGGGTGCCGCCCTGGCGCAACGATGTGGCGGTGACCCGATCAAATTACACCTATGACCCAGCGATCTACGCAGTGAACGGCCCGGTTTCGCTGCTTGACCCGGCACCGGAACTCGCTGCCGAGCGTGCGCAGCGGGCGGCAGCGGGGGCAGCGGCGGTGGCGGCTGAGGTCGATTTGCTCGAGGAGGTGTTGCGCATCGATGGATTGGACCGGGTCGTGCCGGTTTCATTGCCAGCGATGTCGGCTGTGCCGCAACCAACATTGACCGCGCGCCAAACCCGAACGATGCGCGCCCGCCGCGTGCTGGCCGCGCGAGGGCTCGATGAATGCGTGACATTCAGCTTTGTGGCGCAAGCGACCGCAGCACAATTTGGCGCCGTGCCAGAGAGGTTACGCCTCGCGAACCCGATTGCGGCTGACTTAGATCAAATGCGGCCTACACCATTGGCAACCCTCGCACTGGCAGCGCAGACCAATGCGGCGCGAGGCATGACGGATGTGGCTTTGTTCGAGGTGGGCCCAGGCTTCGTCGATGCGACGCCTTCCGGGCAAAACCTAATTGCGGCCGGTTTGCGCTTGGGGGCGACGCCGCTATCGTGGCTCGATGGGGATCGCGCGCTCGATGTGTGGGATGCCAAAGGCGATCTATTCGCGGTGCTGGCGGAACTGGGCGTGCCGCTCGATTCGCTCAGCGTGACCGCCGAGGCGCCGCGCCATTATCATCCCGGGCAGTCCGGGACGGTGCGTCAGGGGCCGAGAGTTGTGCTGGGCTATTTCGGCACGCTACACCCATCTATCGCGACTGCGTTTGATTTGCCGATGCGCAGCATTGGGTTTGAGCTAATGCTGGACGCGATTGCCGATCCGAAACGGCGGCGCAAAGCGGCGCCCGATCTTTCGCCATTGCAGCCGGTGCGGCGGGACTTTGCCTTCGTCGTTGATGCGGTGGTTCCGGCTGAGACGGTAATACGTGCGGTGCGCGGTGCCGAACGTACGTTGATAACCGAGGTCAGGCTGTTTGACCGTTACGAGGGGGAGCATGTGCCGTCGGGGAAAGTTTCGCTCGCAGTCGCCGTGACATTGCAGCCGCGCGAGAAGAGCCTCACCGATGCCGAGATTGAAACGGTCGCGGGAAAAATAACCGCCGCCGTTGCAAAGACGACCGGCGGTGTGCTGCGCGGCGAGCGGTAACACGACGATGTCCCGATAGGGTAGATCACAACGACCACCCTATCGGGCCGGTACGGAGATTACTTCTTTTTTTTGCCGCCATTGAGATCGCAGCGATAGACACCGTTGGTCACCGTGCTGCCGTCCACGCGATCGTATAAAATGGTCATTTTGCCGCCGAGAACATTGGGCGAGAAGTTGGTTGTGACATCCGTGCTGAGCAGCGCCGGCGCGGACTCGAGATAAACCGTGCCGCCGAGTTTGATCTGCGCTTGCGACTGGCAAAATAAAGCCGTTTCACGCTGCGGCGCGGGTAAGCCCGCCAGGTAGGCCGCGCTGCTTGCTTTCGCGGCGGCTGGGGTCGTGGGCGCTGCTCCGGATCCCGATGAGCATGCGGCCAGGAGAATGACAGCCGGTAGGCTGAGGAGTGAGAGTTTTTTCATGAGCCAAACGATAGCCCAAAAAATAACCGCTTAGCAACAACAGCGATAACAGGTTCGCACCTGGGGCTTACCGCCCAAGGCGCGAACGTCCTCGATTAAAACACATTTTTTTGACTTTCGCCCCAATCAGGCGGCGGCAGCTTCATCCGTCTCGTCGTCTGCAGCCACGACCTGCTTCGGCCCACTATCGAGCCCTTTAGCGGCCGGATCACGATCAACCAGTTCGATGATCGCCATATCGGCGGCATCACCATAGCGCATGCCGGCTTTCAGCACGCGGGTATAGCCGCCGGAGCGGGTTTTATAACGCTCGGCGATCGGGCCCAGCAGCTTGGTGACGATGGTGTCATCCCGCAACGTGGCGTGCGCCTGACGGCGGGCGGCGAGATCGCCCCGCTTGCCCAATGTGATCAGCTTTTCCACCACCGGGCCAAGCTCCTTGGCCTTCGGCAGGGTGGTGGTGATCTGCTCATGCTTGAGCAGCGCCACCGCCATATTGCGGAACATTGCCGCGCGATGAGAGCTCGTTACTCCCAACTTCCGTCCGGCCATACCGTGGCGCATCGTTCAGTCTCCAACTTTCAACAGCGTCCTTAGCGGACGAAAAATAACGGGACGGGCCGATCAAAAAGGTTGATCGGACCGCTTGACGAGGTCTTCGATGTTTTCCGGCGGCCAATCCGGCACCTGCATGCCGAGGCCAAGACCCATCGTGGTGAGCACTTCCTTGATTTCGTTCAAAGATTTGCGGCCAAAATTTGGTGTCCGGAGCATTTCCTGTTCAGATTTCTGCACCAGATCGCCAATGTAGATGATGTTGTCGTTCTTTAAGCAGTTCGCCGAGCGGACCGACAATTCCAACTCGTCGACCTTGCGCAGCAGATTGGCGTTGAACGGCAATTCCGGGCGTGGCTCTTCAGCGCGCAGACGGGTCGGCTCTTCGAAATTCACAAACAGGCTGAGCTGGTCTTGCAGAATACGAGCAGCGACGGCCACGGCATCTTCCGGTGTGACGGCGCCATTGGTTTCGACCTGCAGGATCAACCGATCATAGTCCGTCACTTGGCCGACGCGGGTCGGCTCGATCCGGTAAGCCACACGACGCACAGGCGAATAAATTGCATCGACCGGAATCAAGCCGATCGGCGCATCTTCCGGCCGATTAGCCGCCGCGGCGACGTAGCCACGACCGGACTCAACGGTGAATTCCATGCCCAACGTTGCGCCATCATCGAGCGTGCAGAGCACCAGATCCGGATTCATAATTTCGATATCGCCGGTCACCTGAATTTGGCGGGCGGTGACTTCACCAGGGCCCTTTGCAGTCAGGCTCAGCCGTTTACTGCCTTCACCCTGCATCCGCACGGCGATTTGTTTGATGTTGAGCACAATGTCGGTGACGTCTTCGCGAACGCCGGGAATAGCCGCGAATTCATGCAGCACGCCATCAATGCGCACGGCCGTAACCGCAGCGCCTTGCAACGACGATAGCAGAATGCGGCGCAAGGCATTACCCAACGTCGCGCCGTAGCCGCGTTCCAGGGGCTCAGCAACGATCGTGGCGTTGCGCGTGCCATCATTTCCTGGCTCGATATCAAGCCGGTCAGGCTTGCGCAGCGACTGCCAGTTGCGCTGTAAAATCAGATGCGTGTCTCTCACCATCAAATCCTCCGCTCGGGCGTTGTTGACCAAGACCCCAGCCATTCAAACATTCGCAGCTACCATCGCAACCGGACCTGCGCCCGGCCCGATGGCCGAAAATCCCGGTTAGACGCGGCGGCGCTTGCGCGCACGACAGCCATTATGCGGAATCGGCGTCAAATCACGGATGGCCGAAATCGAAAAACCGACCGATTGTAGCGCCCGCAGCGCGCTTTCGCGGCCAGCGCCGGGCCCGCTCACCTCAATCTCGAGCGCTTCCATGCCATGTTCACGCGCCTTGCGGCCAGCATCTTCAGCCGCGACCTGGGCAGCGTAGGGCGTCGACTTCCGACTACCCTTGAACCCTTGGCTCCCGGCTGACGACCAGGAAATCGCGTTGCCCTGGGCGTCGGTGATGGTGACCATGGTATTATTGAAGCTGGCGAGCACGTGAGCGACGCCGGAGCTGATGTTCTTGCGCTCTTTGCGGCGGGGGCGAGCGGTGGCTGGCTTGGCCATGAGATATCCTGTGTCTGTTAAAGGGGGCGGCCCAATGAGCCCGCCCCAAAACCCATCCGGAACGGTTCCGGCGATCGAAAACGCTGACCCTTAGCGGGTCACCTTCTTTTTGCCCGCGATGGCCACAGCCTTGCCCTTGCGGGTGCGCGCATTCGTATGCGTGCGCTGGCCACGGACCGGAAGACCCTTACGGTGACGCAGGCCGCGATAGCAGCCGAGATCGACCAGGCGCTTGACGTTCATCGCGACTTCACGCCGCAAATCGCCTTCAACCCGGTAATCGCGATCAATCAATTCGCGGATTTTCATAATCTCGTCATCCGAGAGTTGGTTCACCCGCTTGTCATCAGGGATGCCGAGCGTCGTGCAAATGTCACGAGCCTTGCTGGGACCAACACCGTATATGTAACGCAGGCTGATGAGCACGCGCTTATTCGAAGGGATATTTACGCCGGCAATACGCGCCACGCTTGCAACTCCTAGTTCTCGGGCGGCCGCGCCGCGACGGGATCGGTGATCTGGTTAAACGAAACTCCAACTGCGATACGAAACACCTTGCCGACGCAGGTTTGCGCCAAATTGGTGCATCACAAAACTGTTGGAAAGCGCAGCACCCCCGCGAAGGGGCGCCGATGGGTGTCCTTATCGCTCAGGGGGAAGAGAGTCAATCGAACGACATCAATTTTTCGTGATGACCTATGCTGGAGCCGCAACACCGACCTGACGCAGCACATTTTCAATGGCTTTCGTCACCTCGTCCATCGGCGCCATGCCATCGAGCTTATAAACGAGGTTACGTCCCGCGTAATAAGGCAAAATCGGCGCCGTCTGCTCGCGATACGCGACCAACCGACGGCGCACGACATCGGCATTATCATCCGGCCGTTGCGAGAACTCGTTGCCGCCACATTTGTCGCAAATGCCATTTTGGGTCGGCGGATGAAAGCTACGATGGTAGCCAGCGCCGCATTTGGCACAGGCAAATCGACCGGAAATGCGCTCGACCAGAGCCTCTTCATCCACGTCGAGCACGATAACCGCATCCAAATGACGACCAGAGGCAGCGAGCAAATCGTTCAGTGCTTCAGCTTGCGGCACGGTGCGGGGGAAGCCATCCAGGATCATCCCATGAGCACAATCGGGTTGGCCGAGACGCGATCCGAGCATACGGATTAGAATGCCATCAGACACAAGTTGGCCAGCATCCATCACTGCCTTGGCTTCAAGACCAATCGGGGTGCCAGCAGCGACTTCGGCACGCAGCATATCGCCGGTCGCGATATGTTTAGCATGATAGCGATCCTCCAAGATGTTCGCCTGGGTGCCTTTGCCGGCTCCGGGCGGTCCTACTAAAATAATATTCATCTCCCGCGTGTCCTTCCTCTGCCTTTTCGAATCAGCCCCTCATACTGATGCGCCAACAGATGGGACTGTACTTGGGCGACCGTATCCATGGTCACCGAAACGATAATGAGCAACGACGTGCCACCAAAGTAGAACGGTATATCATATTCGCCGATAAGAAACTCGGGAATCAAGCACACGATGCAAAGATAAATCGCACCGATCGTGGTCAACCGGGTAAGCACGGTGTCGAAATATTTCGCGGTGTTGGCGCCAGGGCGAATGCCCGGCACGAAGCCGCCGTATTTTTTCAGATTATCGGCCGTCTCCTCCGGATTAAATACAACAGCAGTGTAGAAATAGGAGAAAAAGATAATCAGCGCGGCATACAGAATCATGTAGCCGGGCTGGCCGTGTGAAAGCTGTCGTGCGAGAAATTGGAGCCAGCCAGGGCCGGTGCCTTTCGAGAACCCGATGATCGTTGCCGGGATCAACAGCAAAGAACTCGCGAAAATCGGTGGAATCACACCTGATGTGTTCACCTTCATTGGCAGATGCGATGAGTCGCCGCCAAACATGCGGCTGCCAACCTGACGTTTGGGATATTGCACCAACACCCGGCGTTGGGCGCGCTCCATGAACACGACGAAGGCAATGACCAGCAGGGACACCACGAAAAAGCCGATGACGAACACCGTCGATAATGCGCCAGTGGCGCCGAGTTGCAAAATCCCGGCAACAGCGCCGGGCAAAGCGGCGACGATGCCGGAGAAAATGATCAGGCTGGACCCATTGCCAATGCCACGTGCGGTAATTTGCTCACCTAACCACATCAGGAACACGGTGCCACCCACCAGCGTAATCACGGTGGTGAAAATAAAAAACGGCCCTGGATCGACCACGGCTGGACCAACCGAGCTGTGCAAACTCTCCAACCCGATCGAAATGCCATATGATTGCACCAAGGCAATCAGCACCGTGAGGTAACGGGTATATTGATTGATTTTCTGCTGGCCGGATTGCCCCTCTTTTTTTAGGGTCTCCAAGCTGGGCACCGCCGCTTGCATCAACTGCATGATGATCGAGGCGGAGATGTAGGGCATGATGTTCAGGGCGAACACTGTCATCCGACCCAGCGCGCCGCCCGTAAACATGTTAAACATGCCCAGCACACCGCCACCATTTTGCGCCATCAGATGCGTCATGACCGTGGCATCGACGCCGGGGACAGGGATATAGGTGCCCAAGCGAAACACAACCAGAGCGCCGAGGGTGAACCAGATGCGCTGCTTGAGCTCGGTCGCTTTCGCGAAGCTGCCGAGATTCATACTGGAAGCGAGTTGTTCTGCCGCCGACGCCATGGGCTTCTCCTGAACAGTTTCCCGCCGCTCCCGCGACGGGGATCGCACAAACATCAACGGCGCCGATCAGGTTGCTGAACGCAACCTATTTCGGCGCCGCTCGATCACTATCATGTGGCGCAAACCGCGTCACGGCAAGAGGCTCAGGCTGCAGCCTCTGTCGCCTTGGCCGGGATGCGCGTTTTCACCGAACCGCCCGCCTGCTCAATCGCCGCAATCGCGCTTACCGACGCGCCAGACACTTCAATGGTAACCTTGCGGGTGATTTCGCCGCGCGCCAACAGGCGAACGCCATCCACCTTTTTGCCACCATAAAGGCCAGCCGCCCGCAAAACTTCCTCCGTGATCGGCTGCGTCGCGTCGATCTTGCCCGATTCGATCGCGGCATCGAGCTTGCCGAGATTGACCGCCGCAAATTCCTTGCGATTACGATTATTAAAGCCGCGCTTGGGCAACCGGCGATAAATCGGCAGCTGACCACCCTCGAACCCGTTCAGCGACACGCCTTCGCGCGCCTTCTGACCCTTCACACCCTTGCCGGAGGTCTTGCCCTTGCCAGACCCAATGCCGCGACCAAGCCGCTTCGACTTCAGGCGCGAACCGGGATTGTCGCGCAGTTCGTTCAGTTTCATTACGCCAATTCCTCAACCTTGAGCAGATGCGCGACCTTGCGCACCCGGCCCAATACTTCCGGTGTCGCCGTTAGCTCACGGCTCGCATGCATGCGCCGCAACCCAAGGCCAATCAGCGTTTCACGCTGGCCCGGCTTACGACCAATCGGAGAGCCGGTTTGAGTGACTTTCACCCGCTTGCCGGCCATTGGCTCAAAAATATCAGGCATCGACGTGGGTCTCCTTGTCGCGCTTGCCGAACAGATCGGCGACCTTCTTGCCACGGCGCGCTGCGACCGACCGCGGGCTGGCGCAGTTGGACAGCGCATCGAACGTGGCTTTCACCATATTATGCGGATTGCGGCTACCGAGCGATTTGGCCACCACATCGCCAATGCCAAGCGTCTCAAACACCGCACGCATCGGACCCCCCGCGATGATGCCAGTACCCGCCGGGGCAGCGCGCAACACCACATGACCGGCGCCGAAGCTGCCTTCGACATCATGATGCAGCGTGCGCCCTTCGCGCATCGGCACCCGGATCATGCCGCGCTTCGCGCGTTCCGTGGCCTTGCGAATCGCTTCGGGCACTTCGCGCGCCTTACCGGCGCCGTAGCCAACCCGGCCCTTTTGATCGCCAACCACCACCAATGCCGCAAAGGCGAAGCGACGACCGCCTTTAACCACCTTGGCAACGCGGTTAATTGTGACCAGCTTGTCGATCAGCTCATCGCCATCGCGATCCCGCTCGCGTTCACGACCCCGACCTTCGCCCCGACCGTCGCGTGGTTCCCGTGCCATGCCCTACTCCTTAGAAATCAAGTCCGCTCTCGCGAGCGGCTTCAGCCAGGGCCTTGACCCGACCATGATAAATATAGGCGCCACGATCGAATACGACCTGGGTTACCCCGGCCGCCTTCGCCCGCTCGGCGACCAGCTTGCCCACCGCAGCCGCGGCTTCGCGATCGGCACCGGTGCGCAACTCCGTGCGCAAACCGGCATCGAGTGAGGAAGCCGCCGCGAGTGTGCGGCCCGCCGCATCGTCGATCACCTGGGCATAGATATGTTTGCCAGAACGAAACACCGATAGGCGCGGACGCCCGCCGGATTTCTTGCGCAATTGATAGCGCAGCCGCAGCCGCCGACGCGTTTCCTTGTCGCGAGTTGAACTCATCATTTCTTTTTGCCTTCCTTGCGCCGAATCGCCTCGCCCACAAACTTCACACCCTTGCCCTTATAAGGCTCAGGTGGACGATACGCGCGGATCTCAGCAGCAACCTGACCAACCAAACGCTTGTCGACACCTTCGATTTTAATCAATGTCGGTTTCTCGCAGCTGATTTTGATACCCTCGGGAACCGGGAACACCACATCATGCGAAAAGCCAAGATTCAGCACCAAATTCGGCCCCTGCACGGCTGCGCGAAAACCAGTGCCGTTAATTTCCATCGTCTTGGCGTAGCCTTCCGACACGCCCTTGACCATGTTGGCAACCACCGCACGGGTGGTGCCCCACATCATACGGCCCATACGCTCATTGCCACGCGGCTTGACCGAGAATTTACCATCCTCAATCTTGGCCTCGACCGCATCATGAATCGGCGTTGTGAGAACGCCTAACTTGCCCTTCGCGGTCAGCACGCCACTGGCCATGCTGACATCAACCCCTTTCGGGATCTCGACCGGATATTTACCAACCCGTGACATCTCGATCGCTCCTTAGAAGACCCGGCACAGCACTTCACCGCCGACATTGGCAGCGCGCGCTTCAACATCGCTCATCACGCCGCGCGGGGTTGAAAGAATAGACACCCCCAGCCCAGCATAGACGCGCGGCAATTCGCGGATTTTGGAATAAACCCGCCGTCCCGGACGCGACACACGGTGGATTTCCTTAATCACCGGCTCGCCTTCGTTATATTTCAGCTCAATGCGGAACTGCGCCACGCCAGGGCGCAGCTCTTCCTTGGCAAAGCCGCGAATAAAACCTTCGCGCTTCAACACATCAAGCACATTTGCGCGCAGATGGGACGCCGGCGCAACACATGCCGCCTGACGGGCCCGCTGGGCGTTACGGATACGGGTGAGCATGTCACCCAAGGGATCGGACATCGACATTGCAGATCCTCGCTTACCAGCTCGCCTTGACCATGCCGGGAATCTGCCCAGCACTGGCAAGATCACGCAACGCGATGCGGCATAGTTTGAATTTCCGATAATTGCCGCGCGAACGCCCGGTCAATTCGCAACGCAACCGCACCCGATCCTTCGCGCCATTGCGCGGGAGTTGGGCGAGTTTCAACGTCGCATCGAACCGGTCCTCGACCGGCAACGTGCGATCCATGACAATCGCCTTAAGCGCGGCACGCTTGCCGGCATCACGCTTGGCCATCTTCGCCCGCATATTATTCCGATTGACCTGAGAGGTCTTCGCCATCGTTTCTATCCTCCGGAACCTGCCGGCATCACCCGGCGGTTTTCCATAAACGCGTGTACCTGTGTCGAAAAACTCAAACGCTGCCGCTCACGATGCGAAAGGTAGGTCAAAACCCTTGAGCAGGGCCTTGGCCTCAGCATCGCTGCGCGCGGTCGTCACGAACACGATGTCCATGCCGCGCGTTGCGTCCACTTTGTCATAGGCGATTTCAGGGAACACCATTTGCTCCTTGAGACCCATGGCGAAATTGCCGCGCCCATCAAAACCTTTGCCCGCCGGCAGCCCGCGAAAATCGCGCACACGCGGCAAGGCGATGGTCACCAGACGGTCGAGGAATTCATACATGCGCTCGCGGCGCAGCGTCACCTTACAACCAATCGGCAGACCTTCGCGGATTTTGAACCCCGCAATCGCCTTCTTGGCCACTGTTTTCACCGGCTTTTGACCGGCGATCAAGGTGAGTTCAGCAACCGCCGCATCCAGCTTTTTCTGGTCCGCCGCAGCTTCGCCGACACCCATATTGATGACAATTTTCTCCAGCTTCGGTACCTGCATCGGGTTGGTGTAGCCGAATTCCTTTTGCAAGGCTGGCTTCACCACCGTCTCATAATGGGCCCGCAACCGGGTCACTTCACGTGTCTCGCTCATCACTGTCACCTTCAGCCGTCGATCACCGAGTCGCTCCGACGAGCAACCCGAACCTTGCGACCATCCTCAAGGGTGCGGAAACCAACGCGAGTTGGCTTGCCGGACTCCGGATCGATCAACGCCACGTTCGACAAATCGATCGCCCGTTCGCGCTCAATAATGCCGCCCGGCTCACCCATGCCCTTCGGCTTGGTATGGTGCTTGGCACCCTGGCGACCTTTGTCGGCGCCCGAGATCACCACGACTTTATCGCCCTTACGAATACGTGCCGCCATGTCACAGCACCTCCGGCGCGAGAGAAATAATTTTCATGAATTTGCGCGCACGCAATTCACGCGTAACCGGCCCAAAAATACGCGTGCCAATCGGCTCCATCTGCTTATTGATCAGCACCGCGGCGTTACGATCAAAGCGGATCACGCTGCCATCGGCCCGACGCACGCCATAGGCAGTGCGTACGATGACGGCTTGATGCACGTCGCCTTTTTTGACCTTGCCACGCGGGATCGCGTCCTTCACCGACACCACGATCACATCGCCGACCGAAGCGGTCTTACGCTTCGAGCCGCCGAGCACCTTGATGCACTGAACCCGACGGGCTCCGGAATTATCGGCAACGTCCAGATTGGATTCGACGATAATCATTTCAGGCTCCCTGTGCTGCGACGTCGGGCTGGGCGGCAAGCGCCGCGCCATTCCGCTCGGTTACCGTCCAGGTCTTGCGCTTGCTGATCGGCGCGCATTCTTCAATGCGAACCTGATCGCCAATGGCGCAAATATTCGCCTCGTCATGCGCCGCGTATTTCTTTGAACGGCGAATAAACTTCTTATACAGCGGATGCATGACGCGACGCTCGACAAGAACCGTGACGGTCTTGTCCATTTTGTCGCTCACGACCCGCCCAGTTAGGACGCGTTTCGGCATCGATCGAACCCCTCAAGCCTTCACGGTCGAGCGCGCACGCTCGGCCAAAATGGTCTTCACTCGCGCAACCGATCGCCGAACCTTGCGAATCTGGCTGGTATTCTCTTGCTGGCCGGTTGCCCGCTGAAAGCGCAGATTCAACTGCTCGCGCTTCAGATCCAACAACAACGCCTCGACCTCATCGGGGGTTTTCACCCGAATATCGATGGCTTTGTTCAACTCGCCCTTGCTCATCTCAGGACTCCCCGATCCGGGTGACGATTTTGGTGCGAATCGGCAGCTTCGCCGCGCCCAGCGTGAGCGCTTCACGCGCAATCGGCTCGGCAACGCCGTCGATTTCAAACATGATCCGGCCCGGATGGACACGAGCAACCCAGAATTCCGGGCTGCCTTTGCCTGAGCCCATACGAACTTCGGCCGGCTTGGTGGAGACCGGCAGATCCGGGAAAATCCGGATCCATACACGGCCAGCACGCTTCATTTGCCGGGTGATCGCCCGACGAGCTGCCTCGATTTGACGGGCCGTGATGCGCTCCGGCTCCAAGGCTTTCAGGCCATAGGCGCCAAAATTGAGCTGCGTGTTCCCCTTGGCCAGACCGTGGATACGGCCTTTATGGGCTTTGCGGAATTTCGTGCGCTTGGGTGACAACATATCCTATCTCCTCAGCGCTGCGGCGCCTGTTCGGCGGCACGGCGGTCTTGCGCCATCGGATCATGCGCCATGATCTCGCCCTTAAAGATCCAAACCTTCACGCCGCATGTGCCATACGTGGTCATGGCGGTCGCGACGCCGTAATCGATGTCCGCGCGGAGCGTGTGCAACGGCACCCGACCTTCGCGATACCATTCTGCGCGGGCAATTTCGGCGCCACCAAGGCGACCGCCGCAATTGATCCGAATACCTTGCGCACCCAACCGCATGGCCGATTGCACCGCACGCTTCATGGCGCGGCGGAACGCGACCCGGCGCTCAAGCTGTTGGGCGATGTTCTCGGCCACCAGCGTTGCATCGATTTCCGGTTTGCGGATCTCGACAATGTTGAGTGACACATCGGCCTTCGCCATGGTCGACAATTCTTTTTTCAGCGCGTCGATGTCCTGACCCTTCTTGCCGATCACCACGCCCGGACGGGCCGCATAGATGGTGACGCGCGGCTTTTTGCCGGGACGCTCGATGATCACTTTCGAAATGCCCGCACCCGACAGGCGCTTGCGCAAAAACTCACGCAATTTGAGATCGTCATGCAGCAACGCGGCGTAGTCAGCGCCCGCGTACCAACGGCTGTCCCAAGTGCGGTTGATGCCGAGCCGAAGCCCGATCGGATTAACCTTGTGACCCATTACGCTTGCGCCCCTATCGTTTCGGCGGGTTGAGCTGCTGCACCGGTCGCGGCTGCCGTGCCAGGACGCTTACGCCCGGCGGCGCGCCGCTCTGCCTTGGTGAGAATGTCGCGCTCGGCGACCACGATGCGCAAATGGCTAAACCATTTTTCCACCCGGGCCGCCTTACCGCGACCACGCGCCTGGAACCGGCGCATGACTACGCCGCGCCCAACATCGGCAGTGGTGACAACCAGCCGGTCGACATCGAGCTGATGGTTATTCTCAGCATTCGCAATGGCGCTTTCCAGCACTTTTTTAACCTGCTGGGCAATGCGCCGCTTGCTGAAGGTCAGCGACGACAGCGCGCTACCCGCCGGCAGATTGCGGATCGAGGCGGCGACCAAATTGAGCTTGCGCGGGCTAACGCGAATGTTCCGCAGCACGGCCTCTGATTCGGTTTCCGCCAACATGCGGGGGTGATTGGGTTTGCTCATCTTAGCCTCGCTTCGCCTTTTTATCGGCCGCGTGGCCGGAGAATGTGCGGGTTGGCGAGAATTCCCCGAATTTATGGCCCACCATATTTTCGTTCACCTGCACCGGCAGGAATTTCTTGCCGTTATAGACCCCGAAAGTGAGGCCGACGAATTGCGGCAGGATTGTGGAACGGCGCGACCAGATTTTAATAATCTCGTTGCGACCGGACGCACGTGACGTTTCCGCCTTGCCCAACAAATACCCGTCCACGAACGGGCCTTTCCATACCGAGCGTGACATGATTAGCCCTTTCCGCTCTTGCGGCGACGGATAATAAGATCATCCGTGCGTTTGTTGCCGCGCGTTTTATACCCTTTGGTCGGCTTGCCCCACGGCGTGACCGGATGACGACCACCCGACGTGCGCCCTTCGCCACCACCCAACGGGTGATCCACCGGGTTCATCGACACACCACGATTGTGCGGGCGACGACCCAACCAACGATTACGACCGGCCTTGCCGAGTTGCTGGTTCGAATGGTCCGGATTGGATACCGCCCCGATCGACGCCATGCATTCGCCGCGAATCAGGCGAAGCTCACCCGACATCAGCTTAACCTGAGCATAGCCCTGATCTTTGCCGACGAGCTGGGCAAAAGTTCCCGCTGACCGCGCCATTTTACCACCGGCGCCAGCCTTCAGCTCGATATTGTGAATAATCGTGCCGACCGGGATCGCGGCAAGCGGCATCGCATTACCCGGCTTGATGTCAACTTTCACACCCGAGACAACCTCATCGCCCACTTTCAGGCGTTGCGGCGCGAGAATATAGGCCAATTCACCATCAGCATATTTGAGCAGAGCCAGAAACGCCGAACGGTTCGGGTCATATTCTAGGCGCTCAACCGTCGCAGCAACACCATGCTTGCGGCGCTTGAAATCCACAATACGATAGGTGCGCTTATGTCCGCCGCCCCGGAAATAGCTTGTGGTGCGACCGTGATTATTGCGCCCGCCCGTAGAATGCTTACCCTCGGTCAATCCTTTGACCGGCTTGCCTTTCCACAACTCGCTGCGCTCGATCAGAACGGTGCCGCGAAGGCTCGCCGTGACCGGTTTGAAATGCTTAAGTGCCATGTGTCAGCCCTGCCTCACGCCAGACGCGCTGTGAAATCGATCGACTGACCTTCGGCCAGCGTCACGAACGCTTTTTTCACATCCGAACGCACGCCCGGACGCCCTTTGAACTGCTTGGTCTTGCCCTTTTGCACCAGCGTATTTACGCCGAGCACCTTGACCCCAAACAAACCCTCAACCGCCGCCTTAATCATCGGCTTAGTCGCCTCAAGCGAAACCTTGAACACTACTTGGTTGCGCTCAGACAACGCTGTCGATTTCTCAGTGATCACCGGACCGCGAATAATATCGAACATTTTTTCGCGCGCGATCACCAAACCCGGTGCTGGCTTGTTGCCACGGGGCGCCGGCTTGGCTTTTTTCGCGACAATCTTGCTGTCGATTTGCGCCGTATCGCTCATGCGGCTTCTCCTGCAACGGCTGCACTTGCCGCGACCGGCTTGCCATCGAGGCGGGCGGTTAGACCCTCAAGCCCAGCGCGGGTAATCACCAGAACATCATGGTGCAAAATATCATAGACATTGGCACCCACCACCGGCAGCACATCGATGCCGATAATGTTGCGGCTGGCGCGCGCAAATCCTTCATCAACCACGTGATCGACCACCAGGGTTTTGCCCCAGCCGAGCTTTTTAAGCTTGCCGTTCAATTCGCTGGTTTTTGATACACCGGCCACGCTATCGAGCACGATCAGCTTCCCGTCGCGCGCTTTTTGCGATAACGCCGAGATCAACCCGAGACGGCGGACCTTTTTATTCAGCGAATAGCCATGATCGCGGACCACTGGACCGTGAACCACACCACCGGTGCGGAACTGCGGGGCGCGCAAGCTGCCTTGACGCGCGCTACCCGTACCTTTCTGGCGGAACGGCTTTTTCGTGGTGCCCTGCACCTCGCCCATGCCTTTGGTTTTATGCGTGCCAGCCCGGCGCTTTGCGAGCTGCCAATGCACAACACGGGCCATAATGTCAGGGCGCGGACGGACGCCAAAATAGGCTTCCGGCAATGTCGCTTTGCCCGCTTGCGCTGCATCCAGCGTTGTGACGTCGATTTCCATCACGATTCTCCTTACGCCTTCAACGCAGCGGGATACGCCGCTTCGGCCGGACGAGCGCGCTTGATCGCGTCGCGCACCAGCACATAGCCTTGTTTTGCACCGGGAACCGCGCCCTTGATCATCAGCAGGCCACGCGCCTCATCGATTCCAGCAATTTCGAGGTTCATCGTGGTGATCCGCTTATCACCGAGATGCCCGGCCATTTTTTTGTTCTTGAAGGTCTTGCCCGGATCCTGACGGTTACCGGTCGAGCCCAAGCTACGATGGCTGATCGACACGCCGTGCGACGCTTCAAGACCCGCGAAGTTCCAACGCTTCATACCGCCAGCAAAGCCCTTACCCTTGCTGATACCAGCAACGTCGACCTTCTGACCGACCACGAAATGGGCAGGCGACAACACTTGTCCCGGCTCCAACGTCGCATCCTCAGCCACCCGGAATTCGACCAGCTTCATCGCTGGCTCCACCTTCGCCTTGGCGAAATGGCCCTTGTTTGGCTTGGTCACGTTTTTCGTCTTCGCGTGGCCATAGCCAAGCTGCACTGACACATAGCCGTCCGATTCGACGGTTTTTGCCGCCACCACCCGCACGTCATCCATGTGCAGCACGGTGACCGGCACGTGAGTGCCGTCATCCTTGAACAACCGGGTCATACCCAGCTTTTTCGCGATTACACCGGTACGCATCACATTACTTCCAGATTTATTCTTAGATCTTGATCTCAACATCGACGCCGGCAGCCAGATCGAGCTTCATCAAAGCATCAACCGTCTGAGCCGTCGGTTCGACAATATCGAGCAAGCGGCGATGGGTCCGGATTTCGAACTGCTCGCGGCTTTTTTTATCAACATGCGGCGAACGGTTCACCGTGAACCGCTCAATATGAGTCGGCAGCGGGATTGGGCCCCGCACCTGAGCGCCGGTGCGCTTCGCCGTGTTCACAATCTCTTTGGTGCTGTTATCCAGCACGCGGTGATCATAAGCCTTGAGGCGAATGCGAATGTTTTGACTATCCATCGTCTTACCTGTCACTCTTCCAGCGCCCAGACTTGCCCCGGAAGGGGGCAAGTCCGAACTCTACTTACTTACTTCGTAATCTTTGCAACGACGCCCGAACCAACGGTCCGCCCACCTTCACGAATGGCGAAGCGCAGACCTTCATCCATCGCAATCGGGGCGATCAGTTCAACCGAGATCGTCACGTTATCGCCCGGCACCACCATCTCGACACCTTCCGGCAACGTCACCACGCCGGTCACATCGGTGGTGCGGAAATAGAATTGCGGACGATAATTGGTGAAGAATGGCGTATGACGGCCACCTTCTTCTTTCGTGAGAATATAAGCCTGACCGCCGAAGGTGGTGTGCGGTGTGATCGAGCCGGGTGCGGCCAGAACTTGGCCGCGCTCAACGTCTTCGCGCTTGGTGCCACGCAGCAGGGCGCCAATATTATCGCCCGCTTCACCTTGATCGAGCAGCTTGCGGAACATTTCCACGCCGGTCACGATCGTCTTTACCGTCGGCTTCAAGCCAACGATTTCAACTTCGTCGCCAGTTTTCACAATGCCGCGCTCAACACGACCGGTAACCACGGTGCCGCGGCCCGAGATCGAGAACACGTCTTCAACCGGCATCAGGAACGGCTTGTCCTTGGCGCGTTCCGGCTGCGGAATGTAAGAATCAACCGCCGCCATCAGTTCGAGCACGGCTTGCTCTCCAATTTCCGGCTGCTTGTCTTCGAGAGCACACAAAGCCGAGCCCTTGATGATGGGGATATCATCACCGGGGAAGTCGTATTTGCTCAGCAGCTCGCGCACTTCCATTTCGACCAGCTCGACCAGATCGGGGTCAGCCATGTCCATTTTATTCAGGAACACGACCAGCGCCGGCACACCGACCTGACGGGCGAGCAGAATATGCTCGCGGGTCTGCGGCATCGGGCCATCAGCAGCCGACACAACCAGGATTGCGCCGTCCATCTGCGCCGCACCGGTGATCATGTTCTTCACATAATCAGCATGGCCGGGGCAATCGACGTGGGCGTAGTGGCGATTGGCGGTTTCATATTCCACGTGCGCGGTTGCGATCGTGATGCCACGAGCGCGCTCCTCAGGGGCGGCATCGATGCTGTCATAGGCGCGGAACGTCGCGCCACCGGACTTTGCCAACACCTTGGTGATGGCCGCCGTAAGCGACGTCTTGCCATGATCGACGTGGCCGATCGTGCCAATGTTGCAATGGGGTTTGTTACGTTCGAATTTTGCCTTAGCCATGATGATCTCCGTGACGTAGCTTGGACCGCATCGAAACCGATACGGAAAATGTTGGAACCGGTTCGACTAACTCTGCGACTTACCAGCGGTAATGGCTGAAAGCCTTGTTGGCTTCGGCCATCCGATGCGTATCTTCGCGCTTCTTTACCGCCGCACCACGGTTGTTCACCGCATCCAGCAGTTCGTTGGAGAGACGATCCTCCATCGTGTGCTCGCCGCGCTTGCGCGCCGCATCGATAATCCAGCGAATCGCCAGCGCTTGACGACGCTCAGTCCGCACTTCGACCGGGACCTGATAGGTGGCGCCACCAACGCGACGTGAGCGCACCTCGATGGCCGGCTTCACATTATCCAGCGCCTCATGGAACATCCGCACCGGATCGGCATTCTGGCCGCCGCGACGCTTCAGGCTATCCAACGCGCCATAAACAATGGACTCGGCGGCTGATTTTTTGCCGTCATACATGAGCACATTCATGAAACGACTAATGACGGTGTCGCCGAATTTCGGATCCGGCAAAACCTCGCGCTTGACCGCGCGGTGACGTCTGCTCACTGCTGATCTCCTTACTTCGGACGCTTCGCGCCATACAGCGACCGGCGCTGACGGCGTTTAGCGATGCCCTGGGTGTCGAGCACGCCACGCAGGATGTGATAGCGAACGCCCGGCAAATCCTTCACGCGGCCGCCACGAATGAGGACCACCGAGTGCTCCTGCAAATTATGGCCTTCGCCCGGAATATAGCTCACCACCTCAAAGCCGTTGGTGAGGCGCACCTTGGCAACCTTACGCAAAGCTGAGTTGGGCTTCTTCGGCGTGACTGTATACACGCGGGTGCAAACGCCGCGCTTTTGCGGGCAGCCTTGCAGGGCGGGCACCTTATTGCGCTTCGGTCGTGCTTCACGCCCATTGGCGATCATTTGGTTCGTCGTCGGCATCATCAATCCTTTGTTCGGCCGGCGGGCTCATACAACCGGCTGCTCATACAAAATACCGCAACCAGAGGCACACCCCTGTTTGCGGACTACCCTTACTTGCGACCTAAGCCGGAGCGAAACACCGGCGGCACCGCAAGCTTGAGACATCGAGAGCAGCGCGACCGGACGAACCGCGTCTTCGCTGAAGGCGCACCCTTAGGGGGAGCAGCAAAGCAAGTCAAGCCGATTTGGTGGTTCGAATAAGAAAACGCCGACATCTTGGTGGATGTCGGCGTTTGATTTGCTGCATTGCTGCTATGACTCATGCCAAGACTCGCAGCGAGCGAGCCTTGGCATGCGGTTGCTTGGGTCGTTGTTTTGGCAAACAACTTTAATTTTCTAGTGACCACTCTGATTCCGAAATCCAACGGATTTCAGAATCGGGACACTAGCTTACTCGGCAGCGCTGCGTCCTGGCAGAGCCGGACGCGTTTCCGCGAGGCGCGTTTTGTCGCGCCCAGCGGCGATGGCGCGCATGCGGCTCATCACGCTGCCGGTTCCCGCCGGGATCAGGCGGCCGACGATCACGTTCTCCTTCAAGCCCACCAGACTATCCACCTTACCGGCTGTCGCCGCCTCGGTGAGCACCCGTGTGGTCTCCTGGAACGAGGCCGCCGAGATGAAGCTCTGGGTCTGCAGGCTCGCCTTGGTAATGCCCTGCAGCACCGGCACACCCTGCGCCGGACGTTCATCGGCCTTCAGGCGGGCTTCGTTCTCAGTGTCGAACTCGATGCGATCAATCAGCTCGCCAACCAGGAAGGTCGTATCGCCCGGCTCAGTGATTTCCATTTTCTGCAGCATTTGCCGGACCACGACTTCGATATGCTTGTCGTTGATCTTCACACCTTGCAGACGATAGACCTCCTGGATTTCGTTGATCAGATATTCCGACAACGCTTCCACGCCCATCACCCGCAAAATATCATGCGGCACGCGCGGCCCATCGACCAGCGGATCGCCCCGGCGGACATAATCACCCTCTTGCACCGAAACGTGCTTGCCCTTCGGCACCAGATGTTCGGCTTCCTCACCGGTCTCGTCGTTTTTCACGATAACCCGGCGCTTGGCCTTATAATCCTTGCCGATTTCCACCCGACCATCGATTTCCGCGATGATCGAATGATCCTTCGGCCGACGCGCTTCGAACAATTCCGCGACGCGCGGCAGACCGCCGGTAATGTCACGGGTTTTGCCACCTTCGCGCGGGATACGCGCCAGCACGTCACCGGCAGCGGCATGGGTGCCGCTCTCGATCGACAAGATCGAGTCGGGGCTTAGGAAATAACGCGCCTCGCCACCATTGGCCAAACGAATGATCTCGCCCTTCTCGTCCTTCATCAACAAGCGCGGCCGCAAATCCGCTCCTTTGGCCGATTGCTTGTAATCGACCACGACTTTAGACGTCAGGCCGGTAACTTCGTCCGTCCGTTCGATCAAGGTCACGCCATCGAGCAGGTCGGCATATTCAACAATACCGGCCCGTTCGGTGATGATGGGCAAGGTGTAGGGATCCCATTCGGCAAGCTTCGCACCGCGGGTGACCGTCTCGCCTTCATCGGTCAGCAGGCGCGCCCCGTAAGGCACGCGAAAGCGGGCGCGCTCACGTTTGCCGGAATCGATGATCGCAATTTCGCAATTTCGGCTCATCACAATCGGATGACCCGACGAGTTCGTCACGATCGTGCGGTTGCGAATGCTGGCGGTACCATCATGGCTGGCTTCCACCGTGGATTTTTCCGCACCGCGCTGCGCTGCGCCACCGATATGGAAGGTGCGCATGGTAAGCTGCGTGCCCGGCTCGCCGATCGACTGCGCGGCGATAACCCCCACCGCTTCGCCGATATTAACCGGCGTGCCGCGCGCCAGATCACGCCCATAGCATTTGGCGCACACGCCAATCCGTGCCTCACAGGTGAGGGCGGAGCGGATTTTCACCTGTTCCACACCCGCCTTCTCGATCCGGTCGGCAGCCAACTCATCGATCAGCTCGCCCGGCTCGACAATAACGCTATTATCCGCCGGATCAATGACCGCTTCCGCCGCCGAACGGCCAAGCACCCGCTCGGATAGGCTGGAAATCACCTCGCCGCCATCCATCACCGAGCGTGCGGTAAGGCCGCGTTCGGTACCGCAATCTTCCTGCACCACGATGCTATCTTGCGCCACGTCAACCAGACGGCGGGTCAGATAGCCCGAGTTCGCGGTTTTCAGCGCGGTATCGGCCAGACCTTTACGCGCACCATGGGTCGAATTGAAATACTCGGCCACGGTCAAACCTTCTTTGAAGTTCGACAGAATCGGCTGCTCGATAATCTGGCCAGACGGCTTGGCCATCAGGCCGCGCATACCCGCGAGCTGGCGCATTTGCGCCGGCGACCCACGCGCCCCGGAATGGCTCATCATCCACACCGAATTGGTCGGCTTGCCGGGGTCCTGACGCGAGATTTCGCGCATCATCGCGGCAGCCACCGCGTCGTTACACTTGGTCCAAGCGTCGATCACCTTATTATAGCGCTCGCCCGCCGTGATCAGACCATCATGATACTGGGTTTCGAATTCCTTGACCTCGGCCTGGGTTTTTTCCAGCAGCGCGTATTTCTCCGGCGGGATCACCATGTCGTCCTTGCCGAAAGAAATCCCGGCACGAGCCGCATGGGCAAAACCAAGACCCATCAGACGGTCGCAGAAAATTACCGCTTCCTTCTGACCGCAATGGCGATAAACCGCATCGATCACGTCCGACACGTTCTTTTTAATCAATTGCTTGTTGACCAACGCGAACGGCAAATCGACATGGCCGGGCAGCAAACGCCCAATCAGCATCCGCCCCGGCGTGGTCGCCACGCGCTCGCGCACAGTGGTACCATCAACCAGTGTGCGGGTGATGCGCGCCCGGATTTTGTCATGCAGATGCACAACGCCTTGGGACAAGGCATGCTCGATTTCATCCACCGAGCCGAAGGCCGGCGCGTCTTCATCCTTGATTTGGGTGAAGCGCGGCGATTCCAACGACAAATAATACAAACCGAGCACAATATCCTGGCTGGGCACGATGATCGGCTTGCCGTTGGCCGGATTGAGAATGTTGTTGGTGCTCATCATCAGCACCCGCGCTTCGAGCTGCGCCTCAATCGAGAGCGGCACATGCACAGCCATCTGATCGCCATCGAAATCGGCGTTGAAGGCGGTGCAAACCAGCGGATGCAGTTGGATCGCCTTGCCTTCAATCAAGATCGGCTCGAACGCCTGAATCCCCAAGCGATGCAAGGTTGGCGCGCGGTTGAGCATGACCGGATGCTCGCGGATCACCTCTTCCAGAATATCCCACACTTCGGGACGCTCTTTCTCGACCATGCGCTTGGCCGCCTTGATGGTGGTCGCAAGGCCGTATTTTTCCAGCTTGGCGTAAATGAATGGCTTGAACAGTTCGAGCGCCATTTTTTTCGGCAATCCGCACTGATGCAGCTTGAGCTCCGGACCAACCACGATCACCGAACGGCCCGAATAATCGACGCGCTTGCCGAGCAAATTCTGCCGGAAACGGCCCTGCTTGCCCTTCAACATATCCGACAACGACTTCAGCGGTCGCTTGTTGGTGCCGGTGATCGCCCGACCACGACGGCCATTGTCGAACAGCGCATCGACCGATTCTTGCAGCATGCGCTTTTCGTTGCGCACGATAATATCCGGCGCGCGCAGCTCGATTAGCCGCTTCAACCGATTATTCCGATTGATCACCCGGCGATAGAGGTCATTCAAATCCGAGGTGGCAAAACGCCCACCATCCAACGGCACCAGCGGGCGCAGCTCAGGCGGAATGACCGGCACCACGTCCAGAATCATCCACTCAGGACGCGTGCCAGACGCCAAAAACGCCTCGACCAGTTTGAGGCGTTTCACCAGCTTCTTGCGCTTCGCTTCCGACGTCGCGACCTTCAAATCGGCGCGCATCGTTGCTTTTTCCGATTCCAGATCAATCTGCGCCAAAATCGACTTGATCGCCTCGGCGCCGATACCGGCCTTAAAGCCATCTTCGCCGAATTCGTCCTGCTTGGCGTACAAATCATCTTCCGAGAGCAACGAATAGCGCTTCAGATCCGTCGTATACGGATCGAGCACGATATAGCTCTCGAAATACAGCACCTTTTCGAGGTCTTTCAGCGACATATCCGGCATCATGGTCGCAATACGGCTGGGCAGCGACTTCAAGAACCAAATATGCGCAACCGGCGAGGCCAATTCGATATGGCCCATCCGCTCACGCCGGACTTTCGCCAACGTCACTTCCACGCCGCATTTTTCGCAAATAATGCCGCGAAACTTCATGCGCTTATACTTGCCGCACAGGCACTCATAATCCTTGATCGGCCCGAAAATCCGCGCGCAGAACAAGCCGTCCCGCTCGGGCTTGAAGGTGCGGTAATTAATGGTCTCCGGCTTCTTGATCTCGCCGAACGACCAGGAGCGGATCTGCTCGGGTGAGGCGATTTGGATTTTGATTTGGTCGAAAGTCGCCGCCTGGCCGGTCTGGCCGAGAATTTTCATCAAGTCGTTCATCTCATATCCCTTTCACGGGGCCGCCGGGCGGGAACCCGGCGGCGGAATCGCCATTCATCATCAGAGGGCAGAAGCGGATCAGGTCGGGGCCGATTGATCGAGATCGACATTCAAGCCAAGCGCCTTCAGTTCCTTGGTCAACACGTTGAAACTCTCGGGCACGCCAGCTTCGAAATTATCCTGCTCGCGCACAATCGCCTCATAAACCTTGGTGCGGCCGGACACGTCATCCGATTTCACCGTCAGCATTTCCTGCAAGGTATAAGCCGCGCCATACGCCTCGAGCGCCCAAACCTCCATTTCGCCGAAGCGCTGACCGCCGAACTGCGCCTTGCCGCCCAGCGGCTGCTGGGTGACCAGACTATAAGGCCCAATCGAACGGGCATGGATTTTGTCGTCCACCATGTGACCGAGCTTCAGCATATACATGTAGCCGACCGTCACCTTACGCTCGAACTCTTCGCCCGAACGCCCATCCCGCAGCACCATCTGGCCCGACACATCAAGCCCTGCCTTCGCCAGCATGGCCTCAATATCGGTGATACGCGCCCCATCGAACACCGGGGTTGCGATTGGCACGCCCTTGCGCAAATTCTCGCACAACTCGTTCAATTCGCGATCGGTCATTGCGGCGATCTCGCTATTATAGATCCCCGGCCCATACACATCCTTCAGATTGGCCAGCAAAGCTTCGCGCGCCTCGCCGTCACGGCGATAAGCATCGTAAAGCTCACCGATTTGACGCCCGAGATTGGCGCAGGCCCAACCCAAATGGGTTTCCAGAATTTGCCCGACATTCATGCGCGAGGGCACGCCCAGCGGGTTCAGCACCACATCGACCGGCGTGCCATCGGCCAGGAACGGCATGTCTTCGACCGGCACCACCTTGGAGACCACACCCTTATTGCCGTGACGTCCGGCCATTTTGTCGCCCGGCTGCAGCTTGCGCTTCACCGCGACGAACACTTTAACCATTTTCATCACGCCCGGCGGCATCTCATCGCCGCGCTGCAACTTCTCCACCTTGCTCTCAAAGCGGCTTTGCAGCTTTTGCACCGCCGCATCGAATTCACGGCGCAGCGTCTCGATTTCCGCCATCGCCGTGTCGTCCTGAACGGTCAGGGTACGCCAAGCGCCGCGCGGGATTTCCGCCAGCACCTCCTCGGTGATCTCCGTGTGGCTTTTCAGCCCTTTCGCGCCCGCACCAGCCTTTTGGCCGAGCAGTTTTTCGCGCAGACGGCTGATAAACGCGCGCTCTTGAATGCCGCGCTCATCGTCGCGGTCCTTGGCCAGACGCTCGATCTCGGCGCGCTCGATCGCCAACGCGCGCTCGTCCTTATCCACACCACGCCGGTTGAACACCCGCACATCAACCACCGTGCCGGACACGCCGGGCGGCAGCTTGGTTGAGGTGTCACGCACGTCAGAGGCTTTTTCCCCGAAAATGGCGCGGAGCAGTTTTTCTTCCGGCGTCATCGGGCTCTCGCCCTTTGGCGTAACTTTACCGACCAGAATATCGCCAGGATTGACCTCAGCGCCGATATAGACAATCCCCGCCTCGTCGAGATTCCGCAACGCTTCCTCGCCGACATTCGGGATATCGCGGGTGATTTCCTCCTGGCCGAGCTTGGTATCGCGCGCCATCGATTCGAACTCCTCGATATGGATCGAGGTAAACATGTCGTCGCGACCAATCCGCTCGGAAATCAGAATACTATCTTCGAAATTATAGCCGCTCCAAGGCATGAACGCGCACAAAACATTGCGGCCCAACGCCAATTCACCCAGCTCGGTCGAGGGGCCGTCGGCAATGATTTCACCCTCGGCTACCCGATCACCCACGCGCACCAGCGGACGCTGGTTGATGCAGGTCGATTGGTTGGAGCGCATATATTTGCGCAAACGATAAATATCGACGCCCGCCGTGGTGCCGTCCTCCCCTGTGGCCCGCACCACGATGCGTGCGCCGTCGATTTGATCAACCACGCCAGCGCGCCGCGCCACAATGGTTGCGCCCGAATCCCGCGCAACCGCCGCTTCCATGCCGGTGCCAACCAGCGGCGCATCCGAGCGGATCAACGGCACTGCTTGGCGCTGCATGTTCGAGCCCATCAACGCGCGGTTCGCGTCGTCATTTTCCAGGAACGGAATCAGCGCCGCAGCAACTGACACCAACTGCTTGGGCGATACGTCGATTGCCGTGACTTCCTCCGGCTTGACCAGACGGAAATCGCCATTGCGGCGCACCGAAACCAAATCCTCGGTCAGCAGGCCATCCTCAGTCTTGGGCGCATCGGCCTGGGCAACGGTGAGCTTATCCTCCTCCATCGCCGACAGATACCGATATTCGTTCTGCACCTTGCCGTCCTTGACCATGCGATACGGCGTTTCGATGAAGCCGTATTTATTCACCTTCGCATAGGTCGCGAGCGAATTGATCAAGCCGATATTCGGCCCTTCCGGCGTCTCGATCGGGCAGATCCGGCCATAATGGGTCGGATGCACGTCGCGCACCTCAAAGCCCGCGCGTTCGCGGGTCAAACCACCCGGCCCCAACGCTGACAGACGGCGCTTATGGGTCACTTCCGAAAGGGGATTGGTCTGATCCATGAACTGGCTGAGCTGCGATGAGCCAAAAAATTCGCGCACCGCTGCCGCTGCCGGCTTGGCGTTGATCAAATCATGCGGCATCACCCCGTCAATATCAACCGAGCTCATCCGCTCGCGGATCGCCCGCTCCATGCGCAGCAAACCGACCCGATATTGATTTTCCATCAACTCGCCGACCGAACGCACCCGGCGATTGCCGAGATTGTCAATGTCATCGATTTGACCGCGACCATCCTTCAGTTCGCACATGATTTGAATGGTGCGCAGAATATCGATTTTGCGCAGCACGCGCATCTGGTCATCGCACTCGATGCCCAAACGCATATTCATTTTAACCCGGCCAACCGAGGACAAATCATAGCGCTCGGAGTCAAAAAACAGGCCATTCAGCAGCGCTTCGGCCGTCTCGCTGGTCGGCGGCTCGCCGGGGCGCATCACCCGGTAAATATCAACCAAGGCATCATCGCGATTGGCGTTTTTATCCACCGCCAGCGTATTGCGAATCCACGGGCCATTCGATTGATCGATCGCAAGCGTCGGAATCGACTCAAGCCCTGCCGCTTCAAACACGGCAAGCTTCGCCTCCGAGATCTCGTCGCCCGCATCGGCAAAAATTTCGCCGGTATTAGGGTCGAACAAATCTTCAGCCACGTAGCGGCCAATCACGTCATTGCGGCCCACCAGCACCCGCTTGGTGGTTTCGGCGATTTTACGCGCCGCACGGGCGGTCAGTTTTTCATCGGTCTTCGCGACGATTTCACCGGTGTCCGCATCAATCAGATTTTCCGAGAGCTTTACGCCGCGGAACGCCTCCACATCGAACGGCCGCGCCCAGGCCAAATCACCCTGCGCATCACGCACCTGAGCAAACACCACTTGACGATAGAACGCATTCAGAATTTCTTCTGCGTCCATCCCCTTAATTTCGCCAATCTCCAGCTTCTCGCCCTTGGCCAACCGCGCTGCGCGCAGTGCCTCAGTCGCGACACTATCAAGTGCGTAGAGCAAAGTGGTGACCGGCAATTTGCGCTTGCGGTCGATCCGGACATAGATCAAATCCTTGGCGTCGAATTCAAAATCGAGCCAGGAGCCACGATACGGGATCACCCGTGCGGCAAACAAATACTTGCCCGATGCGTGAGTTTTACCCTTGTCGTGATCAAAAAACACGCCGGGACTGCGATGCATCTGGCTCACAATAACCCGCTCGGTGCCATTGACCACGAAGGTGCCGTTATCGGTCATCAACGGCATGTCACCCATATAAACAGGCTGCTCTTTGATGTCGCGGATCGATTTCGCGCCGGTATCCTCATCGATATCCCACACGATCAGGCGCAGCACCACTTTCAACGGCGCCGCATAGGTCATGCCGCGCTGGATGCATTCCTCAACGTCGTATTTCGGCTCTTCCAGCTCGTAATACACAAATTCCAGACGGCCACGGCCCGTGAAATCCTCAATCGGAAACACCGATTTGAACACTTCCTGCAAGCCCGTGGTGGAGCGCGCATCCGGCGTGACATGCATTTGCAAAAACGCGTCGTAACTCGCCCGCTGCACATCGATCAGATTCGGCATCGGCGTGACTTCCGGGATGCGCCCAAAGCTTTTGCGAATCCGCTTGCGGTTCACCGATGAAAGCCTGCTCGTGCCACCAATAATCACGTTCATATTTTGACCCTATCCCGATCTGCACCCACGCCGACGAGCCCGAACGGCCCATCGCATTTCGCCCGCACGCTACCCCGGCATTGCCTTAATGCTGGGGCACAACGCCGAACAGGCGGGCACCAAAGGGCACCCGCCGGTTCAACTCCAACAAGTCCCACCCAAGCCCCATTGGGGACCGGGCGGGATATGGATTACTGGATTTCGACAGATGCGCCCTGCTCTTCCAGAACTTTCTTGATCTTCTCAGCTTCGTCCTTGGTCGCACCCTCTTTGACGGTCTTCGGTGCGCCTTCAACCAAGTCCTTCGCCTCTTTCAAGCCGAGACCGGTAATGGTCCGGATTTCCTTAATGACGTTAATCTTCTTGTCGCCGCCCGACTTCAGGATGACGTCAAATTCGGTCTTTTCCTCAACCGGAGCCGCCGCCGCGCCGCCGCCAGCAGGAGCCGCTGCGACCGCAACCGGTGCGGCAGCCGAAACGCCCCACTTCTCTTCGAGCAGCTTTGAGAGTTCTGCCGCTTCAAGAACGGTAAGAGCCGAAAGTTCATCAACCAGCTTCGCTAGATCAGCCATGTTCGTATATCCTTAATATGAGAGTTTGTGTGGTTCCATGCAAGCGCTATTCGCGCTTGCCAATTCAAGCCTGTCAGGCCGCCTCTTCCGTGGTGGCGTCATTTGCCTTGGCATAGGCCCCGAAGACCCGCGCGAGTTGCCCGGCCGGTGCCTGCAACACGCCCGCCACCTTCGTCGCCGGCGCTTGGATCAATCCAAGCAGCTTGGCGCGCAGCGCGTCGAGCGAGGGCAGTTCGGCAAGCGCCTTGACGCCAGATGCATCGAGCATCTGCGTTCCCAAAGCACCACCGACCAGCACGAACTTCTCGTTGGTCTTGGCGAACTCGACGGCAGCTTTCGCCACGGCCACCGGGTCACGCGACCACGCAAGCGCGGTCGGACCTTTCAGCAGCGGCTTAATCCCGTCGAACCGGGTCCCATCCAGGGCGATATGAGCCAGACGGTTTTTCGCGACCTTGTATTGTGCACCCGCCGCCCGCATGCGCCGGCGCAACTCCGTGACATCGGCAACCGTCAACCCGTCATTGCGGGTGATAACGATCATCGAGGTCTCGGCGAACACCGTCGAAAGCTGGTCGACGAAATCACGTTTTTCTGCGCGATCCACGTCGGTCTCCTCGCTTTGGCCTTGCACGTTTGGACCGTGCAACACCGGGTTGCCCAGAGCGGCCAGGACCATCCCGGCCACTCGCTCGCCTGTCCGTGAAATTGGAACCACCGGAGCATTTCTGCTCCGACACCCCATCTCCGGCTTGCGGGTTTCCCCCTTAAAACCCTTGCGGGTTACAGGCCGTCTTGGACAGGTTGATGCGCCAGCTCACACCAGCGCATCATCATGACGGCGCCAGACCTTACGATCCGCCGCCGCGCATCGTTGAATTCTATCAGACCGCCAGCGTCGACACATCAACCCGCACGCCCGGGCCCATGGTCGAAGACAAAGCCGCCTTTTGCAAATAAGTCCCCTTCGCACCGGTCGGACGGGCCTTCTGGATCGCATCGACCAGGGCCTTGGCGTTCTCAACCAGCTTATCGGCCTCAAAGCTCGCCTTGCCGATGCCCGCATGGATGATCCCCGCCTTCTCGGCACGGAACTCCACCTGACCCGACTTCGCTGCAGTAACGGCGCCCTTCACATCCATCGTGACGGTGCCAAGCTTCGGGTTCGGCATCAGCCCGCGCGGGCCCAAAATTTTACCGAGCCGACCGACCAACGCCATCATATCCGGTGTCGCAATGCAGCGATCAAACTCGATCTTGCCGCCCTGCACCGCCTCGGCCAAATCATCGGCGCCAACCACATCCGCACCCGCCGCCTTGGCTTCATCCGCCTTGGCGCCCCGCGCAAACACACCGACGCGCAACGTCTTGCCCGTGCCATTCGGCAGCGAGATCAAGCCACGCACCATCTGATCAGCATGACGCGGATCAATGCCGAGATTCAACGAAATCTCGATCGTCTCATCGAACTTCGCCGTGGCGTTGGTTTTCACCAGCGCGACCGCATCGCCCAACGCATAGGATTTATTATGATCAACCGCAGAAGCCGCTTTGGCCAAACGCTTAATCTTTGCCA
Source organism: Acidiphilium sp. 37-60-79 (assembly GCA_002279355.1). Classification (GTDB taxonomy): domain Bacteria; phylum Pseudomonadota; class Alphaproteobacteria; order Acetobacterales; family Acetobacteraceae; genus Acidiphilium. The sequence continues at coordinate 106,348 of NCBV01000006.1, forward strand.
TGATCAGCCCTCCACCACCGAAAGACCCATCGACCGGGCCGACCCAACCAACATGCGCACCGCCCCATCGACGTCATTGGCATTCATATGGACCATTTTCGTTGCCGCGATCTCACGCAGCTGGCTCATGGTCACCCGGCCCACCGTGGCACCTTTGCCCGTCGTGGTCGAACCCTTGGTAATGCCGGCAGCCTTCTTGAGAAAATAGGTGTTCGGCGGGGTTTTGGTAATGAAGGTGAAGGTGCGATCGCCATAGGCGGTAATCACCACGGGCACCGGCATCCCAACTTCCATGCCCTGAGTCGCAGCGTTGAAATCTTTGCAAAACTGCATGATATTCAACCCGCGCTGACCAAGCGCCGGACCGACGGGTGGCGACGGATTGGCCTTGCCGGCCGGAATTTGCAGCTTGATATAGCCAACAATCTTTTTCGCCACGCGGCGATACTCCTCAATCTGATGGCCTCTCGCACGCGAGAAACGCCAATAGACCGCGGTACAAACGGCCGAACCAACCCTGGCTCAACCTCCCGCGTTCTGGTGAAGCAGCGTCCATAGCGGGTTGCCCCGCCGCTGTCGAGTCGGCTCTGCCCCCCACGATATGCATTGCCAATCATCCCCACGCGCCCCATGTCCCCCCCAGCATCCTCGCTCGAAATTTCCAACACGGAGACTGCCCGATGAAAACCCGCTCGCTTGGTGGCTTGACCGTCTCTGCCCTCGGCCTTGGCTGCATGGGCATGTCCGATTTCTATGCCGGCCGCGATGATGCCGAATCCCGCTTGACGCTTGATCATGCACTCGAACGCGGCATCACCTTCTTCGATACGGCCGATATGTATGGCTTCGGCGACAACGAAATTTTGCTCCGCCCGTTCCTGAAAGCGCACCGCAGCAAAATTGTGCTCGCCACCAAATTCGGCAATGAATTCACCGCTGATCGGCAACGCGTCGGCATCAATGGCCGGCCTGACTTCGTCAAGCGCGCCTGTGATGCCAGCCTGCAGCGCCTCGGCATCGAGACGATCGATCTCTATTACCAGCATCGGGTTGATCCCAACGTGCCGATCGAAGAGACCGTCGGCGCGATGGCCGAGCTCGTCAAAGCCGGCAAGGTGCGCCATCTCGGCCTGTCCGAGGCCGCTCCCGCCACCCTGCGCCGGGCCGCCAAGGTTCACAAAATCAGCGCGCTGCAAACCGAATATTCGCTCTGGACCCGCGATCCTGAGGGCGAACTGCTCGAAACCGTGCGCGATTTAGGCATCGGTTTTGTGCCCTACTCGCCGCTGGGCCGGGGTTTTCTCACCGGCGCTATCACCAAACCCGAGGACCTCGCGGCCGATGATTGGCGGCACAACAATCCACGCTTCCAGGGTGAAAATTTCGTCAAAAACCTCAAGCTGGTCGAGGCGGTGCGCGATCTTGCCACGCAAAAAGGCTGCACGCCGAGCCAGTTGGCGCTGGCCTGGGTACTTGCCCAGGGCGAGGACATCGTGCCCATTCCCGGCACCAAGCGCCGGACCTATCTCGATGAAAATATCGGCGCGCTTGACGTGCGCTTGACCGCCGAGGACCTCACAACCATCGACCGGATCATGCCGCCCGGCACCGTCGCTGGCACGCGCTACCCGGAGGCCGCCTTGAAAGCGCTTAATCGTTAGAGCGCGATTGCTTATCATCATTCACGCTCTAACCTTTGTTTGCCGATCAATTTCATTGGTTTAGGTTGTGTCTTTCGATTCGACCCAAACCAATATTGATCTAAAACAACCCGCGAGAGGATTATCCGCACGCCGGCGACCGGATAATCCTCTCAATATCGCGCCGCAGCCTGCGTTAATTTGAATCAATCGCCCGAAATCACTCGGCCAATATCGCAAAAACGCGCCGCTCGACATCATGCTGCCCCAGCGTTTCCATCACCGCATCAATCGGTGGGCTCGTAGTGCTGCCGGTGAGGGCGGCGCGCAGCGGTTCAGCGACCAACCCCAATTTTTTCCCAACGGCTTCAGCATGAGCCACCATCGCCTGATAGAGAGACGGCGCGGTGTAATCGGTTTGCGCGAAAGCGAGCAGCAGGGCGGACAAATCATCGCGCGCCTCCTCGGTCAGCAGCGCGAGGGCCTTCGGGGTGAAGGGCAGCGGCGTATCGCGCACCAAAAACAGCGCGGATTCAGCGAGTTCAGCGAGCGTGCGCGCCCGCTCCTGCAAACGCGGCATCAGCTTTTGCACGCGTTCGGCCGCAATCGGGGTAAGCGTTGCATCAAGCAGCGCTTCGATGCGCGGCAGCGTCAGTGCGGTCAGCCGATCGGGGTCGGCCGCGCGCAGCCACACCGCATTAACCTGGATCAATTTTTTATAATCCATTTTCGCCGCACCGCGCCCAACGCCATCCAGATCGAACAATTTAATCTGGTCATCGCGCGAGAGAATTTCGGCATCGCCATGGCCCCAACCCAAACGGAGCAAATAATTGCACAAGGCTTCGGGCAGATACCCCTCATCGCGGAATTGCAAGCTGGAAACCGCGCCATGACGCTTGGAGAGCTTGCCCCCATCCGGCCCATGGATCAGCGGCAAATGCGCAAATTCCGGGCGGCTCCACCCCATAGCGTCATAAATTTGCGCCTGCCGAAACGTGTTGGTCAAATGGTCATCACCGCGAATCACATGGGTGATGTCCATGTCATGATCATCGACCACCACGGCGTGCAAATAAGTCGGCACGCCATTGGAGCGGAGCAAAATCATGTCATCGAGTTCGGCATTCTGCACGCGAACCTCGCCTTTGACCCGATCATGCACGATTGTTTCGCCACTGCGCGGCGCTTTCAGCCGGATGACCGGATCAACACCCGCTGGCGCCTCGGACGGGTCACGATCACGCCAACGGCCATCATAGCGAAACGGCTTTTTCGCCGCATCGGCCTGCGCGCGCATCTCCGCCAACTCCTCCCGCGAGCAATAGCAGCGATAGGCGGTACCGGCTTGCACCATCGCCTCGGCAACCTCACGGTGGCGCGCATAGCGGGTCGATTGAAACACCGGCGGCTCATCGGGCTTGAGGTCGAGCCAATCAAGCACGTCGAAAATCACCTGGGTCGCCGCTTCCGTGCTGCGCTCGGTATCGGTATCCTCAACACGCAGCAAAAACGCGCCGCCATGGTGCCGGGCAAAAAGGAAATTGAACAAAGCCGTGCGCACGCTGCCAATATGCAGCATGCCGGTGGGCGAGGGGGCGAAGCGAACACGAATGGTCATAACCAATTCGCTATCACAAAACCCCTACCAAGTGAACGCAGGCAATATCGCAACAGGGCTGAGCCCGGCGCTGGCGCAAGCCGATGGCGCTTGCTCGGTGGTGAACGCGTGAATGCCGCCGAGAATAAACACCGAATCGATACCAGCCGCCTTGGCACCTGCTATATCGGTGCGCAGCGAATCCCCCACCGCGAGGGTGCGTTTGCGCCGCGTGCCCAACATCGCGAGGGTGGGGCCATAAATGGCCGGGTCGGGTTTGCCGCGGGTAATCACCATACCGCCCCGGGCCGCGTAAATCTCGGCAAGCAAGCCCGCGCAGATAATGCGCTTGCCCGCCCGCACCACCTCGAGGTCAGGGTTGGCGCACACCATCGGCAAGCCCGCCGCCAACGCCGCATTCAACACATCATCATAAGCCGCCGGATCGCTCTCGCCCGCCAAATCATCAGGGCCGGTGTTGAGCAAAAAATCCGCCTGCTCCGCGCGCTCAACCTCGATCAACGGCAAATCGTCAAACAAATTGCGATCACGCGCCGGACCCAAATGCAGCAATCGCGACCCCAGCGGGGCGAATGCTGGATCGGTGCGATCCCGCAAGGCGCTGTGCACCGCCTCGCCGCTGCTCATCACCCCATCATGCAAATCCGGCGTAATCCCCATGGCCGCGAGTGCGGTCACTACGGCGGCAGCCCGGCGCGGTGCATTGGAGAGAAACACCACGCGCTTTTGCCACGCGCGCAACCAAATCAACGTATCTATCACCCCCGGATAAGGCCGCACCCCGTCATGCACGACACCCCAGAGATCAACGATGAACCCGTCATACGCGCTGGCAAGGTCGGAAAAGCTCATGGTGCCAACTCCGCCAAACGATCCGCATCCCGCCCGATAATATCGGTGAGCCGCTCGCCGTCATATTGCGCGAGTAACCCCGGCAAACCCGCAACGATATGCTTGATCACCGCCGGGCCCTGATAAACGAAGCTGGTGTAAAGCTGCACCAAGCTCGCCCCCGCCCGCAGCTTGGTGAAAGCTTGGGCGGGCGTGGCGACGCCACCGGCCCCGATGAGCACCAGCCGATCCCCGGCTAGCAAACGGATCTGGGCGAGCATGCGCGTTGACCGATTAAACAGCGGCGCGCCCGACAGCCCCCCGGCCTCGCTGCGCGCCGGATCGCGCAGGCTCTCAGGCCGTGCCAGGGTGGTGTTACTGATGATCAACCCGGCAACCCGCTGCTCAATCGCCATCGCCACCAAATCAGGCAACGCCGCCGCGTCCAAATCAGGCGCAAGCTTAACCAGCAAGGGCGGATGGCTCGGCACGGTCTGGGCAATCGCGCCAATAATCGCCCCGAGCCGATCCACACGCTGCCAATCGCGCAGGCCGGGCGTGTTGGGCGACGAGACGTTGATGGTGATATAATCAGCATCGGCGGCAATGGCTTGAACCAGAAACGGGTAATCAACCAAGGGCTCCGCGCCCTCTTTATTGATACCAAGATTGGCCCCCAGCATGGCGCGCCGCCCCTCGGCCCGCGCCGCAGCGGCAAAGCCCGCCGCAAAAGCCTCGATGCCGCGATTATTGAAACCCATCCGATTGATCAGCGCCTGATCAGCGCGCAGCCGAAACAAGCGCGGGCGCGAATTACCGGGCTGAGCCCGGCGGGTCACGGTGCCCGCCTCAATGAACGAAAAACCAACCCCAGCAAGGCCCGGCAGCGCGATGGCATCCTTGTCAAACCCAGCTGCCAAGCCAATCGGATGTGCCAGCGTGCGGCCAAACATCGTGCTCGCCAAACGCGGGTCAACCTTCAGCTGATTTTGGCCCCAACCGGCGCGGAGCGAAGCCATTGCCAAGCGATGCGCCGTTTCCGGCGCGAAACGCTGCAGGAGCGGAACAGCCAGATCGGCGAGCGCCATTATTTCGCGAGAACCACAATCTCCGGCCCGGTGGGCGCCGGGGCCTTGTCAATCATCGTCGGCCCGGCGAGCGAAACATGGCTGGTGGACACCCCATCCGCCACGATCGCGTCAGCCACCAGTGCTGCTTCCGGCGCCAGCGGCACAAGCTGTTCCTCGGTCACGCTGGGAATCGCGGCGGGCGGACCAACCAATGCGACGCGAAACTGCGCTGTCGGCTTGATTTTCAGCGCCGCCTTCACCGCATAGCTGAGCGACGGCCCCCAATCAGCCGCGTTCTCCGGAATGATCACCAACGGCAATTGCCCGTCAAACTTGGTTAACGCGGCAACATTCACCAACGAGGGCGCATCGGCATAAGGCCCTGGCACTTTCGGGTGCGTCAACGCGCATCCTGACAGGGCGGGAACCACGAACAGGGCAAGGAACGATATTTTGCGCATGCCCGGCATTTACTGGAGTGCCGGGCAATCGACAATGGGCATGGCGGCATCCCGCCGCAGCGTTACCGCAGCTTCATCCGCCGGTCACACGCTGGCATTGTTCACCCAATCCGCTCACACCGAGTCGCATCATTTGTCCCGCCCGCAAAAACACCGGCTCCGGCTTTTTGCCGAGGCCCACACCGGGCGGCGTGCCGGTTGCGATGATGTCGCCCGGCTGCAAGGCGATGAAGTCACTGACATACGCAACCAGCTTGCGCACGCCAAAAATCATAGTCCTTGTATTGCCCGTCTGCATGCGTTGACCATCAACATCACACCATAAATCCAGATTTTGCGGATCTGGCACCTCATCGGCGGTCACCAAATATGGGCCGGTTGGCCCGAAGCTGGGGCAGCCTTTGCCCTTATCCCAGGTGCCGCCGCGTTTCATCTGATAATCGCGCTCGCTGACATCATTGACCACGCAATAGCCAGCGACATGCGCCATGGCGTCGGCCTCGGTGATATAGGATCCGCCAGTGCCGATCACCACGCCGAGTTCTACCTCCCAATCGGTGCTGGTCGAGCCGCGTGGGATGACAACGTCATCATTCGGACCCGCATAGGCGCTCCCCGCTTTCAGAAAAATAATCGGCTCTACCGGGATTTTTGCCCCGGTTTCCGCCGCGTGATCGGCATAATTGAGGCCAATGCAAATGAAATTGACTGGGCGCGGCACCGGTGGGCCGATGCGCGTCTCGGCGGGAAGCAGCGGCAAGGCGAGCGGATCGATCAAAGCCAGCGCCTTGAGCCGCTCCGGTGCGAGCGATGCACCGTCCAGCACCGACAAATGGGCCGAGAGATCGCGTAACCCGCCCGCCTTATCAACCATGCCGGGCCGCTCAGCGCCATGCGTGCCATGTCGAAATAACTTCATTTTTGCTCCCCTGGGTTTATGGAAATCAACTTAGGCCAATGCCTGCATCGAGGAAAGCACGCCAGCAACGCCGACCGCGCACATGACTAGAATATTAAACACTGTCTCGGACAACGCCGAGGGAGAGATATTACTTGCCGAACCTATGTCGAAAATATTAAGCTTTCTGCCTTGCAGGAGATTATCATGAGCCAAGCCACCCCCCGTTCCAACGAGCCACTGATCCATCACTGGATGCCTTTCACCCCCAACCGACAATTCTTGGAGGCGCCGCGTATGCTCGCCCGCGCCGAGGGGGTGCATTATTGGAATAGTGCCGGTGAAAAACTGCTCGACGGTATTTCCGGCCTATACACCACCCCCGCCGGACATGGTCGTCGCGAAATTCGCGAGGCCGTCGCCAAACAAATGGAAGAGCTTGATTTTGCACCGCCCTTTCAATTCGGGGTGCCCGGCTCCTTCCGACTCGCTCATGAACTGACCCGCATTTTGCCTGCCCCGCTGAGCCGGGTTTTTTTCGCCGGATCTGGGTCGGAAGCCGTGGAAACGGCGCTGAAAATTGCCATCAACTATCATCGCGCGCGCGGCCAGGGCCAACGCCAACGGCTGATCGGTCGGGCGCGGGGCTATCATGGGGTCAATTTTGCCGGCTGGTCGGTGGGCGGGATGGTGAAAAACCGCGAAGCCTTCGGCCTCGGCCTGCCGGGCGTCGCCCATTTGCGCCACACCCATATCCCAGAAAATCGTCATGTGATCGGCCAAGGCCCGCATGGCGGCATCGATCTCGCGGATGATTTGCAAAGGTTGATCGATCTGCATGGCGCTGACACGATTGCCGCCTGCATCGTCGAACCCATCGCAGGCTCAACCGGCATTCTGGTCCCGCCGGTGGATTATCTCCAACGCCTGCGCAGCATTTGCGACAAATACGGCATCCTCCTGATCTTTGATGAGGTGATTTGCGGCTTCGGGCGCACCGGCTATCCGTTCGCAGCCCAAGCCTTCGGCGTAACCCCCGATATAATGACCATGGCCAAGGCGATCACCAACGGCAACATCCCGATGGCCGCGGTCGCGGTGCGCGAGGAAATCCAGCAAGCGATTTTCGATGTCGCCGGGCCAGACGCGATCGAGTTTTTCCATGGCTACACCTACTCAGCGCACCCGGTTGCCTGCGCCGCCGCACTGGCAACCCTGAAACTCTATCGCGATGAGGATTTGTTCGCCCGCGCCGCCACCATGGCTCCTGGTTTTCTCGCTCGGATTGCCGATCTCGCGCATCTGCCCTGCGTGATCGATACGCGTGGCTACGGGCTGCTCGGCGCCGCCGATTTGGCGCCCGGCGCCAGCCCCGGCGCGCGCGGTTTCGCCGTGATGCGCCGCTGTTTCGATCAGGGCTTGGTGCTCCGGGTGACCGGCGATACGGTGATTTTCTCGCCCATGTTCATCACCAGCGAAGACCAGCTTGATGCGATGTTCACCATTCTCCGGCGCGTGCTAGAGACCATATAGAGCATCAACTTTAGAAATCTCATCACACGCAACGGAGCGAACAATGTATCAGGATGTTATGCTGCATATCGGCGGCGCTTGGGTGGCTGCGCAATCAGGCCGCACCATCGACATTATCAACCCGGCGACCGAGGAAAAAATTGGTGCGCTCGCCCACGCGGAACGCGCCGATCTGGACGCCGCCATAGAAGCTGCGGAAGCTGGTTTCGCGGTCTGGCGCAAAACCAGCCCGCAAGCCCGGGCCAAAATCATGCGCAAGGCCGCCAGCCTGATCCGCGAACGTGCCGACGCGATCGCCCCGATCATGACGATGGAACAGGGCAAAACCCTGGCCGAAGCCAAAGGCGAGACCATGCTTGCCGCTGATGTGATTGAATGGTTCGCCGAAGAAGCCCCGCGCACCTATGGCCGTATCATCCCGGCGCGCGGCGATGGCATCTATCAACTCGTGGTCAAAGAACCGCTTGGCATTGTCGCCGCCTTCACCCCTTGGAATTTCCCGATCAATCAGGCGGTGCGTAAAGTATCCGCCGGCCTCGCGGCGGGCTGCGCGATCATCCTGAAAGGCCCCGAAGAAACCCCTGGCTCCTGCGCCGAACTGGTGCGCGCCTTCGCCGATGCCGGATTGCCGCCGGGCGTGCTGAATCTGGTGTTTGGCGTGCCCTCTGAAATTTCCGAATATCTGATCCCGCATCGCGCCGTGCGCAAAATCTCCTTCACCGGCTCCACGGCGGTGGGCAAGCATCTTGCCGCCCTCGCTGGCAAGCATATGAAGCGCGCCACCATGGAACTCGGCGGCCATGCACCGGCCATCGTGTTCGAGGACGCGGATTTGGATGCGGCGGCAAAAATCCTCGCGGCCAACAAGTTCCGCAATGCCGGGCAAGTCTGCGTCGCGCCCACGCGGTTTTTGGTGCAAGATTCGGTCTATGACGGGTTCATGGAACGCTTCCTCGGCGCTGTCGCCAAAATCAAAGTCGGTGACGGGCTCGACCCCAGCTCCACGATGGGTCCGCTCGCCAATGAACGACGCATCCCGGCCATCGAAGGCTTTATCGCCGACGCACAAAAGCATGGCGGCAAAATCGCAGCCGGTGGCGCACGGATCGGCAATAAGGGCTATTTCTTCCAGCCCACTGTGATGACCGATGTGCCGACCAGCGCACGCGCGATGAACGAAGAGCCGTTCGGCCCGCTCGCTCTGGTCAACCGGTTCTCGACCTTCGATGAGGCGATCACCGAAGCCAACCGTCTGGATTATGGTTTGGCGTCCTACGCCTATACCCGCTCGACCAAAACCGTCACCGCACTCGGCCACCGGATCGAGAGCGGCATGGTATCGATCAACCATCACGGCATCGCCCTGCCCGAAACGCCGTTCGGCGGCATGAAGGATAGCGGCATTGGTTGGGAGGGCGGCGCCGAAGCGATCGATGCCTATCTGACCACCAAATTCGTCACCCAGGCGTCGTAACCCGCGTGACCGGATTGCTGGCTGGCAAGACGGCGCTGATCACCGGCGGCGGCGGCGGCATCGGGCTTGGCATCGCCCGGGCTTTCGCCGCCGAAGGCTGTGCGGTGCTCATTTGCGGCCGCGATGGGGCGAAACTCGCCAACGCAGCCGCACAAATCGGCCAAAACGGGCATGTCTTCACCGCCGACATCACCCTCGAGGCCGACCGCACCGCTTTGTTCGCCGAAGCGGCGCGGCTCTTCGCGGATCGCCTGGATATTCTGGTGAATAATGCCGGCCGGGCAACCGCCAAACGCACCGAAGACCTCGATGTGGAGGATTTCGCTGCGGTGATGGCGGTGAATGTTACCGCCGCCTTCGCCTGCGCACAGCGCGCCTTTCGGATCATGAAGGCACAGAAAGCCGGGCGCATCATCAATATCGGCTCGGTGTCCGCGCGGGTGCCCCGGCGCAATTCGGTGCCCTACACCACGTCGAAATTCGCCCTGGAAGGCATGACCCGTGCGTTGGCGCTCGATGGCCGTTCGCATGGTATTGCCGTGTCGATCCTGCATCCAGGCAATACCGAGAGCGAAATCTGGCCGGATGCCGAGGCCGTGCGCGCCGCCGAAGGCTTGATGCCCGCCGCCGAGGTCGCCCGGGCAGCGGTGCTGATGGCGAGCTTGCCGGAGGGGATAAATATGCTGGAGGCAATCATGTTGCCGCTCGCGATGCCCCTGCTCGGGCGCGGCTAGTGTCCACTCCAGTCAAGGCCGCAAAGAGCGCCGCGCCGCGCATCACGCCCAACCCCGCGCAAGCATTCCAGCCCGCGCCCGCCGCATAGCCGAGCGTCGTGCCGGCAGGCGCGTTATTGCCCGTCGTGATCGCGCGTAAGGCGGCTTGATGGGCATAAAGCGCTGCATTCACAGATCCGAGCCGTTTGCCGCGCGCCTGATTGACCAACGCGAAAAACCCGGCCCATAGCGGTGCAACCGCGCTGGTGCCGCCCACCGCAAAAGTTTGGCCATCGACCGTAACCTGATAGCCGGTAGCAGGATCAGCATCACCCGCGACGTCCGGCACACCGCGCCCCGCCTGACCGGTGCTGAGATTGACCGGCAACACGACCGTGCTTTGATAGGTTGGAACGGCAAACAGGGTCGAAATGCCCCCGCCTGTGCCGCTGGTGCCGCTATTCCACACCGCTTCAGCAGCAATCGCGCCGCCGCTCACGGTAAGGCTGGTCCCGCCACACGCCACCACGAACGGGCTGGAGGCGGGAAAATCGACATGCACGGCCCCATCATTCACCCCATCCGTCGCGAGATTATCGCCAGCCGCCACCGTCACCGTCAGGCCAGCGGCGGCGGCATCCTGCAAGGCCGTATTGAGGGTGGTGCGCGCCTGGGTGGAATAATTTTCCTCCGGCGACCCCCAGCTAATCGACATCACGGACGGGCGATTGCTCGCATCGGTCGCGGCAAAACTAATCGCATCGGCAAAGCCCGCATCGGTGTTGGGGGTGAAATAGACCGCCAGTTTGGCGCCGGGCGCAATCGCCCCCGCGACTTGGATATCGAGCCCGACCTCGCCATCCGCACCATTTGGATTGCTGGGCGCATTGACCGCGCCATCAACACTGACGGCGATCACGCTGGGCGGCGCGAGGCCCATGGCGCCAAAGGCGGTGGCAATGTCACTCTGATGAAAGCCGCCACCAAGCTCGATGATCGCGATACATTCACCGGCACCGGTCGGGCTGGTCGGAATGCCATAGAACGCCCCGATTTGGCGCGGCAAATACGCTGCGGCGCTCTGACCCGGCGTCATCCGCTGCAATCGCGATGACGCGACCGGCCGCGTATCCAAACCCAGCACCGATTCGACAATCGGGGCGATGCTGTCATGCAGTTGCAAGGCACCGGTATAAGCGCGGAACCGGCCTTCCGCCCCCTCATACCAATGTAAGTCCGCACCGAAGGCTGTGCGCATAGATGCCGCACTGCCACTCAGTCGGATCAGCCGACGCCGCGCATCCGCCTCAAGCACAACGAGCCCGTGCGCGGCGGCGAAAGCGGCGATGGTCGCAATGTCCGGCGCGTGAGCCGCCGCGCGTGCGGCGAGCAAGTCCGGCTCTGCCGCATGCTCACGCGGTTTGACGTACAGGCTCAGTGTAACCGGCTCTTGCGCATCAAGCCGATTTAAGCGCTGCGCGTTATGGGGGGCGTGATGATGGCTGGCCGCGAAAGGATGATAATGATCATGCACCATGACTTGCTCCTGCAAGCATCAATGCTGGCGCAATGGCCCTCGCAGCACAAGTGTCAGCAGAACGTACGCCCAAAAAACGAACCCGAGGCAATCAACGGCGCGCACCCGAACAGCGGCGCCCCACAAGCGTAAAAATCAATCGCAAAGCCCGCGATGCGTTGCGCGTCAACCAAACCCACGATCAAACTCGAGGCCGACTTCGGCGCAAGATGCCCAAACCAGCCGCACGAGCCGACGCGTGCCGTTCGAAAATTCAACCGTCAATTCATTCGGCAAAATATGGGTCGATCCCAATTGCACGCGAAGCCCGCTTTGCGAACGATCAACAATAACACAGTCAAAAATCGATTTACTGAACCCACCAAAAATCAACTTGGCCGAACCAAGCATGCGATTACGTGCTTCCTTGCGGCGCTCACCACGATTTTTATTTGCTCCCTCAAGGAGAGTTGCGTTAGACGCCAATATTAAACCCATAACTCACCTGCCATTACATAAATGAAAATTAAGCGAATCGACTCGATACCTAAATCAATTGCGTATCAAACACCCCGCAGAAAGTCTACACTTCTGCGTTGTATCTTTCTAAATTTTTCTTAAAGATCTCCATGTCAAGCACGCCAACCCCCCGTCACAGTAGCGTTATTATTAATAATCGGTAAGTTGATCCGGAACCCAGGCGCGGATCTTATTGAAATCACGAGAATCGACGTCAAAGCCTACATCGAATCGAATGGAAACATCCTACCGAAAAAATGGAAATCAATATTTTTTTGACGGTATTCCCAAATAAAATATTTTTACCACCTCTGATCGGCCTAACGATTAAGACAACAACTCAAGCATCAAAATCGAGAATTTCTTTCAATTTTGCGGGGATTTCAAACAAGGCAAAATTTTGCAACCGCCTCGCGTGAATTCGAAACCTTTCCAAGCGCCGCCCTTCGAATAAGGTGGTGACCGCTGCGGGGCAATCGCGAAAGCGCTTCACCACAATGCCAACGCGATGGGTCGCCACCCAATCGGCATTATAGGTCTCTTGCGGCATCGTGCGGCTATTGCGCTCAATAATCACCGGCAACCCGCAATGCAGCGCCTCGCTGATGCTCCCCGGCCCTGGCTTGCCGATAAAAAAATCAGCAAGGCGCATGTAGTGCGGCACTTGATCCGTGAAGCCAACCACACAGCACCGATCCATGCCGGCAAGCTGCGCCGCAAGACGCTGATTATGTCCGCACATCACGATCGATTGCACGGGAAACGGCACTTGCGCCAACTTGCGCACAATCAAGCGCGCCGCCTTTGAACCATTGCCACCAAACATCACCAGCGCCGTCGGCATATCGGGGTCCAGACCAAGCTTGGCGCGCTCGGCTCGCCGGTCCTGCGGCTCAGGCGCATAAAAGCTTGGTTTTAATACCATGCCTGACACCTGCATGATTCGCTCTGGCGGGTAATTCATCGCGCGCGCTTGCTCGACCGCACGATCACTCCCGCAAATAATAAACTGGTCCTGCGGCTCCTGCCAAAAATGCGGCGGTCGGTCAGCCAGATCGGTCATGATGGTCACATACGGCACGCTGGGATGCGCCCGCCGCAACGAGCGGAACAGCACCGCGTTGAAGTTCGGGATCAACGACACCACCAAATCAACATCCGTGCCCTGCCAATAGGCATCCAGCACCTCCTCCAGCCGAGGCGCTTGCATGCGGATACCGGCCTGCAACCCACGCAGCATTGGTAGCGATCCATAGGTCCAGCCGCGCTTCAGCAAACCGTTATAAACATCTTCGGAAGAGACGCGCCGCTTGGTCATCCGCGCCACCGGGTCAACCGGCTCCAACAAAGTTTGCAAATTGACCAGGTCAACCTGCCAGTTTGGATATTGCTCCGTGATTACCGCACGAAGCGCCATCGCCGCATTGCGATGACCGCCGCCCGCATCGAAATAAACAAATTGCACCCGCACAGGCTGCGCCGATATCAACGCACCGGCCAGCTGGCTTGAATCACGATCTGAAATTGCCGAATGCACAGATCCGGCCATCATCCACGTTCCATCATTGTGACATTGGTAAAGCACAGAGCAGCGAGGCCCGACATGATTATTTCATGACAATTCCCGCCCAGGCACCGAGCCACGACCTCGCTTGGCCGAACGAATCGGGATATCAGCGCGGCCATGATGATCCTCAACAACGCGCAAATCGTGCTCCCTAATCAAATCATCACCGGGCATCTCTTGGTGGAGGACGGTTTAATCGCCGCGATCGAACCCGGCCAGAGCCGTGTGGGAATCGATTGCGACGGTGATTTTCTCATCCCCGGCATTATCGATCTGCACACTGACAATCTCGAACGCCAAGTCTTGCCGCGCAGCAATGCGCGCTGGCCCTCGCGCTCGGCCTTGCTGGCCCATGACGCGCAATGCGCAGTGGCTGGGGTCACCACCGTGTTCGACGCGCTGTGCCTCGGTGATATCGGTTTTGAAAAAGAGCGCCTGCAAACATTCCTCAATGGCCAGACCGATCTGGCCGCCTTGGCTGACACCGATCTGCTCAAGGCCAACCATTTCCTGCATTTGCGCTGCGAACTCCCCTCGCCAACCATGCTGGACCTCCTCGACGCCGCCATCGTTGATCCGCTGGTGCGTCTGATCAGCCTGATGGATCACAGCCCCGGGGTCGGCCAATATGCCGACATCGCCAAATATCGGCAGATGCGCGCGGGTGATGGCCATAGCGATGAAGCGATCACCGCCATGATCGACCAACTCCAGCAAAGCCGCGCGCGCTGGACCCTGCCCAATCGCGCAGCCGTGCTCAGCCGCGCCCGCGACCACGGTATTCCCGTCGCCTCCCATGATGACCGCACGATCACAGAAGTGACCGATAATCATCGTGATGGCATCGCCATCGCCGAATTCCCGGTAACCCATGATGCGGCGGCAGCAGCGCACGCCCATGGCATCGCCACGATCGGCGGCGCGCCAAACATCGTGCGCGGCGGATCACATTCGGGCAATGTCGCGGTGCTGGACCTGGTCCGCGTCGGCTTGATCGACGCACTCGCCTCCGATTACGTGCCCGCCTCAATGATCGAGGCGGCGTTTACCTGTGTCGCGAAGGGTGTGCTCGCATTGCCCGCCGCAATCGCGCTGATCAGCGCCGGACCCGCCGCGATGGTTGGGTTCGCGGATCGCGGACAAGTCGCGCCGGGCTTGCGGGCTGATTTGGTGCAGGTGCGGCTGCATCAGGATATGCCCGTCATCCGCGCGGTCTGGCGCGCTGGCACACGTGTTGCCTGATCCCCCGACACGCTGCTATCCGAAAACGAGGTAGCGCGCCACTCTGGTCATCAAGGCTGCGCCATGAGCGTTCCGAGGAAATCAAATGTCGTCAACGAACGTCGAATTCGCGCCGCTGGTGCCCGGCACCCAACCGCCTCATCTTGACCCCGCCTATCGCAGCACCGTGCTGCGTAGCCCGCGCCACCCGGCGATTGCAATTCCCCACACGCTCACCGAAATCGCCGGCCCAAATTTTACCCCGTCCTTGTTTCCGCCCCTGATGGACATGACCCAGCATCACGGCGGCGCTGCCGTTGGCGAGCGCATCATCGTCACCGGCCATGTGCGCGATGAAGCCGGGCGCCCGGTGCCCAACACCATGATCGAAATCTGGCAAGCCAATGCCGCCGGGCGCTATGCGCATCCCCATGACCAGCATGACGCCCCACTCGATCCGCATTTCCACGGCAATGGCCGGGTCTTTACCGATGCTGACGGCGCCTATCGCTTTGTCACCATCAAACCCGGCGCCTATCCGTGGGGCAATCATGCCAATGCTTGGCGGCCCAACCATATTCATTTCTCGCTCTTCGGCGCGGGTTTTGCCGCACGGCTGATCACGCAAATGTATTTCCCGGGTGACCCGCTGCTCGCCCTTGATCCGATTTTTCACGCAGTTCCCGATCAGGCGGCACGCGAGCGCTTGATTGCCGCGTTCGATATCGAGGTCACCGAACCTAATCACGCGCTCGGCTACCGGTTCGATATCGCGCTGCGAGGCCGCAACGCCGCACCGATGGAGGATTAGCCGATGATCCCCTCCGCGAGCCAAACAATCGGGCCTTATTGGCACTTGATCCAAGAGCCGAGCTGGTCTGATCTCACGCGGTTCGGCGCGCAGGGCGACGCCATCACGCTCTCCGGCCGGATCACCGATGGTGCCGACGCCCCGGTGACCGATGCGGCCATCGAACTCTTCCAAGCCACCCCCCCGCGTTCCGCCAGTTTCCCCGGCTACGGGCGCGCCGCGAGTGATGCAGAGGGTAATTTCCGGTTCATCACCCTCAAACCAAGCCCATCGCCCGGCCCGGCAGGATTGCGCGGTAATACGCTGCAAGCCCCGCATTGCGGCCTCGCGATCCTCGCACGCGGCCTGCTCAAGCCCCTCTTCACCAGGCTCTATTTCGCTGACGAACCTCTCAACGAGACCGACCCCATACTGGCGTTGATTGAACCGCCGTCCCGGCGTGCAACCTTGATCGCCCAAGCGGTCGGCGCACGGCATTATCATCTCGATATTGCCCTGCAAGGCGCCGCCGAAACTGTATTTTTGGAGTTCTGACCCATGCGCGACGCTTTTATTTGCGATTATAGTCGCACACCTTTTGGCCGTTATGGCGGCGCCTTGGCCAATGTGCGTGCCGATGATCTGGCAGCGATTCCGCTGCGTGCATTGCAGGCGCGCAACCCCAAGCTCGACTCATCGGCGATTGATGAGGTGTTGCTGGGCTGTGCCAATCAGGCGGGCGAGGACAACCGCAATGTCGCCCGAATGGCCGTGCTGCTCGCCGGATTGCCCGCGCAAATTCCCGGCGGCACCATCAACAGGCTTTGCGGCTCCGGCCTTGATGCCGTCGGCACCGCCGCCCGCGCCATTCGCTCGGGCGAGGCATCGTTGATACTCGCGGGTGGCGTCGAGAGCATGACCCGCGCACCCTTCGTGATGCCCAAAGCCCACGAAGCCTTCAGCCGCAGCAATGAGGTCTACGACACCACGATTGGCTGGCGCTTCATCAATCCGCTGATGCGCGCGCAGTATGGCGTCGATTCCATGCCCGAGACCGGCGAAAATGTCGCGGCCGATTTTGCAATCAGCCGCGCCGACCAGGATTTATTCGCCTATCGCAGCCAAATGAAATGCGCGGCCGCCCAGCAAGCTGGATTTTTCGCCGGTGAAATCACCCCAGTCACGATTGCGGGCCGCAAGGGCGAAATCATCGTGAACACCGACGAACATCCCCGCGCCGACACCACCTTGGAAGCGCTCGGTAAGCTCAAAACCCCATTCCGCGCTGATGGCACGGTGACCGCGGGCAATGCCTCGGGCGTCAATGACGGCGCCGCCGCCCTGCTGATCGCCTCGGCCGAGGCGGCGAACGCTTATGGCCTGACCCCACGCGCCCGGATCATCGGCATGGCGACGGCGGGTGTCGCACCGCGGATCATGGGCATCGGGCCCGCGCCCGCCACCGAAAAACTACTCGCCCGCACCGGCGTGTCGCTCCGCGACATCGATGTAATCGAGCTTAACGAAGCCTTCGCCAGCCAAGCGCTCGCCGTGACCCGCCGCCTCGGCCTCGCTGATGATGATGCGCGGGTGAACCCGCATGGCGGGGCGATCGCACTGGGTCACCCGCTCGGCGCGTCCGGCGCGCGCTTGGCCGGCACCGCACTGCGCGCCTTGGAGGCGCAAGGCGGCAAACGCGCGCTGGCTACCATGTGTATCGGCGTCGGTCAGGGGATTGCGCTCCTGCTCGAACGGGTCTGAGCGCGATGCTGCCACTGCCCAACCAGATGGCATCGACGAAGCCCATGCGCGCGATCTTCGCGGCGCGCGGCGGCGCACAAGCCCTCCTCGATGTCGAGGCCGCCTTGGCCCGCGCCAACGCTGCCCTCGGCATGATCTCCGCCGAAGCCGCCGATGCGATTTGCGCCGCCTGCCATGCGCGCACGCTCGATTGCGCCGCCTTGGCGCAAGCGGGCGCGCATGCCGGCACCATCGTGATCCCGCTGGTGGCGTGGCTACGCAGCCAAGTGCCCGACCACGCCGAAGCGGTGCATCGCGCCGGTACCTCGCAAGATATTATCGATACCGCCTTGGTGCTCCAAATCCATCGCGGCCTTTCGCTCCTCGATGATGATGCCGCCGCAATGGCCTCCAGCCTCGCCCAACTGGCGCGAACCTATGCCACCACACCCATGCTAGCGCGCACCCTGCTGCAACCGGCCTTACCCAGCACATTCGGGTTGAAAGCCGCGCATTATCTCACGATGATCGATGATTTGCGCGGCGCGTTACGCGCTGCCGCCACCGAGGCGCTCACCATCCAATACGGTGGCGCCGCTGGCACGCTCGATGGGGTCAGCACCAACGCCCCCGCCTTCATCGCGGCATTTGCCACCGCCCTCGGCTTGCCCGCACCCGCACTCTCCTGGCACACGCGCCGGGCCCCGCTCGCACGTCTCGGCTGCGCCATCGCCGCCGGGCTGGGCAGTCTGGGTAAAATCGCCACCGACATGATATTAATGATGCAAGCGGAAGTCGCCGAACTCGCCGAACCTGCGGCTGCCGGGCGCGGCGGTTCCTCGGCAATGGCGCATAAGCGCAACCCGACCTTATCAATCCTGGTCCGCGCCGCTTCCCTGCGCGCCCCCCATCTAGCCGCCACCCTGCTCAGCGCCATTCCGCAAGCGCATGAGCGCGCAGCCGGTGAATGGCAGGCCGAGCAAGCGGTCTGGCCGGATCTGATGCTCACCGCCAGCGGTGCCTTCGCCGCGATGCGCGAAACCCTGGCCGGTTTGGTGATCGACCCGGCAGCGATGGCGCGCAATCTGGCTTTTGCACCGGGCGTTGTGGTCTCAGCGGTAATTCCCGCGCTGATCGAGCGCGCCTGCGCTCAGCACGATACCTGCAGTGACGAACCCTAATGTCGCGCAATCTCGGCACAACACCCCCCGTCGATACGCGATCAGGTTGCGTTGGCCCCGGCACAACCCATCTCTCATCGACCTATCGAAGCCAAAATAGCAGAAAGTAGCGGTTATGATCCAGCCGATTACCCTGACCGTCAACGGCCATGATCACCCGATCAACGCCGATCCCAAATCCATGCTGCTCTATGCGCTGCGCGATCAAATCGGCTTGCATGGGCCGAAATTTGGCTGCGGCCTGTCCGAATGCGGGGCCTGCACCGTGATCATCGGCGGGGCCGCCGTGCATGCCTGCGTAACCCCGCTTGCTGCGGCGGTCGGGCAAAAAATCACCACCCTCGAAGGGCTGGCCGAGAACGGCAAGCCCAATCCTTTGCAACAAGCCTTCATCGACGAACAAGCCGCGCAATGCGGCTATTGCCTCAATGGCATGCTCATGACCGCCCAAGCCCTGATCACGCGCAACCCGCACGCCACCCGCGATGACATCAAAGCGGCGCTGCAAGGCAATTTATGCCGCTGCGGCACCCATATGCGGATTCTGCGTGCCGTTGAGCGCATCACCCAACCTCAAATCCCAACAGGCGCCACGCCATGAGCGCGGGTGCAAAATTGCGGCTGAGCCGGCGGGATTTGATCGGCTTTGCGAGCGGCATGGTGGTCAGTTTTCCATTGCTGGCGCGCAGCGATATGATCAACAGCGCCACCAGCGTCGCCACCGTGCCGCCACCGCCCGATGCCGCCAAGCTCTATGCCTGGCTCGCCGTGCATCCGGATAACACCGCGACACTTTACACCGGCAAGGTGGATGTCGGTACCGGCGCGCAAACCGCCCTCGCGCAGATCGCCGCCGAGGAGCTGGATTTCCCGATCGACCGGCTCAGCGTGGTCATGGGCACCACCTCGGAAACCGTCAATCAGGGGCCGACCTATGGCTCACTGACCATTCGCTATGCCGGCCCGCAAATCCGCGCCGCCGCCGCGGCCGGCCGTGCTGCGCTGATCGAACGCGCGGCGGCGCATTTCAGCACCCATGCCGATCTGATTGAAGCAAAAGATGGTTTTTTCACCGTCAAAAACGCGCCCCAACGCCGCATCAGCTATGGCGCGCTGGTCGCGGGCGACCGGCTCGACGTCACCATCGGCGCCAAAGGGCGCGGCTTTGCCATGCAGGTCGCACCGCACGCCAAACTCAAGAACCCGGCAGATTATCGCGTGGTGGGCCAATCGATCGCCCGGAAAGACATTCCCGCGAAAGTGACCGGCGCGTTCACCTATGTGCAGGATGTGAAACTGCCGGGCATGCTGCATGGCCGGGTGGTGCGGCCTTATGGCGTGCACGCAACATTGCTCAGCGTGGACGAGAACGCGGTCAGGCAGATTCCAGGCTTTGTGCAGATCGTCCGGCGCGACAATTTCCTCGGCGTCGTCTGCCAAACCGAATGGGGCGCCATCAAAGCCGCAAAAATTCTGGGCTCGGTGCTGCACCCTAAAGGGCCACAAGCCTACGCGGCCAAATGGTCGAATTGGCAGGGTCTGCCCGCGATGCAGGATATTGCGACGGTGGTGCGCGAGGCCCCGGGCAAAAATGCGACCGTGCTTGAGCATGGCGCGGTCGATCAAGCCCTCGCCAGCGCGCAGCGCGTGCTGAAAGCAACCTTCGAAAGCCCGTTCCAAATGCACGGCTCGATCGGCCCATCCTGCGCGATTGCCGAGGTAACCCGCGAACGCGCGATCATCTGGTCTGGCACCCAAATGCCCCACCAAGATCGCCACGACATCGCCAAGCTGCTCGACATGAACCCCGACCAGCTGGAGATAAACTGGTTCGAAGCCGCCGGAGCCTATGGCCGGAACGGGCTTGATCATGCGGTGGCGGATGCCGCGATCATGTCACAAGCCGTCGGCAAGCCGGTGCGCGTGCAATGGATGCGGTGGGATGAGCATGGCTGGGAACCCAAAGGACCGCCCATCGTCCAGGATCTCGAAGCCGCCATTGATGCGAACGGCAAAGTCACCGCCTGGAAGCACCATATGTGGGTGCCGACGCTGGGCGATTCCACGCTCATCGCCGCTGCCTTGATCGGCCACCCCAATCGCGTGGGGTCGATCGGTCATGGTTCACCCGCCGTAACCTATGCTTATGATTTTCCCAACGCCCAAATCAGCGGCCATGATGAAGGTAAGGTCGCGCTGCGCACCGCCTGGCTGCGCTCACCCGCCCAGTTCGAAACCACCTTCGCGATGGAAGCCTTCATCGATGAGCTTGCCGCCGCAACCAAGTCCGATCCCCTACAATTCCGCCTCGATCATCTCAAAGACCCCCGCGCCATCGCGGTGCTGCGCGCCGCCGCCGCGCATTATGGCTGGCAGCCCCGCCCCGCCCACGGCAAACCGCCGAAAAATGGCCAACCCGCCAAAGGTCGTGGCATCGCCTGGGTCAATCGCGATGACACCCGCGTCGCCACCATCGCCGATGTCATCGTCGATCCCGCCTCCGGGCGCATTCAGGTCACCCGCGTGGTGGTCGCACAGGATTGCGGTTTGGTGATCAACCCGGATGGGGTTCGTAATCAGGTCGAGGGTAACGTGATCCAGTCACTCAGCCGCACCCTGCATGAGGAAGTCACGTTCGATCATGCCAATGTCACCAGCCGGGATTGGGTCGGCTACCCGATCCTGCGCTTTGATCAGGTGCCGGACAGTATCGAGGTTGTTATCGTCAATAACGATCCGAAATATCCTAGCCATGGCGCCGGCGAACCCTCGACCTGCCCCACAGCAGCCGTGATCGCGAACGCCGTGTTCGATGCCACCGGCGCACGGCTCCGCCAATTGCCATTCCGCCCAGCGCGGGTGAAGGCGGCGCTCACATAGACGATGTCACGCCAATATCCGCTAATTTTTTCAAAACAATAAAACACGATCAACGCCAGGAGCAACCATGACCAAATCCCGTCCCGAAACCGGCTTACAGCTGTTCTCAACCGTCACCGACGAGGGACGGATCGAATTATCGCTGCGCCCCGTGCCCGTGCCCCAGCCTGGCGATGACGAGGTGATCATTCGGGTCGAAGCATCACCGATCAACCCATCGGATCTCGGCCTGCTCCTCAGCGTCGCCGATGCCACCCAACTCACCACCGCCAACGGCGTGACCTCCGCGCCGATCCCGCTACACCTGCAGCGCTTGGTCGCCGCACGCAAGGGCACGCCGCTGCCCATCGGCAATGAAGGAGCGGGCACCGTCATTGAAGCTGGCGCCGCCCCCGCCGCCCAAGCCTTGCTCGGCAAAACCGTTAGCCTCGCGGGCGGGCAAATGTATGCGCAATATCGGCGCGCCAAAGCGCAAGATTGCTTGGAGCTACCCGCAGGCGTCAGCGCCGAGGCTGGCGCATCAAGCTTCGTGAACCCGATGACCACGCTGGGCATGATCGGGACCATGCGCAAGGAAGGGTTCAGCGGCTTGGTGCATACCGCCGCCGCCTCGAATCTCGGCCAAATGCTGGTAAAATTGACCCAGGCCGAAGGTATTCCGCTGGTCAATATCGTGCGCAGCGAAGCCCAAGCAAAGCTGCTGCGCGGGATCGGTGCAACCCATGTCGTGGATTCAACGGCCGATGGCTTTCCCGCCGCCCTGAGCCACGCCATTGAGCAAACCGGCGCATTCCTCGCTTTCGATGCGATTGGCGGCGGCCGATTGGCGGGGCAGATTTTGCAAGCCATGGAAACCGCCGCCGGCCGCGACAAGCCCTATAACGTCTATGGCACCACCCAGAAAAAGCAGGTCTATATCTATGGCGGCCTCAATACCGGGCCGACCGAACTGACGCGCAGTTTCGGCTTTTCCTGGAATGTCGGCGGCTGGCTGCTCACGCCCTATTTGCAGGCGGCGGGCAGCACCGAAATCGCCCGGATGCGCCAATTCGTCCGCGATCACATCCGCGATATTTTCGCGAGCACCTACACAGCGCGCATTTCCCTGCATGATGTGCTCAACCCCGCGATGATCGCGAAATTCTACCAGCGCGCCACCGGCGAAAAATACCTGATCACGCCAGCAGCTTAGCCCTCAGGCGGGGCTGATCGCGAACAGCTTGACCTTCCCATCATGGTAATCCCCATATGAAGGGTAATCGAGGCGCGCTGCTCGCCTTCATTACACCTGATCGGATGCTGCCATGACCGCCCAAACCCGGATCGCGAACCCCGCCACCACCATTGTCGATCTGACGATCGAGGGCATGACCTGCGCCTCGTGCTCTGGGCGGGTCGAGCGCGCGTTGCGCGGGGTTGCGGGTGTCGCAACCGCCTCGGTCAATCTCGCCGCCGAAACCGCCCAAATCACCGGGTCAGGGATCGCTGCGGCAACCTTGATCGCGGCGGTGCAAAAAGCAGGCTACGACGCCCATGACCGCAAAACCCTGTCAAGCGCCGATGAAGCCACCCGGCACGCCGCCGATGCACGCCATGAATGGGTCCAACTCGGCATCGCCGCCGCGCTGACCACACCGCTTGTGCTGAGCATGATTGCGAGTTTGGCGGGGTTCGCGATGGCTCTGCCGGGCTGGGCCGCCTTAGCGTTGGCAACGCCGGTACAATTTTGGACCGGCGCACGGTTTTACCGAGCCAGCTATAAAGCCCTGCGCGCCGGAGCGGCCACAATGGATGTGCTGGTCGCCCTGGGCACGTCTGCGGCCTATGGGATGAGCCTGTATTTGCTGGTGCGCTCCTGGCTGATTGGCGGCACGCCGGCCCTCTATTTCGACTCCTCCGCCATCGTGATCACGCTGATTTTATTTGGCAAAATCCTGGAATCCCGGGCGAAGCGGCAAACCGGCGCCGCCCTGCAAGCCTTGACCGCTTTGCGGCCTGATCGCGCCACGCTCCGCCTACCAGACGGCAGCGAACGCGAGGTCTCCGTCGCGCGCATCGCTCTGGGCAATCTGGTGGTCACCAAACCCGGCGAACGGATCGCTGTGGATGGCATCGTGCGCGCTGGCGAGAGCAGCGCCGATGAATCCATGCTCACCGGCGAGAGCGTGCCCGTGCGCAAAAGCCCCGGCGCGACCGTCACCGGCGGGGCCATCAATGGCGATGGTCTCTTGCTGATTGAAACCACCGCGATTGGCGCCGAAACCACCTTGGCGCGCATCGTCCGGCTGGTCGAAACCGCGCAAGCCGCCAAGGCCCCGATCCAGAAATTGGTCGATCGGGTCGCCGCCATATTCGTGCCCGCCGTGCTGGTCGTGGCCTTGATCACGTTGCTGGGCTGGTGGCTCGCCAATGGCCAGCTCGAACACGCCATTCTGAGCGCCGTCGCGGTGCTGGTCATCGCCTGCCCCTGCGCGCTCGGGCTCGCCACGCCCACCGCGGTCATGGCCGGAACCGGCGTGGCCGCAACCCAAGGCATTCTGATCAAGGACGCCGAGACCTTGGAGCGCGCCCGGCTGGTCGATACCGTCGCGTTCGACAAAACCGGCACCCTCACCGAAGGCCAACCGACCGTGATCGCGCTCGACGCAGCACCCGACAGCGATCCTGCCACGGTGCTCCGCCTCGCCGCTGCCCTGCAACGCGCGAGCGAACATCCGCTCGCAAAAGCCGTGCTGGCCCGCAACGAAGGCAACCCAACCCAAACCGCAACATCAGTTCAAGCTCTGCCGGGGCGCGGGATCGAAGGCGTGGTGGATGGCCAATACCTCGCCCTCGGCAGCGACCGTCTATGCCGCGACCTTAACGCCGCACCCGGCGCCTTAACCGCACGCGCCCAAGCGCTGGAACAGCAAGGCCGCACCGTCTCATGGCTGATTGATCAAGGTGACGCCACACAACAGCGCGCGCCGCACGTGCTGGGGCTGATCGGCTTTGGTGACGCGGTCAAAGCCTCGGCCCCTTCGGCCGTCGCGTCATTGCGCGCACGCGGCATCCGGGTGGTGCTGCTGACCGGCGACAATCAGGGCAGCGCCACCATCGCCGCGAGCAAGCTCGGTATCACCGAGATAATGGCCGAAATCCTGCCCGCGCAAAAAGCCAATGCGATCGGCAAATTGCGGCATGAAGGCCGGATCGTCGCGATGGTGGGCGACGGCGTCAATGACGCTCCCGCGCTGGCAGCCGCCGATCTCGGCATCGCGATGGCGACCGGCTCGGATATCGCCATGCATAGTGCGGGGATCACTCTGATGCGCGGCGACCCGGCATTGGTCGCAGCCGCGCTCGATATTTCCCGCCGCACCTTCGGCAAAATCAAACAAGGCTTGTTTTGGGCGTTCTTTTTCAACGTGATCGGCATTCCACTCGCCGCCTTCGGCCTGCTCAGCCCCGTAATCGCGGGCGCCGCCATGGCATTTTCCAGCGTCACCGTGGTCTCCAACGCCCTGTTGCTCCGCCGCTGGCGGCCGGCAGCGAAGCACCCCTGACGCCATCGCGGCACGGCTCAGCCCGCGTTCGTCGATGACCGCAGCCCCAAATTCAACAATACCGGCAGCGCGAACAACACTAACGGGAATTGCACGATAAAGCCGGAAATAATCGCAATCGCCAGCGGCTGTTGCATGCCCGATCCTTCACCCATCGCAAACGCTAACGGCAACAACGTCAAAATCGCCGCAAGGGTGGTCATCGCAATCGGCCGGAGCCGGTTGCGGCTGGCAATCACCAATGCGTCATGCGCGTCATAATGCTCAGCGAGCGACTGATATTCCGACACATAAAAAATCGCCATCTCGGTCGCAAGGCCTACAATCATGGTCATCCCCATGAGTGCGGTGATGTTAAGCTGCACACCCGATATAAATAAACCGATAAACACCGCGAGACTGGCGAGCAACGCGGTAAATAAAATTGCTCCCGCAATCACAAAACTACGATATAAAACCAGCAGTAATATGAATTCAGCCACCATCGCCGCTATGAACACGCGCGCGAGTCCGGCAAAGGCGATTTGTTGCTGCTTGTACAGCCCGCCTAACGTGTAATGCATACCCGGCGGCAGCAAACCCGGCTTGGCCATGGTTTTGCGCACATCCGCAATCACCCCGTCGATCCCCCGGCCGCTGATCCGAGCCGTGACGGCGAGGATTTGCTGCAAATTTTCCCGGTCGATTTCGGGTTGCCCGGAAACAATATCGATGCGGGCAAAATCGCCAAGCGGCACCAAAGCACCCGTAGGCGTCGCCATCGGGATGCGCCCCAGCGCGCCAATATCCTCACGCGCCGAATCTGGCAGCACCACACGCACGTCAGTGAAACGATAGGGGCCAGGTAACGCCGTCACCACACTGCCTTGCAGCGCGGTTTGCAATGTTTGGCGCACAAGATCAGGATCGAGGCCGAGCATCGCTGCGCGCGCTGGATCGACATGAATATCCACCGCATCACCCGCAAGGGTAACGCCATCAAACATCGAGACCACGCCTTTAATTTTACCAATCGCCGCACCAACACGCTGCGCCGTCGCCACCAAAGTGCTGGGATCGCCATGCAGCTTGATCTCGATTGGTTGCGGCACCCCTGTCAAATCACCGAGCAAATCGCTCAGCATTTGCGAAACATCAAAATCAACACCGGGCACCTGATTCTCAATTTTCGCCCGGATCCGATCCATGACCGGCCAAATCAAGCGACGATCAGCCTGGGGTTTGAGTTCAACGAAAATATCGCCCTGATAGGGTTCGTTCAAATCCCCACCAAGGCCGCTGCCAGTGCGGCGCGAAAAAGTCGCGACCGCAGGATCGGCCCGCAAAATCGCCTCGATCTGATGCACCTCGCGCACCGATTCGGTAAGCGAGGTGCCCGGTTTGGTCTGGTAATTCAGCACAAAGCCGCCCTCATCCAAATGCGGCAAAAACCCCGTTGGCACCGCCCGATACGCCAAAACCCCCGCCACCATCAACGGCGCGATGCCCAGCCATAACAAAGCCGGGCGGGCAATCAAGCGGGGCAACAAACGCCGATGCACCTGCTCCATCCAACCCTCCCGCCCCGCCCGCAGCCGCAGCGCCGCCGGATCTTGCCAGCGATCAAAATTGATCAGCAAGCGGGCCAGCACCGGCACAGCAAAAGCCGAAAGTAGCCATGAGGCAATCAACGTCGCGGCAAGCGTGATCGACAAGGCTTTGAAAAATGCCCCGGTAACGCCTGATAAAAATGCGAGCGGCGCAAACACGATCAAGGTCGCCATCGATGATCCGGTGAGCGGGCGCAAAAACTCGGCTCCCGCCGCGAGCACGCCGCCTTTCGCCGCCGTACCCGTCGCATGGCCCGCCCGCCGGGCAATATGTTCAATCATCACGATCGCATCATCGATCACCAGCCCAACCGATGCTGCAAGACCGCCTAACGTCATGATATTGAAGCTCAGCCCTAACAGCGACAGGAGCAAAATCGCCCAGGCCATTGAGGCGGGCACCACGAGCAACGCAACCAGCGTCACCCGCCAATTGCGCAAAAACCCAACGAGCACCAATCCCGCAAGCGCGATCCCAATCAATATGGCATCGCGCACCGACCCAGCCGCCGCCGTCACCAAGCCGCTCTGATCATACCATTTCACCAAACGAACACCGGGCGGCAAATCGGGTTGATATGTTTTCAACGCCGCGCGCACCGCACGATCCACCGCCACCGCATTCGCATTCGGCTGTTGAAAAACCTGCAACGTCACCGCCGGCCGACCATCCTCAGCCACCCGGTAATAAACCGGCACATGGCCGAGCCGCACCGTTGCGATCTGATCGAGCCGCACCACCCCATCAGCCCCCGCGCGCACCACGATCCGGCCAATATCGCGCACGGTATTCAGCGTATTATTTTGCACGAGCAAATAGAGCCGATCATAATCATCGAGCCGCCCCACAGCGGCGAGCACGTTCGAGCGAGCAACCGCCTGCTCGACTTGAGCAAGCGTCACATGCATCGCAGCCAAGCGCTGCGGCTGCACCAGCACATGCACCTCCGGCGTCGCACCGCCTTGCACACTCACCTTGGCAACACCCTGAATGCGCGTCAGCAGCGGCACGATATGATCAACCGCCACCGCCCGCAGCCGGACTGGCGATACGCGCTGACCGGTCATGGCATAAGCGATGATCGGGAAAACGGTTGGGTCCATCCGGCGCACCACATAATGGGTGCCGAGCGGATAATTGGGCAGCATTTGCGCCATCGCGGCATCCACCGCGAGCGTCGCCTCCCCCATTTTCTCGCCCCAATTGAAATCGAGATAAATCTGGGCCGACCCGCGCGACGTCGCCGAGCGAACCGAAACAACGCCCGGAATCGCCCGCAAGGCCTGCTCGGTCGGTTTGGTCACCTGCAACACCATTTGCGGCGCTGGCCGCGCTCCGGCGTCGATATTGATCCGCACCCGTGGAAACGACGTGCGCGGAAACAGGCCAACCGGCAGGGACAACGCCGCGACCATGCCCGCCACCGCCAAACTCACCATCACGAACAAAATCGCGCGCTGCTGGCGCGCGAGCAGGCGAGCAAGCCCGATCATCGGTCGATCCGCACAGCCATGCCCGGTTTGAGCTGATAATTACCGCTGACCACAATCGGCAAAGCCGGATCGATCGGCCCAGTCACCACGGCCCGGCGCACGGTGCGGGCAATAATCTGCACATCAACCGCCCGAGCATGACCATTGGCGACCTGCCAGAGCTGAAACGCTCGCCCATGCGGCAGCGCCGCATCACGCGGCACAATCACCCCGCGCGCCGTGCCAATATCGATCTTGGCGGTTACCGATTCACCCACCAGAAAGCCTGCCTGATCCATACTTATCGTCGCATCGACCAACCCCGTCTGCGGATTGACCATGGCGCTGATCGCGCTAACCCTGCCCCGCACCGCGTGCACGGCATGGGCAACGCGCAGCAGCGTAACCGGATCACCCACCCGAACAGCGCGGGCCTCGCCCGAATCAAGCCCCACCGTGGCGACCAAATCATCAGCGCGCACAATGGTCATCAGCGCCGCCCCGGGCATCACCGCCGCACCCGGCGCCGCCGCGATTTGCGCCACAACACCATCATACGGTGCGGTGATGGTGGTCATTGCCCGCGAGGAACCTTCCAGGCGCAGCGCCCCCCGCACCGCGATCGCCGCTTGCTCGGCTTGTTCGGCTTGGGTGAGCTGCATCGCGGTGGCCAAATGAGCGGCAAGCAATGTGCGGGTATGAACAAGGTTTTGCCGTGCGGCACGCACCGCCGCCTCAGCCTGAGCATAAGCCGCCTGCGCGCTCGGCGCCGTGCCGATCACCGCCAACGCCTGACCACGACGCACGGCAAGCCCCGGCAAAACATCGAGCTTCGTCACAATGCCCGCATAAGCCATCGTGATCGTATCGCTCGCTCCCGGCCCCGCGCCGATCGTGCCATAAACCGTCACACCGCGATCAATCGCACCAGATTTCACCGGAATCGTGCTCACCAAAACACGCGGCGGCGATGCCAATGCGATCGGCACAAGCACGAACCAGAGGGCGAGAAAACATCGTGTCATCGGGGGGATCCGTTCAAATTGGCCCTGAGCCGGTCAATCTGGGGCAGGCCCGCACCCAGCAAATTCGCCCGTGCGATCCGGCCCGCTGCAATTTTTTGCTCAAGCGCAATCAGCTCGGTGCGCCGCAGCGCCTGCTGATTGATCAAATCGGTTTCGGTGCGGGCATCAA
Source organism: Acidiphilium sp. 37-60-79 (assembly GCA_002279355.1). Lineage (GTDB taxonomy): Bacteria > Pseudomonadota > Alphaproteobacteria > Acetobacterales > Acetobacteraceae > Acidiphilium. The sequence goes on from NCBV01000006.1 coordinate 135,804, forward strand.
TCAAATGGCCGCGATAAGCGCGCCGCGCCGCACGCACCGCATGATCCGCCACCACCAGCCGCGCCGCAGCAGCGCGGCGCTGTGCGTCCAGCACGGCCAGCGTCTGCTGCGCCGCAACCGCGCCCCCCTGCGCGCCCGCCAAAGCCGCGGTAAACGCCGCATGCAATTGTCGGCGCGTGGCCCGCGCGACGGCAATGCTACCCCGATTGCCATTGAACAGCGGCAAATTGACCGACAGGCTCGGCCCCACCGTGGCAACCCGGCTGGTATCGGACCCCCCATTGACGCTGAGCGACAGCAACGGAAATTGCGCCAAAATCGCCGCCCGCACATCAGCATCGGCGGCCCGATACCCGTAACGCAACGCGATCAAATCAGGTCGACGCCGCGCCAGCGTTACGATCAGCCGGTTCGCCTCGCGCGGCGTGAGGCGCGCAATCACTGGTCGCGCCAGCCGGATCGGCGCGTCGGGGGCAACCCCCAGCAGCGCCGCAAGCGCCGCCTGATCGGTCACGGCCTGTTGCGCCGCCAGATCACGCGCCGCATCGAGGCTAGCGAGGCTCGCACTGGCAGCCGCCGCCTGATCGATCGTCACATTGCCCGCAGCGACTTGGCGTTGCCCGTCCGTCACCAAACAGTCCAGTGCCCGTCGCGCCCGATCGAGCGCCACAAGGCTGCGCTGATCCGCCCAAATGGCCGTCGCCAGGGTTTCAGCCTGGGATGCCACTTGCCATTCCTGCCACAACAGATTCGCTGAAACCTCGCCTGCGCGTGCGCGCGCCGCACGCACACGCACACCACGCGTCACCAAGGCGGCGAGGTCTTGGGTGAGCGATCCGGCAATCGATGGTGCAACGGCCGGGCCGCCTAACAGCGCACCAAACCCACCTTGCAGGTTAGGATCGGGCAACAGCCCCGCCGCAAAAATCTGCGCCTGCGCCACCCCCGCTTGCGCCCGCGCCGCCCGCAACGCCGGATCATTCAGCACCGCCAAAGCCGCCAGCGCCTGAGGCGATAAAGCTGCTGACAGATCAATCACCCGCCCATCCGGCAAGGTATGATCCAGCGTCGCGAGCGATCGATGCAGCGGAGGCGCTAAGCGTAACGGCCGCGCATGATAGGTCGCGCATCCCGCCAATAACGGCGCGAGCCCGATCAAGCACATCGCCGGTCCAATCAGGCGCTGGTGCCAAGCTTTCATGATGAATGGATCATCCCGATCGCGACTGTGACCGATGCCCGCTGCCCGTGGCCTTTCGTGCAGCTTGTCGTTTGGTAATGTTGCGTGACGTCGCTTGACCAGCATCGCGAAACCGTTGCTCCTGGCATGGTGATGGCGTCGAACCCTGCTCTGCGTATTCTCCTGATCGAAGACGATCATCGCGTGGCCGAGCTGGTGCGCGTCGGCTTGGAGCCTGAAGGGCACAGCGTCACGATCGTGCCGGATGGCCGCACCGGCCTGTTGCGTGCGGGCGGTGAGGCGTGGGACATCATCATCATCGATCGAATGCTGCCAGGGCTCGATGGCCTCGGCCTACTGCGCATGTTGCGTGGGGCGGGCATCACCACCCCGGCCTTGTTTCTCACCGCACTGGGCGGCGTCGATGATCGGGTCGATGGTTTGCGTGCCGGCGGCGATGATTATCTGGTCAAACCCTTTGCCGTCACCGAGCTCAGCGCGCGCATCGCCGCCTTGATCCGGCGGGGCGCGGCCAAACCAATCGATACCGTTTTGCGGGTCGATGATTTGGAGCTCGACCGCTTAGCCCGCGAGGTCCGGCGCGCGGGCCAGCACATCGCGCTCAAACCCCGCGAGTTTTTATTACTCGAATATTTGATGCGCCATGCCGGTCAGGTCGTCACCCGGACCATGCTTTTGGAATCGGTCTGGGACTTCCATTTTGATCCGCAAACCAGCGTGGTGGAATCCCACATCTCGCGGCTGCGCAGCAAAATCGATCGCGGCTTTCCCCGCGAGCTGGTGCAAACGGTGCGCGGCGCAGGCTATCGGCTCGGTGATGCGCGCTAAACTGCTCAACACCACCAGCGTCAGGCTGGCCGCGATGGGCGTTGTGCTCGCGTCAACCAGCGCGGTGGTTGTGTTCGGGGTGATTTATATCAGCGCGTTAGGAGCGATGCGCACCACGCTCGATACCGAACTGAACAATGAAATCGCCGAGATCATGGTGCGCGGCCCGGACACGCCCCCTGCCGTGATCGAAGCCGGCGTCCGCGCCGCCATTGCCGCACCACCCACCGGCACGTTTTTCCGCCTGATGAATGCCCAAGGCCAAATCGTGGCCAGCGACCTTGCGCTCCCGCCTTTGGCACAAGGCTGGCATAGCCTAACTGCCCCCAAACCAACCCGCTTTCCGGATCATATTCGTGCCCTGCGCGTTCGCGTCCAACGCCTCGCCACCGGCGGCACGCTCCTGGTGGCTGCCGATGCCTCGATGCTCGACGAAATGGACGCCTTGATCCTACGCAGCTTTCTGATCGGCTTTGGTATCACGCTCGCCATCGGCCTCGCTGCGGGCATCGGCTTTGGCCGCCGGGCGCTAGCTCGGATCGAGGCGGTGAGCGCCGCCGGAGAAAAAATCATGGCGGGCGATTTCACCAAGCGGATACCGCTCTCCGGATCGGGCGATGAATTCGACCATCTCGGTGCCGTGATCAACGCGATGCTCGCGCGGATCGAACTTTTGATCGGCAATATCCGCGCCGTTGGCGATGAAATCGCGCATGATCTGCGTGCGCCGCTCACCCGGTTGCGCCAATCGCTCGAACTAATGCTGCGCGAGCGCGCCCACCCGGATTTGCCGTCCGCCTTGGCTGATGCGATCGATCAGGTTGACGCAACCTTGGCGCTGTCCGCTGGCATTTTGCGGCTCGCCCAAATCGAAAGCGGCGCGCGGCGCGCATCGTTTGCCAAGCTCGATCTGTCAGCCCTACTCGATGACCTTGCCGATACCTACGCAACCGTCGCCGAGGATCACGGCGCGACGCTGCAGGCCGCCATCGCGCCCGAGCTCTCCCTGACCGGCGATGCCGCGTTACTCAAACAACTATTTTCTAACCTGATCGAAAACGCCCTCACCCATGCTGGCCCTGCCGCCGCAATATCGCTCACCGCGCGGCGCAGCCATACGACCATCACGATCACACTCTCCGATCACGGTCCCGGAATCCCGGCCGATCGCCACGCCGAAGCCCTCCGCCGATTTGGCCGGCTCGACCCCAGCCGTTCCACCGAAGGCCACGGGCTAGGCCTGCCCATCGCGTGCGCAATCACCGCTCTGCATGATGGCACTTTCACCCTAACCGCCACCAATCCAGCCTGTGAACGCCCAGGCCTGACCATCCTATTGACCCTACCGGCCTAACACACAAACCAGATGAGCCCGCACAAATGATAATAAGACAATGAGACAATACCCATTGATTCTGTTTGGGCAAGTTTTCTTTCCGAAAGTCTTAACTTTCGAGAGCCCTACTCACAGCGACCCCGCCGAAAGCCACCAGTCGGCTGAACGCCCGATCTATCCTCACCCTCTTGATGGGTTCCCGTATTTGGAATAACTTCCCGAATATGGAACTTAGTAAAACAGATCAGAAGCTGGTTCTTGCCGAACACCTACGGACGCTCCGCGTTGATCGCGGCCTCACCCTGCAGGAGCTCGCCGCCAAAAGTGGCATCAGTCGAGCCACGCTGTCTCGGATCGAGAACGGCGAAGTCAGCCCTACGGCTGAAACTTTGGGCCGCCTGGCCTCAGCATTCGCAGTGCCGGTTTCGCAACTGCTGACTCCTATGGAGCAAAGGTTGCAAGCATTCGTTCGTCATGCCGAGCAGATCGTTTGGCTCGATCCCAACAACGGCTATTCTAGGCGCACCGTTTCCCCGCCAAGTGGGCAATTGAAGCTCGAAATGATTGAGTGCACCATCGCGCCTCACCAACGGATTGCATACGATAAGCCTGCGGTTTTGGGCCACGAACATCATCTCGTGCTGCTCTCCGGGGCTCTCTCGCTCGTCGTTGACGGCGAGCGGTACGAACTACTTCCAGGCGACTGCCTTAGGTACAGGCTTCTCGGGTCTTCCTGCTTCGAAACGGGTGATCAATCCGCTCGCTACTTCATCGCACTAGCTTAAAGGATCGGCTACGTTGGAAATACGCATCATCGAACTGGACGGTTCGGCTATTGAGGCTCACCTGGTTTCCCTTTCTCGTATACTCGCCGATTGCGTGGCCGAGGGCGCGGCGATTAGTTTTATGTCGCCGCTGTCTCACGACGATGCGTCGCGGTTCTGGGCGCGGGACGTCCAGTCTGATGTTGCAGCCGGGCGGCGGATTCTTTTTGGGGCTCTGCGTGACAACGACCTTCTTGGCACAGTGCAACTAATTACGGCTATGCCACCCAATCAGTCACATCGCTGCGAGATAGCTAAAATGATCGTGGACCCGCGGGCTCGCAGGCTAGGTATTGGCCGATTGCTCATGACCCGCGTTCTCGTTCGCGCGCAAGAACTCGGCAAGACGCTTGTTACGCTGGATACGCGAACTGGAGACGTAGCCGAACCTCTCTATGGTTCCGTGGGCTTCGAAGTCGCGGGCGTAATTCCAGATTTCGCGTGGGATCCGGACGGAAAGGCGAGACATGCGACAACCTATATGTTCCGTCGATTCTAACGAATAATCTTGCGTTTTGTATTCTGCGGCCTCAGTTGCTTGCAATCACTATATCTGCCTGGCGGTGGTATCGATACGTCTAAATTACGATTGTAACTTTCGTAAATTCCGAAAGTCTTAAATTACGGTAAATGAGATGGCTTATATTTTCATTTTTTGGACTCCGCAACGTAACGCTTGACCGTGTCAAAAACTGTAGGAAATTCCGGGTCGACTGCATCTACGTCCGGGTATTTACAAAGTTCGTCGGCTGATGTTCCTTTTCGGATATCGTCATCATCAAGAGCATCCCACCAGATAATTTGGTCTCCTGCTAACTGGCGAAACGAGGTGCTAAACTCTGTCTCCGTAAACTTATCCAAGTAAGGCTTGATTGTTTTTAAGAATATGCTCCATGTTTCAATTGCCTTTTGTTTATCTGAAACCAGAAACCAGACAGGCAACTCATCACCGCAATATTGAATTTCGGATTGGACCTCAATCCATGATTTATGATCACAGTTATCCAACTCCTGCATAAGCGCTTCACGATCCGATTCAGTGACCTTCATAGACATCTCCTTAGGAATTCAGCTCGATTGGCGCTGGTTTCGTTGGCGGTTTTTCAGTTGCCCATTTCCAAGCGTCTCCTGGGATAGAGCAACCATTAATTTAATTAGCGATAGGATAAGGACCGCTAAACTCCAAAGCCGGTAGCCGCTCGGGCCGGGCTGGATGTCAGGTGCGGCTCAGCCAAGGGCTCTACAAGCCTCTGCCGTGAGGCAATAAGAAAATGAGGTTACACCGTCATTCACAATAACGGCTCAAACCTAACAAGGCTTAGTCATCGCGCTTTGCGGAAGGTCAAATTAAAGCGAAATTCGCCGGTCAACGGATGATGCCCCGCGGCCAATCGATGCACCCCATGATAGGTTTTGCGCGCCGGTCCTCCCCAAACCAGCCCGTCACCATGGTCCAATAGAATACGTTGTGGACGAACCGAGCGAGTATCACCACCCCACAGGAATATCACCGGCAAACCTAACGATATTGAAACAATCGGCTGCCCAAAATCCCGCTCGTTGCGATCTTGGTGCAATGACATCCGTGCGCCCGCCTTGTAGCGATTGATCAGGCAGGCATCCGGCACGAATCCTGCAAATCCAGCTTCATCGGCTGCCCTCATCGCCAGATCGGCAAAAACCTCCGGCATTTCTGGCCAAGGTTTTCCCGTGGTCGGATCGATCTGATCATACCGGTAGCCGGTCCTGTCGGTCACCCAACCAACCGAGCCACAATTCGTCATCGCGACCGACATGGGCCATCCACCCGGGGTCGTCATGTGGCGGAAAGGGGCCGCAGAAACCACGCACGCGATCGCTGCAAGCAAAGCGCGCTCGTCCGGTCGGGCGAACCCGCCAAGATGCCGAGCGCCCGGACCAAGCTCGACTTTGCGGCGCGATACGCCGAACAAATCAATGCTCGGCGTTAGCAACTCAGGTGGCATCATGAAAAATTATGCCCCGCTCTCGCGCGCGATGAGTTGGCGTTTTCGCTCAATCCCCCAGCGATAACCCCTGAGGCCGCCATCGGCCGCAATCACCCGGTGGCACGGGATCGCGACCGCTAGCGCGTTGGCACCGCAAGCCCGCGCGACGGCACGCACCGCGCTCGGCTTGCCAAGCTGTGCGGCAACCTCGCCATAGGTTCGGGTCTCCCCCGGCGGGATCGCGCGCAGCTCTTGCCAGACCCGGCGCTGGAAGGCGGTGCCGCGAATATCGAGCGGCAAGTCAAAAGCCTGATCTTGCCGAGGGTTATCCACCAAAGTCACCACCTGACCAACCCAGTCCGCGAATTCCGCTCCTGCGGCCGTGAGCGCCGCATTCGGAAATCGTTGCGCGAGGTCACGCAAAAGCTCCTGGCGATCGCGCCCGATCAAGATCGCGCACAACCCCCGATCCGCCGCCGCCACCAAAACAACCCCCAGGCAAGATTCGCCATAAGCAAAGCGAATCGTCTCGCCTTGTCCTCCAGCCCGATAGCGCGAAGGCGTCATGCCCAGCATGTCATCGGCGGCTTCGTAAAATCGCCCCGATGAATTGAACCCCGCTTGATAAATTGCCTCGGTCACGCCCGCCCCTTCGGCCAAATGGCTCTGCACCCGCGACTGACGATGCGCGCCAGCATAGGCCTGCGGCGTGACGCCGGTGACGCGGCGAAACATCCGATGAAAATGATAGGCGCTGATATTTGCCTGTGCGGCGAGGTCGGCAAGCGGCAGCGGTTCCAAAGACGTCTCGATGATCCGGCAGGCGGACGCAATCAACGAAGCCTCGCGTTCCGCGCGGGGCGGCAGATCCGGGCGGCACCGCTTGCAGGCCCGAAAGCCAGCCCGGTGCGCCGCCTCGCGCGTGGCATGAAAAGCGATATTTTGGCGCAGGGCCGGGCGGGCCGCGCATGAAGGATAGCAATAAACCCCGGTCGTCGCGACGGAATAGAAAAAATGGCCATCTGCCCGCGCATCGCGCGTCCGCACGGCGGCAAGGCGCGTGTCATCGTCGGTAAACTGAGCCTGCGCGCGAGGTGACATGGCATTCTTCATCGGATTGAGCACATTCATAACAAACTTCTCCGGTTAGGCGCCATTCATCAGCACCAACAATCCCGAGCAAAGCATTTCCATAGTCCCACCACACTCCGGGCCTTGCGCCGCAATTCAAAACGCACACGACGGCGATTGACAGCCGACGGTGCGATCAAGCAGGTATTCAGCGATGAAATCCGCCGCCTTCGACTATGTCAGAGCCGGATCGGTCGCCGAGGCGATCGCCCGGCTTGCCGCCGACCCGTTCGGCACCAAACTCCTCGCTGGCGGCCAAAGCCTGCTGCCCGCGCTTAATTTGCGCCTCTCGGCACCCGCGTTGCTGGTCGATATCGCTCGGCTGCCCGAACTCGCCGGCATCACCCTGACGGGCACAACCCTGCGCATCGGCGCTGGTTGCACCCATGCAAGCCTGCTCACCGCCCCTGAAATCGCCCGCCACGCGCCCTTGATCGCCGAGGCGCTCGCTCATGTTGCGCATCCCGCGATTCGCTCACGTGGCACCCTTGGCGGCAGCCTCGCCAATGCCGATCCGGCGGCCGAACTACCCGCCGTGATGTTGGCCCTCGATGCCACCATGATCATCGAAGGCCCTTCCGGAACCCGGCACATCAAAGCGACCGATTTTTTCACCGGCATGTTCGAAACCGCGTTGGCCGCGGATGAAATATTAATCGCCCTCGAAATCCCGATCCGCACGCAGCGCTCGGGTTTCGCCGAACTCGCCCGCCGCCACGGTGATTACGCCATAATCGGCCTCGCCGCGACCATGACCGCCGATGCCACGCGCTTAGCCTTCTTTGCCGGGGGTCCCACCGCACAACTCGCCCAGCGCGCCGCTGGCGCTCTCGGCACCGGGCCGCTCAATCACGAGCGGATCGCCGCCGCCTGCACCGCCCTCGCGCAGGATTTACCCGCGCATGATGATCCCGAAGCCAGCGCGTCCATGCGCCTGCATCTCGCCCGCGTCCTGCTGCGCCGGGTCATCACCCCATGGATAAATCCATCAATACGCACGCCGATCACCGCATGAAGCCGATCACCCTCACCATCAATGGCGAAACCATCCGCGCAACCGTCCCCCCCCGGCTACACCTCGCTGATTTTCTGCGCGACCAATGCGGCCTCACCGGCACGCATCTCGGCTGCGAGCACGGGGTCTGCGGTGCCTGCACCATCCGGCTCGATGGCGCGATCGTGCGATCCTGCTTGGTGCTGGCCGTGCAAGCCGATGACACCATCATCGAAACCATCGAAGGGGTTACCGATTCCGGCGAAGCGCGCGCACTCCAAGCCGCCTTTGCCGCGCGAAACGCGCTGCAATGCGGCTATTGCACGCCGGGCATGGTGATCACCGCGCTCGATTTCCTCGCCACCGCACCCGACCCGTGCGACCGCAGCGCCATCCGCGCGCATCTCTCGGGCAATTACTGCCGCTGCACCGGCTACGAGGCGATCATCGATGCGATTGCTATGGTGGGTGGCCAATGAGTTTCACCGATCCGGATCGCCCGTCGCGGCAAATCGGCCGCGCCCTGCCGCGCAGCGCCTCAAGGCGGCTCGCCCAGGGGCGCGGGCGGTTCGCCAGCGACATTACCCTCCCACGCATGGTCCATGCCGCCTTCGTGCGCTCGCCCCATGCCCATGCCGAACTCGGTGCCATCGCGCTGGACGCCGCCCGCGCCATGCCCGGAATCGTCGGCGTGTTCGATGCCGCCGCCATCGACCCGTGGTGCACACCCTGGGTCGGCACGCTCACCCACCTCGCCGGGCTGAAATCCGCGCCCCAATATCCGCTGGCCCGCGGTCGCGTGCGCTTTCACGGCGAACCGGTGGCCATGGTGCTCGCCACCAGCCGCGCTGAGGCCGAAGATGCCGCCGAGCAGATCACCGTTGATTACCAACCGCTCCCGCCGGTGGTCGATGCCCTGGCTGCGCTGGCCCCGGATGCCGTGCCGATCCACCCCGAACTCGGCGATAATCTGGCCTTTGAACGGCGGATCGAGGCGGGCGACATCGCCGCCGCCATGGCCATGGCCGACGAGATCATCACCCTCGATTTCGACTTCGCCCGCCATACCGGCGTCACCCTTGAGCCGCGCGCCGTGGTGGCCGACTGGAATGAGGGCGAGCAACGCCTGACCGTGCACGCCGGCACCCAGGTCCCGCATATGTTGCAGGATATCTACGCCCTTCATTTCGGGCTCGCGGCGCATCAAGTGCGGGTGCTGGCCCCTGATGTCGGCGGGTCATTCGGCATCAAAATCCATATCTACCCCGACGAAATGGCCGCCATCGCCGCCAGCCGCGCCCTGCGCCGGCCGGTGCGCTTCGTCGCCGACCGGCTGGAGAGCTTCATCGGTGATATCCATGCCCGTGGCCATCAGGTGCGCGCGCAGATCGGGGTCACCCGGGCCGGAGACATCACCTTCTTTGACGTCGATGACCTCACCGGCATCGGTCCCTATTCGGCCTATCCCCGCACCTCGGCGGTCGAGGCGAACCAGGTGATCAATCTGATCGGCGGGCCGTATGCCGTGGCGAATTATCGCGCCCGTGCGCGCGTTGTGTTCCAGACCAAGGCGATGATGTCGCAATATCGCGCCGTCGGTCACCCGATCGCCACCACGGTCACCGAGGCGCTGGTCGATGCGGCAGCACGGCGCATCGGCGTCGATCCGGTGACGTTGCGGCGGCGCAACCTGATCGCCGATGATGCCTATCCGTGCCAATCCGCCTCGGGCATGCGGTTCGAGGCGCTCTCGCACCATGGCTGCCTTGAAAAACTCCACGCGATGATGGGCTACGATGCGCTGCGGGCCGAACAGGCGGCTCTGCGCGCCCGCGGCGTGCGGCGCGGCATCGGCATCGCCAGTTTCATCGAAATCACCAATCCGGGCGCCGCGTTTTACGGCGTCGGCGGCGCGCATATCTCAGCGCAGGAGGGCGCAACCATCCGGCTTGATGCCGCCGGCCACGTCGTGCTGCAAGCGGGCGTCACCGAACAAGGCCAGGGGACTGAAACCATTCTCGCCCAAATCGCAGCGGAGGCGCTGGGCTTGGCCCCTGAGCAGGTTCTGGTCCGCCTGGGCGATACCGACTCAACGCCCTATGGCGGCGGCACCTGGGCCTCGCGCGGCGCCGGAGTGGGCGGCGAGGCGGCATGGCAAGCGGCGCACGCCCTGCGCGGCCAATTGCTCACACTGGCCGCAAGCCTCTTGCAGGCCGATCCGTCCCGCCTCGATCTGCGCAACGGTCAAATCACCGATGATGACGGCACAGCACGCATGGCACTGGCCGACCTCGCACGGATCGCGCATTTTCGGCCCGACACGCTCCCCCCCGGCATCGTCCCCGAATTGGCGGCAACCCGCCATCACGTGCCCCGCGACTATCCGTTCGCCTTCACCAATGGCGTGCAGGGCTCGCTGGTCGAAATCGATACCGAGACCGGCTTCATCACGCTGCTCCGCCATTGGGTGGTCGAGGATTGCGGCACCATCATCAACCCGCTGCTAGTCGACGAACAAATTCGCGGCGGCGTAGTGCAGGGGCTCGGTGCCGCCTTGTTCGAGGCCTGCCGCTACGACGCAGAGGGGCAAATGACCAACGCAACGATGGCCGATTATCTGGTGCCGATGGCCGCCGAGATGCCCGATATCGAAATCGGCCATGTCTGCACCCCAACGGCGGAAACCGCGCTGGGCGCGAAAGGTGCCGGCGAAGCGGGCACCGCCGCCGCCGCCGCCGCCGTGCTCAACGCGGTAAACGACGCCCTGGCACCGGATGCAGCCTTGCTCACCGCCTTACCGCTAACCCCCGCCCGAGTGCTCGCGGCACTCGGCGTGATCGGCTGAGCCTCAACCCGTCACGCACCCAAAACTTTACGCAACGAGGCCTCGATTTGGCCGCCACAATAAGCGTCTCCATAATCTCGCTTCGCCTTGGCCGCCAGCGCGGCCAGCGGCGGTCGGTCCGCAACGCGCCGGGTCAGGGCCGCGGTCAAGGGCGCAGTCTCCTTCAACATCGCCTCGATCGGCGCGAACCGGTCGCCCAAAGTGGACCATAAAATTGCCGTCACAATATCGGCCACGCCAGGCCCATCGCCGCCCAGCAGAAAGCCGGAATCGCGCTGGAGCGCATGGCGGCGGCCGGTCTCCTCCCAAAACGACATCCATTTTCTGAGGCGGGGGATAAAAGCCGCCCAACGGGGTTTCGTCCAGAGTTGGCGTCCGCCATTCAGAGTGATTTCGTCGATCACATCATTGGCGTCATTAACAATTTTCATGGTCATCGCCCGCAATCCAGGATCGGCAGGCAGCAAGCTCAGCGCCTCGCCCAGATAGAGGATAATCGCCGGCATTTGCGCGATGGCGAAATTCGCCTGGTTATCGATCAGCATCGGCGGGCCCATGAACGGCACCTTCATGTCCGCCACCGGCGCAGCCATCATGGTCGCAATTGCTGCACCGTCGCTCTCGGTCCAGCTCTTGCCACCAAAGGCCAGAACGGCGCGCACAAATTGCCCTCGGAACGGCACCGGCCAATAGGCGAGATCATAATCAGCCCGCCTCTGAGCGCTGGGCTTCGGATGGCTCACCGTTCACCCTCACGAAACGCGCGGGCGATCTCGCGCGTTTCCGGCGTCGGCATCGAGTCACCCTGATCGGTAAAACGGGCCGGGAACTCGCCCAGATTCTCCTGCAAGGCTGCTTCCTCCACCAGAACCCCGTCCAATGTTTGACCCGGCGCTAGCGTGTTTGGGTTGGGCAGTAGCGTCGGCGCGTTATGTTCGATCGCATCGAGTTCCTCCGCACGCTCCCAATAAGCCGCGGACTGGCCGATGGGTCTGCCCTCGCTCTCCCAAAGATGATAGGCGCGCAGCCGAATCCGTTGCTCATGCGCCGCAGACGGCGTGAAGGGCGAGTCAGCTTGATCTTGTTGCATCGCCAATACTCCTCAAAGCGCGATAGCGCGCAGCCCTGATCACGTGTGCGCGCGAATCAATCCCGACAAGAATCGGAAACTACGCATCAGACGCGATCAGGTGACGACGCCCGCCAACAAGAATGGCCATGGAAGCGGTTCAGCGCTCCATCACAATAAGGGTCGATGTCGCCGAGGCGTAGAGCTTACCGGCGGCATCCGTCAGTCGCGCCTCGGCAAAAGCGGCCCGGCGGCCGATCGACACCACCGCACCGGTCGCCCGCACGATGCCAGTTTCAGCGGTCAGCGCCCGGTGATACGCAACTTTCAGTTCCAGCGTCGAATAGGCTTGCGACGCGCTCAGTTTGGTATGCACGGCGCAACCACACGCCGAATCCAGCAAGGTCGCCGCGTAGCCACCATGCACCGTGCCGATCGGGTTATAGACCTCAATCCCGGGGCATCCTTCAAACACCACATGGCCCTCGGCCACCTCGACCAGATCAAACCCCATCGTGCGCCCAATCCCCGGCATTTTACCGGCGGCGATCATCGCGCGCAGTTGCTCAAGTCCGCTCAATGATGGGGGAAGGTCGTTCATCGTCACTCCTGAATGATGGAAAGTTGATCCTATCACGTGCATGGTGATGCGGCTTTCGCTCCGCATGTTTCCACCGCGCCTGCCCAGTGCCTGCGCAATCCAAATTTATTTTTATCTCGAAAAGGGGTATATTAGTAGCCACTCGATTTTACGGCAAAAATTGGCGGACCTGACACGATTCGAACGTGCGACCTTTGCCTTCGGAGGGCAGTAACATTCGTTGACATAGAGCGAAATATGTCGCCAACGATCCCCATTATCCCTGCATCTGTCAAATTATGTCTTTACATGACGACTAATGACACTGTAGCTATTAGGGACAGTCACCCTGGAGCCATAGGACCATGCCGCGACAAAGGATTACTGCCGGATCGCTAGAGGCGCTGGAGCCCGGCGTATGCATATGGGATGATCTTGTCCTTGGGTTCGGCGCTCGCCGACAGACCGCAGGCGGGGAAGCCACCTTCATTTTTAAGGCGCGGTTGGCGATCACCAAAAAACAAGTATTCGTGACCATTGGCCGCTATCGGCGCGGTGATTGGACGATTGCGGAGGCCCGCGCAAAAGCCGCCGAACTGCGTCACGATGTCCGGCGCGGAATTGATCCCTTAGCCTATAAGATCGCGCTGCAAGCGGAAATGACGGTTGCCGAACTATGCGACGCATACCTTGACGCTGCGCCGACGCTGCTGCTCGCCAAGGCTGGCCGGGCAAAAAAACCATCTACCTTGGCGACTGACCGCAGCCGCATCGAGGCGCATATAAAGCCGCTGCTCGGCGCTAAAAGAGTGAGCGAGGTTACGCCAGGCGATATCGAGACATTCTTGCACCGCGTCGCCAGGGGAGACACCGCCAAGGCCCGCGCGCCATCCGGGCGAGGCAATCCGGCATCAGGCGGCAAGGGAACTGCCAGCCGCACCACGGGCCTGTTGGGAGCGATTTTCAGCTATTCGATGAAACGCAAACTGAGATCAGACAATCCGGTGCGTGGGGTAACGCGATTCAAGGATGGCCGGAAGGATCGCCGCTTCTCCACCGACGAATATGCTCTTTTGGGCGAGGGGTTAGCGAAGGCCGAAAAATCCCAGCCGGTTGCGGTTGCGTGCATCCGTTTCTTGGCCGTGAGCGGCTGGAGACGTAGTGAGGCGACGCATTTGCGCTGGCAGGATATCGACGCCGAACGGCGGACGGCACTCTTAGGGGACACTAAAACAGGCCGCAGCGTTCGCGCATTATCTCATTCAGCCTTGGCGATCCTGGCCGGGATGGATCGGCGCTTCGGGTGCGATTGGGTATTCCCTGCCGCCGTCGCCAATCTGCCCATCGGATCGCTACCGCGCGCCTGGGACCGCGTGATTAACCTTGTGGGATTGCCGACCGAATTGACGCCCCACACGCTGCGCCATTCATTCGCTAGCGTTGCGAGTGATGAGGGTTTTTCCGAGGCAACAATAGCCGCCCTGCTTGGTCATAAATTAGGCTCGATGACCGGGCGATACACACACACCGCCGATGCAAACCTACTCGCCGCTGCTGACAAGGTTGCGGATTTAATTGCGCGTCATATGGGTGGTGAAAAATTAACTGGCGAGGTGGTGCAACTGCGCCGGTAAGGAGATCCGTGCTGGCCGGTCGCCAGTGAACAGGGAGGCCCGATGGCGTTCGTAGCGCCACCGGGCAATGGCCCGCAAACCAGTCCAGGGAAGGACACAAGTATGAGCCATCTACAGGCTATCACGAACTCGGAACCCGCGCAAAACCCCGACGCTGGGTTCATCGATATTGCTGCCCGCGCGCGCAAAAAATACAGGCTGTGGGCGAGTATCGCAAACATTCGGGTAGCCGACGACGAAGCCGAGCGGGAACTTGAGGCCATCGGAGCGCCTGTTGAAAAAGTCGCCGACGAATTGGCGGAAACTCTAGCAAAAACAGACTTTGCGACCGTTGAAGGCGCGAAAGCATTAGCGCAAACAATCGCAATATTTGGCGACATTAAAGCAAGAGATGTTACCGATGCCGCATATATTCACGAACGCCTAATCGCCCGACTGCTGACCGGTCTGGGAGCGTTCGAATGAGCGGCGCTCATGGCCGGGGGAAACCCCGGCGCGTTTCCGCCGCTGAGGTCGCCTCTTGGTTTCACCACCCCAAAGGCCGCCCCTGGCCGACTGCCGATCACGTGGGTGGGTTAGTCGCCACGATTAACGACACGAATCCGCCCGATGAACCCGCGATAGAGCGCAGCAAGCAAACCACCCTCCGCCTGCGCCGCGTTCAACAAGCAATCGAGGTGCTGACTGCTGAATTGCCGGTCCTGATCGCCGCCGCAGAGGATCACCATCGACTTGCGGCAGCGGCTGGTCGTCCGCCTTGGCGATCACGTGAAGGGACGATTGAGCCCGCGCAACAGTTGCTTAATTCGGCCATTGCCGCACGGCGGGTGTTTCTGGCGCGATCTAAAGGCAAGCAAGGCCGCAAGCGAGATTGGGTGCCAAACGCTGATGTTGCTCGATTACTTGCGCTGGGGGCTTGGCGCGCGGCTGGGTGCACGAAGCCGCTCGGGTATCACCGGACCGGACCGCTCGTCAGTGTGATTAGTGCCGTGCTCGACGCGATGGGGACACCAACAGACGAAGATGCAATATCGAAATGGCTGGAAGAACGCAGCAAAGGTGCGAAGAAATAAAATTCAATTCTTCGGACGTAGTTACCCGCCACGTGTGTTTTTTAGTCGTCATCGCAACCAAACGAGGTGATAGACGTGACACACAACGACGAACTGCTTGATCGCAAACAGGCCGCAATTTTCTTGAAAGTTAGCGACCGCACCCTGGATCGCATCTCCGACCTACCCCGCATCAGAATCGGTGAGCGCCGTATTTGTTTCCGGCGTAGCGACCTCACTGCCTACTTGGATCGCCGCACCGAAACCCGCGCCGCAGCCTAACCACCCGCAAAAAAAATGGCCCGCCGCGTGTGACCGCTGGCGAGCCACTGAGAGGTTAATTTCATGCCCAAAATACCGCACCGCCCCGAAAATAGCAACGATATTCCG
>NCBV01000041.1 GCA_002279355.1 Acidiphilium sp. 37-60-79
CACATTGGCCGGCGAAGCATCACGCCGTCACGACGTCCGGTTGCGTAGCTTATTGTAGAAAAATTGAAGGAAACGCCCTCATGAATAAATGCGGTTAGAGCGTGATTGCTGATCATCAATCACGCTCTGCTCTTTGTTTGCCGCTCAATTTCATTGGTTTAGAACTTCACCGTGACCGTGCCATAGAAGGCGCGCGGTGCGCCGGGATTGGCAATCGCATAGCCGTTATAGGAGGTGTTGAAGTAGCCGCCGGCGGAGATGTATTCGGTTGAATTATACTGACGGTTTAGAATGTTGGTAGCAAAGAATGCCAGTTTTACTTCGCCGAGATGCGAGACGAAATGGTTGAAATAGTTTGTTTTCAGCGAGATTGAAGCGTTCAGAAGATTATAAGGCACGATGGCGGTGTGGGTTGGCGCGCCGATCGAATTGTCGAACAGGTAACGCTTGCCGACATATTGGTCCCAAACCGATGCTTTGAGCAGGTTGGAGCCGATGAATTGTTGATAATCGACACCGATATTCGCGGTGTCGCGCGGGGAGGCTGGATCGGGCAAGTTCGCGTACACGGCGCCTGACGGGGCGGTATAAGTGAGGTAGCGCGCATCCAGCACGCCAAGATCGGCGAAGGCGACCCAGTGAAAATTCAAACGAGCGCGCAGGGACAGGTTAACGCCTTGCAAGCGCCCAGAGCCATAGCCGAAGGTGGTTTGGTTGGGGTTATTGGGGTTGGCGATCCCGACCGTTTCGTCTTCCAGATTATCCCGATAATAATTTATATCGGCCGAGGCGCGCTGCAAACCGAATAGGTCACGCTTGAATAGCCGAACGCCGACTTCGAAATCGGTGCTTTTGACTGGCTTTAGTGCTGGTAGATTGGTTTGTGAGTTTGCGTAGTTGCCGCCTGTCGGGTTTTGATAGGTGACCGCAAAATTTCCATAGGCAGTTGCCCAGGAGCTTGCATCGTAGGTAACGCCGATCGAGGGTTCAAACCGATTAAAATCCTTACTGACGTTCGGATAGACCGTGTAGGAATCGCCGGGGATGAATTGGCCATTGACTTGGTTTTGATCGATATAATGCGTGTCGTAATTAACCAGCTGAATCCCTGGAACGATGTGGAGCGCAGGGATCGGCTTGAATTTATCTTGCAGGTAGGCCGCAACGAAAAGATTGTCGTATGAGTCAAAGCCAGTTTGTGCAGGCAATTGGCGCGTGGTTCCTAATGTATTGTTGTAGCCATCGTAACGGTCATGGGTGTGCGCGTTGATGACATAGGCGCCGTAGCTGAGCGTGTTGAAGGGGAGCTTGGTATCGAAATTGATTTTATCGCCGATCGTATCAGAGATGGGGGCGTAGAATTCGGTATTGCCGGGTGCTGTCGGCAGAAAGCCGGCATTGATCCGGTAATGGATGAGGTTGCCGTGACGATACCAAAATAGATCGTTCAACGTTGTATTGTCAGTGATTCGCTTGGTGAATTTGACATACGTAATATAGTCGATCACTTGGTTTTCTTTGAACCAAATTGAATTGGGCAAATCAGAATAAAAGCCGGATGTTTGTTGACTATAGAGTGGAGCATTCGCGTTGAGACCGCCGATGGTAATGCCGGGTTGCGCCTCGACGGGAATTTGGTTTGGGCGGAACTCGCGGTTATGGATGTAGTAGCCGCCGAGGCTGATATGGCCGCCGGAGACAAGCTTGGTGATTTTGAAATAGACTTGATCATTGCGGGCCGGCCAATCGTACACGCCTTGCCTAAATGAGTGATTGAAGGCGTGATTATAACCAATGACCGATTCCCAGCCATCATGCAGCCCCGATTGGGCGACGAGGCTGTACACTTGGCTATCGAAACTGCCATAGGACGCCGAGGCGGTAACGCTGGCCTTTGCGGTGGGTTGGGTCGGAATAAAATTCACCGTGCCGCCGAGGCTGTCATACCACCGATCACGCGGGTTACCTGGGCCATAGATCAGATTGACGCCGCCGAGCAAAGCGCCAAACGGGATTTGCGGCGAGTGAAACCCGGTCCCTTGGATGAGGCTGTTTAACGGGACACCATCGAATAAGGCAGTAATACCGTTCGTTTCGATATCGCCCGGCACTGAATTGAACCCGACTTTGACACCGCGTATGGCGATCGTGGATCGGGCGGTTCCGGCATTCGGCGCGTAGCCGGAGATGACGACGCTTGGCGCCGTGGCAATGGCTTGGGTGCCAGACGCAATGGGTGCTAGCCCGTTGATGGTGGATTTATTGATTGTGGTAATCGCCTGGGCTTGATGTTTGAGTTGCTTGCGCGTGAGCACGTGACTGGCAAATTGTCCACTCGACGGCGCCGCAGCACTCGCACTGACTGTGCCAGCATTGACGGCCTGCGCCGAGGCGGCCCCTGGTGCGGCCAGAGCGAGTGCCACGGCGCAGCCATTGCGGAGGAGCGCACGATATGAGCGATTTTGCATCGAACCAGACCCCTGTTACTGATAAATTGTCGGTGCCTGATAGAGGAATAAATCTTCACGATCACGTGAAGTTTTAAGGGCATTGCAGTGGCAAATCGATGACAATCAGGCCGATTTAATCGACTCCGCGCCGGATGCTGTTAGGGCCGAATTTTGCGGTCAGTTCGTCGATGGCGCGTTGGCGTGCGGCGCGGCGGGGGGTTTCGTGGTCGAGCAGGTCGCCGTGATCGGCCTCGCTGGCGGGGACGAGGCGGTTGGTGCCGATGCCGAGCAGGCGGTAGGCGGTGCCGTCGGCGGCGGCGAGCAGGATGGGGGTTGCGGCGTCGCGGATCGTTTCGCCAAGTTGGGTGGGGGCGTGCAGCGGCACGGCGAGGCTGCGTGTTTCAAATCGTGCGGTGCGTAGTTTCAGGGTGAGGTTGCCAGCCGCGCTATCGGCTTGGCGCAGACGGCGGGCGAGTTTCTCGGCGAGTTGGATCAAGGTGGCGCGCAGGAATGCGGGGTCGGCGGTGTTTTCAGCGAAGGTGGTTTCGGCGCTGATGGATTTTGGGTTGCGCGTGGGGTCGACCTGACGATGATCGATACCGTTAGCGCGGGCGACCAAGCTGGGCCCGTCGTCGCCGAGCATTTTACGCGCCTTGATCGGGTCGAGCCTGGCGAGGTCACCGATCCGGGTGATCGACATGCCGGCGAGTTTGCGCGCGAGGGCGGGGCCGACGCCGGGTAGGAGCGTGATGGGTTCCGTCGCGAGCAGACTGGCGGCATCGCGGCCGAGCACGGCGAACCCGCGTGGCTTGTCGCGCTCGGCGGCGAGCTTGGCGAGCAGGCGATTGGCGGCAAGGCCGATTGAGACGGTCACGCCCACATCCTGTTCGATCCGCCGTGCGAGGCGGCTGAGCATCACGGCGGGTGGGGCGCGGTGCAGGGTTTCGGTCCCCGACAGATCGAGCGCCGCTTCATCGATGGAGAGGGGTTGGACCAACGGGGTGAGGCTGGTCATCAGGCTGCGGATTTGGTGGCTGGCTTCGCTATATTTGGCGAAATCGGGGGCGATGATCGTCGCGTCCGGGCAGAGCTGCAGGGCTTTGAAAATCGGCATGGCCGAGCGCACGCCGCTGAGGCGGGCGATATAGCAGCAGGCGGCGACCACACCGCGGGTACTGCCGCCGACGATTAATGGATGATCGCGCAGGGCCGGGCGGTCACGCTTTTCCACGCTGGCAAAAAACGCGTCGCAATCGATATGGGCGATGGTCAGATCGGTCAGTTCGGGATGGCTCACCAGACGCGCCCCATCGCAAATCGGGCAGCGCTGCGCGCTTTGGAATAAGGCGTCGCAATCGCGGCAGAGGATCATGCGCGGGCGTGCGGGCTATGGCGGCGGCCAGAGCCAGGCGGCGCCGCGCACGCCGGAGGAATCGCCGTGCTGATTGCGTTTGATGCTGGTGGCGACCTGATCGGAGAGAATATAGGGGCGCATCAGGTCCGGCAGGCTGGTATAGAGATGATCCATGCGTGAGAGGCCGCCACCGAGCACGATCACATCCGGGTCAAGGATGTTGACGATCATCGCAAGGCCGCGCGCGAGCCGTTCGACATGGGCATCGAGCGCGGCACGGGCGCTTGGATCGCCCTGGCGGGCGCGGGCGGGAAGCGCGCCGGCATCATGCGCGCCGGGGCCATCGGCGTCGGCGGCAAGGGCGGGGCCGCGTAAATAGGTCTCGAGGCAGCCGATACGTCCGCACCAGCAGGCGCGTAAAGGCATTTCATCCGCGCGCGGCCAGGGCAGCGGGGTGTGCCCCCATTCGCCGGCGATGCCGTTGCGCCCATCGAGCACCGACCCTTTGACCACGATGCCGCCACCAACGCCGGTGCCAAGGATAACCCCGAATACGGTGTCCGCGCCTGCGCCCGCGCCATCGGTCGCTTCGCTGATGGCGAAACAATTTGCATCGTTGCTGGCGCGAATGGGCCGCTGCAACGCGCTTGCGAGATCGGCATCGAATGGATGGCCGTTGAGCCGTTCGGAATTGGCGTTTTTGACCAGGCCGGTGGCGCTGCTGATGGTGCCGGGAATACCGACGCCGACCGAGGCGGCGGGGCCGAGGCTTTGCTCGGTGGCGCGCACCAAGCCCGCGATGGCGGTGATTGTGGCGTCGTAGCTGTCCGGCGTGGCAATCCGGTGGCGGTGCGCCAAGCTGCCGTCATGGCGCAAGGCGGCGATTTCGATTTTGGTGCCGCCAAGATCAACGCCGATTCGGTAGGCGGGTTTGGTGCCGTGCTCTGAGGTCATTCGGGTTAAATAGACCAAGATAACGGGGGACGAAACAGGGTGAGTGGCGCGCGCCCTCTTGCCCAATGGCGGGTGAAGCGGCACGATAGGTTTATGGGTGAGGCCGTCATTGACGCGAAATATCTGAAATGTCCGATGCCGGTGCTGCGGGCGGCGCGCGCGCTGCGTTCGATGTCGGCTGGGGCCCGGCTCTTGGTACTGGCGACCGATCCGGGTTCGGTGCGGGATTTTCGTGATTTCTGCCAGCAATCGGGCCATGCTTTGGTGTCATGGAGCGAGACCAAGGGCGTGTATAGTTTTTCGATACGCTGTGCTGAGCCGGTAGGCGCGCAATCATGACGGTGGCGTTGATTACCCATCCGGATTGTATGGCCCATGATGCGGGACCGCATCATCCTGAGCGACCGGCGCGGCTGACGGCGGTGCTGGGCGCGTTGGAGGCACCTGAATTTCAGTCATTGATCCGTGAGATGGCGCAGGAAGCGCCGGTTGCAGCGATCCGGGCGGTGCATGATGGGGCCTATGTTGATCGGATCATGGCGGTGCATCTGGAGGGTGATGATCGGCTGCATTTGGATGCGGATACGGCGATGAGTGCCGGGTCGTTGCGGGCGGCGTTGCTGGCGGCGGGCGGGGCGATGCAGGGTGTGGATGCGGTGATGGATGGGTGGGCGCGCACCGTGTTTGTGGCGGTCAGGCCGCCGGGGCATCACGCTGAGCCGGACCGGGCGATGGGGTTTTGTCTGTTTGCCAATGCGGCGATTGCGGCGGCGCATGCGCAATCGGCGCACGGGGTGCGGCGAGTTGCGGTGCTGGATTTCGATGTGCATCACGGCAATGGCACCCAGGCCTGTTTTGAGACCAATGCCGATTTGTTCTACGGCTCCTCACACCAATTCCCGTGCTATCCGGGCACGGGGCGGCCCAGCGAGCGCGGGGTTGCAGGAAATATCGTGAATGTGCCGCTGGCGCCGGGTTCGGGCTCGGCGGCGTTTCGGGCGGCGTGGCAGGATGTGATTATCCCAGCGCTTGAACGTTTCGCGCCGGAAATTATCATTATTTCGGCTGGGTTTGATGCGCATCGGCTTGATCCGCTGGCGGAATTGAATGTCGAGACGGCCGATTTCGCTTGGTTGAGCGCGCAATTGGTTGCGGTGGCTGACCGGCTTTGCGGCGGGCGGGTCGTATCGTTGCTGGAAGGCGGGTATGATTTGGACGCGCTGGCAGCGGGCGTGGTGGTGCATGTGCGGGCCCTGATGGGCGTTTAAGACAGGATCAGATGATGACGAATGGGACTGAAATGCCAGCGATTGCGACGATGTCGTTCGAGGCGGCGCTGGCGGAGCTTGAAACGATTGTGCGGGGGCTGGAATCCGGCCAGCAAAGCTTGGCGCAGGCGATTGCGGCTTATGAGCGCGGCGATCAGCTCAAACGCCATTGCGAGGCGCGTTTGGCGGAGGCGGAGCAACTGGTGCAGAGCATTGTGACACGGGCTGATGGGGCGTTGGCGCTCAGTGCGGCGCAGAATGATGCGGCAGGCGCGTAAGCGGGGATTGGAGTAAAATCATGACGATGGATGCGGATTTGGCCAGCGCGATGCTGGATGGGGCGGCGTTGGTAGAGGACGCGCTCGATGCGTTGATGCCGCTGCATGAAGGCGATGAGCGCCGATTGATCGAGGCGATGCGCTATTCGACGCTGGGTGGTGGCAAGCGGATGCGCGGCTTTTTGGTGATGGAGACTGCGAAATTATTCATGGTGAATGCGACATGTGCGGCGCGGGTGGCGGCCTCGGTCGAGATGCTGCATGCCTATTCGCTGATCCATGATGATCTGCCGGCGATGGATGATGATGATCTGCGGCGCGGCAAGCCCTCATGCCACAAGGCGTTTGACGAGGCGACGGCGATTTTGGCTGGGGATGCGCTGCAGACGCGGGCTTTTGAGGTATTGGCTGAGCCAGATACGCATTCCGATCCTGAGGTGCGCTGCGAGCTGGTGATGGCGCTCGGGGCGGCATCGGGTGCGCGGGGTATGGCGGGGGGGCAGATGATTGATATGGTCTCGTCCGATCGGGAGTTATCCGCGCATTTAGTGACGCGGTTGCAGGCGCTGAAAACGGGTCGGCTGATTCAGTATAGCGCTGAGGCCGGGGCGATTTTGGGTCGGGCACCGACGGCGCAGCGGCATTTACTGGCGGCTTATGGGCGAGATTTAGGTGCCGCGTTTCAGATTGCCGATGATATTCTCGACGCTGAAGGCTCCGATGCGAGCTTGGGCAAAACGGCGGGCAAGGATGCGGCGCAAGGCAAGGCCACGATGGTTGCGGTGTTAGGGATTGAGCGGGCGCGGGTGCAGGCCGAACATCTGGCACAGCAAGCGGCGCTGCATCTTGAGATGTTCGGCCCGCGCGCTGATCGGCTGCGCGCCTTGGCGGCGTTTACCGTCGCGCGCCGGAGCTGAGTTTTTTCTCCGTCATGGGGGCAACCGGATAGGCGAGGCTCGCGCCGATTTCGACGGTGACTTCGGTGTCGGCGCTGAGAGACGCTGGAATGATGGCGCGCCCGTTGGTCCAACGGCCATCGGGTTCGACATCGTGCCAGCCCTCGGTGAGGGCAGGGTGATCGAGCGGAATTGTCTGCTCACCAACGGTGATACGGGCAATTTTTACACCAAGCCGACGGCGGTCACGCGGATCGGGGGCGAGGAAACCGGGGATGGCGCTGCGCGAGTGGATGATGCTGCTGCCATCGGCGGATTTTTCGATGAGGATTTCAGGGTCTGATGTGGTTGGGATGGCAGCGCGGGCGAGGATGCGGGCGCGGATTTGCTCTACCACCGGCCCCGCTTCGATGAAGGGTGCGCAGGATTGTGCGG
Source organism: Acidiphilium sp. 37-60-79 (assembly GCA_002279355.1). GTDB lineage: Bacteria > Pseudomonadota > Alphaproteobacteria > Acetobacterales > Acetobacteraceae > Acidiphilium. The sequence goes on from NCBV01000041.1 coordinate 7,636, forward strand.
CGCGGTCCTGATGCGCGGGCGCCGTGGTGCTAAAATCGGGATGGAGCGAAATCGCGATCCCGGCATTCTCGAAAAAGCTGCGATTGCCAGAGTCGAGATAAGATTCGGCGGGCATGCCCTCGGCATAGAGCACGGCGTGCTCGGGCAGTTCGATATGGTAATAGGTAACCTTTTTACGCTCGATTTGGCGGATGGTGGTGCCGTTGATTAGGGTTTTGGCGGGAACCAAATGACCATCGAGCAGGAAGGCGTGATTGGGCGAGACCAGCAGGTCGCGATGGGGCACCCCATCGAGAATGGCGCCCGCTTCGATCAGGACCGGCCAGACGGTCTCGGGTTTTGGATGTTTGGCGGCATCGATATGACGATGCCCGATCCATTTGATAGGCGCCGTGCCGCCGCGATGCAGTACCACCTCGTCACCCTCGCGGAGATTTTCTACCGAAACGGCGCCGGAGCGCGTCAGAATGCGCGTGCCAGCGGCGAAGCAGACGAGGTCAAAGCCGATCGCGTTGAGGAAGGTCACGTCGACGGCGGACATGGTGGCGAGGCCGGGATAGAGATAGCCGGACCAGGCATCATGCAGGAAGGCGCTGTTCTGGAGAGTGTTGTTCCAGTCTGACCTTGTTTGGGTCGAGGAATAGACCAATGGGGTTTTGCCGCCATTGGTGGAGAAATAAGGGATGAGACCGACAGCTTTGGTCGCGCTATGCTGCAGGGTGCCGGGTGAGGTGAAGGCGGTTAGATCCATCGGGCCGGCTAGGGGGTCGCCAGCATATTGGCCAGCGCCTGCTCCAGCTTTGATCTGGTCGAACCGCACGCGGCCTAGAGCGTGGGAGAGTTCATGGAGCGCCAAACCAACGAAATCGAGCGAGTTGCCCCCTGCTGCTTGCAGCGCGTTATTGGTGCTGTAATTGAAATAGCTCGAATAAGCGGTGTTGATTACGATTGATCCAGCAATCGGGTAATAATTTTGGGTTGGCAGGCCCCAGGCTTGCAATTCGGCCTTGGAGACGACCGCGGCGACGCCACCGGCAGCCTTATTGGTTGCGGGGAGGTAGGCGGCGAGTGCCGGATCATGCTTAGCCACTTCGCCTTGTGCAATGAAATAAGGCACGTAATAGGCTTCTGGAGAACCGTAGGCGAGGATGCCGGTTGTCGTTGTGCTGTTGAGATTGGCGATGTTCGCCTGGATCGTGACGGCGACTGGATCGGCGATGATGTTGCCAAGATAGGCGGCGGCATAATTCAGGGCATTTTGTGCGGCGGCGCTGAGTGTGACGCCGGGTGCGTCTTGGACGACGATCGTCATGTGCGAGCCGGGCGAGGCGGCACCGGCAGCGGCGAGCTTGGCCGCGGCACTGGAGCCGAGCGGGGGCAACAAGGCGTCCGAGAGGGCTGATGCGGATGTCGGGCTGAATGAATGCCACATAAGAGCGCCGGAAGCCTGCGCGCCGATGCCATGGGCGATATGAAAATCGGTTTGCGGGATCGAGATGCCAAGCAAGGGGGATTGGCTCTGATCAAGCGGCGTTGTTGCGAGTGTGGCAGGAGAGATCGCTTGCGCCTGGATCGTGTGCGATTTCGGATGTTCGATGGCGGTGAGCGAGAGACCGATAGAAACCCCATCGAAGCCGGCGAGTTGATCCATTTAATGCTCCTGCATGATTGTTCTGCGCTATACGCATGACTCAGATAACAAGTGCTTAGGAGTTTAGCAAATCGGTGACAAAAGGTCGTAATTATTGCCGTATCGTTCATGTGTTAGGTTTGGTCGGGTTAATAAGTCGTGTTATTGCGTTATTTGTAACTGGATTATTACAAAAATACGCGACGTCGCGCTGTGTATTTATATAGATTTTATTCGCAAAAATTGGTCGTTTTCAGAGAAGATTAAATTTGAGTTATTTTAACTCCAGGATAAGTTGTTGGCTGTTGGCGGTGGTGCGGGCTGAGGATCGCCGGGTTGCGTTTAGCGGATAGGCAAGCGTTGCGGCGAGTTTTAGCGTTGCCTTGCGGCCAAGCACGAGTGCCGCCGGAATGACGGCGTTGCCATTGGTCCATCGCCCGTCTGAGTCGGGGTCATGCCAGCCTTCAATGAGTGCTGGATGATCGGGCGAAATTGCCTCGTCGCCAAGCGTGATGCTCGCAACTTTAACACCGAGGCGGCGGCGGTCGCGCGGGTCGGGGCAGAGAAATCCGGGTATGGCGCTGCGCGATTGAAGGGTGATGCTGCCATCGGCACCGTGGAGGAGCGTCAAGGCGGGGTCGTTGGTGGTGGGGATTGCAGCGCGGGCGAGGATTTGGGCGCGGATTTGCTCCACTAACGGGCCGGATTCGATGAAGGGCGCGCAGCTGGTTTGCTCGCGAAGGGTTTGCGCGGATGCGGGTGCGAAATCGGGGTGGAGCGAAACTGCGACAGGTGACCATTCAGCATGATTGCGTGATCGGGTGAGAGCAGCAGGTCGCGATGCGGAATGGCATCGGAAAGCGCGCCCGCCTTAATCAACACGGGGCAAACGGTGTCGGGCTGCGGGTGATCGGCGATGTTGACGCGGCGCTGGCCGATCCAGGTGATGGGCGCTGTGCTGCCATCCTGGAGAATGATTTGATCGTTCGTGGTGAGGTTTTCCACGGCTATTTCGCCACGCTTGGTCAGAATGCGGGTACCTGCAGCAAAACAATTCACGTCAAAGCCGATGGCGTTGAGGAATGATCGATCGAAATTATAAATTCGCGCATAGCCGGAATTGGGGGCATACCCGTTCCACGCATCGTTGGAATAGCGGGTGCCGGAGGCCGGATTGCCCCAATCAGAGCGGGAGACTGAGGCGAAGGAAATCAGGTTGGTTGCGCCGTCATTGAGCGAGAAATAGGGGACTTTCAGGTTTGAACTGCTCGAGACCCCGTCGATTTGCAAATGGCCCGGTGAGACAAAGCGGAACAAATTCATTGGGCCGAATAGATGTTTTCCACCAATGGTCGCACCGTTGTAGGAGACGCGGCCGAGGGCGTGGCTGAGTTCATGTTCCGCAACACCGACAAAATCAGTTAGGCCGGCGTTAGCATTATGGGCGGTGATGCTGGTGCTGTAGTTGAAGCTGCTGGAATAGGCGGTGTTAATTACAATCGATCCGTCAATATTGGCTTGCGGTTGATAAGAGAGCCCCCAGGCTTGTATTTCGGCCTTCGATACCTGGAGGGAATTATAGACCCCGCTGGGCAGGGTTGTGGGAAGATATTTCGCAACCGAAGGATCATGCAGGGCAATCTGTTTGCGAACCGTTGCGAAGCTCTCGAAGTAGCCGTTTGGTGAGCCATACGCCAATACCCCTTGGAGGCTTGGCGTGCTGCTCAAATTACTGACATTGGCCTGGATGGTGACTGCGATCGGATCGGTGATCAGGTTGCCGAGATAGATCGCAGCGTATTGTAGAGCAGCACTGGCGGCGTTGGAGAAGGACGCGCCTGGGGCGGCCACCACATCAATGGTCATGTGGCCAGCAATCTGGGAGGTGCCTTGGGAAATTTTCGGTGACGCCGATTGCGTCATGCGGACCTGTCGGTGCGATGGCCGTGAGCAGGAATGGCTGTTCGGTGAAGCTGGGGGCGGCAAGAAAATCCGGGTTACTGAGCGAAATCGTTGGAATGGTTTGGATATTGGTTTGAGTCAGAGCAGGCGCGTCCATGGTAATGGTGAACGGTGAGGGGAGAGAAACACCGTCGCTCAGCACGTGATCCACGCAGTCGCTCCTGTCCGATGGTTAACCAATGCAATACCTTAGATTGTGCATTGTTGGTAACGAATCGGCAAGATGTGATCAGAAAATAAATTGTGACTCATTTGTTATGAGTTGATATTTTGCACCAAATTAAGCCACGCACGCCGGATCGATCATGCGGCGCGGTTTATCGGGTAGGTTAAGGTGGCGGCGAGGGTTTGGGTGATGGTGCCGCCTTGATGCAGGCTTGCTGGGATGATGGCACGCCCGTTGGTCCAGCGACCATCGAGTTCGGCGCTGTGCCAGCCTTGGGTCAGGGCGGGGTGATCGAGCGGGATGTTCTGTCCATCGAGGCTGATCCGGGCGATTTTGACGCCCAGGCGGCGGCCGTCCGCGGGTCGGGGGAGCGGAGTGCCGGCATGGTGGCGCGTGAGCGGATGACGATATCGCCGTTAGGGCGAGGTTGCAGATGCAATTGCGGATCGGCGGTGGTGATAATGGTGTGGCGTGCCAGAATTCGGCTTCGCACAGCCTCGACCACTGGACCCGATTCGACCAGAGGCGCACAGGATTTTTGCTCGCGCAGGGTTTGCGCCGCTGTGGGTGCGAAGTCGGGGTTGAGCGAATACTGTCGGGCGCGCTTAGGGAAACGTCGTCGTGAAAGCTCTGCGCCGCCGAATTCTCCTTCTTTGATCGGTCAACCGATAAACTTTAAGATATGTCTTTAACGTCGATCATTACAATTCGGACAGGTCAAGGCGACTTCCTATCGGAATTTGTTTATTGAACAAAACAAATCTATAAAAAGACATTCAAACTGCTTACGGAGCAAAAAATGACGGATATTTTGGTGGTCACGGTCAATAATGTGGCGGGGGCGCGGATTTCGCGGGTGATTGGGCCGGTTTATGGCACCTCGGTGCGGAGCCGCTCGATTGTCGGGAATTTCGTCGGCGGATTGCGGGCGATGTTTGGTGGATCGCAGGAGGGCTATGCCCAGATGGTGAGCCAGACGCGTGATCAGGCGTTGGCGGCGCTGAGGGCGCATGCGCTATCGTTAGGGGCGAATGCGGTGGTGGGGATGCGGTTTGATTCCGGCGAGTTTGACGCCGGGCAAGGTCAGGCGATGAATGAGGTGACGGCGTATGGCACCGCGGTCATTCTCACCCCGTCTGAGTAAAATCGGCATTCAGCCAAACCGGGTCTTTGATTTTGGCAATGAAATCGGCGTGCGCGGCTTGTTCGGCGGGCGGCACGGCGATCAGGCGCGGTGTGCGGTCTGCGATTGTGGCATATTCCACGGCGGAGGCGTTCAGGCTCGCGGTTTCCAGCTCAAGGCCGCGCTGCCGGCCGCCTGTGAGTTCGATATAGACGGCGGCGAGGAGTTTGCAGTCGAGCAGGGCGTTATGCGTGGTGCGGAGCGATAAATCGATGTTGAACCGTCGGCACAGCGCATCGAGGCTGTTAGGCAGGCCGGGGAAGCGGGTTTTGGCCAAGGCGAGCGTGTCGATCATGCGCGCACGGTCGAGCGATGGGCGGTTGATCCGGCCTAATTCGGCGTCCAGAAAGCCGAAATCGAAGCCGGCATTATGGGCGACGAGCGGAGAATCGCCGAAGAAATCCAGTAATTGGTCGGCGATGGCGGCGAAGATCGGCTTGCCGGTGATGTCGGCGTTGGTGATGCCGTGGATGCGGGTGGCATCGCTTGGGATGTCGCGTTCGGGGTCTATCAGGGTGTGAAACACTCGATCGGTGGGAAGATCGTTGCGCAGTTCGATGGCCGCGATTTCGATGATCCGGTCGCCATGCAACGGATCAAGGCCGGTGGTTTCGGTGTCAAACAGGACGGAACGGGTCATCGATGATCAGTGGGCGCGGCGGCGGAGTCGCGGCAAGTGTTGAAATTCGGGGGTGGCCAGTAGGCGGCGGATGCTGCGGCGCGTCGCGTAACGAGACAGGCCGGTGCGAATGACGGCGTCGGCGCGGCGGATTTTTTCGGCATCGGGCATTTGCTTGGCGATGATGGCCGCGATATCGGCCTCGCTGAGACCGCGCGCCCGCACGCGCGCCCGCTGAATGGCAGGGGGGGCTGAGACCGTGATGGCAAAATCGGTCAGCCGGTCGCCGCCCGTCTCGAAGAGGAGCGGAATATCGAGAATGACGCCCCGGGCGCGACGGCGATGGGCCGCAGCGATAAAGCGGCGCTGCGCCTGACGCACCAGCGGGTGGATGAGGGTTTCAAGGCGGCGCTTGGCTGTCGGGTCGGTCAAAATGCGAGTGCGCAGGGCGGCCCGATCAAGCACGCCGTGGCGGACGGTGCCGGGGAAGGCGGCCGCGATGGCGGGGAGCGCGGCACCGTGCGGGGCTTGCAGGGCGCGGACCGTGGCGTCGGCATCGAAAATTGCGAAACCGTAGCACCGAAACATCGTGGCTACCGTGGATTTGCCCATGCCGATACCGCCGGTGAGGCCGATGACGCGCATGATCTAGCCGAGTAAATCAGCGGCGACGATGCGATAGAGCTCGGCATCGACGGTGGGGGTAACGCCGAACCAAGCGGCAAAGCCAGGAACGGCTTGGTGCAAGAGCATGCCTAACCCTTCGACCGGCCGCAGCCCTGCCGCAGTCGCGGCGGCGAGCAAGGGTGTTTGCAGCGGCGCGTAGACGATATCCGCAACAGCCATGGTTAATGGGACGCGATCGAGCGAGATCTCGAGTGGCGGGTGGCCGGTCATTCCCAGGGACGTGCTGTTGACCAGCAAGGCAAAGTCCGCGAGGGCCGCGTGGCGCTGCGGCCAATCGAGCGTTTCAGCGCCGAGAGCGGTGGCGAGGCTTGCCGCGCGTGCCTGCGTGCGATTGCAAAAGGTCACTGAGGTGCCTTGATCAAGGAGGGCCGCGCCGATGGCGCGGGCGGCGCCACCCGCGCCGAGGATCAAAGCCGGGCCGGCGCATGGATCGACATGATGGGCGCGCAGATTGGCGAGAAAGCCGATGCCGTCGGTGTTGGAGCCAATGATCTGGCCGTCATTGAACACCAACGTGTTGACCGCGCCAGCGCGGCGGGCGCTGTCATCGAGCTTGGTGCAGACGGCGAAGGCGGCTTCCTTATGGGGGATGGTGACATTGGCGCCGACGAAGCCGATGCGGGCGAGGGTGTGGATGCTGGCGGCGAAATCGGCGGGTGCAATGGCAAGCGGCATGTAGGCGCCATCGATCTGATGGCGGTTCAGCCAGGTGCCGTGCAGGCGCGGGGATCGTGAATGGGCGACGGGCCAGCCGATGACCCCGGCGAGGCGGGCTTTTCCAGAGAGGAGCATGATTGCAATGGATCACGGCGCGGCCTGTTGAACAAGGCCGCGCCGTGCGGGCGCAAAAATCAGGCCGCGAGCCTGCGGAGAAAATGGTCGGCGTCGCCAAATTGCATCGTCAGCATGGTCAGGCGCTTGAAATAATGACCGGCTTTATACTCCATGGTCACCCCGATACCGCCATGAAGCTGGATGGCTTGCTGGCCGACGAAGCGGGCGGCTTTGCTGACTGCGGTTTTCGCCATGGCGATGGCTTCGCTGCGCTCTTTGGCATTATCGCTGGCGGCGCTGAGGGCGGCATAAACCGCCATGCTGCGGGCCTGTTCGGCGGCGACGGTCATATCCACCGCCCGGTGCTGCAAGGCTTGGAACACCGCAATGGGCACGCCGAATTGCTTGCGGGTTTTCATGTAATCGACCGTCATTGCGATCAGTGATTCCATGGCCCCGACCGCTTCGGCGCAAATGGCGGCGATGGCTTCATCGGCGGCGCGTTCGAGCAATGGCAGGCCGCCAAGATCGTGATTGGCGGGCACGCGCACGCTGGCGAGCGAAATTTCAGCGCCGGGCGTGAGGTCTTGCATTTTATAGCCGCGCCGCGAAACGCCGGGGGCGTTGGCATCGACGAGAAAAAGGCCAATACCATGACGATCGCGGCGACCGCCCTCGATGCGGGCGCTGACAATCAAATAATCGGCGGAATCGCCTCCGATCACCACGGTTTTATCACCCTCGAGCACGAAATCATCGCCATCGCGGCGGGCCGCGGTGGTGACGTCATGCAGGTCATAGCGGGAGTGACGCTCGGTATGGGCGACCGCGATGATCGCTTCACCGGCGGCGAGCTTGGGGGCCATCATGTCGCGGAGCGCGTGATTGGCGCTGTGGCGCAGAATGGCGCCCGCGAAGATGGTGTTGGCCATGTAAGGTTCCAGGGCCAAGGCGCGGCCGATTTGTTCCATGACGATCATGGTTTCCACCGGGCCGCCGCCAAAGCCGCCATGGTCTTCGCCGAAGGGCAGTGCGAGGAGCCCGGCCTCGGCATATTCGGCCCAGACGGCGCGATCAAAACCGCCCGGCAGGGTGGCGTAGTGTTTGCGCTTTTCGAAATCGCCGTAACGATTGGCGAACAGCTTGGCCACACTGTCGGCAAGCAGGCGTTGTTCGTCGGTATAATCGAAATCCATGGCTTGGGTCCTGGGTTAGAGCGCGGAATTAGATCAATATTGGTTTAGGTTGAATCGAAAGATTCGACCTAAACCAATCAAATTGATCGGCAAACAAAGGCCAGAACGTGATTGATGATAAGCAATCACGCTCTAGAAGCCGAGAATGGCTTTGGCGATGATGTTGCGTTGGATCTCGTTCGAGCCGCCATAGATCGAGATTTTGCGCCAATTGAAATAGGTTGGCGCGGCATAGGCGGCATCTTCCGGGCCGATCGCCATTTCGTTGCTCGCATCCTCAGGCTCGCCGGAGCCTTGGAACGGCATGGCGAGCGGGCCGACCACTTCCATCAGCAATTCGGTGGTGGCTTGCTGGATTTCCGACCCTTTTATTTTCAAAATCGAAGAGCGCGGGTCCGGCACGCCATGCTTGCCGGATTTGCGAGCGTCAGAAAGAATGCGCAACTGGGTGATTTCCAGGGCTTTCAGATCAACATCGACCTCGGCGAGCTTTTCACGAAACCAGGGTGCTTCGATCAGTGCGCCATCACCGGCCCGCTCGAGGGCGGCGAGTTCGCGCACCCGGCGCAGGCGTTGCTTGGAGGCACCGACGCGCGCAATGCCGGTGCGTTCGTTGCCGAGCAGGAACTTCGCGTAGTCCCAGCCTTTGTTTTCTTCGCCAACGAGGTTTTCGGCAGGCACCTTGACCTCATCGAACCAGACCTCGTTCACTTCGTGGCCCCCATCAATGAGTTGAATGGGGCGCACGGTAATGCCGGGCGTTTTCATATCCACCAGGATGAACGAGATCCCCTCTTGCTTTTTCGCGGCTTGCGGGTTGGTGCGGGCGAGCACGAAAATCCAGTCGGCATATTGGGCAAGGGTGGTCCAGGTTTTCTGGCCGTTGATAATGTAGAAATCCCCCTCGCGGCGCGCGGTGGTTTTCAAACCGGCAAGGTCGGAGCCAGCGCCGGGTTCGGAGAAGCCTTGGCACCACCAGATATCGATATTTGCCGTGGCGGGCAGAAATTTCTGTTTTTGCGCGTCACTGCCAAAAGTGGCGATGACTGGGCCGACCATCGAGACATTGAACGGCAGCGGCTGCGGCGCCGGTGCGGCTTGCAGCTCTTCCAGCAGGATATATTCCATCACCGGGCTCCAATCCTTACCGCCCCAGGCTTGCGGCCAATGCGGCACCGCCCAGCCTTTGGCGTTGAGCTTGCGCTGCCAATCGACGATGGCTTGCTTGCCGATCTCGCGGCCTTCGATCATATTTTTTTGCACGTCATGGGGCAAATGATCGTGGATGAATTGGCGCACCTCATCGCGAAAGGCGCTTTCTTCGGGGGAGAAGCTGAGTTCCATGGTGGGGGTCCTTTCAGACGATTTCAAACAGACCGGCGGCACCTTGACCGCCGCCAATGCACATAGTCACGACCGCGCGTTTCGCACCCCGGCGCTTGCCTTCGATCAAGGCGTGGCCGGTCATCCGTGCCCCGCTCATGCCATAGGGATGGCCGATTGAGATTGAGCCGCCATCGACATTCAGCTTGTCATGGGCAATGCCGAGCTTGTTCGCGCAATAGAGCACTTGGCTGGCGAAGGCTTCGTTCAGTTCCCAGAGGTCGATATCATCGATGGTCAGGCCGTGGCGCTTGAGCAAGCGGGGAATCGCATAGATCGGGCCGATGCCCATTTCGTCGGGTTCGCAGCCAGCGACCACGAAACCGCGAAAAATGCCAAGCGGGGTTAGGCCGCGTTTGGCGGCTTCGGCGTCAGACATCATCACGCACGCGGAGGCGCCGTCCGAAAGCTGGCTGGCATTGCCGGCGGTGATGAATTTGTCTTCGCCGCGCACGGGCTTGAGCTTGGCGAGGCCTTCGATATTGGTATCCGGCCGGTTGCCTTCGTCTTGGCGCAGGGTCACCTGCTCGTGGGTGATTTCCTTGGTCTCTTTGTTTTCCACGGCCTTGGTGGTGGTGACGGAGATGATTTCCTGATCGAAGCGTCCCGCTTGTTGGCCCGCAGCGGTGCGGCGCTGGCTTTCCAGCGCATAGGCATCTTGCATCTCGCGGGTGATGTTATAGCGGGCAGCGACGATGTCGGCGGTCTCGATCATCGGCATATAGACGGCGGGTTTGTGTTCGCGCAGCCAAGGGTCGAAGGCCCGCTCGCCACCGATTGGGTTTGAGGTCAGGCTGATGGATTCAAGGCCGCCCGCGATAACGATGGGCGCACCTTCGACCATGATTTGATGCGCACCGAGTGCGATGGCTTGCAGGCCGGAGGAGCAAAAGCGATTGACCGTCATGGCGGCAGCGGTAACATCGATGCCAGCACGCACAGCGGCGAGGCGGGCCACATTGCTGCCAGTGGTGCCCTCGGGCGTGGCGCAGCCGAGGATCACATCTTCAATCTCGCCGGGATCAACCTTGGCGCGGCTCAGGGCCTCGCGGATCGCGAAGGCGCCGAGTGTCGGGCCGGGCGTGATGTTGAACGCGCCGCGAAAGGCTTTGCCGATCGGGGTGCGGGCGGTGGCGACGATAACGGCTTCGACCATGCTTGGCTCCTAGAGGGTGGGCTGGTTGAGAGTGGTTTTGGTAATTTCTTCGGCGACGAGTTCTTTGCGGGAGAATTTGCCGACCGAGGTTTTGGGTAGCGTATCGCGAAACTCAATGGCGCTGGGCATTTCATGGCGGCCCAATTTATCGGCGAGGAAACTCTTGAGCGCCTCCAACGAAAAGGGCGATGCGTCCGGCTTCAAGGTAATGAAGGCTTTGGCGGATTGGCCGCGATAAGGGTCGGGGATTCCCACCACAATCGCTTCACCAACATCCGGATGTTCATAAATCGCGGATTCGATCACGGTCGGATAGACATTAAAGCCGCCTGATAGGATCATGTCCTTTTTCCGATCGACAAAAAACACCATGCCGTTCGGATCGATGCGGCCAATATCGCCGGTGAGGAAGTGACCATCGATGAAGCTAGCCGCGTTTTCCTCGGGCTTGTTCCAATAGGCTTTGAAAATATTCGGGCCTTTGACGCGCACCTCGCCCACTTCGCCGTAAGGCAGCACCCGCGTGGGATCATCAAGTGCAACCACGTCGAGCAGAATACCGGGCAGGGGCATACCGGCAGAGCCGGGGATGAAGATGCCATCGAGCAGATTGCCGGTTCCCGCCGAGGCGGTCTCGGTCATGCCCCAGCCGCCGCCGAGGCGCATGCCGGTGATGCGTTCGAACCGTTGGCCGATTTCGACGGGGAGCGGCGCGCCGCCGGAACCAACCAGAAGCAGAGACGAAAGATCGCGTTTTTCGAGGTCAGGGACGTTAGCGAGGGCGATCCACATGGTTGGCACGCCGGGGAAATAGCTCGCTTTATTGGTTTCGATATCGTACAGCGTAGTGGCCGGATCGAACTTCAGGCGGAGCAATAATTCGCTGCCGCGCGAGAGTTGCAGCAGCAACAGCACAACCAGCGCATAGATGTGAAACAGCGGCAGCACACAAATGGCGCGCAGCCTGGTGCCGCGCGGGAAACGGCCTTGGCCATCGATGAAGGCTTCGTAAATCGCGACCGAGGCGCGAAGTGTGGCGTGGGTATGCATCGCCCCTTTCGGCAGGCCGGTGGTGCCCCCGGTATATTGCAGGAGCGCCAGATCATCGGGGTCGATGCCGGGCAGGGTGTGCGCGTCAGTGGGTCCGGCGGCGCGCAAGGCGTCCAGCGTGATGATACGCGGATCGTTGGTGGGAATCGGCGGGTGCGGCAAACCGGGGATTGGGCCATAGGCCGCGTCATCGGCGACGATCAGATGATCAATGTCGCCCCTTGCGAGGAGTTTTTCACCCATGCCGAGCATGGCGCCGATATTGGTGCACACCAGAATCCGCGCGCCCGAATCGTGGAGTTTGTGGGCCAGTTCGCGTTCAGCATCGAGCGGTGAGAGATGCACCACCACAAGGCCCGCCGTGAGCGCGCCGAAAAAGCAAAACGGGTGGGCGGGCGTGTTGGGTAAATAAAGCGCAATCCGAGCACCCTTGCCCAGATTGCGGCTTAGCAGCCCGTGAGCGACCTCAGAGATCGCGCTGCCGAGGTCAGCGAAGCTGATTTTGGTGCCGCGATAATCGAGTGCTGGATCATCGCGAAATTCGGCGATGGTGCGCCCGATCATCGCGGGGATGGTTTCGCGCGGTGGCGTGAGATCCCAAGGGAGGCCTTTGGGGTAATTGGCCTCCCAGGGGTAAGGCCGCCCGCTCATTCGGCGGCTGCTTGCGCGTGACCAGTAAAGCCCGCGAATCCCTTGCCGCTGGCCGCGAGGGATTTCAGCAACGCGGCCGGTGCGAGACCCGGATCGTTGATGGCGGTGGCGTAATGCTCCAGCCGCTCGACAATGGTTGGCAGACCAACCAGGTCGGCATGGAAGCACGGACCGCCGCGCCAGACCGGCCAGCCATAGCCATAGATCCAGACGACATCGATATCCGAGGGGCGGATGGCGATGCCTTCTTCGAGGATGCGTGCGGCCTCGTTGATCATCGGGTAGGTCATCCGTTCGAGAATTTCCTGATCGCTGATGGCGCGGCGGGTGATGCCGAGCTTGGCCGAACTATCCATAATCAGCTTTTCCACCACCGGGTCCGGCGTTGGCGTGCGGCTGCCATTTTCATAAACATAATAGCCGCTGCCGGTTTTTTGGCCGAACCGCCCTTGCTCGCACAGCGCGTCGGAAATCGGGGCGGTGACGCCGCGATGTTTGCGAATCCGCCAGCCCACATCAAGCCCGGCGAGATCGCCCATCGCGAACGGGCCCATCGGGAAGCCGAATTTCAAGATCACCGCATCCACTTGATGCGGCAGCGCGCCTTCGAGCAACAACCGCTCGCATTCGGTGGTGCGCCGAGCGAGCATGCGGTTGCCAACGAACCCATCGCAATTGCCAACCACGACCGGAACTTTGCCCATCGCTTTGCCAATCGCGATCGCGGTGGCGATGGCTTGGTGCGAGGTTGCTTTGCCACGCACGATTTCCAGCAATTTCATCACGTTGGCCGGTGAGAAAAAATGCATACCGAGCACGTCGTGCGGGCGCTTGGTGGCGTTAGCGATCGCATCGACATCAAGGGTGGAGGTGTTTGTCGCGAGCAGCGCGCCGGGGCGGGCATGGGCGTCGAGCTTGGCAAAAATTTGTTTTTTCAGCTCCATTTCTTCAAACACCGCCTCGATGATCACGTCCGCATCCGCGAGTTTTGACCAGTCGGTGGTGCCGGAAAACAAGGCCATGCGCTTTTCGGTGGTGCCTTCGGGCAGAGCGCCGCGCTTGACCGAAATATCATAGGTTTCGCGCACGCGATCGAGCCCGCAGGTGAGTGCGGCTGCATCAGTTTCGACGATGGTGACCGGGATGCCGGCATTGGCAAAATTCATCGCAATGCCGCCGCCCATGGTGCCGCCGCCCAGCACGGCGGCGCGGGTGATTTTGGCGGGTTTGACCTCCGGCCCCATGCCAGGGATTTTTTGCGCTTCGCGTTCGGCGAAGAAAATATGGCGCTGAGCGCGGGATTGGTCGCCAACGACTAATTTCATGAACAAGTCACGCTCGGCGGCGAGTCCGGCGTCAAAATCCAGGGTGAAGGCGTTGCGCACCGACTGCACACAGGCGGCGGGGGCCTCCATGCCCTTGAGGCGCTTGGTGGCCTCGGCGGCGGCTTTCTCGAAGCTGGCGGGATCGGCCTTGGCGGCGGCGAGTTTTTCGCTCCGGTCGCGCACGCGCGGGCTCGGGGTTTTATTGGCGAGCACGGCGCGGGCGAAATCCATCGCCCCTTGGATCGGGTCCGCGACAATGCCATCGATCAGCCCGTCGGCGAGCCCCGCTTTGGCACTGATCATTTTGCCCGAGACAATGGCGGCGACGGCGGCTTCTGGGCCAATCAGTCGGGGCAGGCGCTGGGTGCCACCGGCACCGGGCAGCAGCCCGAGCTTGACCTCCGGCAGACCCATCCGAGCATCGGCGGCGGCGACGCGGAAATGACAGCCAAGGGCGAGTTCCAACCCGCCGCCCAGCGTGGTGCCGAACAACGCGGCGACGATTGGTTTCGCACTGGCTTCGAACCGTTCGATGACGGCATGCAGGCCCGGTTCACGCGGGGGTTTGCCAAATTCGGTGATGTCGGCGCCCGCCGAGAAGGTGCGCCCCCGGCAGCCGAGCACGATAGCATGGACGGCTGAATCTTGTTCGGCGGCATCGAGAGCGGCAATCAATCCGGCGCGAACGGCATGGCTGAGGGCGTTGACCGGCGGGCTATCGATTGCGATCAGCGCAATGCCACCATGGGTTTCGTAATCAACAGCCGGATTGATTTTGCTCATAGCGTTCCCCTTTTGCGCCGGGTGACCTTAACGGCAATGCCCGGAATTATGCGTTCGCTTCTGAACCATTGACGCCAGCATGGCAAGCACAAGCGGCGCGCGTATAGGTGTTATTTACGGGCGAGATAAGCGGCGGCGGCCAGCAGTGCGAGTGGGATCAGCAGCCCAGCCAGCGGGCGCGCAGGCGAGGCGATCAACGCGGCGGCAACGCCAATGATGATCGCGATACATGCGAGGTTGCGGGCGTCGCCGATCAAGGTTTTGATGAAGCCGCGCATTATCGGGGCGCCAGATCAGCTGTGCGCTTGAGCGCTTGGATCAACAGCAAGCCGCCCGCCGCGTAAAGTCCGATCAGAGCCGGGAGCGCATAATCGCCGAGCGGCCATTGATAGCCGAGCGAGGCGAGGGTCCAGAACGTGCCAAAGCTGAGAATGGCGCAGCCGACCAGGAATTTGATGGTGTTTTCCGGCACCCGGGCGAGCGGGGCGCGCAGTGCGGCGCCGACCGCCATGACTACGGCCAGCGCGGCGATAGCGGCACCGGCGGCGGCGGCGGTGTGACCGGTTTGCACGCCGAGGGCGACCACGATGAGCCAGACTTCCAGCCCTTCAAACAACACGCCCTGAAATGCGACCAGCATGGCGCCGCGCGTCTCCGCGAGCGCCTGGCTGGCCGAGAGCTTGGCAAAGGCTTTTGCCTCGTCATGCAATGGTTTCAGCCCAGCGCCACGGGCGATGGCTTTGGCCAACCAGCGCAGGCCAAAGAGCAGCAAAAAGACGCCGATGATGAATTGCACAATGCGCAAATTGCCAATTGAATTCATAGCACCGGCGCCAAATACGGTGAGAACGGCGAGCACCGCCAAAGCGGCCACCCCGGCCGCGATGGCGCGTTGCCAGCCAATAGCCAGCGCCACCGCCAGCACAATAGTGAAGGCTTCCACCCATTCGACCGAAGCTGTCAGAAAAGCCGCGATCATCACGCCGGTATCAGACATTAACGCTCCTCCCTTTGCGGGAAAATATGCAAGCAAGATGGATCGATGCGCAACCGGGCAGGCCCCAGGCTTGGCCGGGTGGCACAGATCACCGGGATGGTGCTGGCGCATTGGGCGAGGCGGTAGGTCGCGCGGAATTGCCCGGTATCGAACTGGCTGGTGAGGCATTGCGCCTCGATACCCTCGCTATCATCGGTTGGGATGATGGCGGAGGGACGCCAGAACAGACGCACGGCATTGGCGGTGCCAAGTTGATCGGCCTGCCCCGGCAGGCGCAGCGTGGTGGTGCCCAAAGTCAGCAGCGCGTCAGGCCCTTCGGCATAAGCGGGGAGCGCAATACCGCCGAGCAATCCGGCGATCCGCGCGGCATAGGCGCTGGCGGGGCTGTGATAGAGTGTTTCGGGGGTAGCGGATTGGCTGATGCGCCCCGCTTCGAGCACGGCGACCCGATCACCGAGATGCACACAATCGGCGGGATCGTGCGAAACGCACAAGGCAGTCAGCCCGGATTCAGCAATGACGGCGCGGAGTTCAGTGCGAAGGGATTCGCGGGTTTCGAGGTCAAGGCTGGAGAAGGGTTCATCGAGCAGCAACAGTTTCGGCGCGGCGGCGAGGGCGCGGGCGATGCCAACGCGCTGTTGCTGACCGCCTGACAAGGTTGCAGGCAGGCGACCGCTATGATCGGCGACGCCGAAACGCTCAAGCAAGGTGCGGGCGCGTGCCGGGCCATTGGTGCCACGTGGCACGGCGAGCGCCACATTTTCCAGCACCGAGAGATGTGGCCAAAGGGCGAAATCCTGGAACACCATGCCAAGACCACGCCGCTCGGGCGGGATGAAAATGCGCCCCGCATCATCGACCATGGTGGTGCCGATCTGAATGGTGCCCTGATCGGCCCGGTCCAGCCCGCCGACGAGGCGTAACAGGCTGGTTTTGCCGGAGCCGGATTCCCCGGCCAGCACTAAACATTCGCCCTCCTGCACATCAAGGGTAATAGCGTCCAGCACCCGGCGCCGCGCGATCTGGCGTGCGAGATTGGTGATGGTGAGTGATTGGGTCATGAGCGTGATTGGCCTTGCGGGGTGGTGAGCAGGCGCACAATGAGCACCAGCGCGCCCGCGAGCGCGATCATGGCCGCCATCCCGAGCAGCGCAAGCCTGGCAGCGGCGGCGAGATCGCCCATCTGATCGAGTCCGACGATGGCGACGCCGAGCGGTGTCGCGCCAGGCGGGTAGAGCAGTTCGGAGATTGGCAGTTCGAACATGATGGCCCCGGTTGCGACGAGCAGACCGTACAGCAGCGGTTGGGCCAGCAAGGTAGCATGGATGTCGATGGCCCGGGTGCTGGCCGAGAGGCTATGAATCCGTGCAGCGGCGGCTAAATTTCGGTCGAGATCGGCGAAGGCGCCCTGGACCATGCGGGCCGCGAGTGGAATTGTGCCGGCCGCATAGGCGATGATCAGCAGGACCGTGGTTCCGTATAAAGGCAGGACATTGTTATTGAAGGTGAGAATATAGCCCGCGCCGAGCACGAGACCGGGGACCGCCATGTTGGCCAGCAGCGCGGCATCGATGGTTGTGGTGATCAAGCCGCGCCGACGTGCGCGAATTTGCAGGAGCACGATGCCGGTGCCGGTGGCCAGGGTGGCGCCGATGAGCCCAAAGCCGAGCGAGCGAATCACGGCGTCGAGATGCGGGGTGGGCTGCCAGCCATGGCCAAACCCACGCAGCAGCAAAAAACCGCCGGGGATGATGATGCCAAGCACCAGCAGCAAAATGATCCCGCCAAGGGCCAGCAGCGACAGAGCTTGGCTAGGGCTGCGGCGGTGGATGAGGCGGTTGCGACCATTTCGGAGGTTTGCGCCGCGCCGTTGTAGCGCAAGGCTCGCGATGCCGAACAAGGCGGCGATGAGCACGAGGCGCCAGCAGAGGAGGGCGGCGCCGGCAAAATCGGTCGGGGTTTCGGCGAGGCGTTGATAGATCGCATAGGTGAGCAGTGGAATTTTGCTGGCGGTGCCTAAAGTGGCGGGGATGCCGAATTCCTGCATGGTTTCGATCACCGCGACCGCGAAGCCGAGTGCGAGTGCTGGGGCAATCAAACGGCCCATGATGCGCAGACGGCGCAAGCGCGGAAGGTTATGGATGAGGGCCGCTTCGCGCAAACCGGCTCCTGCGCCTGACAGCGTGGCGCGGGCGACAAAGCTGGCAAAGGGCAACGCCTTGATCACGAACAGCATGATCAAGCCAGGTAGGCCAAAAAAGGCCCGGCCGAACAGGCTAAGCCGGGCCTCTGGCGTGCTGAACAGGATGATCCAGCCCGTCGTCAGCACATAGCTCGGCGCAAGGAACAGCACCCAAAGCGTGATCATCGCGAGGGTGGCGGCGATCCCCTGATAATCGTTGATAAACCAAGCAATCACGCAACCGAGCGGGGCGGCGATCAGGGCGGTGAGAATGGCGAGTGCCAATGAGTCCCAAACCGGCCGCCATCCGGCGACAGGCAGGGTTGGCTGAAGCAGCGGCAAGGCCAGCAGGCGCAGCAACGGCACGACGAACAAAGCGAGGATCAGCGCGAGCGCGATCAGCCCGCCTAATCGTGCAACGCCCGCAGAGATCGACCGGCGATGCTGGCCACGCGCAATCACGAACCGGGGCCGACAATCCGTTTGGCGAACCAGGCGGTGATGCTGTTTTGTGCGCTACCCCAGCGCCGCGCATGAAGCGTGGCCAGATCAAGGGAGGCGAGCGGCGGCATGCCAGCGCGCGGCGCCGACCCACTGGTGATGGGCCAGTAATAAGCGTCCCCATCATTCTGCTGGGTGCGGATGGCTTGCGCCGCGGGGCTGTTGGCGAACGCGATGAAACGTTTGGCCTCGGCGCTGAGGGCTGGCTTCAGGCCGGGTGCCATCACCATGACGTTGGGCAGCACATAGGCCGGGTGCGGAAAGGTGACGGTGAGCGAGGGATCGATGGTTTGGGCGAAATGCAGGGCGGCTGAGGATTGTACGATGGCGATTTGAATGGCGCCACTGCGCAAGGCGGCCAGGGTCGCATCGTTTTTTGCATAAATATGCAGGCCATCGGCCCTGAGCGATTTGACGTAGTCTTTGCCCTGCGGCCAACCGCCCGCTGATTTGAGCATGCCGGCCAACGCGGGGTAGGTGGGGCCGGAAATCGAGGGGTCGTTCATCCCGATCAGCCCGTGATAGATTGGCTGGGTAAGGTCCGACCACTGCACCGGCGACGCAAAACTGGCTTTGCGGGGCATGATGAACACACCGGCAAGGGTGCAGCCGGTTGGAACATAGGCGCCATTCGCGGGCACCATCGATTGGCCAAGCGCCGTCAGATCGGTGGGTTCGGGCAGGTGGTGGGCGAGCAGGTTCGCATGATCGAGCGAGACGGCGGCGGTAGCGCCATCAAACCAAGCGAGGGTCCAGTCCGGATGGTGGCCTTGGGCGCTGATCCGGGCGAGCAGGGCGCCAGTGGATAGGCGGATAAGTTTGACCTTGATGCCGGTTTGTTTGGTAAACGCGCTGGCAACCTCCGGGCCGTAATCAAGGCCGGAATAGATGATCAGCGTGTTAGCACTGCCTGCGGGCCAAAGCAGAATGGTGCCGATGACAATTAAAATGACGGCCAGCACGGCGGCGATGAATTTGCGCATGATCCCTCTCAAACTCGGTTGGCGGATAGCCAAACGCGCCGAGCCATGCAACCGAAGCGCCAGACCAGTCATAGGGACGTTGTTGGCGGTATAGTTTGATCGATGGATACCAAGGCGTGTCATCGCGCCCATGCAGCCAGCGCCAATCGGGTGCATAAGGCAGGATCAGCGACGTGGGCACGCCGCTCGCGCCGGCGAGATGGGCGACCGAGGTATCGATGGTGACCAGCCGATCAAGACTTTGCAGGATCGCCAGCGTATCGGTGAAATCTTGGATGGTGGGGCCGAGATTGACCAGCGGCGCGGGGCCAAAATAATTCCCCACCTCATCGATCCTGTCGCCTTTTTGCACGGTCACAATAGCGACGTCGGGCCGTGCGAAAAGTGGGGCGAATTGGTGGAGTTTAACCGTGCGTTTGCGGTCGTTTTTATGGGTCGGTCGGCCCGCCCAAACGAGACCGATACGCTTTTTATGGCGCGGGGTGAACGCGTCGAGCTGTTGTTTCCAGGCGGCGATTTTGGCCGGGTCCGGATGCAGGTAGGGGATCGTCGCGGGGATGGTGTCGATGGTGGTGCCGGCCAGCCGTGGCAGGCCGGAAAGCGGGATATAGGCATCGAAGTCGCCGGTGGCTTCCCAGCGGGTGACAATGCGCCCGATGCCATTAATTTGCTTGAGAATCGGCACCAGATCACCGCTGCAAGCGACGACCGGTTTGATGGCGCGTTCGGCGACCCACGGAATATAACGGCCGAACTGGATACAATCGCCGAAGCCTTGATCGGCAACGATCAGCAATCTGCCCTCGGGGAGCGGCCCGCCATCCCATTGTGGCTTGTCGGTTTTGGGCAGCATGCCCTCGGCCTGCTTGAGCTTGAATCGCCATTCATAACTCTCCCAGCCGGGGGTTAGCTTGCCCGCAAGGAGCAGAACTTCGGCGCGCTCGAAATGAGCTTCGGGGAAATCAGCATCCAGCGCGATGGCCCGATCCGCGGCGGCGAGCGCGTCATCCAGCTCGAGCCGCTCATAGCGGATGAGTGCATGATTGAAATGGGCGCGGCTATCCTCGGGAGCCAGTTCAATCGCACGATGCGCGACGCGCAGCGCCTCATCCAGTCGGCCCGCACCGCGATAGATCTCGCACATATTGCGCGGATAAACCGGCACCTCGGGTGACAGCGCCATCGAGCGTTCCATCCGTTCGATGGCGAGATCAATCTTGCCGCGCCGGTAGGCGACGATGCCCGAGAGATGCAGCACATGGGCATGGTTGGGCGCTGCGCGGAGCACGCGTTCGGCGAGATCTTCAGCGAGTTCAAGCTTGCCATCGCGCTCATAGGCGCTGATTTCATTCAGCACTTCGCCGAGCGTCACTTTGATCCCACCTGCAATTGGCGGTGGCGCGGCGCCTGCGCTGGCGGGCGCTTGCGCCGCTTCGATGGGCGCCGGTGCAGCCGGGGCTGGCGCATCGGTGGGTGGGGTTGGCATGTCGTTCATGCGGCCTGCTGTGCGCTATGGGTGTAGCCGAGGGCTTCGATCCACGGATTAAGCACCGGGCGCATCGGGTCCAGCCGGGCGGCAAAGTTTTGGTGGCGGTTCAGGCTGCGGCGATGCAGTTTTTCCCGGGTGACCGCGTAGGACGGCGTTCGTGGAACCTTGCGGGCTGGTGCGGTAAGGGCGGCGGCGGCATCGGCGCTAATGCCAATAAAATCGAGCACGCGGGCAAAGGTGACCACCGGCGCGGTGATCAAATCTTCGTAGCGAATTGGCAAATAGCGTAAGGTCATTTGGCCACGAATATGGCCGATGGCGGACATTGTGGTGTCGTAGAGCTTGGCCGCACTTTCCAGCGTGACCCCGGCATTACCCGCATAAAGCCGGTCTTGTGCAAAACAAGAGAGGCCGACATCGAGCGGGTGACGCAGCACTTGGATCACCGGTGCTGTGGGAAATAGCATGGCGGCGAGGCCGAGGGTCCAGGGCAGGTCGGCACTGCGATCGGTGACGAACCGCGTTTCGGCATTGGCGATACCGCTGACTTGCATCATGCGCAGATAGCGCGCGCCGAGCATAGGGATCACGTCGCGTGCGTCGCCGGCGATGGTATCGATCAGCGCATCGGGGAATTCACCGGCAGGACCGCCGAGGCCTGCGACCATTTTGGGCAGGAGGCGCGAGAGGTCGGACAACGGGCCGCGATCATCCGCGGGATCGATGCCTTGGACCTGGGCAAGCATCGATTCTAGCAGCGAGGTGCCCGAGCGCGCGGTGCCGAGCAAAAAAATCGGCATCGGCGCGCCGGGCTGGATCGCTGCGCGGGGCAGTGCGCCGAGCCGGTCGGAGACAAAAGTCTGCTTCAAGGCAGCGAGGCGCTGGTCGAGCGGTGCGGGATTGAACCGGCGGCCAGCGCGCTCACGCTGGAAGGTGCGCGCTTGCTGATATGCGTCAAAGGCGGCGTCGATATCTCCAAGCCGCTCGAGCGCGTGGCCTTTGGCGGCGAGTTCGGTGGCGACCAAGCTTTGCGGAGCGATGGCAGTGGCGGTTGCATTAATGCGTTCAATACATCCGGTGGGGTCGTTGCGTTGCAGCCGGGCTAGCGCGTCGAGCAGGCTGATCATCCGATCATTCGGGGCGGCGGCTTTGGCCTGACCGATCAGGGCCTCCGCGCGGTCGAGATGACCACGACCCGCTTCGACTTGGGCGAGACCAGAAAGGGTGCGTGGGTTATCCGCTCGTTGCTCGATCGCCGATTGATAGAGGGTGGCGGCTTCGTCGAGCCGACCTTGCAATTTCAAATTCCAGGCAAGGTTGCCGATAATGGCTTGGTCGCGTGGCTCACTGAAGCTGAGGGCGAGGCGGTAATGGCGCTCGCCCGCGAGGATGCGATTGGTCTCGGTAAAAATCATGCCAATCATGTGATGCGCCGCAGCCTCACGCGGGGCCAGCTTGAGTGCGGCGCGGGCGGGAGTCTCGGCATCGGCGTGGCGGCCCAGCCCGATCAGAAGTTGGGCGTATTGAAGCAAAATGACCGCGACCGGCGGGTCAATCGCACAAATACGCTTAATCAGCGCCTCGGCGGCTTGCAGCCGGTTTTCCGCGCGGCGAAGTTCATAGAGCACCCGCAGGGCTTCGCGATGCAGCGGGGCAAGGTCGAGCACTTGCAGCAAATGGCGCTCGGCTTCGCGGTTGCGTCCGCCGGTGCGCGCGGTTTTGGCGAGTTCAACGGTGGCATCAAGCAGCGAATGGTTCGCCGGATCGGGGAGGCCTGATGCTGTCAGGCCGCAGCACCGCGTGCGGCGCAAGCCCGAATTGCAGGGGCATAAGGCGGGATCAGCCAGCAGCTTGGGCTCCGGGTCGGGCGTCGGGTTGCGGGCGGTGATGTCACTCATACGATGGATCATGCAGGGATCGGCGGTAAGTGCAATGGGTTAGCATTCGGTAATTTGGTTTTTTATCGCTTGGCACCCGAATTGCGAATAAATGTCAATAAGTTAGGGCTTGACCGTTTTGCGCTGCACCACCACTCTGTGACCCATGCCTTGGCGATTGGCTCCGAGGAGGAGGATGGCCGAATTTATGCCGATATCGCCGAACGACTGCATGTCGATTATCCGGCCTCGGCGAAAGTGTTCGTTGATATGGCGGAGGAGGAGAGCGAGCATCGGCGCCGTTTGATCGATTTGTACCAGGAAAAATTTGGCAACCATATTCCGCTGATCCGGCGCCAGGACGTGCGCGGCTTTTTGACCCGCAAGGCGGTGTGGCAAATGCCCAGCCCGAGTATTCAGGACGTGCGTAAGCTGGCTGAAAGCATGGAGGCCGAAACCGCCAATTTTTATCGCTTGGCGGCGAGTCGGACTTCAGATGTTGCGGTGCGGAAATTATTGGGCGATCTGGCCCAGGCCGAGCAAGGGCATGAGCGCGTGGCCGACCAACTCACCGAGGAGAATTTGCCACAATCGGTGCGCTCGGAAGAGGATGATACGGCACGCCGCAATTTTGTGCTGCGCTATATTCAGCCCGGCCTAGCCGGGTTGATGGATGGGTCCGTGTCAACGCTGGCACCTGTGTTCGCTTCGGCCTTCGCGACGGGTAAGCCTTGGGATGCATTCATTGTCGGGATTGCCGCGTCGCTGGGGGCGGGGATTTCGATGGCGTTTGCCGAAGCGCTCTCTGATGATGGCAGTCTAACCGGACGCGGTTCGCCGATTGTGCGCGGGGTGATTACCGGGGGAATGACCACGTTGGGCGGGCTTGGACATACATTACCGTTCCTGATCCCGAATTTCTGGACCGCAATGTCCATTGCTTTTGCGGTCGTGGTCGTGGAGTTGGGCGTTATTTCATGGATTCGCACGAAATATATGGACACGCCGCCGCTGCGCGCGGCGATGCAAGTGGCCCTTGGCGGGGCGATTGTGTTTGTTATGGGCGTACTGATTGGTAGCTCATAGCGCGACCGATTATTGCCGGGACGGTTCCTTGACGTAACCGGATGGTCATTCCACAAAGAGGGATGACCGTCCCAACCATATTGCGCGATAATTTGGCGATTCCGGTGATCGGATCGCCTTTATTCATAGTGTCCAACCCCAAGCTGGTGATTGCCCAATGCACCAGCGGGATCGTGGGCTCATTTCCGGCGCTGAATGCGCGGCCCGATGCCAAGCTTGATGAATGGCTGGCTGAGATCACCGAGGCGTTGGCGGCTTGGGACCGGGCGCATCCTGATCGGAAAGCGGCACCCTATGCGGTTAACCAGATTGTGCATCGTTCCAACGCGCGCCTTGAGCATGATTTGGCGATGTGCGTGAAATATAAGGCGCCGGTGGTTATCACCTCGCTCGGCGCGCGTGAGGATGTGAATGCGGCCGTGCATTCCTATGGTGGAGTGGTGCTGCATGACATTATCAATAATAAATTTGCCCATAAGGCGATTGACAAAGGGGCTGATGGGTTGATCGCGGTGGCGGCGGGTGCGGGCGGCCATGCCGGGGTGATTTCGCCGTTTGCGCTCGTTCAGGAAATTCGCACATGGTTCGATGGGCCATTGGCGCTGTCAGGAGCCATCGCGACCGGGCAGGCCGTGCTCGCGGCGCAGGCGATGGGGGCGGATTTCGGTTATATCGGCTCGGCCTTCATTGCCACCGAAGAGGCCAACGCGTCTGACGCCTATAAGCAGGCGATCGTCGATAATGGCGCTGATGATATTATTTATACGAATTTATTTACCGGTGTTCACGGCAATTATCTGAAGCCGAGTGTGGTAGCGGCCGGGCTTGATCCGGATCATTTGCCCGAGAGCGATGCTTCGGCGATGAATTTCCATGAAGGCGCTAAAGCCAAAGCGTGGAAGGATATTTGGGGTTCCGGACAAGGGATTGGGGCTGTTGACGCCGTGGTGCCGGCGCGTGTGCGGATCGAACGGCTGATCGCTGAATATCGGCACGCGAAGGCCGCTCTTTGCCGGTGAAGCCAACCCAGAGCGAAGGCGGTGATCCACGTCGCATGCGCGCCGGTTGATGCGCGTGCGGGGACGGGCGACGGCCCTGGGTGGGCTTGCCATTTTGCTATGGTCGGGCCTTGCGTTGTTGGCGGTGGTCACGCGCGGAATTCCGCCGTTTGAGACGCTGGCGATCAGTTTTTTTGTGGCTTTTTGCGCAGGCATGGCGGTGGTGATCGCGCGCGGACGGCTGGGGCGCCTGCGTCAGGGCTGGCGGGCGTGGCTGATCGGGTTCGGCGGGATATTTTGCTATCACGCTCTGTATTTCACCGCGTTGGATTTTTCGCCGCCCGCACAGGCGAGCTTGTTGAATTATTTATGGCCTTTATTGATCGTGCTGTTCTCCGCTTTGTTGCCGGACGGCGCCTTGCATTGGCGGCATATGCTTGGTGCCGTGATGGGCTTGGTGGGCACGATGTTGATTCTGCTGAGTAGCGGCTGGGGCGGGCATGGCACCGCGCTCGGCTATGGTTGCGCGTTGGCGGCGGCGTTTGTTTGGGCGGGTTATTCTGTGGCGAATCGGTGGATTAGCGACGTGCCGAGCGAATTGATCGCCGGGATTTGTGGCGCGGTGTCACTCGCGGCGCTGCTGGTGCATGGCGCCGCGGAGCCGACTGTCATGCCGAGTGAGGCGCAATTTTTGGCAATGATCGCACTGGGGTTAGGGCCGGTTGGGCTCGCGTTCTTTTTTTGGGATTTTGCGACCAAGCGCGGTGATTTGGCGCTCTTGGGAACATTGTCTTATGCGGCACCGCTCCTCTCGACGGCCTTGCTGATTGCGGCAGGCCGCGCCGCATTGACCGTGCCGATCATCGCCGCCGCCTTATTCATTGTGGGCGGCGCCGCTTTGTCGGTCGGGGTTCGGCCGGTCAAACCGGCGGTCAATCAGGCGTAGGGGTAGGGACCACCCTTCGCCAGAGCGCGTTGATAGGCCGGTCGGGCATGGGCGGCGGCGAGGAAGGCGTTCAGCCGCGGAAAACTCCCGTGGAGCAAGTTGCGCGAGCGTGCCGCTTCGATCGGAAAGCTCATCATGATATCAGCGCCGGTCAATTCATTGCCGGCAAACCAAGTGGAGTTCGCCAAACTATCTTCCCAAAAACGGATGCTTGTTGCGATATTGGGATCGAGGAATTTGTCACCAACCTGTTTGCCGATCATGCGCAGCAGCGGCGCGGCAAGGCGCGGACCCTGATTGGGCATTTCGGTGAAAATCAGCTTCATCACCAGATACGGCATCGCCGAGCCTTCGGCATAATGGAGCCAGTAGGTGTAGGAGCGGCGCTCATCGCTGCCAGCGGGGGGGATCATGCGACCTTCGCCATATTTATCAATCAGATATTCAACAATGGCACCGGTTTCGGCAATGGTCAGATCGCCATCCGTGATCACCGGGGATTTGCCGAGCGGATGGATAGCCCGCAGGCTTGGTGGGGCGAGCATGGTTTTCGGGTCGCGCTTATAGAGTTTGATCTCATATTCCAGGCCCAATTCTTCGAGCAGCCAGAGAATTCGCTGCGAGCGCGAGGCTTCGAGATGGTGCACAATAATCATCAGGGGCTCCGTCATGGTTGAGAAAACTCAAAGGTTGATGGCAAATGCATCCAGCCCGGTATGTCCGGTTTGATGGCAATTGTGCCCGCGAGCAACGGTTGATCCAGCGCGTCGATCCGCAGTATCGCAAGGGCGCGCGCGCCCAGGGCAGTGCGAATTTCGCCAATCTCGCGGCCCGCGACCATGATCGGGCCAGTATCGGGAAGGGCTTCATCGCCATTCACAGGGATCAGGCGGCGCTTGACCAGACCACGATAGCGGGTGCGTGCGGTTAATTCCTGGCCCATATAACAGCCTTTTTCCCAGTCGATGCCGTTGAGTTCGCCGAAACCAGCCTCCATGAGCAAGGTTTTTTCTGGCTCCAGATCGTCATGATCAGGCAGCCCGAGAGCGAGGCGATGGGCGAGGTAGGCTTGCGCGTCTTCAGCATCGGGGAGCGTGCTTGGTGCCAAAATCCGCGACCCGGCATGGGGCAGGCGTGGATCAGGCGCAGAAACGGTTCCGGCAAGCGGCGCGAATTCATCACCCCATGCGGCATGGACGATGAACTCAGCCGAACAATCGCTCATCTCGACCTGGCTGCGCAAGCGAAAGCGTGACAGGCGTTTGATCAGGTCGGGGATGGCGTTGCGCGGTGCATCGAGCAACAGCCTATCGCCGTCGGTGAGGATAAAGAACTCCGCAACGTAGCGGCCTTGCGCGGTGAGCAGGGCGGCCCAGACGGCTTGATGCGGGGCGGTGCGGCTCACGTCATTCGAGACCAACCCTTGGAGAAAACTTAGCCGATCAGGGCCGGCGATGGCAATGACGCCGCGATGGGGCAGGGTGGCGAGATGGCTCATCGATGAGATGTGGCCCCTTGGCTTGATAACGGCAAGGCGTGCTAAGCCGGGTTGATGGCGATCTTATTCATTACCTCGTCCCGGTTGGGCGATGCGGTTATTGCTTCGGGCGCGATTGAGCATATTCGCTGCGCGCATCCGGGCGCAAAATTGACCGTGGCTTGCGGTGCGGCGGCAGCGGGGGTGTTTGCCCGGCTGCCAGGGTTGGAGCGGTTGATTATTTTCGAGAAGCAAAGCCTCGATCGGCATTGGTTGTCGCTGTGGTCGCGGCTGGTGCGGCAGCGTTGGGATTTGGTGGTGGATTTTCGTGGCTCTGCCTTGGCCTATGCGCTACCGGCCCGGCGGCGGCTGATTGTGCGCGGCGGGCGGCGGCCGGGGCGGCGCTATATCCAAATTGCCGATTCATTGCGCCTCTCGCCCCCACCCTTGCCTGTGGTGTGGACCGCGCCGCCGGATCGCGCACGGGCCGAGGATTTACTCGCGGGGCCTGCGCTGTTGGGGTTGGGGCCGACAGCGAATTGGGATGGAAAAATTTGGCCCGCCGAGCGATTTGTGGCGCTAGCACAGCGTTTGGCGCTACCGCGCATCGCGGTGTTTGGCGGCCCCGGAGCAGCCGAGCGGGCGCTGGCCGCGCCGGTGCTCGCTTCGTTGCCAGGCGCGATTGATTTGGTCGGCGCGTTGAGCGTTGCCGAGGCGGCGGCCTGTTTGGCGCGCTGCGCGCTGTTTGTTGGCAATGATTCTGGGCTGATGCATCTGGCAGCAGCAGCAGGCACCCCGACGCTCGGACTGTTTGGGCGGTCGCGGGCCTCAGAATATGCCCCGGCGGGGCTGCGCGCCGCTTATGTTGCTGCACCAGGGCCGGAGGGCGAGGCGGCAATGGATGGGTTGCCGGTGGAGGCTGTCGCGCAGGCGGCGCGTGATTTGTTGGGCGTCATGGCGCCCGCATGAGAATCGCGCAACTCATGGCGGGCGCCGCGCAGGGCGGCGCCGAATTATTTTACGAGCGAATGACCATCGCGCTGGCGGGAGCCGGGAATGAGGTGTTGCCGGTCATTCGGGCCGAACCGGGACGGCTTGAGCGTTTGCGAGAGGCGGGGCTGGCGCCGGTCACCACCCGTTATGGCGGTGTGCTCGATATTCGCTCAAAGCCGATCATCGCTGCGGCATTGCGCGATTTTCGCGCCGAGATCGCCATCGCCTGGATGAGCCGAGCCGCGATGTTCGCACCGCGTGGCGATTGGACCTTGGTCGGGCGGCTTGGCGGATATTATGATTTGAAATATTTCCGCCGCTGCGATCATCTGGTGGGCAATACCAAAGGCATTGTCCGTTGGATCGCCGAGCAAGGCTGGCCACGCGCCAATGTGCATTACTGGCCTAATTTTGTTGATGATTTCGTGGCCACGCCAGCCTCATCGCGGGTGGAATTGGGCGTGCCGGTCGGTGTCCCGCTGGTTCTGGCCCTTGGGCGACTGCATGCGGTGAAGGGGTTCGATGTCTTGATCCGTGCGATGGCGCAATTGCCTGACGCGCATGCGGTGATTGCCGGCGCGGGGCCGGAGCGGTCGGCGTTAGAGCGGTTGGTGGTTGAATGCGGGCTGGGTGATCGGGTCCATTTGCCGGGTTGGCGTGGCGATGCCGGGGCGCTGCTGAAGGCGGCGGACGTGTTTGTCTCCTCCTCGCGCCATGAACCGCTAGGAAATATGGTGCTCGAAGCTTTTTCGGCAGGCACACCGGTGGTGGCCGCCTCAGCCGAAGGCCCCTCCGAGGTGATCCATGATGGGGAGGATGGGCTGTTAGTGCCGATTGATGATCCGGCACGGCTGGCCGGTGCGATCAGATCGGTGCTGGATGATCGTCAAAAAGGCGCTGGGCTGGCCGCGGCAGGGCGCGCCCGGTTCGAGGCAGAGTTTGAGCGCGCGGCGGTGCTGCGCGTTTGGCAGGACGCGTTGCACGGGCTGGTGCGCTGATGTGCGGCATTGCCGGTATCGCGTTCAAGCCCGGCGCGCAGATCACCCCTGAAGTCGTCTCGGCGTTGGCGCGTGGACTGGCGCATCGTGGTCCGGATGGCATGGGCTCACATGTCAGTGCGCACGCGGCTTTGGTGCAGACGCGACTCGCGATTATCGATTTGGCGACCGGCGATCAACCATTGTTTGGTGCGGGTTCGGTGCTGATTGGTAATGGTGAAATCTATAATAATCGCGAATTGCGCGCGACGATGCCCAACGTGGCCTGGACGAGCGGCAGCGATTGTGAGCCGCCGCTCTATTTGGCGCGCGACCAGCCCGACATGATGGTGCCGTTGCGCGGCATGTATGCCCTTGCGATTGATCGTTCGATGCCGGGTGATGTTTTGCTGGCACGCGATCCGTTCGGAATCAAGCCGCTTTATACCGCGATGACCGATCGGGGACTGGCCTTTGCCTCCGAGCCGCAAGCGTTGATCGGCGCTGGCTTGGTGCAAACGGCGATTCGCCCGGAAAAGCTGGTGGAATTGTTGCAACTGCAATTTACCACGGGCACCCAAACCGTCTTTGCTGGGATCGACCGGATGACGCCGGGTGATCTACTCACGCTGCGCGATGGACATATTGTAGCGCGCACGTCGCATCCGGCGATTGCGGCTGGCGATGCACCCTCCGGCGAGGATGCGGCAGTCGCGATGCTGGATCGGGTGTTGCAAAATAGTGTCGAGATGCATCAGCGCAGCGATGTGCCTTATGGCATGTTTCTCTCCGGTGGCATCGATAGTGCCGCAATTTTGGCCGTGATGGCGCGGTTGAATACGGCGAAAGTGCAGGCTTTTACGGCGGGGTTTGATACCGGATCGGTCGCGGATGAGCGCGACGCGGCGGCGGCGACAGCGCATGCGGTGGGCGCACGCCACGAGCGTATTGATATCACGGCCACCATGATGTGGCGGCATTTACCCCAGATTGTCGCGGCCATGGACGACCCGGTGGCGGATTATGCGATTATCCCAACATGGTTTCTGGCGCGTCATGCGGCGGGCTCGGTCAAGGTGGTGCTCTCAGGCGAGGGCGGTGATGAGATGTTCGCAGGCTATGGGCGTTATCGTGCGGCGATGCGGCCTTGGCCGTTTGGCAGGCCCATGCGCAGTAAGGGTGGTTTCGAGCGGCTCGGCGTTTTGCGTGGCGAGGGGCGCGACTGGCGCGCAGGGCTCGCAGCGAGCAATGATGGCCTGTCCGGATCACGGCTGGTGCGCGCTCAGCGCGCGGATATTGCGGAATGGCTGCCGAATGATTTGTTGTTGAAACTGGACCGATGCCTGATGGCGCACGGGGTCGAGGGGCGCACGCCCTTTGTTGACCAGGAGGTCGCTCGATTTGCTTTGGCACTGCCGGATCGGCTGCGCGTGCAGCAGGGTTTTGGTAAATATTTACTGCGGCGTTGGCTGGCACAAAATCTGCCAGCAGCGCGACCCTTTGCACGCAAGCAAGGGTTTGACGTGCCCGTGGCGGCTTGGATTGCCGCCCAAGGTGAGCGGTTGGGCGAATTGGTCGCGCGTGCGCCCATGATCGCGGAACTAGCCGAGCCGGGAGCGGTGCGGCTTCTGTTCGCGCAGGCGGATCAGCGGCGGGCCGGCATGGCATGCTGGCGGTTGTTGTTTCTGGCTTTGTGGCATCATCGGCATGGGTTGGGTGGCGCGGTTGATGGCGATGTATTTGAGGTTTTAGCGGGGTGAGTCATGGTTGAGCGGTTTGATTTGGTGATCGAGAATGGCATCGCCGTCCTGCCATGGGGGGCGGTTGAGGCGTGCATCGGGGTGCGGGCAGGGCGTATCGTGACGCTGGCGGCGCAGGGCGAGGCAACGCAGCGTATCGATGCCAGCGGGTTGCATATATTGCCGGGCCTGATCGATCCGCACGTGCATTTTCGCGATTCCGGCGCGGGCGAATTGCCCTTGGTGGAAACGCTCGAGACCGGCACCCGTGGCGCGGTGCTGGGCGGGATTACCGCCGTGTTCGACATGCCCAATACCGGCACACCCGGCATTGATGCAGCCGCCCTTGCCGTGAAGCGCGAGTCGATTGCAGGGCGGGCTTGGTGCGATGTCGGGCTTTATGTCGGGGCGACCAAGCAAAATATCGGACAGCTCGCTTCGTTGGAGGCGGAGCCGGGGATTTGTGCGATCAAGGTATTTGCTGGCTCCTCGACCGGCACGTTGCTGGTCGAGGATGATGCCTCCATCGAGGCGGTAATGCGCGACGGGCGGCGGCGGATCGCGTTTCATTCGGAAGATGAATATCGGCTCCAAGAGCGGCGCAAACTCTTCGCTGTGGGCGATGGTTTTGCCAATCATGCCGTGTGGCGCGACCCGGAATGCGCGGCACTCGGCACACGGCGGATCATGGCGCTGGCGCGTAAAACCGGGCGGCCGGCCCATATTTTGCACGTCTCCACCGAGGAGGAATTTGCGCTCCTGGCGGATTATCGCGCTGTGGCCAGTGTGGAAGTGCTGGTTAATCATCTGACCCAGGCGGCGCCGGAGGCGTATGATCGGCTTGGCGCGTATGCCGTGATGAACCCGCCGATCCGGGATCGGCGCCATGTTGAGGCGGCGTGGCGGGCGGTCGCGGATGGGTTGGTTGACACAATCGGGTCGGATCATGCGCCGCATCCGCGCAGCGCCAAAGAGCGACCGTGGCCGGATGTCGCGGCGGGCCTCACCGGCGTGCAAACCTTGTTGCCGGTGATGCTCGAGCAGGTGCATCAGGGTCGGCTGTCGCTCGCACGGCTGGTCGAGCTGATGGCGGCAGGACCGGCGCGGATTTATGGCGCCGTTAGCAAGGGTCGGATCGCCGCCGGGTATGATGCGGATTTTACCCTGGTGGATCTGCGCGCCCAGCGCCGCATCGAGCCCGAATGGCTGGCAAGCCCGTGCGGTTGGTCGCCGTTTGAGGGCGAGCGCGTGACCGGATGGCCGGTCATGACCATTGTGCGGGGTGCGGTGGTGATGCGCGATGGTGCGGTGCTCGGCGCACCAGCCGGGCAGAGTATAACGTTCCGCAGTTAGCGCCATGGCAATAAAATCGCTGGGTCAACCTGCAATAAAGCAATTAAGTTTGATCGATAATCGCGCTATGATTGCGCTGCGCGCGCGATAAACCGTTGGGTGGCGATTTCGATATCGGCCGGATCGGCGCAATAGGATAGGCGGATGAATTGGCCGCCGCGTTCGCTGTCGAAATCATGGCCCGGGGTTGCCGCGATATGCCAATCAACCAGCAAATCGCGGCAGAAATCGGTGCTGTCCTGTCCGGCGGCGCTGATATCGGCATAGAGATAAAACGCACCATCTGGTGGGGCGATTGCGCCGAGCCCGGCTTGGGGCAAGGCTTTGAGCAGGATGTTGCGCGACTGGGCGTAGCGATCGCGCCTCGCTTGCAGTTCGGGGTGGCAATCGAACGCGGCGAGGGCAGCGACTTGGGAAATATGGGGGGCGCAAATGAACATGTTTTGCGCCAGCCGCTCCACCGGGCGGATCAAATCCTCAGGCAGCAACATCCAGCCAACGCGCCAGCCCGTCATCGAGAAATATTTTGAGAACGAATTGATCACGATGGCCGAGGGGCTAAACGCTGCAGCGGTGGCGACCGGCTTGCCATAGGTAAGGCCGTGATAAATTTCATCGCTGATCAGGCGGATGGCTTTGGCATGGCAATATCGCGCCAGTGCAGAGAGGTCATCGGCGCTGAGCATCGAGCCGGTGGGGTTGGCGGGTGAGGCAATCAACAGGCCATCGGGCGGTGGGTCGAGCGCATCGAGCATCGCGATGGTCGGCTGAAAGCCAGTGGTCGCGTCGCTCGGCAACGGAACTGGGTGTAGCCCAAGTGCCGTCATGATATTGAGATAAGGCGGGTAGCACGGCGTTGCGAGAGCGATCCGATCGCCCGGCTCGAAGGCGGCAAGGAAGCCGAGCGGAAATCCGGCTGAAGCGCCTGCAACAACGGCGATCCGGCTTGATGGCACGGCGAGACCATACCAATCAGTATAATGGGCGGCGATGCGGGCGCGTAATTCGGGTAGGCCGAGCGCCTCCGTATAGCCCAGCGCGTGCTGGCCCATGGCGCGCTGCGCAACGGCCAGCGCGTGGGCCGGAGCACCCAGCGCGGGCTGGCCGACTTCCATGCGGATGATTGCGGGGTCCGCTGGTCCAAGCTGCGCGCTCAGCGCGTTGGCCGCGGTGATCACATCCATCACCCGAAATGGCGGAACCGCCTTGGCCGCCCCGATTTTGAGTGCCATGAGCGCGCTAGCGATTGCCGACAGCCAAGCCGAAACTGCGCGGATCAGCGGCGGCAGCGCAGCTTTTCGGCGCACCGGGCAGGCCGCCGGCGCAGGCAATCACGCTGACGCGGCCCGGGCTTGGCACAGCATTTGGCATGGCTGTGCGCGTGTGCAGTGCATTATAGAGGCCATCAGCAACCGCCATCGGCGCGCCTTGCTGGCCCGAGCCCACCGCCATCGCGCGAAATTTAGCCCCTTGGGTCGCAAGGCCCGCCGCGAGCAAAGGCGGTTTGATCCGCGAGGGTGATGCGGCGAGCACGATGCCGGTGCCCGGCGCAACCCGCCCTGTGCCGAACAAATTATCCATGCTGGTCACGCAGCCCACAGCGCCGCCTTGATCATCGAGCACCGCAAAACCCGCTGAAGCGGGCAAGGCGTCGCTGCCCGCACCGCCGCCGTTGCGAACGGCGATGGCGCTATCACGCGCCTGACTTGCGGCAAATTGGAGGTTTTGCGGGTTTTGCGCCAGCGCCTCGATGCCCGCCGCAGCGCCAACGCCCCCGAATGCCGGGCGGGGCAGGAGAGCAATCTGGGTGCCGAAGCGATGCAGCGTGATCGGTGTTGCATAAAACGGCTTTGCGCTCTGGAAATTGGCGGTGGTGAGGCCACCACCCGCTTGATCGGCCGCATTGGTGATCCGGGCGGCGAGGCGGCCCTGATAGAAATCGAGCACGCCATTCGCTTGCAAGCGGTTCAGCACGTTCGCAAGGTCGGGTTGTTGCAGTGTTGCTCCTTCACCCAGAATGCGCCCGTCAGGCCCAGCGAAAATGGCGCGGGCGGCGGGATCAGCGAGGAAGGCGTTGCCAACCACCGATAAATCGGCGGCCAATGTGCGCGAAACCGGCACACCGCCGCCCGCCATCGTTTCGGCGGGCGCCATATCGGCGGCAAGCGACAAGCGACCATAGCGCGCTTGCATGGCAATCAACCCGCGTGCGAGCATCGGCACGGCGGCGGGCCGACTGCCACCACCGGTGCCGGGTTCGGGCAGGAACATCAGGGCCGTGGTGGAAGCAGAAGCTTTACGCACCTTCATATGGATCAAGCAGGCGCCGCCGCTGCCAAGGCCTGCGCGTGAAGGCAGGGTGACGGCGAGCGCGAAGCCAGCGGCCGTCGCCGCATCGGCGGCGTTGCCGCCTTCATCAAGGATTTTTTGCGCGGCGAGGGTGGCTTCGGGAACGGGGGTGACGGCAAAACCCACGACGCCGCGTTGCGGTGCCGGTTCGCCCAAGCCTTTGACGTTACTGCCGAGCAAATGTTGTTGCAGGCCGCAGCCGGATAAAAGCAGCGCGAGTGCCGATGAGGCGAGTATGGCGATGCGCCGAGCCGGTGCGCTGCGACGTAGGGTCGGGACATTCAAGGGTGGCTGATTGGGCACTGTCGATCCTCCGGGCGCGCCTGATGACGCGGGCGTCGGCATAACCGTGAATCCGTGTCGGGGCAACTCTCCGGGCGATTGTTGGGCTCATTTGCGGCAATCGGGCTTTGGGCGAGTGGGTGTTGATGATATTGACAATTTAGAAAACAGTTGGCATCAATCGGTGAGAAATGCAACGTTTGGTGAGCCCCTATAAACCGCCGCGTGTGCGTCCGCTGGACGCCGCGATCGCCATTTTGCGCTTGTTGCGCGATCCGCAGGACACCACGCAGGTTTTCCGTTTGACCGATGCACTCCGCGGCAGTTCGGGGGTCAAGCCCTATCAGCGGTTTCGGGAATCACCGGTTGGCGCGCGAATTATCGCCGAACGGCGGCACCTCATCAATGCGCTGGCGGACCGTGCAGCTTTGGCAAAGCTGCCGGATAATAGTGTCGGGCGCCGCTATTTGGCGTTCATGGCCGAGGAAAACCTGACGGCTGAGGGGCTTGCCGAAATTTCGAGTGATGCGATCGCCTCGCTCGCCAATCGTGAAGAGGGTGCAAGAATTTTCGCGACACGGATGCGCGACATGCATGATCTATATCACGTCCTGGCAGGCTATGGCCGTGATGAGCTGGGTGAGGTGTGCGTGTTGGCGTTTTCATATCCGCAGCAAAAAATCCGCAGTTTTGCGGTCATTGCAACTCTCGTTCGGCTGCGCATCGGGCAGTTGCTGCGCCAATCAAAGTTAAAAATATCAGGCGTCGCCGAGGCTGTGCGCGAGGCCGCCTTGCATGGGTCACAAGCCGATTGGCTACCGGGCGAGGATTTGGAATTGCTGTTGGCGGAGGATGTTGATGTGGTGCGCGCGCGGCTCGGTATCGCCCCGCCGACCCGGTATCAGGCGGTTCTTAAGCAAATCGCTGCTCGCACCGGCGCGAAGGTGACAACGTTTAGCGCATTGCGCGCACAAATGGTTGCTCGCCAAAACGATGAGCGAGAGCATTGTCCGTGAGCCAATGCGAACGGATAATGCTCTAATGTCCTGCCCCTGAAATTCATGAGATGAATTTCAGGGATAAGCAGGCCACTAAATCATTGAATTTTCTAGTGTCCACTCTGATTCCGAAATCCAACGGAATCTTGATTTTGATAATTCTCCAAAACCGCAATCAGGGCGCGGCCGACCGCGACGCCCGAACCATTCAGCGTATGGACGAAGGCAGGCTTTTCCGGCTTGGCGCCGGTTTGCGCTGGGCGATAGCGCGCATTCATCCGCCGGGCCTGGAAGGCGTGACAGTTCGAGCAGGACGAAATTTCGCGATACGTGCCTTGGCCGGGAAGCCAAACTTCAAGATCGTATGTTTTGGCGGCGGCGAAACCGGTATCACCGGCGCATAGAAGCATGCGGCGATAGGGTAGATCCAATTCCTTCAGCACGGTTTCAGCACAAATCGTCATGCGTTCATGTTCATCGGCGCTGGCGTCCGGCGTGGTGATCGAGACCAGCTCGACCTTCCAGAATTGATGTTGGCGCAGCATGCCCCTGGTATCGCGCCCGGCTGAGCCTGCTTCTGAGCGGAAGGACGGCGTCAGCGCGGTAAAGCGCAGCGGCAACTTGGCCACATCGATGATCTCTCCGCTAACGAGGTTGGTAAGCGGCACTTCGGCTGTCGGGATCAGCCAGCGGCCATCGGTGGTTTTGAATAAATCTTCGGCGAATTTCGGCAATTGCGCGGTGCCGAACAGGGTGGCGTCATTGACCAGTAGCGGGGGCGCAATTTCGGTGTAGCCGTGCTTGCTGGTATGCAAATCGATCATGAATTGACCAAGAGCGCGCTCCAAGCGGGCGAGGTCGCCGCGCAACACGGTGAATCGTGCGCCCGCGATTTTGCCCGCCGTCGTGAAATCCATCAGGCCGAGCGCTTCACCAAGCTCGAAATGTTCGCGCGGTGGGAACGCAAAATTCTTGATTTGGCCGGAATGTGATTTCTCAACATTGCTGGCTTCATTGAGACCAGGTGGCACCTCATGATCGAGGCTGTTGGGCAAGGAGGCCAGAATTTCATGCAGTTCGGCGTCAATCGCCCCAACGCGTTCGGTCAGCTGGTCAACGGTTTGGCGCAGCGCGATGCCTTGCGCCTCAAATGTCGCCGTATCAATACCTTGGCGCTTCGCCGTGCCAATGGCGGCGGCAAGCTGGTTGCGCTCGGCCTGATGGGCCTGGAGCTGGGCCAGGGCGGCCTTGCGCTCCCCGGTCCGGCTTAGAAAAGTTGAAGGCAACCCCGCATGATGACGGCGGGCGAGTTCTTCATCAAATTTGTGTCCCTGGCGGAGAACTTCGTTGAGGTCATGCATGGAGGATACTCGTTACGATGCGTCGGCGGGTTTTGGCTGGACCAGCTTGACCGCAAAAATGGACATCTCGAACAGAAAAATCAGCGGGAGTGCCAAGCCGGTCATGGTGAACACGTCGGGTGGCGTGAGAATCGCCGCGACGATAAAGCAGCCGACCCAGGCGTAGCGGCGGTATTTTTTCAACCCGGCCGCCGTGACGATACCAACACGGCCCAGCAAGGTGAGCAGCACCGGCAGTTCGAAACAAAGGCCAAAGGCGAAAATCAGCTTCATTACCAAATTCAGATAATCTGACACGCGGGGCAGCACGTCGATTTGGAAATTCTGGTTCGCGGGGCTGGTTTGGAAACTCAGAAAGAATTTCCAAGCGTTTGGGAAAATCACGTAATAAGCCAGTGCGCCGCCTGCGAAAAACAGGATCGGTGTCGCGAATAAGAAGGGCAGCAACGCGCGTTTTTCGCTGCGATACAGGCCCGGTGCGATGAACATCCAGATTTGGGTCGCGATAATCGGAAACGAGAAGAAGGCGGCGGAGAAAATCGCAACCTTCACATAGGTGAAAAACGCCTCATACAGCGCTGTATAGACAAGCTCAGGCTTCTGGCCGCGCTCTTTGAGAATATGCACCAGCGGCTGCGCCAGAAAATAATAGACATCCTTGGCAAAATAATAGGAGATCAGAAACGCCACCAAAAAGGCGGCCGCCGACCAGAGCAGGCGTTTGCGCAATTCGGCCAAATGGTCGAGCAAAGGCATTTCCCGGTCGTTGATCGGGTCTTCCGGCTTGCCGTCGGGTTCGGTGGGATCGATATCCATGAGAGTGTCTTACCAGATTCGCGTGCCAGGGGGTATGAAGGCCGGGATCGGCCGGTTGCGCGCGGCATCGGGTGGAATGAAAGAAGGCGCATCGGGGGGCAAGGCGGCCTCGCTATCATAGCCGGTGTAGCTGTTGCCGAAGGCGGCGGCATCGCCGATCGACGGGGTTTCTTCGCCGGTGGTGGGGTCAAAAGCGTGGCGCAAATCGCCAACCGGGTCGATATGGCGCTCAATGGCGCTGCTCAGGTCAAAATTGCGCAGGCTGCGCAACTCTGATCCCACATCAGCCAAATCCGCCTCGCGCATCAAGTCCTGCACATGGCCTTGGAATTCGCCCGCCAAGCCGCGCATTTTGCGCAAGGCCGCGGTTGCGGTGCGAATTGCCACCGGCAAATCTTTCGGGCCGATGACCAGCAGAGCCACCACCAGAATTACGCCAATCTCTGACCAGGAAAATCCGAACATTCTCGCTCACTGTTGTCGCGGCGCGCCCAAGCGGCACCGCCCGGTCGCGTGTCCGCTTAATCGGTCGCTGCTCTAGCAGTCTGATCGGCGGGGTCAAGGATTGCGAGCGGCTCGGGCGTCAGCTCAGTCGGCGGCTCGGCCGGTTTGGGCGGATCGGGCTCGATCAGCAAATCACTCCGCTTGGGCAGATCGCGCAGGTCACGCAGGCCATAGGTTGCCAGAAAATGCGGCGTGGTTCCCCATAAAGTTGGCCGACCCGGCACTTCTTTATGGCCGCGCGGGGCGACCAGATCGGCTTGCAGCAGTGCGT
Source organism: Acidiphilium sp. 37-60-79 (assembly GCA_002279355.1). Taxonomy (GTDB): domain Bacteria; phylum Pseudomonadota; class Alphaproteobacteria; order Acetobacterales; family Acetobacteraceae; genus Acidiphilium. The sequence goes on from NCBV01000041.1 coordinate 46,380, forward strand.
CCAGCGTGTTCTGCGACAGGCTCGCGCCACGGATCGTCTCGATTTCGGTTCGCGTGACCGGTTGATGATAGGCAATGATGGCTAAGGTTTCGAGCGCCACGCGCGGCAGGCGGCGCGGTACCTCGATAATTTTGCGCAAGGCGCCCGCGAGGTCTGGCGCGGTGCGAAACATCAGCCCCTGGCCGATGGTTATAAGGTCCACCCCAGCGCCTTGATAACGGCGACGCACCGCCTCAATCGTCGCGTCGAGATCAGCGCCATCGGGCAGCAAGGTGGCCAGGGTGCGCAGCGGCACCGGCTCGCGTGCGGCAAAAATAGCGGCTTCCAGCAGCCGTTCGGCGGTGCTGAGCGGTGGGCTGGCTTCAGTCATGGGCGCGAGACTCCTCAGCGCGGCGCAGGCGGATCGGCCCGAAGGGGGCTTCCTGCTGGAGTGAAATAGCACCGTTGCGGGCTAGTTCCAGCCCAGCCAGCAGCGTGCTCGACAAGGCGGCGCGCTGTGCCAACGGGTCGGGCGGCGCGGCCTCATCGGCGTTGGGCGGCAGAAATTGCTCGAGCGTGTGCCAATCTTGACTGATCGGCAGCATCCGGCTGAGCCGTTCCAGCGCTTGCTGAACCGACCAGAAACGCATCGGCTTGGGCTGATAGCCATGGCTCGATGACCCACGGCGGCGGGCAGCCAGATAGGCGGTGAGCAGCGATGGCAGATCAACTTTCAGCCCAGAACGATCAATTTCGGTGAAATCCTCCGGCGCGCCCCGCGCAAACACGTCATGATCCAACACAGGTCGACCGTTCAGCCAAGCCGCGAGACCGCGCATCGCCTCGAGTTCGCGCAGCCGCTCGGCGAGGTCTTCGGCGGCGCGTTCAGCCTCGACCGCCTCGATTTTATCGGCGGGTAATAGCAGGCGTGATTTCAGCCAGGCGAGCCAAGCGGCCATGACCAGCCAGTCAGCGGCAAGTTCCAGCCGGATGCGCCGGGCGTCTTCGATCACGGCCAGATATTGATCGACCAAGGCGGTGATCGAAATGCGCGCAAGATCAAATTTTTGCGCCCGTGCCAGATCGAGCAGCAAATCGAGCGGGCCTTCAAAACCATCGAGTGCCAGGATCAGCCGATGGGCGCTATCGGCCTTATTGGGTTCAGAATCGGACATGGGCGCCTGCCAGTCGCAACATGATGTTGCCGATGCCGGGAACCAGCCGGTTGAGCACCGCGCCAACCGGATCGAAATGAATGCCGATTTGACTGAGCGCCCATGGCAACACGAGCACGACGGCAAGAATTGTGAGAATTCCCGCCCGTTCAATTTGCGCGTAATAAAGAGCAAGGCGGGCGGGTAAAATCCCGGCAACGATGCGCCCGCCATCAAGCGGGGGCAGTGGGAGCAGATTGAACAGGCCGAGGAGCAGGTTGAACTGGATAAAATCAACAAAGAACGCACCGCTCAGCCCATGAGCGCCAAACGTCGCAAGACCAAACGCCCCAAGGAGTGCCAGCGCAAAATTGGTGGCGGGACCGGCGACCGCGACGATCGCCATGCCCTGGCGCGGATAGCGAAACCGGCTGGGATCGACCGGCACCGGCTTGGCCCAGCCAAACATAAAGTCAACCCGACCCAGCGTGAGCATCTGTCCGATATAGAGCATCAACGGAAGCAGCACCGAGCCAAACCGATCAATATGGCTGAGCGGGTTGAGCGATAATCGACCGGCCTGCGACGCCGTGCTGTCGCCAAGCGCACGGGCCACGTAGCCATGGGCGAGTTCATGTAAAATAACGGCAATCACGAAGGCTAGAATAGCGAGGGCGATACCGAGGCCATGATCCTCGGTCATGTCCCGAATCGATCCCGGCTCATGGCATCGCGTCGGCGAGAACAGGGATCGGCGCAGCGGCAAAATCCGTAGCGAGCAGATCGGCCTGCCGGAATTTCATCTCAGCGGCCCTCGCGGCACTTAGCACGAACGCGGCTTCGAGCACCGTTTGGTTCAAGATCAGATCACCTGAGCAGAACAAGGCAAGATCGCAGCCCGCAGCCAGCGCATCGCGCGCCCGGCTGGCGGGATCGCCAGTCATGGCGCCCATTGCCAAATCATCGCTGACCAGAATGCCTTGGAAGCCAATGCGCCGACGAATGACTTCCTCGATCACCCGGGGGGACACGGTCGCCGGACGAACCGCATCCCAGGCTTCATAGACGATATGCGCGGTCATCGCCCAGGGCAGGCGGGCATTCGCCACGAAGGGTGCAAGGTCTTGGTCAAGCTGCTTGGTGGCAACGCGCGGGAGCGAGACATGACTATCGATGGTCGCACGGCCGTGGCCTGGGATATGTTTCATCACCGGTTGGACACCCTGACTGAGAATCCCGGCAGCGATATCGGCGCCAAGCACACCGACCGCGACCGGATCGGTGCTGATGGCCCGATCACCGATCACTTTGTCCGATCCAAGAACCGGCACATCAAGCACCGGGGCGGTGATAACGTCGATTCCGGCAGCCTGTGCCATCAGGCCCAACGCCATGCCGCGTTTGCATGCCGTGATGCGCGCTTCGGCGGGATCATGGGTCCAGAGCGCGCCGAGCGTGGCGGCCGACGGTAAGGCGGGCCAATGCGGGGCTCCTAATCGCGCCACCCGTCCGCCCTCCTGGTCAAGCATCAGCACTGCATCGGCGGGAAGGGCGCGGCGCAGATCCGCGACCAATCCCTGGAGCTGGGTGGGGCTTTGAATATTGCGGGAGAACAGAATGATACCGGCGGGCGGCAGATGGGCGAACAAGCTGCGTTCGGCCTCGGTCAGCTCAGGCCCGGAGATTCCAACAATGGCGGCTTTCATGGCAAGGACCCAGACGTTGAATTGATTATGAATGCGGCTGATAGCATGGAACGCCACGGGCGTGTAATTTCGCACAAAACATGGCGGCCTCGGCAGGGGAGGAAAAATTCAGCCGGACCCGATAGTAGGTTTGGCCATGAACCTGTCCCGACACAATATGCGGCGTTAGGCCGCCGAGAATGGTCGGCACCCTGGCCACCAAGGTTTGCCAAGCCTGCATGGCTCCCGCGTGCGACGGGAGTGCGGCGAGCTGCACCGAGGCGGGGCCGTTGGACACTGGCTGCGGGGTTTTCGCTCCCGCTGCGGTGCTGGTTGGCGACGACGTTGTTGGGGCTGGATTGGTTGGCGTCGCGTTGATCGACGCGCTGGTGGGAGGTGCACTGGCGTGCGATGGTGGACCCGAGGGCTTGGTTTCCGTCGGCATCGCCCGCGCAGATACGGCTGGTGCGGCCAGGGCACGGGCTGGCGGCAAGGGCAGGGCCAGTGGCGTTGGCGATGTGCTGGACGTGTTTGATCCCGGGACGCCCATGGGCTTTGCGGCTTCCAGCGGCGCCAGATCCGGCGATGGCGGTGGCGGCGCGAGATGCGGTGGCGTGGGGGGGGCACCAGAGAGAATTGGCTCATTCGCACCAGGCACCTGCAAGCCACCGCGATTGGCCGGGATCGTGCGCATAGGCGTGGCGAGCGGTTTGACCACTGGCGGGGGGCCGAGCCCGGCATGCAATCCATTCCAGCCGATTGCCACCAGGATCACCCCAATGCCGAGCCCGCCAGCGATGAGAATGATCCGGCGCGTCGCGTCATCCATGCGCCGTTCGCGCAATTGCGGATGAGCGTACGGTGGAATTTCGAGATCGTCGTCATCCATAAGCGCCGATTCCCCGCCTGATCACAGCCTGTTGCACTTCACCGCATTTCCTCGACCGGGGTAACGCCCATAACGGCCAGAGCGGAGCGAATGACCAACGCGGTCGCAGCGACCAGCGCAAGCCGAGCGCGGGTTTCGGCGTGTTGGTCCGAACGAATGAAGCGAAGCGACGTGTCATCGCGGCCCTTGTTCCAGAGTGCATGAAAATCGGACGCGACCTCATACACGAAAAATCCGATTCGGTGTGGCTCACGCGCGATCGCTGCGGCCTCCACCTGTCGGGGCCAAGCCGCGAGGCGGCGGATCAGTGCCAATTCTTCGGGGGCGGTGAGCGACGTCAGATCAGCTTGCGCCAAGCTCGCGTCATCAACCTCGCCAAGACCATCCATTGAAGCCGCAGCGCGCAGCACCGAGCGGCAGCGCGCATGCGCATATTGCACATAGAAAACCGGATTTTCGCGGGTCTGGGCAACGGCGGCATCCAGGTCAAAATCCATCTGCGCATCGGATTTACGCATCAACATAATAAAGCGCACCACGTCCGCGCCCACCGCATCGATCAGATCACGTAATTCGACGTAAGTGCCCGCCCGCTTGCTCATGCGCATCGGCACACCGTCCTTGAGCACTCGCACGATCTGGCACAGCACGATCTCGAAATCGGGTGCGCTATTGCCGCCTATCGCTTTCACTGCCGCCTGCATGCGCTTGGTGTAGCCACCATGATCGGCGCCGAGCACGTCGATCAGCAGGGCGAAATCACGGGCGATTTTATCGGCATGATAGGCGATGTCATTGAGAAAATATGTGTTGGAGCCATCGGATTTGCGCACCGGGCGGTCAACGTCATCGCCGAAATCGGTGCTGCGGAACAAGGTTTGTTCGCGCGGCTCCCAATCATCCGGGGTCTTGCCCTTAGGCGGCTCCAGCACGCCCTGATACAGCAAGCCGTGTTGTTCAAGCGTTGCGACCGCGCGCGTGACCCCGCCGGACCGGATCATCTCGGCTTCGCTGGTGACCACATCATGATGCACCCCCAGGGCCGCCAGATCGTCACGCACCAGCGCCATCATCGCGCTGATTGCCTCATCGCGCACGATATCGAGCCACAAAGCCGGATCGGCGATGCCGCGCTCGGCGCTGGCCAAGGCGGTGCCATGGATTTTGGCGAGCTGCGCGCCAAGCGGGATCAAATAATCGCCCGAATATTGTAAGCCGGTTGGCGTGGCGGCGGCGAAATCCGCTTCGGTCAAATCTGTACCAATCGCTTGCAAATAGCGCCAATAGACCGACCAGGCGAGCGCAATCACCTGCGCGCCGGCGTCATTGACGTAATATTCGCGGGTGACCGCAAACCCCGCTTTGGCGAGCAGATTGGCCAACGCATCGCCAACCACGGCACCCCGGCAATGGCCGACATGCAGCGGTCCGGTCGGGTTGGCCGAGACATACTCGACATTGGCGCGCGCTCCCTGGCCGAGGCGGCTGGCGCCATAGGAAACGCCGGTGCGCAGCATCCCCGGGAGTTGCTCCTGCCAAACCGCGTCGTGCAACGAAATATTGATAAAACCTGGGCCAGCCGGTTCAGCCTTGGCGATCAGCTTGTGGGTGGCGAGCTCAGCGGCAAGGCTGGCGGCCAGTGCCCGTGGATTTTCGCCAAGCGGTTTTGCGCCGATCAAGGCGGCGTTGGTCGCCATATCGCCATGCGCGGCCTCGCGGGTGGGGGTCACTTCGATCCGCGCGAGCGCATCTTGGCCCAAGTCCGGATGCAGGCGGCGCATGGTGGCGAGCACAATCTCGCGCAGGTGGGTAAACAAATTGTCAGACATATCAACCTCAGGCAGCGGAATAGGGATCGATCAAGCGGCGATGCTCATCGAGGGCAAAACGATCAGTCATGCCCGCAATATAGTCGCGCACAATTTCGGCGGTCTCTTGGCTATGGGGCGGGCCAGCGCGATCACGCCAATCATCGCGCAGCAGGTCTGGCCGGTCGAGAAACAAAGTTGCCATGTCGCGGACCACGGTTTCAACCTTATGGGTCATCCGGTTGACCCGCCAATGGCGATACATGCGCGAATATAGAAAGCTGCGAATCGCTTGATTGGCGGCGACCAAAGGCGGGCCAAAGCCAATGACCGGCTGGTCAGCCTCCCGAATCGCGTCGGCGGACGACGGTGCCAAACGCGCGAGTCGCTGGTGGCTTTCGGCCAAGGCGCCGGTGACAAAAACGCCGATCATCTGGCGAACCATATGGGCGCGAATCCGGCGCGGATCGGTCGAAAGTCCGCGCGCCTCGGCCAAAACCGCCCCCACCACCGGCAGATCAATCAAATCATCCAGCGCGAACAGGCCAGCCCGCAACCCGTCATCAAGGTCATGCGCGTGATAGGCGATATCATCCGCGAGGGCAGCCACCTGCGCTTCGGCACCCGCTTGGTGGGTAAGATCAAGCGGATAGGCGGCGTCAAAGGCGGCAATATAAGCCGGGGGGCTGGGCAGCGGCCCGTTATGTTTGGCAATCCCTTCGAGCGATTCCCACGTCAGGTTCAGCCCATCAAACGATGGATACCGGCATTCCAGCAGCGTGATGCTGCGCAGGCTTTGGGCGTTATGATCGAACCCGCCATGGGCCGCGAGTGCCGCGTTCAGCCCGGCTTCGCCCGCGTGACCGAAGGGCGGATGGCCCAAATCATGGGCGAGGGCGAGTGTTTCGGTTAAATCCTCATCCAGCCCCAGGCCGCGCGCGAGGCTTCGGGCAATCTGCGCCACCTCCAGGCTGTGGGTGAGGCGGGTGCGATAAAAATCGCCCTCATGGATCACGAAAACCTGGGTTTTATATTGCAGCTTGCGAAAGGCGGTGGAGTGCAGCACGCGGTCGCGATCGCGCTGGAACGGGCTGCGCGTGGCGCTCAACGGCTCCGCGTGCTGGCGGCCGCGTGAGCGAGCAGGATCGGAAGCGTAAGGGGCGAGCGACATGCCAGGGGCTTACCGCGTCAGCCTCGGATATCCAAGCGGGGGACGCGATTACCAGAAAACTGGTGGAGCCAATCGGAATCGAACCGACGACCTCCTGAATGCCATTCAGGCGCTCTCCCAACTGAGCTATGGCCCCACACCGGTGCCGCGCGGTATAGGGCGGTGACGCGCGACCGACAAGCCCCCTCCGATCAGATTGCGTAATCCTGCTCTGCGCATGGTTGGGGGCTGCACAAAATTATCCGACATGATAAATCAACTCAATCGGCGCGCCGGGTTAGCACAGTGGTAGTGCAGCGGTTTTGTAAACCGAAGGTCGGGGGTTCAAATCCCTCACCCGGCACCAGCCGGACTCGGCTGGATCAGGAGCGAGCATGCGCGATTTTGATGAGCAGACCATTACCAATGCCGTGCAAACGAGCTTCGCTGGCACGCCGGATGCCAGGCTTCGCCAGATTATGAGCAGTTTGGTCGCGCATATGCATGGTTTTATCCGCGAGGTGGAGCCGAGTTTCGAGGAGTTTCAGGCGGCGACCAAGTTTTTGACCGCAACCGGACAGATCAGCAATCAGCGGCGCCAAGAGTTCATTTTACTCGCCGATGTGCTGGGCGTCTCGATGCTCATTGACGCGATCAATCATCGGATGCCAGATGGGGCAACCGAAACCACCGTGCTGGGACCGTTTCATGTGGCCGATGCGCCTTTATGCGCGAATGGTGCCGATATCAGTGCGGGTGTGGCGGGCGAATTATTATTTGTCGATGGTTCTGTAGTGGATCCGCAGGGGACGCCTCTCGCCGGTGCAGCGATTGATGTTTGGCAATCCGATGCCGAGGGGTTTTATGATGTACAGCGCCCTGAGCGTAGCTTGTCTGCGTTGCGCGCAAGGCTTTGCAGCGATGCGGCTGGTCGATTTTGGTTTCGCAGCATAGTGCCAGCAGCCTATCCAATCCCGGATGATGGACCGGTGGGCGCGATGCTCCGCGCCACCAATCGCCACCCTTGGCGGCCAGCCCATGTGCATTTCATGATTTCCGCGCCTGGGTACCAGATGCTGGTGACCCATGTGTTCGTGGCCGGAGATCAATATTTAGAAAGTGACGCGGTGTTTGGAGTTAAAACATCGCTGATTGCTGATTTTGTCGCAATGCCGCCTGGCGCACTTCCCGATGGCTCGGAAAGTGCGCAGCCATGGCGGCAATTATCGTACCAATTTGGACTGAAACCCGCCTCGACTTAATTGCCGCCAGTCGCGGTGCCGTCCGGTGTGGCTTGATCGACGGCGTTGGGGAGATGTTGGCTGAGCAATTGCGCAGCATCGGCGGTATTGATACCGAATTTCTGCGCCACTTGCTCGATGATCGGATTGCCGAGCGCTTGTTGCACCTGATCGGCGGAGATGGGCAGATTTTGGCCGTTACCAACCCATGATGCGGCATGCGCGCCAAGGCCGCTTTGCTCAAATTGTTGGACCAACCCGGAAACGCCGGAAATGCCATTTTGCTGCAAAATATTCATCACTTGGCCCTGCACGCCCGATTGCGGCGCATTGCCGCCTAGCATGCCGCTCGCCATGCCCGCGATATCATCGAATAATCCCATTTTTTCCTCCTGTTGTGCCAGCGCACACCAATGCACGCCGACCGAATCAATCTGTTACTGATAACAGATAAATCCGGTCGGACGTCAAACGAAACTTTTACGTCAGGATTAGTTCTTGGCCTTGTGCAAACCGTCCGACAAAGCGGATTTTTCGCACACATAGGCGCCATGCTTGGTTTTGCCGAAATATTTCGACCCGGCGACATGGAACGCCTTGCTGCCGGTCGCATGCCACGCAACGCCACCCATGCCACAAGCGGCCTTGGCTTCGGTTTCGGACTTGTAGCCGGTCAGGTGGCCCTTCGAGGTCGATTTTTTTGAAGCCGATTTTTTTGACATGTGGCTTTTAGCCATATGTTTTTTGGACATAGTGCTCGATGTCGTCGTGCTGTTCGTGGTCTTTTTCTTATGAGCCTGGGCTGTGCCAGCCATGCCCATGACGGCAATCAGCGCCAGCGTCGGCGCGATCATTTTTGCCCATGATCCGATTTTCATTTGTAACTCCAAAAAAATTATAGCAGCCCTTCCCTGAGTGGCCGCCGGGATGGTTCGCGGCTCGCGCGATTGCGCATAACTTTGTTACTGACGGGCCGTGGCGAAATCATGGCAGATCCGCATCGATCTGGGGTCGCGGTCGATGGGCTGCACGGCGCGTGGTTTTCGCGCTATCACCAATAAATGACCGACACGCTTCGCCTCGCCATCGCCCAGCTCGACCTTCATGTAGGTGCTATTGATCATAATATCGCCCGAATACGCGCAGCCCGCGCCGAAGGGCAGCGCCTGGGCGCGGATTTGGTGGTAACGCCGGAATTGGGCATCGCGGGCTATCCGCCGGAGGATTTGGTGCTGAAGCCAGCCTTCGTTGCGGCGTGCGAGGCGGCGGCGCAGCGCCTTGCCGAAGAGACGGCGGATGGCGGGCCTGGATTGATCGTGGGACTGCCTTGGCGGGTCGATGGTGCCTTGCATAATGCTGCGTTCGTGCTGGATGGCGGGGCAATTATCGCGCGCCGCGCCAAGCATGAATTGCCAAATTATGGTGTTTTTGATGAGAAGCGAGTTTTTGCGCCTGGCCCCGCGCCTGGCCCGGTGCCGTTTCGCGGATTCCGGCTTGGCTTAATGATTTGCGAAGATTGGTGGTTTCCCGCCGTGCCGGAAACCTTGGCCGAGAGTGGAGCGGAATTGCTGCTGAGCATCAATGGCTCACCCTTTGAGGATCGCAAACAGGGCCAAAGGCTGCAACTGGCCCTTCGCCGCGTGGTGGAAACCGGCTTGCCATTCGTATTTGCCGCCCTCACCGGCGGGCAGGATGAGATTGTGTTTGATGGTGCCTCGTTCGTGCTGAATGCTGATCGTGCGCTTGCGCTGCAAATGCCGCATTTCGCGGAGGCCGTAACTCTAACCACGTGGCGGCGCGAGGCGCAGGGGTTGGTCGCGGCGCCCCATCCATTGCCGATCGAACCAGAGCGGCTGGAGCTGATCTATCGAGCGATGGCGCTGGGTTTGGCCGATTATGTCAATAAAAACAAATTCCCCGGCGTTATTCTGGGCCTCTCCGGTGGGATCGATAGCGCGCTCTCGGCGGCGGTAGCGGTGGATGCGCTGGGCGCGGCGCGGGTGCGGGCGGTGATGCTGCCGAGCCGCTATACCAGTCCAGAGAGCCTCGAGGATGCGGCGTCCTGCGCGCAAATGCTAGGTATTCGCTATGAGACCATTCCGATCGAAGGGGTGACGACGGCCATTGGCGGTGCGTTGGCGCCGCATTTCGCTGGGCGCGCCGCCGACAGCACGGAGGAAAACATCCAATCGCGCACGCGTGGCCTGCTGCTCATGGCGTTGTCCAACAAATTTGGCGATATGGTGCTGACCACCGGCAATAAGTCCGAAATGTCGGTCGGCTACGCGACTTTGTATGGCGATATGTGCGGCGGATTTTCAGTGCTCAAGGATATTTACAAAACCACCGTATTTGCGCTCTCCGCATGGCGTAACGCGCAGCATCCGAGCGGTTTGCAGGGGCCAATGGGGCCGGTGATGCCTGAGCGGGTGATCACCAAACCGCCCTCGGCCGAATTGAAAGAGAACCAAACCGATCAGGATACGCTGCCGCCTTATGATCAGCTCGATGCGATATTAGCAGGCTTAGTGGAAGGCGAGGCCTCGATTGCCGATATGGTGGCGGCGGGCCATGACCGTGCAACGGTTATGCGGGTTTGGCGTATGGTTGACCGCGCGGAATATAAGCGCAGACAGGCACCACCCGGCGTCAAAATCACCGCACGGGCCTTTGGCCGCGATCGGCGTTACCCAATTACCAACGGTTTTACCGATCTGATTTGAGTTGAATGATCGGCCTGCGATGGCTG
>NCBV01000092.1 GCA_002279355.1 Acidiphilium sp. 37-60-79
TAAGTGGGGCAAAAAAGAGAGTCGGCTCCGACGAAACGGAACCAAAGCACTCAACGCCTCTTGCTGGCCTCTGAGCCGCCCTAGGCCGGGGAGAGAGCCCCTGACCGGCCCACACCGTCCCCAAGAGCCTCTTGCTGACCTCAGAGCGCCCTAGACCGGGCAGAGAGCCCCTAACCGGCTTTCCCAGTGCGGCCCGTGAGGGCCGACGGAGATGGACAAGACGCGCTAGCGGCTTTCCATCGCCTTCTAAAAATCTTCTTAGAACTGGATACCGCCGGAAGGTAACGCCAAAAAAAGCTGGTTTTCCGCGCTTCTCGTGGGAAAACATGCTTGACAATAGTCATCCACCAGATGACTTTAGTCATCCACCAGATGACTATCGGGAGTCGTGTATGGCCGTTTCCACCGCCGAACTACGCCGCCGGGGCTACTCGACGGAGGACATCGAGTTAGCCCGCACCGTGCAGGACGCCTCCAGACGGGCAGGAGCACCGGCGAGAAGCCTGGGCGAGATCTTGGACGGGCAACCGCCTAGGCCGCGCCCTAGGGCCGCTGTAGCCGATCTGACGGCCCGGCAGCTCCGCAGGCGAGGGGGATACGGACAGGCCGCCCTGCTGTTGGACCAGGCGGCGCTGGCAGAGACCGACCCCGAGAAGGCCGAGCGTGCGCGGTTCATAGCCCACCAGGCCAAGGGCCTCGGACGAGCAAAGCAACTTGAATTTGATCTCTACGGAGGCGGAAACGTGAGCCTAAGCCATCAATACCTCGATGCCGTACAGGCCCGGCTGATGAAAACCAGCGCCACACCGGCAGAACGTGACGCCGCCCTTGCCACGCTGCTGCTCATCACCCGCCATCTCGAATGGCAGGGCTATGCCTGCACGAAGGTCGCCGCCGATCTTGCCGAAATGCGTGGCGTGAAAAAACAAAACATAGCCGAGACTCTCGCTCTGCTGGAAAGGGTCGGGGCCATCATCCGGGTGAAGCGGGGGCGCACCAAGGTCATCACGGTGACGCCGGAAGGAGCGTTCAGGGGGTCAATCGACGATCACCCGGCAGCGGTCGCGCGCTACTCGGCCGAGGTGGTCAAATTGCATCCGACATCGAAATAAACAGGCAGTTCGTTACGTTTTTCGAAACGATCGGGCCGAAAAAAGCAAAAACGGCGGATTTCTGCGGATTTCTGCGGGTTTCAGAGCGCCAATTTGGCACATTTCGGGGGGTGTTACTGACATCCCCCCAAGCGAGGGGGTAGGGGTTCGTCGGTGCCGACGTCCTCGCAAGCTGCGGGCGTCGGCACCGACGAAATTGACACCAAAAAATGAAGGTCGGCACCGACGCGCCGATGACGCGAAAATGACGCGCTCCGGTTTCTAATCCTTGGCGTCAAAACCTACGTCGAGCCGCAGGCGAGTAAGTCCGGCCCATCGTGTTTGTCATGACAAACACCCATCTTGCCTGCTACTCCAACCGGCAAGAGGTTTGCTTGAAGTTTCCACGAAATGT
>NCBV01000042.1 GCA_002279355.1 Acidiphilium sp. 37-60-79
TTGCCGCCGTTGGTATTTGCGGATCGGACATGCATGCTTATCACGGGCATGACGAGCGTCGCCCGGCGCCGCTTGTGCTAGGGCATGAGGCTGCTGGCACCATCGCCGACGGACCGCGCCGCGGAGAGCGCGTCACCATCAATCCGCTGGTGGTTTGCGGCCAGTGCGCCTACTGCACCAGCGGGCGAAGTCAGCTTTGCGCGCACCGCCAAATCCTCTCGATGCCGCCGCGCCCTGGCGCCTTCGCTGACTATGTCGTCTCTCCCGCGCGCAATCTAACCCCCATCCCCGATGATATGGATTTTGCCACCGCCGCCTTGGCCGAACCGCTCGCGGTGTCTTGGCATGCCGTGCGGATCGGCGTCGAGGGGCTCGATCGTCCCGTGCCCGCATCGCGCTGTGTGGTGTTGGGGGGCGGAGCGATCGGGCTCGGCGCGGCGCTGGCTCTGCGGCGCTTCGGCGCGCACGATATCTGGCTCGGCGAACCGAGCATCCAACGGCGCCAAACCGTCCATGCCGAGGGTTTCGCCCGCGTGTATGAACCCGGCACCACCGAGGAACCGCCAACGTCCTCGGTTGATCTCGTGGTCGATGCGGTGGGCGCAACCGCCACACGGCGCGCCGCCACACGCCTTGTCAAACCCGGCGGACACATCATCCATATCGGCCTGCTACCCGGCCATGACGGATTTGATTTGCGCCGCATCACCCTCCATGAAATCACCGTTCGCGGCAGCTATTGCTACACCGACGCCGATTTCCGCGACGTGGTAACCACTCTGGCGCAGCGCGGTTTCGGCGGTCTCGGTTGGGTGCAGCGCATGCCCTTGGCCGCGGGATCGCACGCGTTTCAAACACTCGATCGCGGTGATTTGGCCGCAGCAAAAATTATCCTCGAGCCGTGAGCGCCAATCTCACGCGCAATGATCGTGCGCGGAGCCCAATCAAAGATCAAAGCTGAGCTGATTGCTGTCACCTTGCTTACCCGGCCGAACCGGCGAACCGCGCTTACCCGGCTTTGCCGGTCCCCCACGCTTGCGTCCGGTCATCGGGATGCCCGCTTTGCGGCTGCCATGCCGGTCGGCAATTTTCGCCGCCTGTGCCTGATGATCGGACCCGACCCGCACCGCGTGCAGGGCTGCGCGGGCCGCGCGGGCGGCGGCTTCGTGATCGATGATCGGCGGCGGGTAGCCGAGCGATGCAGCCGCCGGCCAAAGCCAGGGTTGATGGATATAAGCGTCCGGCACGCCGCGTAATTCAGGAACGAAGCGGCGCACGAACTGCCCGGTCGGGTCATGATCGAGCCCCTGCTTCACCGGATTATAAACCCGCATCGTATTGATACCGGTGGTGCCCGATTGCATCTGGATTTGCGGCCAATGGATCCCCGGCTCGTAATCAACGAATTGGCGCGCCAGATGCAGCCCGCTCATCCGCCACGGCAGCCATAAATGATAGCTGGCAAACGAGGTCAGCATGGCGCGCATACGGAAATTGAGCCAACCAAAATGATCGAGCGCGCGCATACAGGCATCGATGAACGGATAGCCGGTGGTGCCAGCGCACCAAGCCGCGAGAACGGCTTGATCGGCCTGTGCAGGTCGCAAGCCATCATAGGCCCGATGCAAATTTTCGAATTCGAGGCGGGGCTCGTCTTCGAGTTTTTGCATGAAATGACAATGCCAATGTTGCCGCCCCGCAAAGGATATCAGCGAAGCGCGCCAGCGTTGGGCATCCGGGTCGGTCATCGGCAGGTTGCGCAAACGTGCAGCCGTCGCCTGGGCGACCTCACGCATCGATAAAGCCCCCCAGCTCAGATAGGGCGATAAGCGGGAGCTCGCCTCGAACGCGGTCACCGGGCTCGACATGCGCCAGCGATAATCACGCCCCCGGACCGCCAGAAACTGATCGAGCACGGCAAGCCCCGCGCTGCGCCCGCCTGGCTGACGGCCAGGGCAGGGGTCGGCGCGCAGGCCTATCGTCTGCGCCGTGGGGATATCGGTGGGCAGCGATGGCCCGCCTGAGGCGGGCAGCGGCTGAATATCGGAAGGCGCTGGTATCAGCGGCTTCGCCATCATCTGGTCCCACCGCCGCGCCCAGCCATCGCGGGATCGCAGCCGCCTTATCACCCCGAATTGCTGGAATTCGTGCCACGCAACGCCTGCCTCGCGCGCCCATGCCCCAACGGCACGATCGCGGTCATAGGTCCAGCCATTGCCGGTTTCCATATGGCTCCAAATCGCGCTGATGCCATGCGCCTGATGCAGCGCCCGGAAAATCGCCACAGCCTCACCCACCATGATCGCGAGCCTCTGCCCGCGTACCGCGAGGTCGTGCTGCAACGCGCCGAGGCACTCGGCGGCAAACGCCCATTGGCGGGCAGAGGCGTCAGGTTGCGCCCATAAGCCGGGTTCCACGATATAAAGCGGCAAAACCGGCCCCGCCGCGCACGCGCGCACCAACGGCTCATGATCGGTAATCCGCAAATCGCGCTTGAACCAAACGATATTGAGCATCGCGTTCAAATCAACCCGCAGGTGCGCAACCCCGCTGGAATCCGCTCTTTGAACGAGAAAAACCCCTTATCGGCGCAGGGCCAAAATTGCGCGTCCCAGGAGCGCCGATGCGTGCGCAGCGACATGCCAGCAGCCGCGAGCGGTGCGGTGAGTGCGCTCAAAGCTGAAGCCACCGGGCCAACCGGCGCATAGGGCGTGATGATCTGGCGCACATGCGCGGCGTCAGCAACCCTCATCACACTGTCAGCATCGAGCCGAGCGGTGCGCTGCACCTCGATCCCAAAATAGTCAGCCACGCGCGCAGCCGTATCCTCGGCGGCTTGGCCGGCAAATGCGCCAGACAGCGCGCCCTCATGCAGGTGAGGGTCGCTCGCGATCAGCGCCGCGCTCAAATTCGCTCGCGCCGGAAACATCGATTCCGGGTACAAATCCTCATCGGTGATCAGCAGCAAGGTCGGCTCATCGGGCATCCGGCTCTCAGCGTCGGGTAGCGGGCGCGGCGCCTCCAACGGCGGTTCCATCAAAGGCTCAGCCATGGGGGCCAGCCCGGCCGGGGCAAAGCGTCCCTTGGTATAGCGGGCGATATTCTCGGTCGTGGCCAAATAGGTTTTGCCACGGGTTTGCAAGCCAGCCACCCAACGCCAGGACAGCGTATTGCTGGCCGGGTCCGCATCGAGCAGATGGCGGAGAAAAAAATCAGCCCCGAGCACCCAAGGCAAGCGCAAGGTAAAAATCCAGATCGACGCGAACCACATGCGAGCATGATTATGCAAATAGCCGGTCGCCACCAATTCGCGCGCCCAATCATCAAACCCTTCGATGCCGGTGCGCCCCTGTTCGGCGTCCTGCATATCCATCGAACCCGCCCAGCGATCGCGTTGTGCTGCGCGTTCCTGCAGAAAGCGGTTCCAAACGCCCGGGCGCATCTCCAGCCAACCTTTCCAATAGGTCCGCCACAGCACCTCCTGGAGAAATTTCTCCGCCGCCTGCGCGCTATGATGGTCGAGCACACGAGCCGTGACTTCAGCCTCAGTGATCAAGCGGCGGCGCAAATAGGGCGAGAGCTTCGAGACCGCACCGGGCTGATCAGGTCCAGGATCAGTATTGCGCCCCGCATCATACGCGCCCCCCGCTTTCGGCGCAAAACGGCCCAGCCGGTCCAGCGCCGCCGCACGCGTAGGGGGAAAAGCAGTGAGGGGATGCAGCATATCAAGGTCCATATCCGGCTATTCTCTTCCCTAATTAGGGACATTTCCCCAGCGCGCATCGGCACCGCACGCCCATAATCGCCGCCCACGGCCCCCACCCGTCACAACCCCCCGCGATCACTGATCCGGCTCAACTTTGTGCACGAAATAAGCCTGACCCGCATCGGGTGATAAATAATCAGGTTTGACGCTGCCCGGCATGCCAACGGGAACGATCTTGCCACCTTTATAGCTCGGCGGGTTCGGCATAGTCGTCTCATCAGGACGCAACCAGAACGGATCACCCTCGACAGAATCATACGAATCAAGCGAGCGCGCTTTATCGATGGCAAAATGGGGCAGGCGGGCGCGCAAAATGCGAACCGGTTGATACATATCGCCTCACTCAAAAAATAGTCAGGCGTTTCATGCGACTGCTTAAAGCGTTAAAAAACCCGGTGAACACTAATTTGCAGTTCGCTCGCGCGATATCCAGCTCAATATTTATTCGCCAAACCTACCTTTGAATCCTTGAGCGACGTGTCCTGGGGTGTTGGATGGGCACGCGGCGAAAATCAGTCCAAGCTCTGATCCGGCCCGACCAGGGAGGCCCTGCCGCATGCAGTGCGTCGGATGTGCTGGGGTGGACGGCCCAACGGCATCAACTGTGCCAATATAGGGACGATCAACTAACCCAATGAAATGGCTGCGATGCATCTTGATATCGACGCCTGACCTCGTCATGTTCACCCTGCTGCAGACGCCGCCCAAGGCTACTTCCACGCGCCAATCCGTTGACCCTGACCTTGGGCCAGGCGAATCGGGTCTGAAACGGGGTGACGATCATCCCACCACATATTCAACCCTCAAATCGGCTCAACCACGGAGAGCCGCCCTCTCAGGGGAGATCAGAGCAATGAACATAGCATTTGCCGCCACATTTTTGGGCGCGCTCTTCGCCATCATGAACCCCTTCATCAACCTACCGTTCTTCCTCGCCATGACCGCCGACAACACCGTCGCTGAGCAGCGTAAGATCGCGCTTCAGGTAGTCACCTATACAGCGGTCATGTGCGTGGTCATCTCGCTGGCAGGCAATGTCATCCTCGGTTTTTTTGGGATTTCGGTGAGCGCCTTCCGTGTCGCCGGCGGACTTGTCCTGCTCGGCATTGCCTTCTCCATGCTCAACGGCCATCAGATCACCGCCCATGAGCGCGGCGATCACGAAAAGAAGTCCGATCCAGGACCAGATAACGAGGATGACAACATCGCGTTCTACCCGATGACCTTTCCCCTCATCGTTGGCCCCGGCACTATCGCCACCCTGATTATCTATATGGCTCAAGCCCGCAGCGTCGGCGACTATGCAGCCTTCGCCTTGATCGTAGCAGTGCTGATTGTTGCCCTCTTCGTAGCGCTCTATTTCGCCGCCGCCATCGGCAAGCTACTTTCGGCCCGAATGCGCGTCATCATGACGCGTTTGATGGGAATGATCCTTGCCGCCATCGCTGTGGGTATGGTCGTCAATGGCTTAAAAATCCTGCTTCCTGGCCTTGCCTGATTTTTTAGTGTTGGCCGCGTGCGACAGATTTCCGGACCAACTCGAGCGGTCTATTCGATATGTGTCGACTTGCAATCGTAGCCCTGTGCCCACGATTTGTGCCAATCAGTGCGGCACATGCCTGCCTCTATCAATTTACATTGCATTTGTCTTTACAAACGAGTATACACTGCGCCGTTAAGATAGCGGGATTTGACTGGGATAGCGGCAACTGGCCGAAATGCGGTAAGCATGGCGTATCCCAGGAAGAGATCGAGCAAGTGTTGCTGGGCAAGCCAGCGGTTATGGCCGATCCTAACCCCGATGAACCGCGTATGCGGGCCATCGGGAAGACGTCGGTCGGGCGCTACGTCTTTTTGGTGTTTATCCGCCTGGAGATCGATAGTCAGACCAAGCTTCGCCCCATCAGTGCCCGCTTCATGCATCAGAAGGAGGTCGATCACTATGAAAACCAAATCTAGGCAGATGCCCTCGCTGCACAGCGACGAGGTCGCTGAGGCGTTCGTTGCCAACGCCGAATTGTCGCAATATGATCTTTCCGGATTCAAGCCTATGCGCTTCGAGATCGAACCAAAGTCGGCAGCATTGAACATGCGCCTGCCAGCATCGCTGCTGGCAGCACTGAAGGCTAAGGCCAAAGCCAATGGCGTCCCGTATACGCGCTATGTGCGGATGCTGCTGGAAATCGACGTGGCGCAGTCGCGCTAAACCGGGTTCTCAAAAATGAGTGTTGTTGGCGATGTGATATAACCCGGTAGGTTCGCTGCACGATTTGTCCAAAATCCCACGCTAAGCCGAAAATTAGGCTCTGCTTTAAGCCCGGTGTAACGTGGCGAGCTTGCGTCGAACGTCGATAGGCGACAGCAAGCGGGATGAAAACATTGGCATCCTGGGTGCCCGCGCCGGATATGACCGTCACCGCCGATGCATCGGGGGAACTTGCCTGGATCGTCTCGGTCGATCGTTGTGATGCTGAACGGGAACCGGGCCATGCCTGCTGTCCTGTGTGTGGCACGCAATCGAGTTCGCTTCACAGTTCCTATATACGGATGCTACGGGATCTGTCCGCTCAGGGAAAGCTGATGAATATCCAGCCTGGTCGACCCGCTGGCGATGCCGGAACCACCAGTGCGATCGCCGGTTTTTTGCCGGGCGGCTTCCGAGGCTTGCAACCCCATTCGCCCGCCGGACAGCCCGATTGGCCGGAGTTGTCAGGCTGTTGGGCGACGGCGCGGGTGGGCGACCCTCGGAGCGGCCGCATTCGAAATCGCTACGGACACCCGCTGCCCTCGTCAACCTGGCAATGCCGTATTCATGCACCAACACCTCGCACAAGCGACAATCGCGCGCCGATCCATCCTGCAACGGCCGATAACCCGATTCAACGTGTCAAATTTTCTTGGATCCGCCGGCCTCTTTGATTGGCTCCATAACAACGCTTGTTGATGTGCTTGCAACGTTGGGAATGCTTGATATGCATTCTCCAAGAACCCGACGATAACTTGCAATATCCGTGGTTCTTACTTTAACCAGATAATCGTAGCGTCCTGCAATCATGTGACACTCTTCTACTTCGTTTATTTTCTTTATCTCCTCATTAAAACGTCGAAGAGCTTGATCGTTGGTGCTGCTTAACTTGACTTCGACAAATGCAATATGGCTCAATCCAAGTTTAACGGGATTCAGAACGGCACGAAATCCCTCGATAAAGCCATCTGCCATGAGTTGTCGGAAACGCGCTTGGCAAGGCGTTTTCGATAATCCAACCCTCTCGGCAAGGTCGGTCAGAGTGATGCGACCGTCCTGTGCTACAATGTCCAAAATTTTGAGGTCAAATCGATCAAGTTTGCTTCCAAAAGTAATTTTCATAGTCGATTTTCCTGGAAATTTCCTGAAAATAAGCTTATATTGCCATTTTTGGCAACAAAAAAGGACGAATTGTTCTTGCGAAATTTCCGGATTTTTACTAATTTAACATCTCTTCGCGCCGATCTTCACAGGACCTCCAGCCGTTGTTCATCGGCGTTTGCTTGGCTGTAAACGGCCAATGTCCATGAATTTGTCGCCAAAGTGGAGCCTGATCAATGTGAAACAGCGCTCTTTAATAAGGGAGAAAACGATGAAAAAACATCAGGAATGTTCGAAGATAGTCTTAGCCGTCTGCGCGACTTTGGGGATGGCGTTGGCCCCCTCGGCCTATGCCGCGTCCGGGCCGATCAAAATTGGGGTACAAGCGCCTATTACGGGAACTTATGCCGATGAAGGCCAGGGGATAGAGCGGGCTGTAAAATTGCTCGCAGCGATGCAGAACGCCAAGGGCGGACTATTAGGCCGTAAGATCGAGATCAAAGTATGTGATGATCAAGGGCAAGCAGCGCAGGCGGCCATTTGCGCGCGCCAGCTCGTCAATGATCACGTTGTTGCGGTAATAGGCTCTTATACCAGCGGCGCTGCATTGGCTGCCGAGCCAATTTATGCCCGCGCTAACGTGATTCAGACATCGGACGGCACCAGCAATGAATTGCTCAAGCGCGGCTACAAGACCTGGTTTGGCAACGCCGCACCAAATTCGGCGGAGGCGAAATTCACGGCCCATTACCTTGTCGATGTGCGGCATTTCAAGAAAATTGCCGTTTTGACCGATCACTCAAGCTTCGCGACTGGCCTCGCCGGTGCTGTGGTGCGGGATATCAAAGCCGATCACGGCAATGTTGTTGATAAATCTTTTATCAACGCCGGGTCACAGAATTTTTCGCCAGTGCTGACTAAGTTGAAGTCGATGCATCCCGATGTTCTATATTTCTCAGGATATTATTCGGACGGCGGTCTGATTCGCGCACAAATGGTGCAGTTGGGTATGAAGGCTGCGTTCGTTGGCGGTGACGCTAACCAGAACGTGGCTTTCGCCAAAATCGCTGGATCGGCCGCAGCCGGGTCGATCATTGTCAATGTGCCGGCTCCTGCCGACCTGCCTTATCCGGTCGCCAAGCAATTCGTTGCCACTTACAAGGCGAAATACGGCGCTTTACCTCCTTCCGTTTTTACGCTCACCAATGCCGATGGTATGCGGGCGGTGATGCAGGCAATTGCCGCTACGAAATCGGTCAAACCGGCGAAATTGGAGGCCTACCTTCATAGTATGAAATCGTTCCAAGGTCTCACCGGCACCTTCGCTTGGAGTGCTAAAGGCGAGCGTACAGGTAGTCCGTTTGTTGCTTTCGCTGTTCAGAAAGACGGCAGCTATAAAATCCGCTATCCCGCACCGAAGAACGATTAATCTATCAGCGCCATGGGCACGTTTATTCAGCAACTCATTAACGGATTGACCGTTGGTGGCATCTTCGCGCTGATCGCGCTGGGTTACACCATGGTTTATGGCGTTATGCGTCTTATTAACTTCGCCCATGGCGATCTTTGCATTCTTGGGGCCTTCATCGGGCTGACCACGCTAACCAGTGCGGCCGGCGGCGGTCATCCCGGGGCCGGCCTCCTATTGCTTGCCTTTGTCGTCTCCGTCATCGTGATCGCTGTGGCTGGTGTTGCACTCGAACGTATTGCTTATCGTCCGCTTCGCAAGGCCGATCGCTTGGCGGCAGTTGTCTCCGCCCTCGGCGCATCGATGATGATTGAAAACGGCATCATGCTTGTTTGGGGGCCACAAGTCCATGTGTTCCCCTCTAATCTGCTGCCCGCGACTACCTGGCATTTAGCGGGGGCCACAATTAGCTTCGTTCAAGTGATGATCATTCTCGCGTCGCTTGTATTGATGATAGCTCTTTACCTGTTTGTTAACCACACACGTTTCGGCACAGC
The DNA here is from genome assembly GCA_002279355.1 of Acidiphilium sp. 37-60-79. GTDB lineage: Bacteria > Pseudomonadota > Alphaproteobacteria > Acetobacterales > Acetobacteraceae > Acidiphilium. Next base: position 9,078 of record NCBV01000042.1, read on the forward strand.
AATCCGTGCCGCGGCAATCGACCAGGATGCTGCACGGCTGATGGGAATTAACGTCAATCGAGTGATCGCAAGCGTATTTATCATTGGGCCGGCACTCGGCGCGATCGGTGGGTTATTCATCGGCATCTACTACCGGGAGGCTTATTTCACCATGGGATGGACCTATGGGCTTTACGCCTTCATCGCGGCAATCCTCGGCGGCATCGGCAACATTCCTGGAGCGATGCTCGGTGGCGTGTTGCTCGGTCTATTCAACGCGTTCGCAGCAGGGTACGTTTCGAGCTCTTGGCAAGATGCGATTACGTTTGGCCTGCTCATCGTTATTCTGCTCGTCAGGCCGACTGGTTTGCTCGGCGAGCGCGTTGCGGAGAAAGTTTGATGCGACGCGCTAAATTAGGCACCTTGATCTGGGCCGCTGGATTGGCCTTGCCTTTCGCCTTGGACAGTTCCTGGGTTTCCGTCGCGGCATTTTTTGCGATCTATGCGATTACAGCCCTTTCGGAAGACATCATTCTCGGTCGAGCCGGGATTTTCGACATGGGGCATGCCGTCTATTTTGGCATCGGCGCTTATGTGACCGCCATCCTTAATACGACCCTGAATATCCCGATTCTACTGACCATTCCGGTTGCCATGCTTGTGGCTGCGGGCGTCGGCGCCCTGCTATCCGCGCCGCTCATCCGGCTGCGCGGCGATTATTTGCTGGTTGCGACCATTGGGTTCAACGCAATTTTTGTTCTGGCAATGCAAAATAATCCCGGCGGCATCACCGGCGGATCGGACGGCATTACGGGCATCGGTGTGCCGACGCTGTTTGGGCTTCAACTCGAAAGCCAAAGCTCGATGTTCTGGCTGGATTGGGTTGCGCTCGGCGCTGTATTGCTCTTGATGCACAATCTCGATGGCTGTGAATTCGGTCGCGCCTTGCGATACCTCAAACAAGACGAACTTGCGGCTAGCACGCTCGGCGTTGATGCACGAAAGGTGAAAACCCTGGCTTTCGCCCTAGGTGCAGGTTTGGCGGGATTAGCCGGCACGCTCTTTGCGGTGCAACTCTCAACGGTCAGTCCTTCATCATTCTTGTTTACCGAGTCTGTAACTTTATTTGCGATTGTCATTGTTGGTGGTCAGGGATCGATCCCTGGCGTTTTGTTCGGCACGGCACTGATGTTCGTCGTGCCACAAATCTTCCGAGGGCTCGCGGAATATCGATATTTCGTTTTTGGCATTGCGATGATCGCGGTCATGGTCCTTCGACCGCAAGGCCTGCTTCCGCGCAAAAGGATTGCCACATGACCGCTCTGCTTGAGCTTGATGGCGTTGGCATGAGCTTCGGCGGTTTGCGCGCAGTCGATGACCTAAGTTTCGGCGTCGAAGAGGGTCAGATCGTCGGATTGATCGGTCCGAATGGCGCTGGCAAGACCACGGTCTTTAATTTGATCACCGGCGTCTACAAGCCGAAAGCCGGTATAATCCGGTGGCAGGGCATTGAAATCACCGGCGCGAAGCCTGCGCGCGTTGCCGGACTTGGTTTGCGCCGGACCTTCCAGACGATCCGATTATTCAGCGATATGAGCGTGTTCGAAAACGTTCGGGCCGGCTGCCATTTGGCTGCTCGACAGCAATGGTGGCAGGGCCTCTTGTCCCTGCCGGCCCAGCGCCGCGAAGAAGCTGAACTTACCGCACGCACGCACGAAATTCTGCGGCGCCTTGATCTCGATAGTGTCGCTGATTCCCCCGCGACCTCACTTTCGTATGGTGTGCAAAGGCGCGTCGAACTTGCGCGGACCCTCGCCGGGCAGCCCAAGCTGATCATTCTGGATGAGCCAGCTGCTGGCTTGAACGAATCTGAATCGGCCGGACTTAATGAGACGATCTATGCCATTCGCGAAACGGGGGTGACGATCCTGCTGGTCGAGCACGACATGAATGTCGTGATGCAGGTCAGCGACCACATTGTTGTCATTAATTTTGGGCGTAAAATCGCCGAGGGCGACGCCGCGTCAGTTCGTGCAAACCCCGATGTTATTGAGGCTTATCTGGGGCGCGATAGTGACGAGGAGGACGTATGAGTTTGCTAAAGATCAACGAGTTGCGCGTCGCTTACGGTCAAATTGAAGCGCTCAAAGGCGTCTCGCTCGTCGTTGAACCCGGTGAAGTCGTTGCGATTCTTGGCGCAAATGGCGCAGGCAAAACGACATTGATGCGTGCCATCTCCGGGTTACTTCCGAAAAGCAGTGGTCAAATTATTTTCGAAGATCGCGACATTACAAACTTGAGTGCCGACCGGATTGTCCGCTGTGGCATCGCCCAATCACCAGAAGGGCGTCGTGTGTTCGGCACGCTGACTGTGGCGGAAAACCTCAAGCTTGGAGGGTTTACTCGCCCACCCCAAGAATCCCGAGCAAGTATCGAGGCTGCATATACAATGTTTCCGCGTCTCGCGGAGCGGCGCGAACAGTTTGCCGGTACTTTATCAGGCGGTGAACAGCAGATGCTGGCCATCGGGCGAGCTCTTGTTGCCAAGCCAAAACTGCTCCTTCTCGATGAACCTAGCCTGGGCCTGGCCCCGATCATCATCCAAAGTATTTTTCGCAGCCTTCGTGGCATTGCCGATACCGGGGTAACGATCCTGATCGTCGAACAAAACGCACGAGCCGCGCTGAAGCTAGCCGATCGTGGATATGTCCTAGAGGTTGGTCGGATCATGCTGGAGGGCGACTCTACAACGATCCTTCACTCTCCTGAGGTGCGCGCCGCCTATCTTGGCGGGTGACACCATAATACCACATCGAATGCATTAATATTTAGTCAACAATAATTATGATAATTTTTACTGAATTTAATTTTGGAAGAGTTTCAATATACAATATTTATGATAAAAAACTTTAGATATGAATAGTATAATTCTGATCGTCTCCACCAGAAATCATTTTTGGTTTCTTTTTGTAAAGATGCTGACATGAACAATGGTTTCGACTCTGATTTTGCTGCCTTCGCCTTAGCGAGCGATGATTCGCCGCTTCGCGCCGCCATTCGTGCGGCCTTTCGCCGCCCTGAGCCGGACTGCCTGCCGCCCTTGCTGGATGCCGCTTCCTGTCCGGCGGATCAGGCCGCGCAAGTGCAAGCCTTGGCCCAATGGCTGGTTACGGCGCTGCGCGATAAGGGCGAGCACGGCTTGGTGGAAAGCTTGCTGCAAGAATACGCACTCTCCACCCAGGAGGGCGTCGCACTCATGTGCCTAGCCGAGGCACTCTTGCGCATCCCCGATACCGCGACCCGCGATGCCTTGATCCGTGATAAGATCGGTCGCGGTGATTGGCGTAAGCATGTCGGCGCGAGCCGCTCGCCCTTTGTCAACGCCGCGACCTGGGGTTTGCTGGTCACCGGCAAATTGACCGCCACGGCGAGCGAAACCGGCCTCTCCTCCGCGCTGACCCGCCTAATCGCCAAAGGCGGTGAGCCGTTGATCCGCCAAGGCGTGCATGTCGCCATGCGGCTCATGGGTGAACAATTCGTCATCGGCCAAACCATTGAATCGGCCTTGGCCAATAGCCGCAAGCAGCAGGCGCGTGGCTTTGGCTATTCCTACGACATGCTGGGTGAAGCAGCGCTCACAGCGGCTGACGCGGCGCGCTACAACCACGATTACGCTCACGCGATCAGCGCCATCGGCCAAGCGAGTCGGCATCAAAATCTGCTTGATGGCCCTGGCATCTCGATCAAACTTTCCGCGCTGCATCCACGCTATAGCCGGGCGCAACGTGACCGGGTGATGGGCGAATTGCTCCCTCGTTTGCTCGCCTTGGTCGAGCAGGCGCGCGCGCATAATATCGGCATCAATATCGACGCCGAGGAAGCCGACCGGCTCGATATCTCGCTTGATTTGCTGGAGCAATTATGCGCGGCACCAAGCCTGCAAGGCTGGGATGGCATTGGCTTTGTGGTGCAGGCCTATCAAAAACGCGCCCCGTTCGTGATCGATTGGCTGATCGATCTCGCTCAGCGCAGCAATCGGCGCCTGATGGTCCGCTTGGTCAAAGGCGCCTATTGGGATAGCGAAATCAAGCGCGCCCAGCTCGATGGGCTTGCTGGCTTTCCGGTCTTCACCCGCAAGGCACATACCGATGTTTCTTATCTCGCCTGCGCGCGCCGAATGTTAGCCGCCCCGCAAGCAATTTTTCCTCAATTCGCCACCCATAATGCGCAGACCCTCGCCGCGATCTATCACATGGCGGGCCCGACATTCCGCCCTGGCGATTACGAATTCCAATGCCTACACGGCATGGCCGGTGCGCTTTATCATGAGGTCGTCGGCGCCGACAAGCTGAACCGCCCCTGCCGGATTTACGCGCCGGTCGGCACCCATGAAACGCTGCTGGCCTATCTGGTGCGCCGCCTGTTGGAAAATGGTGCGAACAGCTCATTCATCAATCAAATCGCTGACCCAACGATCGATTTGGCGAAACTGACCGCCGATCCGGTGCAAACCGTCCGCGCAATGGCACCGATAGGGGCGCCGCATGCGCAAATCGCGCTCCCGGGTGATATTTTCGCCCCCGTCCGAGCTAATTCACCAGGGCTTGATCTCTCCGATGACGGCGTGCTTGCCGCGTTGCAGGCTCAACTGCGCGCAACCTTCGGCACCCCGATCACAGCAGCGCCGATCCCCGCTCTGATCGATCATGGCACGGATCATTCGCGCCCCGTGCTGAACCCAGCGAACCCGCATGATCAAGTTGGAACCTGCCGGGATGCAATGACCGCGGATATCGCCGCCGCATTTTCATCCGCATCGGCGGAGACAACGCCGCATGCCCGCGCCGCGATTTTGCGGGGTGCCGCCGATGCACTGATCGAGCAAGCGCCCCATTTCATCGGCCTATTGCTTCGCGAGGCGGGCAAAACCCTGGCCGCAGCGATGGGAGAAGTGCGTGAGGCGGTGGATTTTCTGCGCTATTACGCGGCAGCGGCCGAGCGTCTCGATCACGCGGCATCCCACGCGCCTAGCCAGATTATCGTCGCGATCAGCCCGTGGAATTTTCCCCTTGCGATTTTCACCGGCCAGATTGCTGCTGCCCTGGCGGCAGGCCATGCGGTGTTAGCTAAACCTGCCGAGGAAACGCCGCTCATCGCGGCTGAGATGGTGCGGTTGCTGCATCGAGTCGGCATCGCACCTGCATCCCTGCAACTATTACCGGGCGATGGCGCAGTGGGTGCCGCGCTGGTCGCCGACCCGCGCGTCTCCGGCGTGTTGTTCACCGGCTCAACCGAGGCAGCAAGGTCAATTCAACGTAGTCTCTCCTCCAGGCTTGATCCAACCGGCCATCCCGTTCGGCTCGTCGCCGAAACCGGCGGTCAGAACGCGATGGTCATCGACAGCTCCGCCTTGCTTGAACAGGCCGTCGCCGATCTGGTCATCTCGGCTTTTGACTCCGCCGGTCAGCGCTGTTCGGCAGCGCGGATCGTACTGGTGCAAGCCGACATCGCCGATCGCTTCATCACCATGCTGAAAGGGGCGATGCAGGAATTGCGCGTCGGCAAGCCAGATACGCTATCGAGCGATATTGGGCCGGTGATCAACAACGCGGCAGCATCGCGCATCACCGACCATATCGCGGCCCTCCGCGCTTGCAACTATCCGGTTTTTGCGCCGCCATTGCCCGAAACCTGCACCGGCCCAAACTTCATCGCGCCAACCTTGATCGAAATCCCTGATCTCAGCGTGCTCGGCGGCGAAATATTCGGCCCGGTGTTGCATCTGCTGCGCTTTGAGCGCGAGCAATTAGGCGCTCAGATCGATCAGGTTAACGCGCTAGGCTATGGCCTGACCTTCGGCGTGCATAGCCGCATCGATGAGACAATCGAGCTGGTCTCGCGCCGCATCCGCGCGGGTAATCTTTACGTCAATCGCACCATGATTGGCGCTGTGGTCGGCGTGCAGCCATTCGGCGGCCATGGCCTGTCAGGCACAGGGCCAAAAGCGGGTGGCCCGCTCTATTTGCCAAGCCTCAATCCCGCCTTGGCGGATAAAGCCATAGCAACGCACGAGCTGCCGCTCGCCGCCGAGGCGTTTCGAGCATTCTTGCAGACCCAGGGCATCGCTCTGGTGCCCGTGCATACTTGTCTGGGGCTCGATATCGATCTGCTCGGACCGGTCGGCGAGAGAAATCGCTATTGGCTGGAACCGCGTGGCTCGGTTCTCTGCGTGGCGGAAACCGCCGAGCAGGCATGGCCGCAAATTTTTGCAGCCCTAGCCACCGGCAATCGGGCAATTGTTGATTGCCCGCCCGCAAACGCCTTGCTCGCACAATTATCAGGCCCTGCCGCCGATTTTGTGCATATAGGCATTGATGCCAATGATTTGGCACTGGCTTTGCACGCGGGGAGCCCCGAAACACCGCAGCCGCTGGCGGCAATGCCAGCCTGATGGCTTTGGCCTAGACCCAACATGGTAAGGAAAATTGCGCCTTGCCTCAAGTATGATGGCGCGAACGTGGATCGCCGTGGCTAGCCTGAAGTTTTCTCTTGATAAAGCCCTGAGAGCCAAGGCTGGCGTGGGATCGGGCAATATTTTGATTGACTATTGTGTCCATACATGGGGCTTGCGGCGCGACTTGATCTGTCATTCGCTGGCATCATGTTCATCGATGTGGGTCCGAATGGCCGCTCGGCGTCGGTAGTGTTGCAGAGGGAAAGTTTCCGCAAGGGGCGGAAGGTCCATGCGTGGACAGCCCGTTGGGTTCAAGAGTGAACTTGCAAGATTTGATGGCGGTTCGAAAGCGGTCATGCGTTCGGCCTTTTTACGCGGCAACATGGCCGCTGGCCCATCCGGCACCAGCGTGTCAGATAGGTGGCTGAGAGAATTTCGCACGTATCAACCGCCGTGCGGCTACTCGGTCACAGCCAAATACCTTACCAAGTAAACCGTTGCTGAAGTGATCTTGAGTTTGACCGGCCCGATGATCATGTGCTTCGCTTCGAACAGAGTGAGACGCATGATGATGGGTGTTTGTTGTGGCTGACGGTTCCAAGGCTGCGGGATCGGACTCGCCGCATCTGGATCAGGGCGAGCAGGTTCAGGCGGCGCAGCATTCCGGGCTGCGACCGCTGGTGATCCATGAGATTATCCGTGAAGAGGGTGAGGACGAGCTTGAGCGGTCGATCGGGGCGCTGACGCTTTCGGGATTTGCGGCCGGCTTGTCGATGGGCTTTTCGTTCCTGACGGAGGCGTTGATCCGGGCCGATCTGCCGGCGAGCACCTGGCGGCATCTGATCGCAAGCTTTGGCTATAGCGTTGGGTTTGTCATCGCGGTGCTGGGGCGACAGCAATTGTTCACTGAGAGCACACTGACTGCGGTGCTGCCGTTGTTGACGCGGCGCGATGGGGCGACGGCGGTGGCGATCGGGCGGTTATGGGCGATCGTGCTGGTGATGAATTTGGTGGGCACCTGGGTATTTGCCGCGCTGTTGCTGGTGCATGGCGTGTTTTCGGATGCGGTGGTGCAGTCGCTCGGGGTGATCGGGCGTGAGGCGGTGCATGCCGCGTTTGGTGTGACTTTCGTGAAGGCGATGTTCGCTGGGTGGTTGATTGCTCTGATGGTGTGGATTTTGCCGAGCGCGCAATCGGCGCGATTGCTGACCGTGTTGCTGATTACCTATGTGGTCGCGATTGCCAAGCTATCTCACGTAGTCGCGGGTTCGGCCGAGGCGGCTTATGCTGTGCTGACCGGCACGGCTTCGGTGGGGCAGTATTTTTGCACTGGTGGCGCTGTTGAATCATGGGGCTGTGGCTAAGGAAATTAATGAAGGTGAGGTTGAAGGTAGCGAAGGGTAGGGGAGACAAGGCGGCCATCTCTTTGTCGGTAACGCGTATCGCCTTGGTATAGCTATTCTCATCGAGTTCACAGCGTACCGTCAGGCCGGTCTTGGTGGTTGTGGAAGCGATGAGATCGACAACGGCGACGCGGCTGACGAGTGGCTTGCCACGCCAGGTTTGGGTGATGTGGCAGAACATGCGATGCTGGATTTTGTTCCATTTCGATGTGCCCGGCGGATAATGGCACACCTGCAAGATCAATCCGGTCTCGTCAGCGAATTTTTGTAATTCGAGCATCCCATTGGAAGCCTACGGCTATGTGGTGAACGGCAAGCCCGCTCTGGATTGGGTCGTAGAGCGCCAATGCGTCAAAACCGACAAAGAAAGCGGGATTGTGAACGACACCAACGAATGGGCCATCGAGACCATAAAGAACGCCCGCTACCGGTTGGAGCGGGTGCCGCGCGTGATCACCGTCAGTCTGGAGACGATGAAGATCGTGCGTAGGTTGCTGGGGTTGGTATTTCTCCCGCGTCCGTGAACCGGCGAATGCGTTCTTGCTTTGCCCCTAACTCTGGGGCCCGGCTATGGCTCTGGGTCCTAACGCTGGGTCCCAGCTTACGGGAGTAATTTCGCCCTGATAGGGCCTGCTTCCAACTTGGGACCCCAGCGGGACCCAGAAAACCAGTTCAGTTAGTTGAAACCAGTAAAAGTCTCTGTAAGTCATTGAAAAGATTGGTGCCGACACCCGGGATTGAACCGGGGACCTACTGATTACGAATCAGTTTTTTTGGCTTTTCGGGTGTATCCGAAATTTTCCAAAAGCCCCAATTCTGGGTGTTTAATCTCTTGATATAAAGAGGTTGTCGTATAATATCGTAGCGTGGCGTATCGGCCGCTTTTAACTCTCCGTTTTGCTAAAACCGTTTTAAAAACCGTTTGAGAAGTGACCTTCTAACTGTCGAGACAGTGCTTATGCCAGACATTCGCCTCCTGCTGACCGATAAAGCGATTTCCGCGCTCACGGCACCGGAGAAGGGTTGGTTCCTTGCGCGGGATACGGAACTTAAAGGGTTTTTCGTTGTCGTCGGAAAGCGAAAGCGAACCTTCACTGTCCAAGGCGATCTTCGACAGGGAGGAAAACGTGCGGCCAGCGTCCGGGTTGCGATTGGCGATTGCAATGAGATTTCGACGCGAACGGCCAGGGCAGCCGCCAAATCTTACTTAGCACAGCTCAGCCAGGGGCAGCACCCCAAAGCGGAGGAGCGGGCAGCAAAAGTAAGAACGACACAAGGACCTGAGATCAAGGAAACAACTTCTACAGAAGGTGTCACACTGAGCGAAGCATGGAACCGCTACCGGGACGCGCATCTAGCCAGAAAGGAAAGAAGTCAAAAAACAATCACCGGCTACCGTGACCATATCGAACGGATTTTCGCAGAGTGGCTTGATACCCCCCTAAAGACGTTGGGAGAGGACCCCGCGCTGGTTATACGGAAGCATGATGCGCTCACCGAAGAGAATGGTCCCTACATGGCGAATAGCGCGATGCGGACTCTGAGGGCCGTCTATAATCACGCACGGAAAGCAAACCGGAGCCTACCCACCAACAACCCAGTTGCCGCGATTGACTGGAATGGGGAGCAACGACGAAATACGGCGATGGGAGCCAATGACCTCAAAGGCTGGTTTCTTGATCTTGCTGAGCTCAATAATCCTATTCGCCGTGAGTTTCATCTTTTCACGCTGCTGTCGGGCTGCCGACCTGAAGCTCTCAAACAGATCAAGCCCGAGCACATTGATTTTAGGCGCCGGGTTTTGCATGTGACTAAGCCAAAAGGGGGCGCGAAACGCGCTTTCGACATCCCGCTATCACGCCAAATGATCCTTTGTCTGGTCCGGGCAATTCGGTTCGGTCGAGCGATGCAACCTATGTATGCTGGAGACTGGGTTTTTCCGGCCGATAGCGCCACCGGACACCTGGCCGAGCAAAAGGAACACCGAGGGGTTTTGTCAAAATGGGGAAACGAACTGCGCCAGACCTTTCGAACGATTGCGATCGTCGCTGGCGTATCAGAATTTGACGCACGGCTTCTGATGAATCATGCCATTCCAGGCGTAAACGCCGGTTACATCACGCGGCACAAGCTGCTTGAGGACCACCTACGTAGCCAGCAGCAAGCTATCAGCACGACTATATTCACCTCAATCGCCGGAATTGCCATCGTCCACAACTGGCTTGCGCCTGGGGCGGCTCGGCGTGCTATCCAGGAGGCTAGGTTGGAGACCAATTCTTCCGCGAGGAGCGGAGCGCCGTCGAACAAAAAACTCGCGGCAGACTGATTTTTGTATCTGGATTTCAGAGGCTTAACATATTTATCAAAATCGATGTTTCCAAATATCTTTCGGCACCTGAAACCGAAAAATTCATCAGTGAGCGGGCCGAAGTCGTTCATGATACGTGCCGTGCCGCCGATCCGGTTTGGTGCCTCTGACCAAGGAAAATTGGACCGACCCGAGCATCCTCGTCTTCGTCTTAATCACCTGACCGAGCTCGCCTCGGTCGAATGGACACATGTGCGTCAGTCGTAATATTTTTGGTTGGACGAACGCTCAAATGGTGTGGAGAAATTCAGTCGAGGAACCAACCGACGCCCTAAACGCAGAGCTGCTCTTCATTGTCTGTCGCTCCCGGCAACCACGGTCCGCCGGGCGACCGAACAAGTTCTCCCTGCAAACCGCGGGCGACGGCATTGTCAAGTTGATTGGAAGATGTGCGATTTGACGGAGACCCGACCGATCAGGCGGCCAGATTGGCGGCATAGCCGGTCCAGAGCGAAAATGCGTCGGCTCTGGCGTGGCGGAATGATCGGGCGGAGAGGCGGTGGCGTTTT
>NCBV01000069.1 GCA_002279355.1 Acidiphilium sp. 37-60-79
CTGAACAGCCGGTGCATCTCCGCGGGCGGCTTCAGATAGCGATCGGCATGTCGCTCCCGCCGGAACCCCGCATCATCGATTGTGCAGCCATGGCGGATGCAGGTAACGACATCCTGCAGAATGCGACGCTCCCTGACATGGAACAACACGTCGTTGGTCACGACGGTCGGCACCTTTGCGCGCGCGGCCAGGTTCGACAGCTCGAACAACCGCAATGCATCATTGGGCCGGCGTCGCAAGGTCAACGCCAGATAGGCGCGATCGCCGAACGACAGGGCCAGGCGGCGGAGGTCCCGCGCGCAGGCGTCATCGGCTTCCCCAGGCACGAGCACCGCGATCAGACCCTCGGTATAGGCGACCAGATCGGACCAATCGAGACGGCATTGCGCCTTGCCGCCCCTTTGTTTGCCCAAAGACAACAGGCGGCATAACCGTGCGTAGGCCGGGCGGTCAGTCGGATAGACTAGCAGCGCCGTGCCGTCGGTCAGATCGAGCCGGCAACCGACGATGAGATGCATGTTGTTCGCCTTGGCCGCGACATGGGCGCGCACGATTCCGGCGAGGCTGTTGCGATCGGTAATGGCCAGTGCTTTGAGGCCGAGATATTCCGCCTGGGCGAATAACTCGTCGCAGGAGCTGGCACCGCGCAGGAAACTGTAATGCGAGGTGCAGTGCAATTCGACATAGGCTGCATCGGTGCTCATCCGAATATCCCATGCAGAAACCAGCGATGCGAACCGGTGGCACTATCTTCGCCATCCCCGGCCCGGAACACCCAGAACCGCTCGCCCGCATCATCCTCGATCTGAAAGTAATCCCGGACTGCGATCAACTCGGCGTCGCGCTTCCACCATTCGCCAAATATCCGCTCAGGTCCGTCCGCACGTTTGACGCGACGGCGGATGCCACGCCAAGTGAAGCTGACGGGTGGTTGATCTGGGAGCAACGCGACGGTCTCGATCGGTTCGGGGTTTGGCAGAAGACGCGTCGGCCGAGGCCAATGATCCGGCCAGTTCGTTTTGGTCGGTGGCGCGGTCGCCGCGATCCGTCGAAGCGAGCGTTCCGGCACATCGCTCGCGACCGGCGCAAACCGATATAGTCGGTCGGCTCCGATCCGATTGGCGATGGTATCAATCAGATCTGAGATGTCGGTCTCCGGTTCATCTGCGAACAGCGATGTCAGCTGCTTCTGCCCGAACGGTTCGGACCGTGCCGCGCAGAGCGTCATGATCTCGATCCCGAAACCAGGATCGATCGTCTCGATTTTGTCGCATAGCATTCGCGTTAAATGTTTGACGTTTCGCACGGGGGCCGCGGTGCCGACACGGATCGCCTGGGATTGTGCATCGACCCGATTAAACACCATATCGAGTTGTCGCGCGCCGAGTCCTTTGGCTTCAAGCATGGCGCAGAGTTTGGCGACCAGGTTGCCTGTATAGCGGGCGATGGTTTCCGCAGCGCCGATCGGCTCGACAAAATTTTGGCGCACTTCAATCAGATCCGGCGGTCGCGCCGCTTCGATCGCCTCGGCCAAGGTGCCGAATGCCTGATCCAGCCTGCGGTGCAGCTGCGGGCCGAACCGTAATGCGAGTGGCGCGCGCGGTTGTTCGGCCAGATCGTCGATCCGTTCAAACCCCAGCCGACGCAAACGGGCGACCATTTCTGGAGGCAAGCGCAACGCAGCGATTGGCAATGTGAGCAGAATGTCACGTGACTGTCCTGCCGGTGCGACGAATATCGGGTTGGCGACGAAGCGCGCTAGCGCATGCGCAGCCCCCCAACTATCCGCCATGGCGGCGCGCGCGGCAACGCCCGCATCAGCCAACCGGACGATCATGTCCTGCAGCATCGGTGCCTCGCCACCCCGCAGGTGCGCCGCTCCGGTCGCATCGATAACCAACCCGTCCGGCGGATCGGCCGCAACAATCGGCGCGTAGCGGTGCAGCGCCCAAAGCGCTAAGCGATTGAGCCCTGCGCGATCGGCCAGCGGTTCCGCGTCCCTGATCGTCAAGCCGGGTATTAGGGCCTGCGCCTGGGTCACCGGCATGCCGATCCGCAGGCCAAAATCACGCGCTACACCGTTGGCCGCGAAAACGATCCGCCGATTGCCGTCCCGATCGGCGAGGATCAGTGGTTCCTCAGGCGACGGCGGTGCGATGTCCGTGAGTCCCGACACCGGCTGCCCCGGCAACGGACCCAAGGCGCGCCGGTCCCGATTGTGCCGATCGATCGGCCAGTTCGGCAGAAACAGCGAGACGACCCTGGGCATCGCACGCCTCCACTTCAAAATCGGCACTCTCACCTGCCCGGCACCGGATCAATTCGACATGCCAGCGCGCCCGCCCAATCCCTGGCACTGGTAATGGCGCCGAAGGCAGAACGCTCACCCGCCATCGCGTGGTCGCGGCGGTCGGTTGTCCAAAGTCATTGGCATCGGCTTGGCGTCGCCAGCGACGCAGCGCAATCCCCGGCGTGCCCGAACTTTCCGCCGCCAATTGCAATCGCCGTGAATGGGTCATCGAAAGTCGGCCAAGCTCGGCGACCACGCCGCCCAGACCACCATGGCGCAAACCTTCCTCGAAACAGGTCAGCACGGATGCTTCGTCACCGGCCTCGACATAGATCACCCGATCGGCTGACAGACCGGCTTGAGCGATGGCAGGCGCGAATAGGTCCGGTCGGGTCAGGCACCACAATACGGGTCCTTTGGTCCTCGCCATAATTCCGGCTGCAAATAACGCGGCCGCTGCGCCATCGATCGCCCCGTTGCCGCCCCCTGCAACCTCATGCAGCGCGCCCATGGTAAGCCCGCCACCGGGCAGCCGCCCGTCGAGTTCATCCACCCCGAACGGCAGAATGGCCGACGCCCGCTTGCTACCGGCTTCAATCCGCCGGATTTTCTCGCGTAATGCATTCATAGTGGGCGCTGGTTGCACGTGCTGGATCAACCTTTCAGGGGAGACAATGTTCTTTATTTGTTCTTATCACTCGCCAAGAGTCAACCCAGGAAAACAGGCGCCGACGCTATAATGCAGGTTACCGGCACGGAGCTCCTTGAGTCCTACAACGAGATCGCGCGTGCATCTCGTTGACAATGAACCGTTCACCGGCAGTGCATGCTGTGCCAAGCGACCCATCAAAATTTTTCGCGAGATCACCGGCCCGTGGCCCAACCGAACTCACTATTAGATTGATTAACGGATTAACACTTGCGAACAAAACAGGAAAATCGGATAGTCGACCTCGACACGGTAAAGGGACCGAAAGTGACCACCGCGACCTATCTGGACAAGCTCAACGCCGAGCAACGCAATGCAGTCGTTCATGGCATCGATCCCGCCACCAAGACGCACATCGGCGCGCCGCTGCTGGTAATCGCCGGGGCGGGGTCCGGCAAAACCAGCACGCTGGCTCATCGGGTCGCTCATCTAATCGTCAACGGCGTCGATCCAGGCCGCATCCTGTTGATGAGTTTCTCGCGCCGAGCCGCTGCCGAGATGACGCGCCGCGCTGAGCGCATCTCGGTTCAGGCCATGGGCGGCAAGACAGGGGCGATGGCCGATGCTCTAAGCTGGGCCGGCACCTTCCACGGCATCGGGGCTCGACTGTTGCGGGAATACGCCGAACAGATCGGACTGGATCCGGCCTTCACGATCCATGACCGGGAAGATTCCGCCGATCTGATGAACCTTGCCCGGCACGAGCTGGGTTTTTCGAAGACCGAACGACGGTTCCCGACCAAAAGCACCTGCCTTTCGATTTATTCGCGCTGCGTGAACACCGAACTGCCGCTCGATGAGGTGCTTCCGACCAGTTTTCCTTGGTGCTCGTCATGGGAGGCTGAATTGCATCAGCTGTTCGGCGCCTATGTTGATGCAAAACAACGGCAGAACGTGCTCGATTACGATGACCTGCTGCTCTACTGGGCACAAATGGTCAGCGAACCAGCGCTGGCCGAGGATATCGGCACGCGTTTCGACCACGTTCTGGTTGATGAGTATCAGGACACGAACCGGCTACAAGCTTCGATCCTGCTTGCCCTGAAACCCGACGGTCGCGGCCTGACCGTGGTTGGCGACGACGCCCAATCGATCTACGCCTTCCGGGGTGCCACCGTGCGTAACATTCTCGACTTCCCCGAAGCGTTCAGCCCAGCGGCTGAGATCATCACGTTGGAGCGCAATTACCGTTCGACCTCGGCGATCCTTGCGGCGGCAAACGGGGTCATTGGCCTCGCCAAGGAGCGGTTCACAAAAAACCTCTGGAGCGATCGGACAACCGAAACTCTGCCCCAGCTCGTGCATGTCCGCGACGACGCCGATCAGGCCCGGTTCATCGTCGAGCGGGTGCTCGAGAACCGCGAGGCGGGCATAACGCTCAAGCAGCAGGCCGTTTTGTTCCGCACATCCCATCACAGCGGCACCCTCGAGGTCGAACTGACTCGGCGCAATATCCCCTTCGTTAAATTCGGTGGCCTGAAGTTTCTGGACTCCGCCCACATCAAGGACGTCATCGCCGTTATGCGCTGGGTCGAAAACCCGCGGGACCGCGTCGCCGGCTTTCGGGTGATGCAATTGCTACCTGGGGTCGGTCCGACGTCGGCCGCAAAAGTGATGGATCACATAATCGGGGCCGCCGATCTGATCGGCGCTCTTTGTGATGCGCCAGCACCGCCGCGTGCCGGCAGCGCGTGGACGAATTTTATCGAAACCGTTCAACATCTTCGATCACACGCCGCCATCTGGCCCAACGAACTCGAACTGATCCGTCGATGGTACGAGCCGCATCTGGAGCGCATGCACGAAGACGCCAGCGTTCGGCTCGCCGATCTGATCCAACTCGAGCAGATCGCCAGTGGGTATCCTTCACGCGAACGCTTCCTGACTGAATTGACGCTCGATCCACCAGAGGCGACCAGCGATCAGGCCGGAGCGCCGCTCCTCGACGAGGATTACCTCAATCTTTCAACGATCCATTCCGCCAAGGGGCAGGAATTCAGGTCGGTCTTCATCCTGAACGTCGTCGACGGTTGCATGCCCTCTGATCTAGGTACCGGCCAATCGCAAGAGATCGAGGAAGAACGCCGTCTCCTCTACGTCGCGATGACCCGGGCCAAGGATGATCTGCATCTGATGATCCCCCAGCGGTTCTTTGTGCATGGTCAGGCCGCCTACGGTGATCGGCATGTCTACGCCACGCGCACACGGTTTATACGCGGTGGCGGGCACCAGCAACGCCAAATCGATCGGCTCGATGCCCCGCGTTGATCTCGGCGCGCGGATGCGCGGCATGTGGCGCTCGGGCGCGCAAAATGTGTAATCTTTACAGCCTGGTCAAAGGTCAGCAGGCAATCCGCGAATTGACGCGGGCCATGCTCGACACCACGGGCAATCTGCCGTCCCTTCCGGCTATCTTCCCCGATACATTGGCCCCAGTGGTGCGCAATGCACCCGATGGTGAGCGCGAACTGACAATGATGCGATGGGGTATGCCGGGTCCACCCCAATTCGGCGGTGCGCCGGTGACCAATATCCGCAACACGGCCAGCCCACACTGGCGGCGCTGGCTCCCGCCACAGCACCGGTGCCTTGTGCCTGCCACGTCGTTCAGCGAATGGGAGGACACCAAACCGAAGAAAACCCCAGTCTGGTTCGCTCTCGACCAAAGTCGGCCGCTCTTCGCGTTCGCCGGTCTCTGGACGGCTTGGCATGGAAAACGAGGCACAAAGGCAACCCCAATCGAGGGTGAGCATCTGCTCTTCGGGTTTCTCACGACCGAACCAAACGACATCGTCCGCCCGATCCACCCGAAAGCCATGCCCGTCATCCTGACGACCCCTGAGGAAATGGACGTCTGGATGCAGGCGCCATGGTCCGAGGCGGTAGAACTGCAAAGGCCCTTGCCTGATGCCAAGCTGGTTGTTGTAGCAAAAGGTGAGCGACACGATGGGATAAACCGTGAGGGATGATGACTGAACTTTACCGGCGGTTGCCTTGGGTCACTCCTGGATCCGTTCTCCATCTCGCCGCGCGCGCAATAGATGATCGCTTCGTAAAGCTGCTGTCCGGTCACTTCGGCCAACTTGAGTGAGGTAACGATAAAGCGGGGATCGGCCTCACCACGGGTCCATTCAGCCTTGCCAATCACCTGCTGGTCGCGATCCCAACTATACCGCGTACGCCGAGTGAAGTTGCCGAGCCAGCCGACGCGTCGAACTGTCAATGGTCTGGTAACGGCAACCATGCTAAACAATTCAAAATGAAATCGAGCGTCTATAAATTAAGTCAGGGGGTCTATGTGGCCGATCTGGAAGGCCGGAAAATTATGCGCGGCGGCATCGTGGATCTGGCCGCCGCCTTGCTCATAATGGGCGTTACAATTGATGATCTTCTTTGGGGCGACTGGCGCGAAGGCGCCGAGCTGCTTAGCCAAGTAGAAAAAAGCGAGCTGCGCGTCGCCATGTCCCGTGATCGGGGATTTGTGGCGTCGACAGGGACAGTTTCGGTAGCCTGAGCAAATTCGGACATCGCTGATCAGCGAGGTCAGGCGCCCTACCGCCCTGTGCTGTGGCGCGACAAACAAGGTGAGAAACCTGGAGACATGCGTTTTCGGAATCGCGGCGATTCCGAATTGACTCGGCTGGTTTTGGTCGTGGCCTTGTATGGTGGCGCGATCCACACC
>NCBV01000007.1 GCA_002279355.1 Acidiphilium sp. 37-60-79
ATCCGCCAAAGCTCCCTGCACATGAATCAGCTCATAGCAGCGCTCTTATGAGCGGCTTCTTCCCGCACCGGCAGGCGGCTCAGACCGGATGGTTACGATTATTCTGGGTGACGCCACCGATCTTGATACTTTGCGCGCGGCAGGCGCGACGGTGGCGAAGGCAGTTTTGGCTTTATCCGATGACGATTCTGAGAATGCCTTCGTTATTCTTGCGGCACGCGAGCTTGGCACCGAGGCCAAACTGGTGGCGGCGGTCAGTTCACGCAAAAATCTCGAGCGCGTACGCCGAGTGCGGCCGGACATGATTTTCGCTGCTCCAGTGTTTGGTAGCGAATTCCTTGCGATGGCATTGACCGAGCAAAAAATCGATGGGGATTGGCTTATCAGCCGGATGCTCGATGCGGATCAGGCCTCTGGCTAATATTTAGTTATTCAATGCGAATAGTGCCCCCGACATTGAGAATAACCGGACCTGAAAAACCAGGCATTGGCACCGGCAAATTGACAATTGCGGTGAGTTGATAGGTTGCCATCGTTTCGAGTGTGCCCGTGGAACAGGATTCCAATTGGGTTCCGCTATTGGCAGCTGATTGGGTCGCTGGGGACGTCGATCCATCCGATTGCAGGCAATCATATGACAGGCTTGGTTGAAAGCCGGACGGCAAGGTAACTGGCGCGATCGCATGATTGTTGAGTGCTGTGAGAAAATTGGTCACTGATGCGGTCGCCGTCGCCTTGCTGGGGTTACTCCAAGCAAAATAATAGAGATCATGCAGGTCGGTATTGATTTGATATCGCTCGGCCAAGACAAACATGCCGTCCCAACAGAGCAGCAAGAGCGGCAGCAGGAAAAACACGCTGACCAGTGCAAATTCGACACTGACGCTTGCGCGGCGCTCGGTCACTCGTTGCCATCGGGACCGGCGGATCGTGTTCATGATCCCGGCGCATTCAGAACCGGCTCAACGTCCGAAACATTGATCGTCACCCCGCTGAGCCAAGTCGGCATGGCCACAGGTGCCCAACTATAGCTAACCGATGCCTGCACCCAACCGCCAGGCAACGCGCTGGTTTGCGCGCTAAGATTGCTCGCATTACACGGCGCGAGAGAGCCGCCCCAGGACAGCTGAATTCGCGGCACGGAGCCCGCCGCGACAGGGGGGGTGACCACCGACTGAAACTGGCTCTGGACGAGATTAGTGGACGTGCATACACCCGCTGCGACTGCTCCTTTGGCAGTTAGCAGACCGTTGCTGGTCGTCACGCTGGCATAGCGCGCGGCAGCCACCACACCTTCATGCAGCGCATCATATGTCCAGGCGAACAAACCTAGATTGATAACGATGAATAAAAACAAAAATAACGCCGGCGCCGCGATGGCGAATTCAATGGCAGCCACCGCGCGATAATCCACGAGAATTTTCCAGTAACGTATCATTGCGATAAGAATACCAGTTTGGACCCACCACCGGAGCCAGCAATCAGCTCGGCGCCGCTAGGATTGGCGATTAATCGTTGCCCGCTACCACACACAGCAACCGAATCGGTTAACGCAATCGAACCTGCACTGCCTGACGAGGAGGCGTATGAAAGACCGAGATTAGGAGCAGTGGTTGCCGTATTGGTGTTGAACAACCCATTGCTTGCGGCACTCGTGCAGGATGCCGGTGCCTTCCAACTGCGCGACGAACTCGCATGAGGCCCGAGGTTACCGGCATAGTTCAAATTTTGCTGGTTGGTCTTGGCAAAGGAGCCATTATTCCGAATGAGCCCCGTTGCCGTCGACTCTGCGGCTTGCCAGTTTGTGGCCTGGCCATTCTTGAAACTAACGGTCGTGATATAAGTATCGTATGAGGCATATCGTTGATTAGTCCACACCGTATAGCCTCGGGTCGTCGGGCCGGTAACGGTGTTCGTGGTGTCAAGGGACGTGGTTGATAGTCCATTCTTTGAGGTGGTCCGTTCGGTGGGGCATATTGGGTTGCCGTTATTGTCAACACCAATCGGCAACACACCAAGTGGACATAATTGATCGACAATCGTCGTGCCGTATCCGTTTACGGCACGATTGACCGCTGTGCTGGTGAAGACCAGCGTGCCATTTTGTATTCCTGATGCATCAATTGTGGTTTGCGTATCAAGAATGAGGCTACCGATACTGGAACCGCCAAAGTAGAATTTGGCTGTCGAATCATTGGCGGCGCCAAATGAATCGGCGGTTGACAGCAACATATTGCCGTCAAGAATCATGAACTGATCGCTACCATTATTCGTCACGAAATCCAGCGTGACACCCGGATTGATCTGCAAGCCGCCGCAATAGGCGCCGGCGGGTATGATGCAAAGATTTTGCGCATCACAGAATGAACTGCCCGGCCCAACCACAATTGGAGAAAAGCTGTAGGTCGTAAATCCGCCCCAACCGCCGCCCGATTGCACCATAGTTGCAGGACCAAAATACGTTGTTACTCCATAACTGGTTACCGAACTCGGTGTGTTGGCGTTGGTGGTTGCCGCGTTCGGATTATAACTAGCACTGCAGCTCGGCACATAGGAAGGCACATCATTGGCGATTGAACTCTTAGGAATGGCTCCACCCCCACTGGTCAACTCGATCGGCATGTCCTGAACTTGACCCGAATAGCCTTGTTGCAACGGCGACAAAGGTTGGATCAGGCTCGTATTCCCACATGTCGTCGGATCGACGCCGGCCACATGGGTGAAACCAAATCCGCCTTGACCGTTGGGGGCCACATAGGTGTAGCTGCTGGAGCTTAAGCAGGTAGCGCTTGCCGGAGGCAGAGAGGTATTATGCAGCTGTGCTGTGGCAGTTGCGTGCAAGTTCGGCTTTTGTAAACCCAGAATGCCGCCGAGGAACAAGGGCGTCGCCGCACTGGCAATCACGCTCACCGCCATGCCTTGGGTTTGACCTTGCTGGCTGATGGACAATGCCGTCGAGCCGGCAGAGAAGCGATAAATCCCACCCGTGGCCGCATTCGCTGCATTGGCGGCCACGGTTTGTAAAACCAGCGGATCCGACGAATCAGTTCGAGCGGCGGCCAGCGCGCCAGCATCCGCTGCCGTTTGCAGCGATTCCTGCGTGCCATACCAATAGGTTAGATCGACCGCCATCGCACCAAAACCAACCAAAACCGGCGCAGACAACGCCACAATCAAGGCAATCGCCCCACGACGGCGGCTGACGGCTCGGCTCAAGGCCCGCACATATCGACGCATCGTCTTGCTCCATCACCTCAAGTGATGGGCAATAATCGCTAAAATTAGTTAATAATTACTTACGGTGCTCGGTAAAATAATTTCAAGGGTTATTACCGGCTGCCTTGGTCGCCGCCGTATTCACGAGCGTCGCCCCAACTGCGAGATCGCCATGATCAGGCATTTGATCCAGCGTTGCGCCAAGCGCAGTGGCAAAGCGATGCACCGGTTCCTGGGCTGGGCGCGGGATCGGAAATAATTGCTCGCCACTCGCAATGATCAAGACCATATCGGTGCCGTAAGGCGGGCCGACATGGCCGAGGGGGAGCGTGCCGGTGTTTGGTGCGATAAACGGCGTGAGCGTCTTTGGCGACGGCAAGTGATAGACCGTGCCGTTGCTAGAGACATAATCGATTTCCAAAAACTTAGTGTAGACGGGGAGTGATAGGCGCAATCCAATCGCTTGCCCGGTTATAAGCACCGCCTTCCCGGTCACCAAACTGACATGGGCTTGATCAGTTGAGGGCAATATCGTGCCTTTGTAAAAATTCACAGTCGTCAGTAACGTGCAATAGGGACCGTCGAAGCGCGCAATTTTTATTTGTGTCGGCTGTGGGATGGATTTAACGTCGGCGAATATAGTGGCTGCGTCGGACGTATCGGCGAGACCCTTAAGGGTAACACTAGAGCCGTTGAAATGGGCATGGATTAGCGAACACGTTGCCGGTGCGGCTAGTTCCATGATCTTGGCCTTCGTCATCGTCGCTAGCATCATCGCCTTGGCGGCAGGTGATATCTGCGGCGCAACAGCCGGTGGGGACACCGTTTTGGCCGGGGCGATATGGTTCGAGGGCGATGGCGAGGGACGCAGCATGATGAAGGCTGCGGCGCCGATGGCGATCAAAGCAGACGCTGCTCCGCCGATCATTATAAAGCGTTTGTTGTTGCCCTGAACCGGTGCAGAGGGTGCGGGCGGCTCCGGCGGCCGCACCGTGCTGCTTGATCCGGTCATACTCGCAAGCGGAGGCCGCGCCGGGTTGCTGGTGACCATCGTCGCGTCGGAATAATCCTCGAACGTGCCCATTGGCGTAAACGGCGCGTGCGGCGGTCCGGCGCGGGAGTCCATCGCCTGCTTGAGTGCCTCGCTGAATGCAATGGCGGAGGAAAACCGGTCTTCTGGCCGCTTCGCCATCGCTTTTGCGACGACGGCATCCAGGGCCGCTGGCACCGCGACGGACAAGACCGACGGCGCTGGAGGCTCGGTGTTGAGCACCTTGTGCATGACCGAAGTCACGCTGCCTTCGAACGGCTTTTCACCAGTCAGTAATTGGTACATCAACACGCCACAGGAGTACAAATCGGTCCGCGCATCGACCGTCTGACCCATAAATTGCTCGGGCGACATATAGGACGGCGTGCCGATCATGGTGCCCGCTTGGGTCATGCTCGAACTCTCGATACGCGCGACCCCGAAATCGGCAAGTTTGATCTGGCCATTATCGGTCATCATCACGTTGGCCGGTTTGATATCGCGGTGGATCACGCCATTCGCATGGCTATAGGCAAGCCCGGCGAGGAGCTCGGTCATGATCCGCACCACATCGGGCACGGTGAACCGATCACCACGATCAAGAAATGATTTCAACGTCGCGCCAGCAACGAATTCCATGACGATATAGGCAACGCCAACTGCCTCGCCGGTGTCGAATACGCCAACGATATTCGGGTGGGTCAGTCGCCCAGCGGCCTGCGCTTCACGCTGAAAGCGCGCGAGATCCTCATTTGCAACAACGTCGTCCGGATCGGGAATGCGCACCGTCTTGATCGCGACACGGCGGGCGATAATCGGGTCAAAGCCCTCATACACCACGCCCATGGCACCACGCCCGAGCGTGCGCTTGATTTCGTATTTGCCCAGCCGTTCCAGATCCATGGCCACAGATTACGACTTGCCGTGGGTGCTGCCAACCGGGGATGACGCCGCTGCTGATCGATCAGCCATCCCGCCATCGCCGATCACCACGAAGGGCGCCCAATAGAACGGATTAGCAATCCCAGCTGGCAAGCCATGCCCAGCTCCATTGATCAACGCCAGCTGCACCTGGCGTAAACTAGCGGCAGCCCCATCCCCTTGTTGCACATGGGCCAAGTCAGTCGCTACCAAGTAGGCTGAAACTTGATCGCTAACTGACCATTGGGTCACCATCAGCGCGCGCGCGCCAGCAAAGAAAAAGCTACGGGCCAGTCCAGAAAGGGCTTCACCGCCTGAGCGCCCATTGCCACCACCGGTATTACAGGCAGAGAGAATAACCAAATTGGCATTAAGATGAAGATTTGCCACCTCCGAACTGGTGAGCATGGCTTGTGTGGCAGAGTGCGCACCAACCGGTGCTGAGGTGATGATCGCAGGCTCCGTGGCACAAGGCAATTCCGCTGGCAGCACAGCATGAGTGGCAAAGTGCAAAATACGAAACTGCGCCAGATCCTGATGCTCGACAGCAGGAACCGTAAAATGAGCGCCAAGTAGCTCATCATGGGGAGATGCTTTGAACAAAGCGCTGGCAGCCGCGAGTTCGAGTTTAGCCGAGGGTAAATCTGGCAATCCGGCAAACAACTTCGCGCTGTCGCCGCAGGTGGCGGGCGGGAAACTGACTGCAGCTTGTGCCTGGGTCACCTGATGGAAATCGCCGAAGCCGAACCAAGGCTGTGCGGCGGTCGAGGTGCCCGCGATCTTGCGAAGGCTAACAAAATTGGCAGCGGCGGGCACGTAATCGAGTGTCGCGTCACGTACTAGCCAGGGTGCGGTTGCCAATGCCGTGGGGGCCACATTGCGGGTCGGAAGTAGGCCAAACGGTAGTGAGAGCAATGGGCCGGAGGGGGAAATCACCAGGGCGTTCGTTTGTTTGAGGGGTTTGGCAAATGGAGCCAGCGTTGCACCATAAATCTGATAGGCATCATGCATCGCAAAGGGTGGCAAGCCAGCCTGGGTGGGTTCAACCGACTGTCGGACCGCTTCGACCAGCTTAGTCATCGCCTGATCACCCGTGTCAGTGCGGGCGACGCTCACGTGATTATCATTCAGGTAAAACAGCCACGCATGGTGCCGCGACAACATAATATCAAGGAAAGCCTCGTGCGGATGCAACCGCTTGAGCACCGCGCTGGCGGGCACCACCGCCTGCACCAACTGGCCGAAATTGGGCGCAGCCGCCTGCACCGCGAGATCGGCGGCGTTTAGCCCATCGGTCGCCTCCTTGATTTGTCGATCAATCACTTTGATCGCTGCAGGCGTTACGGACTTCCCGGATTTCAGCTCCCGCGCGAGGGAGTCGCGCTGGCGATAAAGCCGATTCAGTTGCGTCACGGCATCCTGATGTGCTCGGATCGCAGCGGCAACGTTCGGATTCTTGGCGCCAGCAGCGAGGCGCGCAGCCGCCTCAGCAATTTCGGTGCTGGTTGTGGTTCCTTGCGCTAGCTCCGCCATGGCAAACATCTCGGCATGCAGCGCTTCAGCTTTCGCTGGGCGTTGCATCGCGCGTTGATTCAAAGCACTCAAACAGGGCGAAATCAGCTGCGCGGAGGTGCCCAGCCGAAGCCCAATCAACAACGTAACAGACCGTCGGCAGATCCTCACCGCGCGAGCATCCTGGTGTTGTCGCACCAGCACGCTCGCGCGCAGCAATCCGGTATCCGCCACCGGTCGCGATCCCGGCAACGCCCGGGCAAATCCCGCTCCCGCAGCACTAAGCTTCGCCGCAGCATTCATCTCGTGACCATTAGCCACGTCAATCGCGGCCTGAGTTCGGTCAAGTCGGGCGTCCAGCACCACCGGGGCAATCCCATTACCGACGGCAATTTGATTGGCGTGCTCAATCAGCGTCGCAGCGCGGTTCGTTTGATGTAATTCCAATGCGGCGATCGCCTGATAGCGCAGCGATTCGACCAACCCCAATAAGCGCAGTTGCGTTACTGGCCCGAGCACAGTTGATTGTGACGTGAGCAGTTGCGCCGTGCTACTGCCACCTTGGGCCAACCCAAACAAACCAACATGCGCAGCTTGGTTGCCGCGTGGATGCAACAAATCAGGCGTCAACGTTGCCGCATACTCAAGTGCCGCCCGGTGCAGGAACATCAAGGCGCGGTGCAGATGATGTTGGTTTAACGCATCAAGGCCACGCGCATGGTCAAGCGCTGGCACGGCGGTCGGGTCTGCCGATCGGGGCGCAAGCGTCTCGGCCGTCGCAAACAATGATGCGGCCTGATGATAACGCTGGGTGTCGGATAGGTTCAGCGCCAAGTCGGTAACGGCACTGACAGTATTGGGGTTGTCGAGCCCGAGCGTCTTTTGCTGAAGGGCCAACGCCGCACGATACGCCGTGATCGCAGCTGGAAAATCTTCCTGCTGATTGGCCTCGGCGCCAACACGCATCAATTTGTCATAGGTGCCAATGTCCCCAGAGCTAAAAGCTTCAGCCGCCAGTCGATTAGCCAGCAGCCTGTCCGAGGTCGTGACCGGCAACGCGCGAGCCTTACGGGCCGGCAACACCCCAGCGACAACTCCAATCGCACGCTGCATCACCGGAAAGGATGGTTGTACCCCATCGGCATAATAGGCCCGTCGCCTAACCAATGCCACCAGCGCGACGTGCGGCCAGCCACCAAGTCGCTGCGTGCAGGTCAGCAACTCCGCTGGATCACCGCCCAAAATCGATGTGGCGGTCGGGGCTGCACAGGCATATTGCTGCTCGATCCCGGCCCGCCAATCGCTGGATGTTGCCAGTGTCAAAATTCCCGAGGGACTACTCGATGGCCCATCCACGACCGTCGCACTCGGCTGAGACCAACTTCCGCAGTAAATCAGCGCTCCATGCACACCACGAGAGGCCGCACATTGCTCACCCGCCTGGTTCGCCCCCAGCGCAATCCGCGCCGCAGAGACGGTTGCATCGGAGCCGCTAACATAGGCCGAAGGTGGCGGCGCCGTGCAACTCACCAGCAAGGCAACCAACCCGAATGCCAGAATCGAAAATTTCAACATTAGTAGTCCCTTGCAGCAATGCCTGGCAGCCGTACGTTTCGATCGAGCTTCCGACGCCGGGGCGGCGTTAGATCAAAATTGAGCAGCGGGCTAGTCACCGGCACGGTTTCGATCGGTAAAATGGTGCAATTCACCGATTCAATCGGGCACGCATTAAACTGATAATTGCTGTTCGGGAACGGAAACACTGTGCCGTTATGCGCAGCACCGGGGCCCCCAACGCCACCTAGCGTTCCGAAGAAATTGACCTTGCCGCCAGAATTTCCAACCACCAGAAGGCGGTTAAGAAATACCTGCCCGCTGGAGGTGCCGCTATTAAGCTCCAAGATCAACTCCGTGCTCAGGGCCTGCAACGCTTGGAACGTGGCATTCGACCCCGCATTAGGTTTGCCGGGATCAAAGTGCACGAATACCGTATTGTCAGAATTAGGATAGACACTCGTCCCCGCCAAGGGAGGCCCGTCGATTGTAAATGTCCCGGTCTGCACCAGTTGGGGCGAGGGACCATTGACGGTCAAAACCGAATCCAGACTCGTTGGATTGGGGGCAACCGTCGCGCCCGGCGGCGTTTCATAGACGCCAGAGATATAAAGACCGCCACCTGCGACGCCATCCAATGTGAGCAATCCCTGCGTCGTGAGGCTCACTGCTTTGGCAGCGATCGGGCCGATTACGGTGAGCGTCCGGTTATCGATAAGCGAAAAAGATTGATTAAGCAGCAAGAACTGGCCAATAGAGCCGATTTGATTTCCAGAATTGGCATTGCCGCCGACCGCGCTATCAAGCTGCACGGCTCCCAAGAGCGTGCCAAAGCTCTCCAGCAGCGGCGTGTTGATCACCGCGTTCGACGCCTCAGTGACAGGACCAGAACCGCCCAACAAGAGCCGCGTTGCCGCCTGCAAATCCCCAACTAGATTAATCCCCGAGGCATCAAGCGTGATCGCTTGTACCGACGAGACCGGGTCCCCCGCAGTCAATGATGAGGCATCATGCAGGAACAAATCGCCCTGAACGGTAAAGCTGGCCAAGTTCAAAATCGCATTCGCATCACCCAAATTGACTGATCCACCAATTATCCCATCTGATACCAAGGTCGGCACCGTGATTGTGCCACCGGTTTGCCCAATCGACCCGGTGGCATGAACGCTCAACACAGTATTCACGGCCACAGGACCAGCAAAATCGATTGATGGCGCCTGCAAGCGCGCTGCCCCGGCATCGAGAGGCCCGGCGACCGTCAAACGCCGACTATCCGCCAGTGTGAGACTGCCAGTATTATTCCAAGCTCCGAGCGTGTTGATGAGGTTTGCACCGGTTAGCGATGCATCGCCGTGGATGACGCCCGTGCTCTCGAGCATGTCCGCATTGATGATGCCAATTTCGTTGATACCTGCGCTACTACCAAGTGCAAGCGCACCACTCACCGAGACCAATCCATTAATCGCGAGGAAACGCGCTTCAAACTCTGCGTTCGGTGCAATAATCGTCTGTGCCAGCGTCAGCGCCACATCGTTATTGACAAACAGCGCCCCTCCGCTGCCCTCGATGAAATTGGCAAATGTATCGATTTTATTAGCACCCCCTAAAGACGTCGCCCCCATAATGCCCGTGCCCAGCAGCGTTGCTGCGGAAATCAATCCAGATTCGTTGACCGGAGCGGCAGATTGAAGTTGCAGCGCACTGCTTGTCGAAATCGTTCCAGGAATACTCAAACCATCCGCGAGCAAGCTGATCGATCCGGCCGATACTGGCCCTGCTACCGTCAACAGGCTAGCGTCATCGAGAACCAGCGTTGTCCCGGCGGCGCCGACAAATGCGCCGAGCGTTGCAATGCTATTGGACCCAGTCAAATATGCATCGCCACCGATCATCGCCGCGCTAATCAATGTCGGTGCGTCGATATTCCCCGTCTCCCCGATGGTCCCGCCACTGCCAAGCGCGAGCACGCCGGATACCGAGGCAAATCCAGGCAAGCTCAACGAGGCCGCGCTCAATGTCGCATTTGGTGCAAATAAACTGCCCGCGAGAGTTAACCCGCCATGATCGACCAGATCGAACGATCCACCGCTGGCAACGCTGAAATTGCCCAGATCGGTAATATTATTGGCTCCCGTCAAATTGACCGCGCCGCCGACGCCATCATTACTGATTAACGTAGCCGCCGAAATAACGCCCGTCTCGCTGACGCCGGAACTGCTTCCCAGCGCCAATGTCGAGGCAATCGAAATCGATCCGTTCACCGCAATTGATGGCGACGTCAGTGATGCCGCCTGCGCATCGAGAGGGCCGACGACCACGAGAGGCACTGCGTCGATCATCACAACGGTTCCGCCATCGAACAGAGAGCCGATCGAAGCGATGCTATTGGTGCCGGTCAGTGACAAATCACCATTGATCGATCCATCCAGCGCCGTGCCGACAATCAGACTTCCAGGTTCGCTTACGTTCCCCGTACTATCGAACGTAATTACCGCGCCAATGTCGAGCAGCCCAGCGATATTCAGCGACGGCGCCATGAATGCGGCGTTGGACGCCGATACCGTGCGGTCAAGCAGCAAATTCGAACCATCATGAATGGTCAGTGAACCATTATCGTAAAAATTGGCGACCTGCGCGATCGAGTTTGAGCCGACCAGAGACACGTTGCCTGAAATCGAATTGACCGACTGCAACAAAATGCCGTCTACCGAGCCTGTCGATGCCTCATTGACGGGACCACCGCCGAGCGCCAGCGTTGCAACCGTTATTGAGCCGGTAATACTCAATCCGGGTGATGAAATGAGCGAAACCAATCCTCCGGATACCGGTCCCGTTACGGTCAGCAGCTTGCCATCATCTAGAACCAACGTGCCGGTGCCCGATTGCGTGAATGCACCCAGATTGGCGATTATGTTCGTGCCGATTAAGTCGACGGCACTGCTATTCGGAGCATTATTAACCAACGTTCCAGCATTAATCGAGCCCGTTTCGCTAATGGGCGCCGAGCTATCGAGCGCCAACGCTCCAGAGACCGATAAAAAGCTGGGAAGCGAGATGCCGTCGGCAGTTAACGTCGCCGCTGCAGCCAGCACAGGAGCCGCAATAGTCAGCGAATTCATATCTTTCAGGACAAGACTACCGCTCGCGGTCAAGCTGCCAAGATCAGCAATGGCATTGGAGCCAAGCAGTGAAATATTGCCGTTTATCAATCCCGCCGAGGTGACCGAGGTCGCGGTGATCGGCCCTGTCGCCGTAATCGCGCCAGAACCGCCGAACGCCAGCGTGCCGGGCGTCGTGATCGCACCCGAAATGCTCATCCCGGCGGCATTCAAAGTCACTTCGCCCGCCGTGACCAAACCCGATACGAGGAGATATGAACTATCACTCAGATCGATCAGTGAATTGCCTGAAACACTGAAACTAGACAGATCGGTAATTGAGTTGCTGCCCGTCAGGAATACCGCCCCGGAACTACCGCCGATGAGCGCTCCCGCCTTAATCGATCCCGGTTCGTCAATGCCGTGGGTGCCCGACAGCGATAATGTGCCCGGCGCATTGATGAAGCCGGTCAAATCAAGTGACGGGGCCGACAAGGATGCCGTTTTTGCCAGCAACACTCCATCCACCGTCAGATTTTCACTGTCGGACAGTGAAAAATTCTGAGAAGGGGCGCTGAAATTGCCAAGCGCGCCAATTTGGTTTGTCGGATAATTCAATACCACGCCCCCTGACGCGGTGCCGATCAACTTACCGACATTCATCGCTGCCGATTGGCCGATACCCCCCGTCCCGGCCAACAAATCAAGAGTCCCTGGAACGACCAAACTACCGCCAATACCAATAGTTTGGGCCACGAGAAAGACATTATTCATCCCAAGCGACACGCCCTGACCGACCGTCAATCCTGGAGTATAATGATCGCCAATAACCAAAGCCGCTACGTTGGGGCTAATCTCGCCGAAAAGATTGACACCCAGCCCCAACGTTCCGGCGCTCGCATCGGTCCCAACCACCACATTATATGTGCTGCCCAGCGGCGCAAACGACACAGTTCCGCCCGGGTCCGAAATAGACGCACCAATTGTCGCCTGCACTGCGTTGACCAGGAACGACATGAGCGCCGCTGAACCCGCCACAATCGGTCCATCAAGCGTCAAACCCGCGCGATCATCAATCAAAATGCCCGCCGTGCCTGCGGTAAGCCCGCCGATAATATCGATTGAATTCTGACTATCATTCAAGCTGATGCCAGTGCCCGCCGAACCCGTTATCATGACAGCATCAATCAGGCCGCCGCTCATGAACGACGCGCCGGAAACAACATCGAGCGTTTCTGCTTGCAAAGTTCCGGCATTATCAACGCTGCCAGCAACGTCGATCAGCAACGAAGAACTAGCACCACCGGTCAGCGTGCCATGATTGGTGAACGCACCTTCACTCAGCAAATCCAGCGCATTCGTTACCGTGCCGATCACGCCAGCGCCAATAATCGATGACGCTGCGAATGAGGTGCCATTCGCCGTCGCTGATCCCAACACAACCAATTGCGCAGAACTCAGCAAGGCGTTTGCTAACGAACCCGAAATATCGAGCGATTGCGAGGAACCGCCCACTGATCCTAAATATAATGCCGCATTGTTAAAGGGTGCCACCGCAATCGTGCCGCCTGGTGCCAGAAAAACACCGGCGGGGTCGCTCAACGCATCACTGATCAGCGCGATAGAACCTGAAGGGCCGACGGAGATCGTGCTGTCGAATGTCAATCCGATCGGATCAATCAACTTAACATTCGAAGCGACGAGCGGACTGTTCAAACTCAGTGCAGTATTATCGCGCAGCACAAAATTACCGGACGAAGCATCAAAGCTGCCAAGATTGGTAATGGTGTTTGCTGAGCTACCCAAATTGACCGATTTCGCGAAACTCGCCAACTCAATCACTGTGTTCGCATTGATCGCTCCAGCGAGCGTTTCGTTCAATCCTAAGGCGCCAAGGGCCAGCGTCCCTTGGGTACTCACGTCGCCCACAATGGCAAGTGCCTCATTAGTGCTGAGTGAAATATTGCCACTCGCGGTAATCGCACCCAACGCACCAATCGAATTGACCGCAGCACCAACGGGATCGAGGTTAACGGCGCTGAAACTGCCTGTGCCTTCCACGATGGCTGCGGTCAAGGCGCCATTTGTCCCTTCATTGATCAAGCCAACGCCGTTGAACGTTAAGCCATTGCGCACCGAAATCGGGGCCAAGATATCAACACCGTGGTTGCCCAAAGTCGCCTGGGTCGCGGTCAATGATCCACCAATCGTCAGCAAAACCGAATCAGCCAGATCGAAGCCGCCCGACGTGCCCAGGTTGATCACACCCAGCGTGTTGATTGAATTGGTGCTGCCCAACCCAATGGGGCCAGCCAAAGTCCCGTCAGTCATCAGCACCGACGCCGTGATCGCACCTGCCGTTCCTTGCGTAACGCCGTCAAGGCTACCCAGCGCAACCGTTCCAGGACCAGCATTCAGCGTGCCATTCAAGTTTAACCCGGCAGCTTCAAGCGTGATTCCGCCGGCAACAAACGAGCCGCTCTCGAGTGTCAAACGCGATCTCGGATCGTTAAGATTGATATTATAGCCCCCAGCATCGAAAGCTGCCAACGTCGCAATGCTGTTCGGGCCACCCAAGGTCAAACCCGTCAGCGTCGCCGTATCGGTAAATAGCCCGGTACTGATGGTTCCGTTCGTTTCGGTCAAACCAGTCTGAGCGCCAAAATTGATTGTGCTGGCCTCTACCAATCCAGCAATCGTGAGCGAACCGGCTTCATCGAGCGTCAGCGCGCCGGTCGTCGAAAAAGCGGCTAACGTGCCGATCTGATTGGACAGCGATGACGTATGATCGGGCAAATCCACGGTGCCGCCAATCGTGCCGGTGCCGGTGGTCAAGGTCCGCGCAACGATCAATCCAGACCCGCTCTGCGTAATGAGCGATCCGCCGGTGCCAACGCTGGCGAGCGTCAAGTCACTTCCGGCACTCACCAACGCGTCAAGCGACAAATCAGCCGCGCCGAGCAAAATGGATGTAGCCTCGATCGGTCCGGTAATTGTCAACGCTGCTGCGTCAAGCAATGAGAAAGCGCCATTGCTTACCGTGACACCGGCGAATCCACCAAAATTATTTAAGGTGCTGGCCAGGTTAATCGCCGCCGTGGCATTCGCCAGCGACAAATCCCGGGCGATGATGCCGCCAGCCGATGTTTGAGTGATACCCGCTGGATCCGTTAAACTCACGGAATTTCCGGCTGCATCGAGAACGCCATTAAGTGTCAGGGGGACTGCGTCCGCCAGGATAACGTTACCGCTCGTAACGCTCAATGCACCAAGAGTGCCAATTTGATCGGCGCCATTGCCAAGCGAAACACCGCCAACAATCGCCCCGCCGCCGGATGACAATGTGCCAATCGTCAAAATGCCCGAATAAGTTGAATTCGGTGATCCAGTTTTCAGATCGACCAAACCGCCCGACGCTATCGCAGCCGAGAATAGTGATCCAACCAAGATAGGCCCTGAGAAGGTCACCCCATTTCCCGTGGAATTACTATCGGTGGTGAACAGATCAACGGCGTCAAGCGCGCCCGCAAGGCTCACGCCCGCATCGCTTTGGATCGAGATTGTTCCAGACGAACTTATCGTGCTACCCGCTTGCGCCGATATGCCACCAGCAAGCTGCCCGGCGCTCGTCAAACTAATCCCAGCCGCATCAATCAGGCCTGTGATGCCAATTGTCGCAGCGGTGAAGCTCACATTGCCCGCCGCGTTGATCGAGCCGCTAATCGCCAACGACCCCTGATCAACCAGCGATAATGAACCACCAGCGCCGTTCGCAGTCGCAACGGTGAATGCGCCCACGGTGCCAATCGCGTTCGCCGGATTACCCAACGTAACGCCACCGCCGATTGTTCCCCCATCGGAGGTCAAACTTACAGCGCTCAACGTTCCGACATAATGCCCAGAAGTATCCGTAGACTCGACTAATCCCCCCGCGACAATAGACGCCGCAAAAGCGGTGCCAACGGTAATGGGCGCAGCAAGCGTTACGCCAAGGGTGTTGCTGGTATCCAGCAAAGTAACATTATTTGCATTAATGGCACTGGTCAGATCAATGCCGTTGCCCGAAATCATGTTAATCGCAGCCGCGTTGAGTGATCCGGCAATCGAAATCGCGCTTCCCGCGTCAATCTCGAGGTTTCCATGGAGTGAGATGACCTGATTGACGTCTATGGAGCCACCGCTGGTCAATGTCATGGCGGCTACGCCACTATTTAACTGGATAGCCTGGTTAACGCCAATATAAGAGGCTGCTTGCAAAACGATCGTGCCCGACAAAATACTATTGAAGGCAGTTGGGTCAATATAACTAACGTTCGGGTGTGTCGTGTTATTGCCGAAGGTAATCACCGAGCCGTTAGTAACGCCCTTAATTCCAGTGCCATGCAGCGCGGTCCCAACAATCAAACTCGCCGGATCAAGCAGCACCGATCCTGCATGACCCGATGGAGCGGCGACGTTTTCAGTGCCAGAGAGCAGAATAATACCATCGCTGGAAATCTCCGCCGTTCCACCGTCCCCGTTCCCTTGCGCCGATATCTCCCCAGCTTGCGTCGTCTTGTTATGCGACAGCAGCACAATCTGGCCACCATTGCCCGATTGTGTAGCGTCCGCCTTGATCTCCGCCCCTTTCGCCACGTTCACCGATGCCGCACGCGGAGCGGATTTGTCACTCGGCCCTTGCTGCGCGCGCTGCACGCTGGTGCCAAGCGCCACCACGCCACCACCCGCCGCACCGGATGCATCAATCCGCGCCCCACTGCTCACACTAACAGCACCCGTCGCGTCAATCCCAATCGTTCCGCCCGAAGATCCCGGCGCGGCGCCACGCGCTAATACATTCCCGGCAATCTGGATGTCGCCGCCAACACCCTGAATGAGCACGCTGCCTTTTGACTGCCCAACACTATCCGCGCGCAGTACGCCACCAACATTGAGTACCGATTGCACCAATTGATCGGCCTGGGCAGCCGTAATTTGAATCGTGCCACCATCCGCGATCACCACGCCATCATTGGTGACCAAAGCGTTAACGGACTTACCGCCCAGGTCAACCTTGGTTACCGCTTTGGTAACATCGAGCGAGATCAAATGATCGCCATAGAGATCAAGGGTGAACGTCTCCGCGCCAGCAAGAATGACATGGCCGAGTTTCGCGGTGATCAACCCGTGATTGATAACCTGCGGCGCGACCAACGCCGCCAATCCAGCTTGCTTAACCGTAATCGTGCCGTCATTGACGATCGATGCACCCGGGTGCGGAGCTTGATTGAAATCCATGGAGCCCGCCATGAATTTCTTGGTCGAAATCCCCGCAGTCGAAACCACAATCGCCTCGGCATTGACCTGAGCGCCCTTGGCGAAAACCACCCCGGCCTGGTTCATCAGCACAATTTGGCCATTGGCATTAATATGGCCAGCAATCACCGATGGATTATTGGCCATAACCCGATTAAGAGCCACCGCCTGAGCATTCGGCTGATTGAACGTAACCTGCGCGTTAGACCCAACATTGAAGCTCTGCCAATTAATCGCTGTGCGTTCGCTCGCTTGATTGATTGTCGTACTCGCCGCCCCTTGCACAATACTGGCTGATCCACCAACAACTTGTCCACCCTGCGGCGTGGCGTTCGCTGGCGGCAGAGGCGGGGTTTGAGCCCTGCCCACAGGCGTCGAGAGCAATATCGCCGCCGATAATGCTGTGCTGGCCAATAACAACCGATGGGCGGGCCGCATCCGCCACCGCCGATTACCCTCAATATCTCGCGAAGCGTTTTGCTCAACCATCCGCATCACCCCTTATTCCGCTCCTGCGAGCGGAAATTCAATAACGAGCCGTCACCGCCCAATACACCGCCGTTTCGGACAAAGGCTGACCGGCTCCCACCGGCACTAACTGAGTCACCAACCGATGAACGCCCTCGACATCAAGTTCCAAATAACGGGTTAGCCCCAGCCGAACCCCACCGCCGAAACTTGCGAGGCGATGGTCGGCGGAAACCTGTCCGGCGATCTGATTATTCTGAAAATTTTCGCCATAGTCATAAAATCCATAGAACTGAGCTCCAGTTTCAATTTGTCGACTAAAGGCATGAAAATTGAGATCCGTATTCAAATCCAATTCGGCTGTGGCGTAAACCGCCTTATCGCCAGTAACCTCACCAGAATAATAACCACGCGTGAATTGGCTGCCGCCCAGATAAAACTCCTCAGAGGTCGGCAAAATATCAGTTGTAAACTGTCCGCCAGCTGCAGCGCGAAGAGCGACGCTGGCGCCAACCCAAGGCGAAAATAAAGTCTGCGTGCGCGAAATGACCGCGTTAATTTTCCAGAAATCAATTCGCTCACCCAACCGGCCAGACGGCGGCGCTCCACGCCGATCTGCTGATGCACCGAGGAACGGTAGACCCTTGGAAAATACAACCTGCATTGAGGTTAACGCCGCCCGATTATCAAATAGATTATCGGCAATATCATAATCAAGTTGAACGCGCAGCGCCCGCACAGCATCATCGCTGGCAACGCTACCCTGGGTATCGATGACGTTGTCCGATGCGTCGAATTTGATCACACCGGTCAAGGCCTGGCCCCGGCGCAACATCAGCGGATACGAGGCACTGGCACCAAATAAGCTGATAAAACTATGATAGCCAATCAGTGCGAGCGGCCCGGTCGGCTGCGCTCGGCCCGTGCCGCCATAAAGTGATACCCGCACCCCATCGGTACCCACAAAAAAACTCTCAGTGAATTGACCGAAATTATCGGTACCATGCGAGCTATGAAATAATGACAACTGGGTTTGATCACCAAATCGAGTCAAACTATTTAAGTCGAACACCCCTAATGCTTCGATCGGTCCGGTGTCACGATAAGCGCGATTGTCCACCGTTAACAGCCCGCCAACCACCTTGTGGCTGACCTCAGCAACGAGCGTCAAAGCACCAGGTGCGGCAGCATTAGGCTCTAAAACGGCGTGCACATCGACGCCAGGCGTTTGTTCAGCCAGCAATAACCAATGCTCGAGCGATGCTTCACGCACCGGCCTCTCGTAGGTCAGATGATCGAGAAAACCCAAAACCAATGCGCCCGCCGGGCCGATATTACGGGAGAGCTTCACTGAGACAATTCGCCCCTCAGTAACGATGAAGCGCAGATCTCCAGCCTTGTTGATCTCCGCAGAGACGGCCGTCAACACATAACCATGATCGCGATATAAATTCAGCAAACCGCGGCGCGCCGCATCAATGCGTGCCAAACTTACCGCCGATCCGGTCAAACCCGCCATGATCGGCGCTAGTTTCGCCTGAGGAAACGCCGTGGCTCCGATAATGGTGACGGCATTGATAGATACCGTCTCGTTGGGCATCGCCGCTGCGGGTCCTACCGGTTGGAAGTTCGGGAGACCCGTTCCCAATTTTTGCTTTGCTGGAGGCAGCATATGCTCCAACGGTGACACTTGCGGCACTGCCGCCCCCGGCGCCTGCAAAGGCGATTGCCCGAAAGCCTGGCCAGACAGCACCAATCCAACGACACCGTAAGCAAGCCCGAGCGCGACCCCTCGCCGTAATGCACGCCGTCCCGTGTCTCGCCCAGCCTGACCGTCCATTCCCACCGTCCTTAAAATTATCATCGTCGTAAAATATCATTCAGCCCAAGCTCAACGCGCCCGATCACCCCAGGCCAGCATTCCTTGAAGCGCCAACGGTCTCAGTATGTCGGATTTTTCATCAATTTGAAAGTCGCTACGAATAATTTCGACCAAAATCGAATCCCCGACCGATGAAATTTAATTACTCAAAAACAACCTGAGCGGGAATAATTTTCGCTGATTAATTCGCACCATAACAGAAAAAATGCGGATTTTCGAACCCGACTTTGCCATAGGTCAAGGCCGTGCCATCCGCGATCACCACACGCCCGCCAGCCGCCTCGAGCAGCGCTTGCGGCGCTGCCGTGTCCCATTCCATGGTACGACCCAATCGCGGATAGAAATCCGCAACCCCCTCCGCGATCCGGCAGAATTTTAACGCCGACCCAATATTGGTCAGTCGCGCTACTTTATATCGCGCCAAACACGATTCTAATGCCGGATCATCCGCGTAATGACGCGAAGCGAACACTGTCATGCCTTCCGCTGGTACTGCGCGCACCCGAATAACATGGCGCCGGGCGCCCTGCTGGCAGAACGCACCGTGACCCACGATACCGCCATAAATCATCCCTTGCGCCGGGGCCGCGACAGCGCCCAAAATCGCCCGCCCGTCAACAACCAAACCTATATTCACCACGAACTCATCGCGTCCGGCGGCAAATTCGCGTGTGCCGTCCAACGGATCAACCAACCAGAACTGCCGCCCTGGCGTCGTCAACCGCCCAGCGGCCACCTCCTCCTCGGCAATCACCGGAATATCGGGCGTCGCATCGCGCAGCCCCGCCACAATCAGTCGCTCAGCGCGCATATCGGCGATCGTAACCGGCGATTGATCCTCCTTATGATCCACGGCAAAGCCGTCTCGCCGCACGGCGAGAATCTCCGCCGACGCCGCGCCCACAAGGCGCACCGCCTGTTCCAACAAAACCGGCAAATCGAATGAAGACTGCATCGCGGCCTGATACAGGCTGGCTCGGCAAACGCCAAGCCGCATCTCGTCAGCCCGTGCGGCGAGGCATTTTTGCAGCTTGGCGCGATCGCGGATAGAACCGCTATATATATCACCCTATCAAACCACCATCGAGGAACCGCTCAATGATCGATATCACCTTTGCCAAGCCCGTATTGCCGCAAGCGGGCGCCGTGGCGCTCATGCTCGCGGCCCATGATCCGCTTGATGGCCTCGCCGCTGCCCTCGATCTCGCGTTGGATGGCGGACTGACCCGCGCCCTAACCGTTGCCGCGTTTACCGGCAAACATGAGCAGACCGCCACCCTGCTCGCACCGGGCGCTGGGCTCGATCGGATCGTCGTGGTCGGATTGGGTGATCGCGACGCTCTCACGCCGCACCGCGCCGAACAAGCGGGCGCCGCTGCTGCTGCCGCCCTGAGCAAAGATGCGCATGCCACAATCATCGCCGAAGCGCTCAGCCCCGCACTCTTGGCCCATGCTGGCCTCGGTGCGCGCCTCCGCAGCTACCGGTTCGATCACTATCACACCCAAAAAAAGCCAGATCAGCAGGCCAAGCTTCGGCATGTCACGCTCCTGACCGCCGATTTGGCGCGCGCACGCTCGGCCTTTACCCCGCTCGCAGCCCTCGCCGCTGGGGTTGAACGCACGCGCGATTTGGTCAGCGAACCCGCCAATATTCTTACACCAGCCGAATTCGCCGACCGGGCCGAAACGCTCGAATCGCTCGGCGTGAAAATCGAGATTTTCGATCGCCACGATATGGAAAAGCTTGGCTTCGGCGCCCTGATCGGCGTCGCGCAAGGAAGCGCGAATGAGCCGCGCATGGTGGTGATGCAATGGCTCGGCGCACCCCGCCCCGATACCCGCGCAAAGTCCGGGAAGAAGGCGGGCAAAGCGAAGCCGCATGACCCGCTGGTATTCATCGGCAAAGGCGTGACGTTCGATACTGGCGGCATTTCGATCAAGCCTGCTGCCGGCATGGAAGATATGAAATGGGATATGGCTGGCGCAGGCACGGTCGTTGGCCTGATGGCCGCCCTTGCCGGTCGTCAAGCGCGAGTCGATGCAGTCGGGTTGATCGGGCTGGTCGAAAACATGCCCTCAGGCACCGCCCAGCGCCCCGGCGATGTGGTCACCTCCTATTCCGGCCAGACCATCGAAGTGCTGAATACCGATGCCGAAGGGCGTTTGGTGCTCGCCGATGTGCTCGCTTACGCGCAAAAACGCTTCGCCCCGCGCTTCATGATCGATCTCGCGACCCTGACCGGTGCCATCATAATCGCGCTCGGCCATGAACATGCTGGCCTGTTCTGCAACGATGAAAGTTTGGCTGAACAGCTGGTCGCTGCCGGCACTGCAACTGGCGAAGAGGTCTGGCCGATGCCGCTCAGCGCGGCTTATGATAAACTCCTCGATAGCGACATTGCGGATGTGAAAAATATCAGCGGCACGCGCGGCGCCGGTGCGGTAACGGCGGCGCAGTTCCTGCAACGCTTCGTCGATACATCGGCCGGGGCCATGCCCTGGGCGCATCTGGACATTGCAGGCATGGCCTGGGCCAGCAAAGCAAATGGCGTCACCCCGAAAGGCGCCACGGCCTTTGGCGTGCGCCTGCTGGATCGTCTGGTCTCCGAGCATTACGAGCACTAATTCGCGGTCATCCGATATCTCGGTTATTCGATTCTGGGTCATAAGGCATCCCACCATGGGAACAACGCATTGATTTCTCTGCCGGTTCCCACGGTGGCGATGCCGACTTTACCCGGCTGGGTGCGCGTCAACCGCACCTTTGCCCAGCGTTTGCGTGTGGCACCGGTTGCAAAACCCGCCCCCGTGCCGGCGCTCGCGCTCACCGATCCTGATCTGGTTGATGCGGCCTGGGTCAATCTGCATCGCGGCGGGCTCGACGGGCCCGCCTTCGACCTCGCGCTTACCGGCCCGATGGCTGTCACCCTGACCGCGCACGGCCTGATCTGGCAGGAAGACCATCTGCTCACCGGCCCGGAATTGTTGCCCGGCTATGTCGTGCAGCAATTACACAACGCGCCGGCGCATTTTCTCACCGCGCCACGCGCCCTGCCCCACCGCCATGATCCCCGGCCAGCTTACCTATTTCTCGGCTGGGGCCTGCATGTCTTCGGCCATTTTCTAATCGAAATGCTGCCACGGCTACTCTTGGCGTTAGCCCATCGTACATCGCTGCACGGCGCCCTGCCTGTGCTCGATCGTGCAATGCCCGATTGGTTGTTAACCATCCTGCGCGAGCAATTCGGCGCCACTGACGATCATGCAATCTGGTTCGACTCACGCCATGAACAACTCAGCCTTGACCACGCAATCCTGATCCCAAACCTGCTCCGCCCCGGCGGCTATCATCCAGCTTCGGCCAATCTGTTCACGGCCTTCGCTAACCGCCTCGCCCCTCAGCGTGACAATGAGCGCGCCGGTGCAAAATTATTCATCGCCCGAGGCACCTATCGCAATCCCGCCTCGGTCCAGCGCGTTTTGGTCAACGAGCCAGATATTGCCGCCATCGCCGAAGCCGAATTCGGTTGCACCGTGCTGCGCCCAGAAACTCTGCCTTTTGCCGAGCAGGTCAGCCGGGTGGCCGCCGCCTCAGTGATCCTGGGCCAAGCAGGATCAGCCATGCATCTCGCTTTATTCGCGCCCGCGCAAACGCGGATCGGGGTGCTGCGTTTCATGGCGCCTGATCAATCCTTCATCGCCGCCCTACACGGCCAAAAAATCGCCTATCTCACCGAAGGAATCACCGAAGCGGCCCCCGATCAATTCATCACTGATCCGGACCGATTTCGCCGCTTCACCCGCGCATTATTATCCGACTGAGCGTCAACCCCAGCGGGGCATCCGAAATGGCAGCATCGCCTGCACAATCGGCTGGCGCAGCCGGTCCAAATCCAGGCTCTCATGCACACAATCGCCGCGTTGCCCGGCAATTACCGTGTCGATCTGAGCACGCGCATAGAACGGCGCATCCTCGAACCGCCGCCGCACGACCGGCGTGATTCCTGGATCGGCGCGAACCTGCCGATCCAGCCGCCAAGCCGTGCGATCAAGCATCGCCATCGGCGGCGGTGTAAACGGCTTGGCTCCGCCGGATGCAGCAAAATGCAGCGCCAATTCCAATGCACTGCCATCGCGCCGGCGCGCATCATAACAAACCACTGCCCCCTCACGACTCGCCATGCGCGACCAATTCCACGCACGAAACGCCGTCGCAACCGGCTCGCATCCGGCATTATGATCAAGATAGGCATGGCCGCTCCAGCGCAGCATTGGGCGCTCGAACAGCACCTCGATCCGGGCGCAAGGTGCAATCGGCTGCCAATAATGGTTTTGCGCGGCATCAAGATAATAACGCGTCGATTCCACCGCCTGCGGCGTCACGCGCATGCGGCCCTGCAGCCGGTGTGGCACCGGCACGCTCACCTCGCAAATCTCCGCCTCCAGCGCTGACCCAGTCCAATGCAGCGCGCTCGGACCGATGCGAAGCGCATGCGCATCGCGCACGACGCCTCTGCGCTCGGTCATCGTCCAACGCCCAGCGCGCGGGCGATACAGCGCCAGATTGATTGCGCAAAACCGCTCAGCCGCCCCGCGCCCCCGCTTGATCGCTCGGGCATAATAAGGCGAAAACACTGAGCCGACGAAGCCAATCAGCGTGAGCGCCTCGGTGCCATCATCGCTGATCGCATCAATATACCACCACGCATAACCGCCATCGGGCACTGGCTGATCGAAACGGATCAAGGCGCATCATCCAGCACCGCACGGGCCGCAAACCGACCCGACAGCGCGGCCATGGGTAATCCCGGCCCCGGATGAGCCGAGCCGCCGGCCAAATATAATCCGGGCAGCGCGGTGCGCGCTGGCGGGCGGGCAAACGGATCGCGCCAACCATCGAGCGACCTTCCATATAACGCGCCCCCGGCACCGGGAAACGCTGCCGCAAATCCGGCCGGATCGGTCCGGCCCATTTGCTCAACCTCCAGCGTCAATCCCGCCCGGCCCAGCCGCTCGGTCACACGCCGCCAGCACGCTTGCAAATTGGCCTCAGATAGCGGCGCGGTATCGCCCAAGGCGGGAGCGTTGACCAACAACAACATCCGTTCCGCCGCGTTCAATCTCTCCTCGCCCTCACCGCCGTGCCGATCCTGCGCGCAAAGATAAATGGTCGGATCATCCGCCAGCCCGCCGCGCGCAATTTGCGCAAATTCGGCCTGATAATCGGCGCTGAAAAACACATTATGATGGCTCAATACAAAGCCGCGCGTCCGCGCCACCACCTGCCACGTCACCGCCGAAAGCGAGCGTTTAGCCCCGCGCGCCGCAGGCGCCACCACCTTTTGCACCGCAGGTCCAAACTGCCCCGCCGCCAGCGCGCCGAGTTCGACATTGGCAATCACGCGATCGGCGCGAATTGTTTCGCCACCGCGCAGGCGCACGCCGTCCACCATTCCGTGATCGATCAGAATTTCATCAACAGCACAATTATAACGCATATGCGCCCCGCGCTGCACCGCCAAATTGGCCAGCGCCGACGCAAGCCGGGTCAACCCCCCATCGATCCGCCAAACACCGCTTTGCTCGACATGGGCAATCAGCATCAGCGTAGCCGGCGCCAAAAATGGCGAAGCACCGCTATAGGTCGCGTAGCGAGCAAAGAGCTGGCGTAAGCGCGGGTCCGGAAAATTCTTGCCCAATGCCGTCCACAGGCTGGTAAACGGCGACACGCTGCGTAGAGCAGCAAGGCCGCCGATGCCGGTGCGCGCGATCAGCGCGGGGAGACTAGGCACCGGCATGCGCATGAAACTCGCATCGAGCGCGTCATAAATCCGGGCGCTCAACGCGCAAAATCGCCGATAACCCGCCGCTGAGGCCGCACCAAAATAATCCCCGATGGCGACTGCACTGGCATCTGGATCGGCCATTAAATCAAAAGGTTGCGCGCCGCTCCACACATGACGGGCCAGCACCTCTATGGGGCGGAGCGAAAGTTCGGTGGATAAATCCGCACCGGCATCGGCGAAAATTTGCTCGAAAATCGGCCGCATAGTCAGCACCGTCGGCCCGGCATCGATCACCGCGTCACCCAACCGCACTTGGCGCAATTTGCCGCCCGGATCGGAAGCCCGCTCGCACAAAATGACCTCACGCCCGGCCGCAGCTAGGTCCAACGCCGCCACCAGCCCACCCATCCCCGCACCGATGATCACAATCGGCAAGCTTGAACCGCGCGGCGCCGGGCTTTGTGCACCCGCAACGAACTCCTGAACGGGCCGGGCACGACGGACGCGCACTAGCGCACTCCTTAACCTGAGTGAAATGAGGCCGTTATCGCATAATCTTCTCAATCGAATCGAACATTGGTGCGCTTTGATCCGGTTGCGCTGCACAGTATGCGAAATCACTTGACCATCTGTCAATCTCGTATCACAGTATTAAATGACAAGTTAAGTTGACAGTTATCGGGAGGCTCGCATGGACGCACTCGCCATCATCGAAGCCGAATTGACTGGCGCGATGCTCCGCGCCGAGGCCAATGGCGCACCACCCAAGCTCGCGGGCGCCATGCGCCACGCACTGTTCCCCCGAGGCGCCCGCGTGCGCCCGCGACTCGCCATTGCCGTTGCAGCGGCCTGCGGCGCCACCGAGTTTGCACCAGCGATTGCGGCGGGTGCCGCACTCGAACTCCTTCATTGTGCCTCATTAGTGCATGATGATCTACCCTGTTTTGATGATGCCAGCCTGCGGCGTGGCAAGCCCTCGGTGCATGCCGCCTTTGGTGAACCGATCGCGGTGCTCGCTGGCGATGCGCTGATCGTCCTCGCCTTCCAAACCTTGGCCCATGGCTGCATGACCCACCAGTCGCGTCTCGCCGCCTTGACATTGATCACCGCGCAAGCCGTAGGCATGCCGAGCGGCATTGTTGCCGGGCAAGCCTGGGAGAGCGAGCCGGATATCGATATCGCTCGCTACCAACGCGCCAAAACCGGCGCTTTATTCGCCGGAGCCGCCATGGCGGGTGCGGCGGCGGCGGGTCACCCGGCCGATCCATGGCGCGGCCTTGGTGAAGCTTTGGGGGACGCATATCAAGTCGCGGATGATTTGTGCGATGCCGCCGGGTCACTTGCTGAATCCGGCAAATTACCGGGGCGCGATGCCGCCAAAGCACGCCCCAGCATGGTCCGCGAGCGCGGCATCGAAGGCGCGCTCGATTATCTCGACCAACTTGCCGATGCCGCCGCTGCCTCAATCCCTGCTTGCCCTGGCCGTGCTGGTTTGCAAGCGCTGATGATCCAGGAAGCGAAACGTCTGGTGCCCAAATCACTCGCCCGGGTGGCTGCCTGAACGCGGGGCATGAGCGCCGCCCTGCCCGCCTTGCCGCTAA
This sequence comes from Acidiphilium sp. 37-60-79, assembly GCA_002279355.1. Lineage (GTDB taxonomy): Bacteria > Pseudomonadota > Alphaproteobacteria > Acetobacterales > Acetobacteraceae > Acidiphilium. The sequence goes on from NCBV01000007.1 coordinate 26,364, forward strand.
GTTGGGTCGCCGCCGCCCGCGAGCGTTGGCGCAGCCTGCGGGATCGGCTGCTTGCCAATCCGCAGTTCCAACATCAAGCGGCACGGTTTCCCCTCACCCGCCCGATTGCGCGGCGTGAGGCCAATGCCTTGTTCGATCTCTGCGCGGGCTTTGTCTATGCGCAAATCCTCGCCGCCTGTGTCGAGCTTGATCTGTTTGAAACGCTGGCCAACGGCCCGCAGAACATTGCCGCGCTAGCGTGCGCCCATCAGCTTGATCTGGATGCCATGCTCTGTTTGCTGCGCGGCGCCGATTCGCTCCGCCTGCTGCAGCTTGAGGGCGAAACAATCCGGCTCGGCCCGCTCGGCGCCGCCCTGCGCGGCAATCCCGGCGCCGTGGCGATGATCAAACATCACAAAATCCTGTATCGGGACCTCGCCGATCCCATCGCCCTGCTCAGGGGCGAAAAATCGGGCGACCTGGCGCAATTCTGGCCTTATGACGATGCGCAGGCGGGACAAGCGCACATCTATTCGCAACTCATGGCCGACTCCCAGCCCATGGTCACCGCCGAAATCCTCACCGCCTATCCTTTTCGCGATCACCGGATCGTGCTCGATATCGGCGGTGGCGATGGCAGCTTTCTCACCGCCCTCGCCCGCCACGAGCGACATTTGGCATTGCGCTTATTCGATCTGCCGCCCGTTGCGGCTTTGGCCGAACAACGCTTTGCCGCCAACGGCTTAGCCGATCGCGCTCAGGCGTTTGGTGGCGACATGCACCAAGGCGCCTTCCCGGTGGGCGCTGATTTGATCACGCTGGTGCGCGTTTTGCACGATCACAACGATTCCGAAGCCCAAACATTGCTGACCAACGCGCGCGCCGCCCTTGCAAGCGGCGGCACCATCCTGATCGCGGAGCCAATGGCTGGCGCCCCGGGGGCTGCCGCGATGGGCGATGCCTATTTCGGCTTTTATCTCCGCGCGATGGGGCGCGGCCGCCCGCGGCGCGCTGGCGAAATTGCCACGATGCTGACGAAAGCCGGATTCGCACCCCCGAAGCAAATCGCGACCAGCCAGCCTCTGCTCGCCTCAATCCTTGTGGCAAGGGCGGATTCTCGGCCGTGATGAAAAGAAATTCGGGAAATCAGCCTTCATGTGTAAGTTTTGATTGACAAGTTTACATGTCGGTTTAAGTTGACAGTCATGCCATCGCCGATGGCGTCGTCTGTCGAAGAAAAACCGTCCGGAGAAACAATTGCCCCAGCCATCCGCCACCAATAGCCTCGCCGTCGTCATCGACGCGCCCAAGCAGGTCGCCTTGCGCCGCCTGACCTTGGACCCGATGGGCGATGAGGATGTGCTGGTGGATATTGACTGGAGCAGCATCAGCGCTGGCACCGAAAAACTACTCTGGTCCGGCACCATGCCGCCCTTCCCCGGCATGGGTTACCCGCTGGTGCCAGGCTATGAGGCGGTCGGCCACATCACCGATGCAACCGGCGCTGCCCGATCGCGCATTGGCCAAACCGTGTTCGTCCCTGGCGCTCGCTGTTTTGGCGATGTGCGCGGGCTGTTCGGCGGCAATGCGGCCCGCGTGGTGCTGCCCGCCGCCCGCGCCATCACGATTGATGCCGAGCTTGGTGATCGTGGCGTGCTGCTGGCCCTCGCCGCCACCGCCCAACATGCGCTCAGCGTCGCCGCCCGAACGCCGGACTTGATTATTGGTCATGGCGTGCTCGGGCGCCTGATCGCCCGCCTCGCCGTCGCCGCCGGTCACGGGCCAATGGTGTGGGAGACCAATCCGGCCCGCCAGCAAGCTGACCCCGGCTACAACGTGTCGCACCCCGAGGCCGATTCGCGTCGCGATTATCGCTGCGTGATCGATGCCAGCGGCGATCCCAAAATCATCGATACGTTGGTCGCCCGCCTCACACGAGGCGGGCGCATCATCCTGGCCGGGTTTTATCCCGGTCGGCTCGATTTCGCATTCGCGCCGGCTTTCATGCGTGAAATCAGCATCGCCATCGCTGCCGAATGGCAAGCCGCCGATCTCGATCATGTGCTGGCCTGCCTGCGGCACCAAAAACTCTCGCTCGACGGGCTGATCACCCATTACGCCCCGGCCCATGCTGCGGCCGAGGCCTACCACACCGCTTTCGGCGCCGCCGATTGTTTGAAGCTACTCATCGACTGGAGACATAGCGCATGAACGCCACCCCCGGCCGCGTTGCCCCGGACACCGATATCGCCGCCAGCCTCACCGCTGGAGCCACCAAGAAAACCCAGATCATCGCGATCTATGGCAAGGGCGGCATCGGCAAAAGCTTCACCCTCGCCAATTTGTCTTATATGATGTCGCAGCTCGGCAAACGCGTGCTGCTGATCGGCTGCGACCCCAAGAGTGACACCACCTCGCTCCTGTTCGGTGGCCGTTCCTGCCCCACCATCATCGAAACCTCCTCGCGCAAAAAAGCGGCGGGCGAAGCGGTGCAAATCGGCGATGTTTGCTTCAAGCGCGATGGGGTATTTGCCATGGAGCTCGGCGGCCCCGAGGTGGGCCGCGGCTGCGGCGGACGCGGCATCATCCATGGTTTTGAGCTGCTCGATAAACTCGGCTTTCACCAATGGGATTTCGATTACGTCCTGCTCGATTTCCTCGGTGACGTGGTGTGCGGCGGCTTTGGTCTGCCGATCGCGCGCGATCTGTGTCAGAAAGTCATCGTGGTCGGCTCGAACGATTTGCAATCGCTCTATGTCGCCAACAATGTGTGCTCGGCGGTTGATTATTTCCGCAATCTCGGCGGCAATGTCGGCGTCGCTGGTCTGGTGATCAACAAGGATGATGGCACCGGCGAAGCGCAAGCCTTCGCCGAAGCGGTCGGTATTCCAGTGCTCGCGGCCATTCCCGCCGATGAAGATATTCGCCGTAAATCAGCCAATTACGAAATCGTCGGCCAGCTCGGCGGGCGCTGGGCGCCGTTATTCGAAGCGCTCGGCGTGCAGGTCGCCGATGCTCCGCCGATCCGCCCAAAACCGCTGAGCCATGAAGGGCTGCTCGGCTTGTTCAAAGGCGATGCGGTTGGCCGTGGTGTCACCCTCAATCCCGCGACGCTCGAGGATATGTGCGGGTCCGACGTGCTGAACAAGCCCTCGCTCGAAGTGGTTTACGAGGGGGCCTGAGCCATGACCCCGCCCGATGGTCTCGCCCCAACTCCCGCGCCGCAAGCCGCGGTCGGCTGTCACGGTGGTAAGGAAACCATGCAGCAGGCCGCACGCGAAGCTGGCAAAAGTGCGACTTTGGCCAAGCTCGCGGCGGATTACCCGCAAGGGCCGCATGACCAGCCTCAATCAATGTGCCCCGCCTTCGGCTCATTGCGCGTGGGTTTGCGCATGCGCAGGGTCGCGACCATTCTCTCCGGCTCGGCCTGCTGCGTCTATGGCCTAACCTTCACCTCGCATTTCTATGGTGCGCGCCGCAGTGTCGGCTATGTGCCGTTCGACTCCGAGACCTTGGTCACTGGCCAACTTTTCGAAGATATCCGCAAAGCCGTGCGCGAAACCGCCCGCCCTGCCGATTATGACGCGGTGGTTATCATTAATCTTTGCGTGCCAACCGCCTCCGGCGTGCCGCTCGATTTGCTGCCCAAGGAAATCGATGGGGTGCGAATTATCGGTATCGACGTGCCAGGCTTTGGCGTTCCCACCCATGCCGAAGCGAAAGACGTGCTGGCCGGTGCCATGCTGCGCTACGCTCGGCTCGAAGCCGAAGCCGGCGCCGTCGCGCGACCACGCGGCCCACGCGCCGAGGGTCCGAAAGTCACCCTGATCGGTGAATTATTCCCAGCCGATCCACCCGGCATCGCCGCTCTGCTCGCGCCGATGGGGCTTTCGCTCAGCCCCGCAATCCCCGCCCGTGAGTGGCGCGATCTTTATGGGGCGCTCGATTGCGCCATCGCCGCCGCCGTGCACCCGTTCTACACCGCGAGTGTGCGCGAATTTCGCGAAGCGGGCCGCGCCGTGGTGGGTTCCGCCCCGGTTGGCGAGGCCGCCACCGCCGATTGGCTCGATGCGATTGGCCGCGCCGTCAATATCGATGCGAAAACCATCGATCTTGCCAAGGCCAAAGCCCTAGCGCCCATCCGCGCCGTCATGGCCGCCAACCCCGTGGATGCGCGGATGATCGTCTCCGGCTATGAGGGCTCGGAACTCTTGATCGCCCGCCTATTGATCGAAGCGGGCGCGACCATTCCCTATGTCGGCACCGCCTTGCCACGCACCGAATGGAGCGATCCTGACCGCGAATGGCTCGAAGCCCAAGGCACCCATGTGCAATATCGCGCCTCCCTCGAGCAAGACATCGCCGCGATGCGCGATATTAATCCCGATCTCGCGCTCGGCACCACGCCGCTGGTGCAAGCGGCAAAGGAGCAAGGCACGCCTGCGGTCTATTTCACCAACATCGTCTCCGCCCGCCCGGTGTTCGGCGCCGCCGGTGCTGCCGCCCTGCCCGCGATTGTGAATACCCAGAGCAAAGGGCGCGATCGCTTTGCGCGGATGATCAGCTTTTTCGATCCCCCACCCGCCACCGCGAAAACCGCCACCGCGCAAACCACCAGCAAGGAACCCGCATCATGTTAGTGCAGGATCATGATCGCGCCGGTGGCTATTGGGGAGCTGTCTATGCATTCAGCGCGGTCAAAGGGCTGCGCGTCGTCATCGATGGTCCGGTCGGTTGCGAGAATCTGCCAGTCACCGCCGTGCTGCATTACACCGACGCCCTGCCCCCGCATGAACTGCCCATCGTGGTCACCGGACTTGATGAAGACTCGCTCTCAATGACCGGCACTGAAGGCCCGATGAAGCGCGCAGCTGCCGCTGGTGATCAAAAACTCCCCGCCGTGGTGGTCACTGGCAGTATCGCCGAGATGATCGGGGGCGGCGTCACCCCTGAAGGCTCTAATCTCAAACGCTTCCTGCCGCGCACCATCGATGAGGATCAATGGCAAAGTGCCGATCGCGCCTTGGTTTGGCTATGGAACGAATTTGGCAATGCCAAGTCCAAACGCCCCGAGCGCAAGAGCGAAAAACCGCTGATCAATCTGATTGGCCCGATGTATGGCACCTTCAACATGCCATCGGATCTCGCGGAAATCCGCCGCCTAGTCGAGGGCATCGGCGCTGAGATCAATATGGTGTTCCCGCTCGGCGCGCCGCTCAAAGACATCCCCAAACTGGCCGATGCCAGTGTCAATATCTGCCTCTATCACGAGTTTGGCCGCAAGCTCTGCGAGGAATTGGGCAAGCCCTATCTGATGGCGCCCATGGGTTTCTTTGCCACCACCAATTTCCTGCGCAAGCTCGGCGAATTGACCGGCCTTGACCCCGAGCCCTTCATTGCGCGCGAGAAGACCGAAACCATCAAGCCGATTTGGGATCTCTGGCGCAGCGTCACCCAGGATTTCTTTGCCACCGCCTCATTCGCCGTGGTCGCCACCCAAACCTATGCGCGCGGCATTCACCGCCTGCTGCATGAAGAGCTTGGCATCCCCTGCAACTTTACCGTCGAGCGCAAACCCGGCATCAAGCCCGATAATGACGCCGTGCGGCGCATGGTGGCCGAAAACCCGCCTTTGGTGTTGTTTGGCTCTTACAATGAACGCATGTATGCCGCCGAACGCGGTGGCCGCTCGATGTATATTCCCGCCTCGTTTCCTGGTGCCATTATCCGCCGCGCCACCGGCACGCCGTTCATGGGATATGCAGGCGCCACGTATATCGTCCAGGAATATTGCAACGCGTTGTTTGATGCGCTGTTCTTTATTTTGCCGCTCGGCACCGAGCTCGACAAAATCGATCCGACACCCGCGAAATCCGATGCGGTTCTGCTCTGGGATGATACCGCGTTGCGCGCCCTTGATCGCGCCGTCGAGAGCGAGCCGTTCCTGATCCGCATTTCCGCCGCCAAACGCCTGCGTGATCGCGCCGAACAGGCCGCACGCGCTGCCGGCAGTGACCGGGTAACCCTCAACCATCTCGCCGCCGCCGCCCCCGATCGGGTGCTGGCATGATGGCGCAGAACAGCATGCACCGGCCTTCGCCGGGCAACCCCATGGACGTCATCCTCACCGATGGCCCCATCTCCCCGCGCGGAGTGCGCTCGGAAACGGCATGGTGCCGCAAGGCATCATGTTCCTTGGTAACGGAGTAGTTATGTCAACCTCAACTCAGGAACGGGAAGGCTCGCTGAGCGGGCTCACCGAACGTGAAGCGAAAGAGTTCCATAGCATTTTTATGGTCAGCTTTCTCGCTTTTTGCGTGATCGCCGCGATCGCGCATTTCCTGGTCTGGCAATGGCGCCCCTGGATTCCGGGACCCCATGGCTATGCCATGATGATGCTCGATCATGCTCGTGTCGGGGTCAGTCATCTGACCTCGCGTATCGGTTAAGGAGGATAGACCATGTGGCGCATGTGGCTGCTGTTCGATCCGCGCAGAGTTCTCACCGCACTCGGGGTATTCCTGTTTGTGTTGGCTCTGCTGATTCACTTCATCCTGCTCAGCACCCCCCGGTTCGACTGGTTGGGAAGCGCACCGGCCGTGACGGCGGCACAAATGTCGTCAATGCCGGCGAGCAAATAGCCTTCACGCTCAGCGTGATCGGAACCCCGAGGCTCGCTCTGCGAGGCTCGGGGACCACCGACACTAACAGTATAGGGCACGGAAAGGACCAACCCGATGGCGATGCTCAGTTTTGAACAAAAATACCGCGTCCGCGGCGGTACGTTAATTGGCGGTGATTTATTCGACTTCTGGGTTGGCCCCTTTTATGTCGGCTTCTTTGGGGTCACCACTGCATTTTTCTCGATCCTCGGCACCCTGCTGATTGTTTGGGGTGCGGCAATTGGGCCAACTTGGAATATCTGGCGCATCAATATCGCGCCTCCCGCTTTGCATTACGGCCTTGGCCTCGCCCCGCTCGCGCATGGTGGCCTTTGGCAAATCATCACCATCTGCGCCATCGGGGCGTTCTGCTCCTGGGCGCTGCGCGAGGTTGAAATATCCCGCAAACTCGGCATCGGGCTGCATGTGCCCGCCGCGTTCGGCGTCGCAATTTTCGCTTATGTCTCGCTCGAAGTGATCCGCCCGTTATTGATGGGTGCTTGGGGTGTGGCCTTCCCGTATGGCATTATGAGCCATCTCGATTGGGTCTCCAACACTGGTTATGCCTACGTCAATTTCGAATATAACCCAATGCATATGGTCGCCGTGACCTTATTCTTCACCACCACCCTAGCCCTTTCTCTACACGGCTCGCTGGTGCTCGCCGCGATCAATCCAGCCAAAGGCGAGGTGGTAAAATTCGCGGAACATGAAGACACGTTCTTCCGCGATATCATCGGCTACTCAATCGGCACGCTGGGCATCCATCGCCTCGGCCTATTCCTCGCGCTAGGTGCAGTATTCGCCTCAGCCGCGTGCATTCTGATTTCGGGTCCATTCTGGACCCAGGGATGGCCCTCCTGGTGGGGCTGGTGGCTGCATCTGCCGATCTGGTCTGCGGCAGGCCATTAGGCGGGAGCATTAACATGACCACCATCATAACAACCCGTCAGTTAGGGGTCTATCATGGCTGAATATCAAAACCTGTTCACCCGCGTGCAAGTGCGCGGTCCGGCAAGCCACGGCGTTCCCGCGGCACCGGGCAGCATCTGGGACCGGCAAGGCAAGCCGATTTTCAGCCACCTGCTCGGCCAAATCGGCAACGCGCAAGTCGGCCCAGTCTATCTGGGCACGCTGGGCATGGCCTCGCTCATTTGCGGCTTCATCGCCTTTGAAATCATCGGGCTGAATATGTGGGCCTCGGTCCATTGGAACCCGATCCTGTTTGTGCGTGATCTGCCCTGGCTCGCCCTGGAGCCACCACCGCCCTCCTATGGCCTGCATTTACCGCCATTGGCTCAAGGCGGCTGGTGGCTGATGGCTGGGTTATTCCTCACGGCCTCGCTCATTTTATGGTGTGCCCGCATCTATCGCCGCTCGCGCCAGCTTGGCATCGGCACCCATACGGCCTGGGCCTTCGCCTCAGCGATTTGGCTCTATCTGGTGCTCGGCTTCATCCGTCCGTTACTGATGGGCAGCTGGGGCGAAGCACCACCGTTCGGCATTTTCCCGCATCTGGACTGGACCGTTGCCTTTTCGCTCCGCTATGGCAATCTTTACTACGATCCGTTCCATATGCTCTCCATCGTGTTCCTCTACGGTTCGGTCCTGTTGTTTGCGATGCATGCCGCCACCATCCTCGCGGTTGGCCGCTTCGGCGGCGAGCGTGAAGTGGAGCAAACCGTCGATCGCGGCACCGCCTCGGAGCGTGCGGGCCTGTTCTGGCGCTGGACCATGGGCTTTAACGCCACCATGGAATCAATCCATCGCTGGGCTTGGTGGTTCGCGGTGCTCTGCCCACTGACCGGCGGCATCGGTATTCTGCTCACCGGCACGGTGGTTGATGACTGGTTCCTATGGGCGGTGAAGCATCATATCACAGCCCCCTACCCCCATATCTATGGCAGCGTGACCGATCCTTCTGCGACGGGAGCAAAACAATGAGAGTATCAATCCCGCTCCTGGGCATGGTCGGCGCGCTCGCTCTCGGTGTGGTCGCCGTCCTCACCCTCAGCCACCCCCCCACGATCTCGATCCAGCGCGGTTATCGCGGCACCGGCATGCAACTTGAATATACGCCGCATCAAATCGCCACCGCGTTTAAAACCAACCAAGCTCCTACCGCCATCCCGCAAACCAATGCCGGCCCTGCCGCCGGCACGATCTATCAAAACGTGCAAGTGCTGAAAAACGTGCCGGTCAGCGCCTTCGCGGGCATTATGGTATCGATGACGCAATGGGTCGCACCGAAACAAGGCTGCGGCTATTGCCATGTCGCTGGTAATTTCGCCTCCGACGCGAAATATACCAAACGCGTGGCGCGCCGCATGATCCAAATGACGCTCTACATTAATTCGCATTGGAAACAACACGTCAAAAATGTAGGCGTCACCTGCGATACCTGCCATCGGGGCAATAACGCGCCAAGCCAAGTCTGGTTTACCGGCGTGCCCAGCACCGCCGCTGGCGGGCTCACCCAAGGCTTCACCGGCGAGGCGATGCCCTCCGCCGCCGCCGACGGCTCGGCTCTGACCTCGGACCCATTCACCCCATTCCTCCTTGGGCATGATAAAATCCGGGTAAGCGGCAAAACGGCGCTGCCGAATGGCAATCGCATGTCAGTGCAGCAAACCGAATGGACCTACGCACTGATGATGAGCTATTCGAGCGCGCTCGGCGTCAATTGCGATTATTGCCATAACACGCGCGCCTTCAACAAATGGAGCGAAAGCACACCGCAACGGGTGATCGCCTATTACGGCCTGCACATGGTTCGCGCCCTTAACAATGACTATATGGTGCCCCTCACCGGCACCTTCGCACACAACATGCTCGGACCGAGCGGCGATGTCGCAAAAATCAATTGCGCCACCTGCCACCAGGGTGCCTACAAGCCCCTGCTCGGCGCGAAAATGGCCGCTCAATACCCCTATCTGGAAGGGCCCGGCACCCTCGCCGATCCCGACCCGAAATCTCCTGCCGCCAGCGGCGAAGCCAATCCAGCGATGATCACCATGACGGCGGTCACCACAACGCCCGCCGCGTCATCTCCATCATCAACCACCGCTTCGCCCAGCACCAACACGGCCCCCGCCTCGTCGGCAACCACCAAGCCGACCCAATAACCCCCCTGCGTCGCTTTATGACGCATCAGGGCGCGGGGCTCGTTCCCGCGCCCCTTTTTTTGCCTTGACTGTAACATTCCTGATCGAAGAAGTTACTGGACGCGTAACGAAAGGGGCGCTATCATGATTGCAGAATCAGAATAGCGTAATAAAATTTATAGCGTATTCAAGGTATTTGACATGTTGAGCAACATCTATTCTTTCTCCGGACGCCTCGGTCGGCTTGCCTATTTCGGCTTCTCGATACTCGGCACCATCATTGCGGGCATACCGTTGACGATCGGCCTCATCGCGATCGTGAAAGGACGCCAGGATAGTGATATGGTTTTGCTCGTTGTTGGTATCACGCTGGCGACGCTTGGCTTGGTATTGCTCTACTGGTCGATCATCAGCCTCGCCGTCAAACGGTTGCACGACCTTGATTTGTCCGGGATTCACGCCGCCTGGATCATTTTCGGTCCAAGCCTCTTGGCGGCAATTTTGCGCACGAGTGCGCCAGGGTTGGAATTCGTCGCTGGATTGCTAAGCCTTGGACTGAGTCTGTGGTTAGTATTTGCGCCCGGCACCGAAGGTCGAAATATGTTTGGTTAAGGCCACTGTCAGCCGCGGAGACGCTGCACCGTCGCTGTCGTCGAATGACCGGGGAGCAACGCCGCCAGCATCACCTTGCCACCCCAGGATTCGACCTCGCGCGCGCCTACCACGGTCTCGCGGGTATAATCCGAGCCCTTGATCAGCACGTCAGGCCGGATCATCGAGAGCAAATCGAGCGGCGTGTCCTCCTCGAAAATCACCACCAAATCGACACTCGCCAGCGATGCCAAAACCGCCGCCCGCGCCGCCTCGGATTGCACCGGTCGGCTCGCCCCCTTCAGCCGGCGCACCGACGCATCGGCGTTAATGCCCACAATCAGCCGGTCACACGCCGCCCGGCATTGCTCCAGCAAATGCACATGGCCCGGATGCAACAAATCAAAACAACCATTGGTAAACCCAACCCGCCATCCGCGCTGGCGCCAACGCTCCGCCGCCTCCGCTGCACTCGCGCGCGTCACCACCTTGCGCAACGCGCCGGATGCCGGCTTGATCGCATCGATCAAATCATTCGGCCGGGCCGTTGCGGTGCCAACTTTACCCACCACCAAACCCGCCGCGATATTGGCCAGCCGACAAGCGATCGCCAACTCCAACCCCACCGCCAACCCCGCCGCGACCACCGCCACGACGGTATCGCCCGCGCCGGACACATCATACACTTCAGCGGCCTCGGCAGGATAATGACGCACCAGCCCGGCTTTGGTCACCAGACTCATGCCATCTTCCGACCGCGTGACCAAAATCGCGCCAAACGCAAACCGCTCGATCAGGCTGCGCGCCGCCGCCACAATTTGCGCCTCATCCTCCACCGCCAATCCGCTGGCCTCAGCCAATTCGCGCCGGTTCGGCGTCAGCAAATCAGCCCCTGCATAATGCGACCAGTCCGCCCCCTTCGGATCAACGATCAGCATGCGCCCCAAGTCACGCGCTTGGGCAATCAAGCTGCGGGTAATTCCCGGCGCTAGCACCCCTTTGCGGTAATCCGAGAGAATCGTCACCGAGGTCGCCGCCATCGCATCCGAAGCGATTCGCACCAGCCGATCCGCCAATTTATCCGGCAATTGCCGCACCTGCTCCCGATCCGCCCGCAGCAAATGCTGCCCGGCTGCGATAAACCGCGTTTTTACCGTCGTCGCCCGACTATTTTCCACCAACAACCAGGGCTCAACCTGATTTTGCCCGCCGATCAGCGCGGTCAAATCCGAGCCCTCCTGATCATCCCCGACCACCGACACGAACGCCGTCGCCGCATCCAGCGCGGTCAGATTGCGCACCACATTGCCCGCACCACCAGGCATTGCAATCTCGCGGGTTACGGTAAAAATCGGCACCGGCGCTTCCGGGCTAATCCGCTCCACCTTGCCATAGACATACCGATCCAGCATCAAATCGCCGACCACCAGCACATTCGCCCGTGCCAGCTGCCCGACCGCGCCGATCAGATCACCATCGCCCAACTCGCTCATCGATCTTCACCCATGAGTGATCGCTAGCTTGCCAAACGCATTCCGGCAAGCGCGATGATGGCAAATCAGCGACGAAACCTCTATCTAGGGAACACGATGACCCAGACACCTGATTTTCTCGACATTTCCCGCCCCGACGTCCCCGACCTTTCCGTGCCGCGCGGCGTTACCCCGTTCTTTTTGCCCAAGCTGCCAGTGCGCGGCCGTCTGGTGCGCCTCGGCCCGCTCGCCGATGCGTTGCTAACCCGCCATGATCATCCAGCGCCGGTGCGCGCCCTGCTCGGCCAGGCCCTCGCCTTGGTCGCCGGGCTGGCCACCGCGCTGAAATTCTCCGGCTCCTTTTCGCTCCAAGCCAAAGGCGATGGCGCGGTGCCGCTGCTACTCGCCGATTGCACCGATAGCGGCGCTCTGCGCGGCTATGCCCGCATCGCCGAGGATATGTCGCTCCCCGAATCAAATCACGCCCGCGCACTGATGGGCGATGGCTATCTCGCCCTCACCGTCGATCAAGGGCCAGACACTGAACGCCATCAAGGCATCGTCACGCTCGAAGGCGAAACCCTCGCCGACATGGCGCTGCATTATTTCTCGACCAGCGAGCAGCTCACCTGCGCGATCCACCTCGCTTGCGCTGAAACCCCCCATGGCTGGCGCGCCGCCGCGCTCATCGTCGAGCGTATCGCCGGCGCGGGTGGCGTTGATCCCGCCCTCTCCGAAGCCGAGCAGGACGAAGCCTGGCGCACGGCCAAAATCCTCGCCGCCACCATCACCGACGCCGAATTGCTCGATGATACGCTCCCCGCCGAGCGGGTGCTCTACCGACTATTCCACGGCGAAGGCGTCGCAGCCGATCGCCCGCGCCCGCTCGCTTATGGTTGCCGCTGCTCACGCGCCCGCCTCGCCGATCTGCTCAACGGCTTCGCGCCGGATGACCTCGACCATATGGCGATCGATGGCACGATCACCATGACCTGCGAATTCTGCAATGTGGATTTCCGATTCCCACGCGCACCAATCGGACAATCGGACAATCTCGAACCGGACGCCCAAACCGCCCATCAAACCCCGAACGCCTGACCCGACCCCGAAGGAGCCATGATGACCATCAACCGCCGCCTACTCCTCAGCACCGCCATTCTGCTCCCACTCAGCCTCGCTGCCTGTTCATCAACCCCCGTGCCGACCAGCTTTGCACCCCTCAGCTATTCGTACCTGCCGCCCATCACGCTGAAAGTCGCCAGCATTCGGGTGCGTGATCAATATGTTCCAGGCCCAGGCGCCGCTACCATGATTGCCCAAGCGCCCGAAGCCCCCGCCACCGCCCTCACCACCATGGCGAAGCAACGTCTGGTGGCCGATGGCGCGCCCGGCGCCGCCACCTTCATCATCAAACGCGCCTCGCTCGATCAAATCGGCGGTGCGCTCACCGGCGCCATGACCGTCGAACTGCTGATCCGCACCAGCACCGGACAGCAAGTGGGCTATGCCGAAGCCTCGGTCTCGCGCAGCCAACCCGCCCCCAGCGTCGGCGCCAGCCAAGCGCGCATTCGCGCAGCCTTATATCAAATGACCAAAGACATGATGAATGACATGAATGTCCAATTCCAATATCAGGTCCAACGTAGCCTGCCGGACTGGCTCGCTTATGGCGCGGCAATGCCCTCAGCAACCCCGCCCAGCAATCCCGGCATGAGCGGCATCGCCGCCCAACCGCTCAACGCGCCCCCGCTCCCGCCAGCACCCAACCAATAATCCCGCTACGCGCGCGGATGCGCCGCCCGCCAAACCTTGAGCAAAGCGGCCTCATCGAGCGCGGTATAACGCTGGGTGGTCGACAGGCTGGCATGGCCGAGCAATTCTTGGATCGCCCGTAAATCCGCCCCCGCGCGCAGCAAATGCGTGGCGAATGAATGGCGCAGCGCATGCGGCGTGGTGTGTTCGGGCAATCCGTGGGCCCGGCGAAAATTGCGTAGCAATCGCTGCACCACGCCCGGATTGAGCCGTTCGCTCCGCACGCCCGGAAAAATCGGCGCGTCCGGCGCGGTAACAACCTCCCGCCGCCATGCCTCAATCGCATCGCGCACCACCGCTAAAATCGGCACCAACCTTTGCTTGCCACCTTTGCCGCGCACCAAAAGCGGCGCCTGCGCCGTCGGCCAATCACGCCAATCCAGCGCCAACGCCTCGCTAATCCGCAAGCCCGCGCCATACAGCAACGCCATCAGCGCGGTATCACGCGCCGCCATCGCCCCATCGCCAATCGCCGCCACCACATCACGCGCCTGCGCCTCCTCCAGCGCCCGCGCCAACGGCCGCTTCGCGCGCGGCGTGCCAATCAAGCGCGGTGCCTGATTGGCAATCCCATAGCGCCGCTCCAGAAACCGAAAAAACCCCCGGATCGCCGCTAATTTCTTCGCTCGCGTCGCCCCGTCAATCCCCGCCTGCGCTCGGTCCGCCAAATAGGCCCGCAAATCACCAAGGCTCACGGCCGCCAACGCCGCGCCATCGGGCTCCGCACCAAAATGCCGGCCCAAAAACCCCAAAAACTCGGCAATATCGCGCCCATAGGTCGCAACCGTTAGCGCCGCCGCACGCCGCTCCCCGGCCAGATGCGCCAAATACTCAGCCCGAAAATCCACCGCCGAGCCGAGCTCAGACATGCTAAAATCCCGATTTATCCGCGACTGCCACCGCCCCGCTCGCAGCCCCCATTTTATTCGTGCTCCGAAAATGCGGCGATGCCGCCACCAATTCGCGGGTATATTCACTCTGCGGCGCGCCAAGCACCGACGCCGCATCACCCATTTCCATCAACTGCCCGCCTCGCAGCACCGCAATCGTATCCGCCATATAGCTCACCGCTGCGATATCATGACTGATCAAAATATAGCTCAGCCCATCGGTCTCCGCCAAATCCTTCAACAAATTCAGCAACATCGCCTGCGTCGACACGTCCAAACTCGATGTCGGCTCGTCCAGCACGATCATCGCAGGCTTGGTCGCCAGCGCCCGCGCAATCGCAATGCGCTGCGCCTGCCCGCCCGATACCGCAAGCGGGAACTGCGACATCATCCGATCATTCAACCCAACCCGGTTCAGCAACGCCGCCGCCGCATCCCGGCGCGCCCGTGATCCACTCATGCCGGCCAATTTCAGTGGCTCGGCCACAATATCGCCAATGCGCATGCGCGGATTGAGCGATTCCCGTGGGTCCTGAAACACTACCTGCACGCCTAGCCGCGCCGCCCGCTTTTCGCGCGCCCCCATCGTGGTGAAATCATGCCCATCCAAAATCACCCGACCATGATACGGAATCATTTGCAGCACCGCGCGCCCCAGCGTCGATTTTCCCGAGCCGCTTTCGCCCACCACGCCCAAACATTGGCCGCGTTGCAACGAAAACGAGATATTGCTCAGCGCCGTGAGCCGATCGCGCCCGCCCAACAGACCCCGCAAAAAGCTCGCCGCACTGCGCGGATAATCAACCCCCAGCGCATCCGCCTGCAACACCACGGGCCCGGACTGTCGCGCACGCACCGCCGCCTGCGGCACCGCACCAAGCACCTCGGGCACAATCTCGCGGCCCCGGCGGCAGGCAAACACCGTCCCACCCAGCGTATCGGCCGCCGGATACGCGGTTTCGCACGCATCCTCACGATACGAACAGCGCGGCGCAAACCGGCAGCCCGGCGGACGGGTCTCCGGATCGGGCAAATTCCCGGGGATCGACACCAGCCGCGCCTGCCCCAAGCGCGGCACCGCGCCCAGCAAAGCCTGGCTATACGGATGCCGTGGCTGCTCAAAAAACGACCGCGCTGGCCCCCATTCCACCGACCGGCCCGCATAAAGCACATGCACCTGATCGGCATGCTCCTCCACCACCGACAAATCATGGGTGATGAACAGCACGCCCATTTGCCGCTCGCGCCGCAGCTTGGTCAGCAACGCCATGATCTGGCGCGCCACCAGCAAATCCAACCCCGTCGTCGGCTCATCGGCAATCAGCAATTTCGGCGAACAAGCCAGCGCCATAGCAATCATCACCCGCTGGCGCATCCCGCCAGAAAATTGATGCGGATAATCATCGAGCCGATCCGCCGGGTTGGGAATCCCCACCTCGCCGAACAATTCCAACGCCCGCGCCCGCGCCGCCCGATCACTCTCGCCGGTATGCAGCCGATACACTTCGGTAATCTGCGCCCCCACCCGCGTCGATGGGTTCAGCGCCGATAGCGGGTTTTGAAACACCATGCCAATATCGCGCCCGCGCACTTTGCGCATCTCGGCATCGGATAAGTCGGTCAAATCCTGCGCGCCGAGCATCACCCGGCCGGCCGTGCTCGCCCCGCGCGGCAACAGCCGGATCACCCCCAGCGAAGCAATGGTCTTGCCCGATCCGCTTTCCCCCACCAAAGCCGTCATCTCACCCGCCGCCACGGTGAGATTGATATCATCCAAAATCGGCACATTCTTGCCGCGACCGCGCCTGAGCGCCACCGCGAATTGATCCAGCGTCAATACCGCACTCATCTCAGCGCCCCTCGCCCAAACGCGCCAGAATCCCCTGGCCAATCAAATTCGTCGCCACGATCGAGGCAAAAATCATGATCGCCGATGGAAAAATCATCCACCACGGATCGAGCGCGATCAAATTCAACCCGGTTTGCAACAACCCGCCCCAACTGGTCATCGGCGGCTTCACCCCCAGCCCGAGAAAGCTCAAGCCCGACAAAGCCAGCACCGAATCACCAATCAAAAAGGTGAAATTCACCACCAAAATCGGTGCCATCACCCGCAGCAAATGCACCCGCGCCACATACCAGGTGCCGCCGCCAAATTGCCGCGTCGCCAGCACGAAATCCCGACCACGCTGCGAAATCGCCTCATTGCGAACCAAACGCGCAAGCCCCGGCCAGGACGTCAGCCCCAGCAGGAAAATCAGCTCGGTATTACCTGGCGCAAACAACGACGCGAAAAAAATCAACACCACCAAACCCGGCAGCGCCAACAGCGCATCGAGCAGGCGCATCAGAATTTTATCAACCCAGGATGGCGTCAGCGCGGCAGTCATGCCGTAAATAATTCCGATCGCGAACGTCAATAATGCCGCCGGAATCGCCACCACCATGGTGGAAAAACCGCCCTCGATCAGCCGCGCCAGCTCATCACGGCCAATCTGATCCGTCCCCAGCGGAAACGCCCCGCTCGGCGGCTGAAACGCGTGATGCCCATGAATCGCCACCGGACTGGCCGGATAAATCAGCGCGCCCAAAAAGCAAAACAACAAAATCAGCACCGCCAGCACCAATCCGCTGACCAGCATGGTCCGATCACCCACCCAGCCCAGCAGCCGTGCCGCCGCCCCCCGGCGCAATGCACCACCAGGAGCCGCCATATTTTCCGCCAATGAGAGACTCATCGCCCCCTCCTCAATCGTAAATTTCGCGTGGATCGAGCAAACCATTCACCAAATCGGCCAGCAGATTACCCACCACGGTGATCACCCCGAGCAGCAGCACAATCCCCGAAACAACCGGATAATCCTGCGACAATGCCGATCGCCACAACAAATATCCCAAGCCCGGATAGTTAAACACCGACTCCACCAACACCGAGCCCACAAAAATTCCCGGAAACGACAACCCGAGTATCGTCACCAGCGGCCGCAACGCATTGCGCAGCACATGACCAAACAACACCGCCCGAAAGGTCAGCCCCTTGGCCAGCGCCGTGCGCACATAATCCTTGTTCAACTCCTCATGCACCGACGCGCCGAAATAGCGCGACAAGCCGGACACGCTGAGCAACCCGACAGTCAAAATCGGCAACACCAAATGCCGCCCATAATCGATGATACCCGGATGAACATCGCGCAAATTGGTAATCCCGCCGGTCGGCAGCACCTGCCACTCCACGCCGAAATACAAAATGAACATGGTGCCGACAAAAAACGTCGGCAACGCATAAGCCGCCAACTGAAACGCGCCAATCAAGCGCGCCGGCCAGCGCCCCCATGTGACGCCCTGCACCAGCCCGATCCCAATCGCCAACACCACCGCCAGCACAATCGCGCCGATATAGAGCATCAATGTATTGCCCAAATATTCCGAAATCAGCTCAGTCACCGGCCGGTTGAGCAAATAAGAAAAACCAAGCCGCCCTTGCAATAAATGCCCCCACCAGATGAAATACTGATCCCACCACGGCACATTCAGCCCCAGCCGCGCATTCAACGCCTTAACCGCCGCCGGCGTCGCCTTCTGCCCCAAAATCGAGAATGCCGGACCGCCCGGCGTCGCATGGGTCATCGCAAAAACCACACTGACCAGAATAATCAGCGTGAATATCGAGGTGAGTAACCGCTTGGTGATCATCCTGATCATTTTTTCGCTCCTTGTCCCGCCATGGCCGACGGCGGCAATTGCTTCACCATGGCACCCTGACAATCCGGCCGGGTAAAATAAAGATATTGCGGGGACCATGAACCCATCGGGCTCAGAAACTTATTCACCCCCCGGATTCCTCGCCGCGCCAGCACGATCGAGCCCGTCACCCCCGAAAAAATCTCCGGCTGCTGCTCTTCGGCATAATCCTCATAGCGATAAAATGCCTTCATGCCCGGCTCGGTATCGACCTTTGCCAACAGCCGATCCATCTTTTTATCGCTATAGCCCTCAACATTGATCGGCGCGCCGGTGCGGAAAAATGGTCCACCACTCGGGAAATTACCGTCACCAATACTCAGGATCGTCGCTTCCCATTCATCCGGATTGCCGAGCATGGCAATCGCTTGATTAAGCGTCACCACCCGAATTTTCATCTTCACGCCAATCGCCCGCCACTCTTGCTGGATAAACTCGGTACCCAGCATCGATGTTGCCGCCCCGGAGGGGAGCTTCACCACAAATGATAATCGTTTGCCGTCTTTAACCCTGATCCCATCCTTGCCGCGCTTCCACCCGGCAGCCCGCAGCAGCGCCCGCGCCTTCGCCGGATCAAACCCGACCGGATATTGCCCCGCCCTCGCCGAAGGCGATAAAAACGTCGGCGGGACGGTCGGCACCGGGCCGTACTGGGTCGGGGCCAGCCCATGCTCCAGTAATTTACTAATCAACGCCTGATCAATCGCATCAGCCAACGCCTGGCGCACCCGCACATCGCGGAAAAACGCCACTTTCGGATTGCGGAAATTCAGGAGCACAAACCCGGTGCGAAACGACGGCGCCATTTTGATCCGCCGCACCCCGCTCAGCCGATGCCCCTCCGGCCAGAGCGAAAACGGCAAATTGCTCATATCGAGCGCGCCAGTGCGCAGCCCCTCAATCTCGGCACCCGATGAATGTAAAAACGCCACAACAAACCGCTTAATCTGTGATCGATGCCCCTGATAGCGCGGGTTCGGCACAAAACTCATATGCCGCCCCATCGCATAGCTTTCGATCTGATACGCCCCATCCACCACCCGGAAAAACCGTGGATCAGACTGGCGTCGCCACATCTGATTAATCGTATACCGCCCCCAAACATGCTCAGGCAGCGGGATCAACGTCGAAAGTCCGGTCAGTTCAAACCAATCCGGATTGACCGGATGCGCCAGCGTCAATGAAAATTTCTCTGGCCCCAGCAGGGTAAAATGCTGAACCAAGGTCGGCATGCCGCCATCGCCATAGCCCCGATAGGTCGGCCCCATTTTCTTGATCAGATCAAACATATATTTGACGTCAGCACTGGTCACCGGAACCCCGTCCGACCAAACCCACTTTTTCATCGACACGGTAAACACCTTATCATTCTTGGAAACCTCAATCCCGGTTGCCATACTGCGCGACCATTCGATTTTGTGCGCCCGATTAACCCAGATCAATCCGTAATAAAGCATCCCAATGATCTCATCATCATTGCCAGATGCCGCAAAAAGCGGGTTCAACGACGTCACCGACCCCGGCGGCACCCCGGTGCCCAACGCCGTCGGCACAATCACCGTCCCGCACACACGCGGCGTTTTCGCGCCAGCCCTCGGCATCGGCATAACAGCCGCCATCAGCGCTGCGATCAGCGCGATGGTCAACCAGCCCCGCCGCAGAACAAAAATTCGGGTTATCGTGCCGCTCCCTTCACCGTGACTTTCTCGCCCTGACAGTCCGGGGTGGTGAAATGCAGATATTGCGGGGACCATACCGCCGTCGGGCTCAAAAACTTATTCACCCCGCGCAGCCCCTTGCGAACCAAAACCACCGAACCCGGCGAGCCCTCAAAAATTTCTGGCTGCTGCTCTGCGGCATAATCCTGATATTTATACAAAGCCTCCATACCGGGCTTGGTATCAACATCATTCAGCAGCCGATCCATTTTTTTGTCGCTATATCCCTCCTGATTATACGGTGCGTTGGTCCGCAACTGCACCCCATCGGATGGATAAGAACCCATATCCCAACCAAATCCGGTCGCTTCCCAAGCCAACGGGCGCTGCGACAAAGCGAGGAGCTGGTTGAACGTGACAATGCGGATTTTCATCTCAATCCCAACAGCCCGCAATTCCTGCTGCTGCAACTCGGTCACCAGCAACGCCGTCGCCCCGCCCGAATAGGCTAAATAGGTGAAGGAAAGCCGCTTGCCATTCTTCACCCGAATCCCGTCCGGCCCTTTTTTCCATCCCGCCGCCCGAAGCAACGCCCGCGCCTTCGCTGGATCATACCCAACCGGATAATGCCCCGCCTTAGCCGAAGGGGAGAGAAAAGTCGGCGGCTCCACCGGCACCGGCCCATATTCCACCGGCACCAAATCATGATCGAGCAAATGGCTCGCCTTTTTTTGGTCCAGCGCATCAGCAATCGCTTGGCGCACCTTCACGCTCCGAAAAAACGCAACTTTCGGATTTCTGAAGTTGATTTGCAAATAATTGAACCCGAAATTCGGTAACATACGAACGAGCCGCACCCCGCTCAGCGTATGACCCTCATTCCACAGCGACAAGGGCAAATTGCTAATATCAACCGAACCCGTCCGCAGCCCCTCAATCTCAGCGCCCGACGAGTGCAAAAACTTCATGATGAACCGATGAATCTGCGCCTTATGCCCTGGAAAACTTAGGTTCGGCCCAAACACGATATGCCGCCCCATCTTGAAGCTGACCACGCGGAACGGCCCGTCCACCACCTTGAAAAAGCTGGGGTCAGATTGCCGCCGCCACATCTGGTTGATGTTATATTTGCCCCAGACATGCTGAGGCAGGGGGAACAATGTGCTCAAACCCGCTATTTCAAACCAATCCGGATTAACCGGATGCAGCGTCGTCACCACAAATGTCTCCGGCCCTTGCAGCTTAAAGCTTTTCACCACCGTCGGGATACCACCGCCGCCATACTGCAAATAAGTCGGGCCGAGTTTCTTGATCAAATCAAACTCATATTTGACATCCGCACTCGTCACCGGCGCCCCGTCGGACCAGACCCAGGGCCGCATCGAAACAGTAAAAACGGTGTCGTGCTTGGAAACCTTGATCCCGGTCGCAATGCTCCGCGACCAGTCAATGACATGCTCGCGATTAACCCAAAATACCGGCGAATACAGTAAAGCAACTGCTTCACCATTATACGCGGAATCATCAAATAACGGATTCAATTCGGTTACCGAGGCGGGCGGCGTGCCGCTACCCACCCCCGGCGGCACAATCACCGTCCCACACACACGCGCAGGCGTGGTCGCTACAGCAGGCAAACTTGGCGACACAGTCGGCGCCGATCCATCCGCCAACCCGCCCACCGGCAAAGCCAGCATTAAACCAACCGCCAAAACCCGCCGCAACCATCCCGCCATTCTCAACCCTCCTGCACCGCAAACCACCCCGCGCCACAGCAAAACCCAGCCGCACGACAGATAAACAGGATCAACGCCGCACCGCCAAGCGTGTCGCGCCCCCAAAACCCATCAATGACAAAAAATTCAGGTGAAAAATGCAACGGGGCGGCGCCAAAGCACCGCCCCTGCATCATGATCAACTGCGATCAGAACTTCGCAGAAACACCAACCGTAATCGAACGCGGCGGCCCCTGATAGGCTGAGGCATATTGAGGCGTCGTCGCATAACCACCACCACCAGTCGGGATCTGCGCCGGCGCGAGGAAGTAATGCTGGTAATATTTCAAACCAAGCAAATTCTGCGCGTTCAGCGATATTTTGATGTATTTCACATCGTGGAAATGAACCTTATATTTGTAGCTCAAGTAGAGGTTCATCAGCAAGTAGCCGGGAAGCTTGAAATACTGCACCGGCGGAAAACCAGAGAGCTTTTCGGCAAGGTTCAACTGCGGTGATGGATAATAAGGCACCGTTGCCAAAGCAAGCGGCACGTTCGGCGATCCAGCAGGCGCAATCGCCGTTGATTGCGGGTCGATCGCTGGCGACGTGACCCCGGCAATCGCTGCCGGGATGTCAGCGGTAATGAATTGCTGACCCGTGTAATGGCCAGACAAGCGCCCATCAAACGGTCCATCCTTGTAGCTGATGCCGAAATTCCCGAAGAAGTTCGGCGCCCCAGCCAGCGGATCGCCCTTGAACACAAACCCGTACTGTCCTTCGAACGGCGTGTCCTGAGCAAAGAACGAGTTCAGATAGGTCGATTGGTTGTGCGAGAAATTACCAAACACACTGATATGATTGTTAACATTATACTTCACCGACGCTTCTTCGCCACGGAACTGCTGCGAACCGATATTGTCATACACGTTCTGACCGGTCTGATAATTGACCAAGAACGAGAATGAGCTGGTTATCTTCTGATAATAGATATCGGCGTTCAGGTAGAGCTTGTTGGTGTCGTAACGCAGACCGGCCTCATACGAATGCACGATTTCAGGGTTCGGCGCCTTGGTTGTGCCAATCGTCCCGACCGTCGTGTTCACATAGTCGCCGACTGGAGCGAAACGAGCACCCTTACCGTAGCTGGCATAAGCAACCATGTGATGCGGCAGATCATAGCTAACGCCGATATATGGCTCGGCGACGCGACCGAAGTTTTTCAACTTATATCCGGGCAAAGTCGTGCCGCTATTGCCTGCCGTGGTGAACGCAACTTTGTTGCTCGAATACACACCCTGAATGGTTATACCAGGCTGGATATGTAACTTATCGTTGAGCAAATCGATCTTGTCTTGCAGATAAACACTCATAACTGTACGCTGCAAGCCACCCGCCGGATAACCAAAGCTATTATAACCCAGGATTTGCGGCATCGGGTCGGCACCGTAAATAAAGCTGGCATTACCAGGGCCGCCACTCGTCTCTTTCGCAAAAAGCCCGCCAATCGTGATCACGTTATGTGGCAGGAATATATTTGCTCTCGGCGTGAAACCAACCGTCTTGTTGATCGAAAAATTCTTTTCACTGTCCTCACCCGCCGTATATGACCCAAACGTCGCGATCGGATTATAAGAAAAGATATTAGGAATCGTATTCCCGTAGAATTGACCAGGACCGATGTTCAGATAAGCAAGGTACGGCACCTGGAACGTCGTCTGATACGGGAAGGCCGGATTGAACGTCACGTAGTTAGGGTTGAGATGGCTGGTGAAAACATCCGAATTGCGCAGGAAAAACACATGCGCACTGAGAATCAAGTGGCTATTGACATAGGTCCGATCACCCAGAATCGCCGTCAGATATTTATCATTTTGGCGCAGATAGGTGATCGATTTCGGGAAATTAAAATAAAAATTGTTGGCCATCAGCGGCACCGGTATCGGCGCATTCGTGTCATAGCCACGGTCGCGGTTGTAAATGACCGTCGCCGTCAAACGCGACAGACCATAATCATAGGGCTTGATGGCCGACGCCATCAAATCTTCATATTGATTGTTCGTTCCGGCCTGATATCCGGCGGAATACCCCTGGTTATACCGCAACAGGAAACGTGGCGCATCCGGACTTTTAGAGAGCTTGCCGGTATTGATCTCGAAGCCGTAGTTATAGGTATCGAACGACCCATAGCTACCAAAAATCTTTGCCGAGCGCTCTTTCGATGGAATCTTGGTGGTATAGGCAATCGTGCCACCAACGGTCGCAAAACCAGCGCGATCCGGTGGCGCAATACCCGGATAAATTGTTGAGCTGTTAATTTGACCCAACGTCACCGGCGCGCCGTTATTATTGGTTAGGAACCCGCCCGCGCCGCCATACAGCAAGTCATTGATCGGCACGCCGTCCAACGTATCGGCCAACTGGCTGGCGCGCACACCGCGCACCGTAATCACTGGCAATTTCTGCCCAACACCCGATTGATATTCGTTCACCGAAGGTGTCTGTGCCAGCACCGACTGGATCGAGCCCGTATGCTCAACGGCCTTAATCTGATCCGGCGTAATCACCGAAATCGCGTTGGCCACGTTCTTCTCTTTGAGCAACAGCTTCTTATAAAAAACCTTAATCGCCTGAATGCTCTGCGTCTGAGCCTGCGGCGTCGCCGGATTGGCTGTCCCTGCTGCGGGAGCAGGTGAAATCACCGGCGCCGGAGCGGCTTGCGCCCAAACCCGCGTGGAGAACACCATTCCACTCGCGACGGAACATGCCGTCAGAATTACCAAACGCTTCCGCGTCGAAACTGTTCTCATCACAACTCCCCTGCCCATTTGGGCTCTTGAAAATTCCCGGCACTAATCCCTGAACTCAGCACCGTCGCCCATTGTCCAACGTGAAACCAACGTCCCGCAGCGCCTCAATTCTTATGACCAAGGCATTACAGTTGCGTGTATCTGGCATGACAGCCACGCGCCTGCCAAGGGTCTTTTTGCAACACTTCACCATAATACGCATGGACCTCACCTCACCCGACACAACGAGAGATCGAAAAAGCCAATTGAAATTGCTTTATTTCCCAATATTTACCGAACGTGAACATTTCATTCTCTCCAATACCGCATGGCGATGCAACATTACCTTTACGTCCATCTAAAAATATTTTCACGAATTCGTGATGTGCGTAAAATCACTTGACGGGCAACAAAAAACCCCACGACCACCGGAGCAGTCATGGGGCAAAAAGCCGCAGCAAGCGGCATCAATTCCGCAGGCGCAAAAATCTTATTTAACCAATATCCAAAGCTTCGCGAGCTGTTCCGCTCCCTTGCTTCCCTTGACCGAATGCCACATCGCCAGCGCATTGGCCTGCTGCCCGCTCAGGGCAAACGCAATCCCCATATCAAGCTCAGCCTGACCATTATGCGCCAAGCCGCCACTACGAATCGCATCCTCCATCAGTCCCAGACCGGCTTTATCGCCGCCATAAACCTGATTGAACCCAATCGAGAATAACGACGCCGAATCCTTATTGGCCTTCGCCTGCGCAATACTGGCCGCCAAACCCGCCTGCCAGGCTGCCTGCCGCTTGGCGATAAATTGCTGCAGATGCGTATCGCTCGCCGCCTTAGCGCCAACCCCGAGCACCCCAGCCTTGGTCCCCGCTTGCATGATTTTCAGCGCCTCATTCGGCAAGCCCCTCGCCACCGAATCCTCAGCAAACCGGATATAATCATGATGCGTGGCGGACAGCCCAACCG
This sequence comes from Acidiphilium sp. 37-60-79, assembly GCA_002279355.1. Taxonomy (GTDB): domain Bacteria; phylum Pseudomonadota; class Alphaproteobacteria; order Acetobacterales; family Acetobacteraceae; genus Acidiphilium. The sequence continues at coordinate 51,743 of NCBV01000007.1, forward strand.
CCTGCTTCAGCCGGAAAAATCCAAGCGCCAGTCGCTGATTAAATACCGGCTCCGCCTGCAATTGACCAATCAAATTGGCCCAATTGGCCGGCGTCGGATAATATTGCACCAGCTCGATAATGGTCTGACTAACCCCCGCCGTATCTTTGGCGTTGGCATAGCAGTTTTCCACCAACTCCAACCCCGCCTTCGCCGGCGGATGCTGCATCAACACAATCGAATTAAGCTCTTTGCACTGATGAAGCTGGTAATATGACTGCAACAAGATCTGATGAAACTGCGGCACATTGCGCAAATACCGGTTAATCGTCGCAATCGTCGCGGTATAATTCCCCGCCTGATATTGCGAACTCGCCTCGCCCTCCGCCATCTGCGTCATCTGCCCCGGCGAAAGCTGCCCCGTCGCCATCAGCGTTGCATAATCCTGCGCCGCCGCCGCATGAGCACCGCGGCCGGCATCAATCCCTGCGCGCAACTGATCAATCGCCAGAATTTCCGCAGCCGTCTTGTTGGGCTGGGCAGCCGCCCGATTAAGCTGCGCGAGCGCATCGGCATAACGATGCGCATTCAAATCCTCCTCGGCCGCCAGCAAAGGTTTCCCGATTGCCGGCGGCATGGTCTGCGCAGCCGCAACAGGCGCATAAGCAACCGGCGCGAACACCACCAACAGAGCCGTCAAACGAAGACGAGGAACAAAAGACTTCATACACCGATCCTTTGGATCACAAATAACAGGGCACCGAACGCAACCTATTGGCTATATTGCTCGTTCCCGACAATACCAATCTTGGTCAAACCGTCATGCTCGGCCGCCGCCATGACACTGATCACCGAACTATAATTAGCCAGTTTATTCGGATTAACGTGAATTTCCGGCTGATCAACCTCATTCGCCGCGGCTTTCAGCTTCACTTCGAGTGCCGCCCGGTTCGGAATCCGCGTGCCATTCCAATAGACCGTGCCATCATAATTAATATCAATCTGCACCACCGGCGGCGGCGTCGGCGGCGGCGGCGGATGGCCATGCGGCAAATTCAAATTCACCGCATGTAATTGCACCGGAATCGTAATAATCAGCATTGTCAACAGCACCAGCATCACATCGATCAGCGGGGTGGTGTTGATATCCACCATTTCCCCAGGATCGTCGGACTGGCCGCCTCGCATATTCATCGCCATCGCGCGTCTCCCCCTCAACCGTGCGGCTGCGGTTTGGTAATAAAGCCGACCTTCAGAATGCCAACACGCTGACAAGCATACAGCACCTTACCAATATATTTATACGGTGCATTCGCATCACCCCGCACTTCAATCACCGGCTGCGGCACCATCGGCGCCACATGTTCCAGCTTTTTGATCAGCGCTTGGCGGTTCGGCAGCAAAGTCAGATTCCAATAAACCTGACCCTGCTTGTTGACCGACAAATTGATATTCTGCGGCTTGGTTTGCAGCGGCTGGTTCCGATACCGGGGCAGATGCACCGGCACCGTATGGGTCACCACCGGAATGGTGATCAAAAAGATGATCAACAATACCAGCATCACGTCCACCAGCGGGGTGGTGTTGATGTTCGACATCACCTCGTCTTCGCCGCCATCATTGCCGCCAAGCTGAACGGCCATGATCTTAGCTCCGGCTCACGGCAGCGTCGTTGCTCAGCAGCACGAACAACACCTTCTTGGAGAAACGGCGGGTCTGATCCATCACCCGCTTATTGCGGCGGATCAGAATGTTATAGCCAAACACTGCCGGAACCGCGACCGCCAGACCAATCGCGGTCATGATCAGCGCCTCACCAACCGGGCCAGCAACCTTGCCAATGCTCGCCTGCCCCGCAATGCCGATCGCGGTCAACGCATGGTAAATGCCCCAAACCGTGCCGAACAACCCAACGAACGGCGCGGTCGAGCCCACGGTCGCCAGCAACGCAAGACCTTCCTGCATGCGGCTCTGCACGACATCCACACCATCTTGCACCGAGCTTTCGGCAAACGATGCGATGTCAACCTTATCGAGCAGACCGACATGGTTATCGAGCGCATCAACACCCGACTGCGCAACAAACTGGAACGCAGTGCCCGGCTTAAGGGTCGAGGCGGCGGTGCGCACCGAATTCTTGGTCCAATAATCACCACCGACCAACTTGCCTTCGCGCAGCATTTTGCCCTGCTGCACAGCCTTGGTGATCATCACATACCAACTGCCCATCGACATCAGCGCCAAAATCACCAGCGCACCCCGCGCGATGAAATCTCCCGAGGCCCAAAGCGCGCCCAAGCCATACGGGTTGGCAATATGCGTGGTGGTAATGCCATTCCCACTCGGCGGCGCAATCGGCGGCGTCGCGGCCGGCGCGGTCGCCGTATTGGTCGTGGCGTTCGTGGTGGAATTCGTCGCGCCATTGGTCGTCGCCGCATTGGTCGTAGTAGCATTGGTCGTCGCGTTGGTGGTCGCGTTGGTCGTCGCGTTGGTCGTGCTGTTACCCGTCACGGTGGCTGGCGGTGCCACCGGCGGCGCCACTGGGGCGGGCGTCGAGGATTGCGCAATCGCCGTGCCGATGGTGGCAAAACTTCCGCCAGCGCCAAGCGCCACAGCGAAAACGAGGGGAAGCGCCATTTTCTTGATGTTCATAGCAGGTCTCTCAGGTGAATGGTGGACAAGAAACATAGGATATCGAGCATAGATTAATGCACTGATCAGTTGGACGAGCGGAACTCGAACGGAACCATGACGTTGACCGCCTGACCCTGCCCTTTGCACCGCAATTGCGCCGCACCACGAACAGCCAAGTCGTTCATCGCGCCCGAACTTGACGACACGATGCGTGGCGCTGTCACCTGGCCGGTCGGCGAAATGGTCACCTCGACGGTGACATTTGCCGAAGCAACGCCCGTCTCTGACGAGATCCGGCCAAATTGGCGCGACAAATTGCCCGCAATTTGCACCACGTTCGGACACACGACCCCCACATTGGTGTTCGGTGCCGCCGGCGCCGTGGCGGGTGGTGCCGTCGGCTTTTTCGTCGTGGTGATGGCAAATACCGTCTGCGGCGGCGCCTGAATATGGATCAGCGGCGGTGGCACATAAGGCGGTGGAGGCGCGGCTAGCGGCGGCGGCGGCGGCAACACCACTTTTGGCGGTGGCGGCGGCGGCGGCGGTGTCGCCTTGATAATCTTGATCTCCAACGGCTTCTTGATCATCTCGACCGCACTCGTCGCCAAACCGCTGACCAGCGCGTAAATCAAAAAGACGTGCAGCAAGAGAACGGCGATAATCCCGATTATTTTACCCGTACTTGGTCTGCGATCGCCAGCAAAATCCACTCAAAGTCCCCCTCGTACTGTGCCAGTCTTATGGTCTTGCACGGGTGGCACCCCTTTGCGCAATCCAAAACAGCAACAATAGTTCAGCAGATTACCAAATCATCGGGCCAAGCCGCATGGACATGCGACTGGTCCGAAGGCTGTTTTCCGTCCTGAAGTAGCCTTTCAAGCCGCCACGGCGCGGGAGCAACAGACAAAGCGATCTGTCGAGATTGTCAAACCGTAATCGACATAGGGCCAAGGCGCTGAACAGTCAATTTCGCTGATCAGCCATGTCCCACAGCCCGATCTCGTCACCGTGAATCCATCCGCGTCGACAACCCTATTGCCCTGATTTTGCAATAAAATAGAACCAGCAAGCGGGTAGTCGAAACGATATTGGAATGGTTAAAAATCCACGATAAACGCAATTTAATAATTTATTTGACATTTATTTTAGAATAAACAATCATATAAGCAATCATGTTTTTGCGATAATTTTGCAATCGATTGCAACAATCTGCTCGAGAGGAGTTGGTTTAGCGCATCCCCGGATCAGTCAGGAGCTGGAACAAGCATTTTTCGGCGAATCATCCGTCAAGCCGAACGCCCAACTGCCCGGCCACATCCTGCACACATTGCCATGCCACCCGCCCTGAACGCGCCCCCCGCGTCACCGCCCATTCCAACGCCGCGGCATGCAATGCCTCTCGCTCGATCGGTAAATGATAATACGCCGCATACCCATCAATCATCGCCAGATATTGGGTTTGATCGATATTATGAAACCCAATCCACAAACCGAACCGATCCGATAACGAAACTTTCTCCTCCACCGCCTCAGAGGCATGCACCGCGCGTTCTCGCTCATTATCGATCATGTCACGCGGCATCAAATGTCTGCGGTTTGACGTCGCATAAAACAGCACATGCTCAGGCCGACCCTCGATCCCGCCATCAAGCACGGATTTCAACGCCTTATACGCCGCATCCTCCCGCTCAAAGCTCAAATCATCGCAAAAAATCACGCAACGCCGCGCCAGCCCACGCAATAATCCAAGCAAGAGAGGCAAACTCTCAATTTCCTCGCGATGGATCTCAATCAGCGCAATCCGCCCCTGCCCTGCCCCGCTCTCACGGTTCACCAGCGCATGAGCCGCTTTGACCAAGGATGATTTCCCCGTCCCGCGCGCGCCCCACAACATCGCATTATTCGCGGGCAACCCGCGAGCAAATCGCCTTGTATTTTCAACGAGCAAAGCCTTCGGTCGTTCAATACCCTGCAACAAATCAATCCCAACATGCGCAATCTGCGCGACCGGCACGAGCATGCGCGTATCCGCATGCCAAACAAACCCATCAGCCGCGTCCAAGGCTACCGCCTGCGGCGGCATTGGTGCCAGACGCTCCAAAGCGCTCGCGATTCGCTCCAGCACCGCCACCATCGTCGCATCACTCATGCCCATCTCCCAACCAAACCGTGATCCCTGACCGCACCGCCCCTGCTTGACGTGCCGCCCGCGCCATCTATGGTCCGCCGCGTTCAAAGCCACAAATCAGGAACAAGCATGACCAACCCTATTTTCGCGCAGGCCACCCTCGGCATCGCCGCCGCCACCGACAGCACGCTCGCGACCGCGCTCAATTTCGGCCCGATCGTCTTGATCATCATCGTGTTTTATTTTCTACTCATCCGTCCGCAACAGACCGCGCAAAAATCACTGAAAGCGCGACTCGCCGGAATTAGGCGCGGCGATAAGGTGGTGACTGCCGGAGGTATCCTCGCCGAAGTCGCCAAGGCGCCGGAAGGAGCAGAGGAAATCGAAGTCGATCTTGCCCCGAATATGCGCGTCACCGTATTGCGCAGCACGATCACCACCGTGCTCACCGGTGGCAAGCCCGATGCTCCGGCCAATGACACTAAGCCGACCACCAAAAAACCGGCGAAATGAACCAGGCCGCGCCCCAAACCGGACGCGGCCCTCCTTCGTCTCTCAGCCTTTATGATGCATGCGGTATTCGGCATGCTCATAATGGCATAGTTTATCGAGCCAGTTAGTCACGTAATCTGGACGGCGATTGCGGAAATCTAGATAATAGGAATGTTCCCACACATCGAGCCCAAGCAGCGCATGCCCTTCGCCCGTTGCCAACGGGTTCGACCCGTTCGGCGTTTTGGTAACCGCCAATTTGCCGTCTGTTTTCAAAATCAACCAAGCCCAACCCGAGCCAAACTGCGTGGTCGCGGCGGTTTTGAACGCCTCTTTGAACTGAGCCACGCTGCCAAAATCTTCGATCAGCTTGGCTTCCAGCTTGCTCGGAATTTTTCCGCCGTCGGTGGGCGACATGCACGACCAGAACAAATTATGGTTCCAATCCTGTCCGGCATTGTTAAACACCGGCGCCATATCAGCCTTGCCGTGGGTCAAATGAATAATTTCCTCCAGGGTCTTGCCCTGCAGGTCGGTATTTTTCTCGACAAACCCGTTCAGCGCCGTGACATAGGCCTGATGATGCTTGTCATGATGCAGTTCCAACGTCTCTTGGCTCATGCCATGAGCCGCCAGCGCGCCGTGCGCATAAGGAAGCGAGTGGAGTTCGAACGCCATGGTGGACCCTCCGCAAATTGGTGGATTGGATTACCCTCCCGCCGCGCGAACCGCACCGGGCAGTTTCTCTTAGCTATGAAGCAAGCCGTCGCCCGTCAACCCGCCATTTCTAACCAATGATCGATCAATCGCAAATCGCCGCACTTCGCCGTGCCGATCCTGACCGCATGCTCGGCGCACTGTTCGCGCCACCCGTGAAACGCCCTGCCCTTTTGTTGCTGTACGCCTTCAACCACGAACTCGCCCGCGCCCGCGAGGTCGCGAGTTCCGGGCCGATGGCGCTGATCCGCCTGCATTGGTGGCGCGAGGTGATCGATGGCGCCGACCGGAATCATCCAGTCGCCGCGCCATTGCGCCAGGCTCTGGCGGAGGGGATTTTTACGCCTGCCGACCTGTGCGGCCTGATCGATGCCCGCGAGGCGGAGGCCGAAGCGATCCCGGACCTCGGAGCGTTCATGGCTTATGCGCAAGGCACCGCCGGCGCGCTGATGCGCATTGCCGGGATTTGGCTGGGGGCTGACCGGTCGGCCCACGATTCCTTGGAGCGCCTCGGCACCGGCACGGGGATTGCGTTGATGCTCCGCGCCGCGCCGTCTTTGCGCGCCTTGGGCCGCGACCTGTTGCCCCAGGATGGCACGACGGCACAACAGCTCGCGGAGATCGCCCGGTTGCGGCTGGCCACCCCAACGCCCGATGAGGCGTTGGCCGCGACGCTGCCTTCGATTCTGGCGCGGCGGGACTTGGCGCGCCTTGATCAGCCCACCCCGATCCACCCGCGCAGCCTGGGTGATCGGCTGGCGGTGATCAAAGCTGGGCTGCGCGGGCGCATCGGCCCCTCGCCGCGGGGCGTCAGCGATGGTATGACCAAGGCATGACCGAACCGACCGATATGATTGAGGGCCCGCGCGGCCTCGCCCCCGTGACCATCGAGCAGGAAATGCGCCGTTCCTATCTCGATTATGCCATGTCCGTGATTGTCTCGCGGGCGTTGCCTGACGCGCGCGACGGGCTGAAGCCGGTGCATCGACGCATTTTGTATGCCATGGCCGAATCGGGCAACACGCCGGACAAGCCCTATCGCAAATCGGCCCGCATGGTCGGTGACGTGATGGGTAAATACCATCCGCATGGCGATTCCGCGATTTATGACGCGGCGGTGCGGATGGCGCAGAGTTTTTCGATGCGGGTGCGGCTGATCGATGGTCAGGGCAATTTCGGCTCGGTCGATGGCGATCCACCGGCGGCGATGCGCTACACCGAGGCGCGCTTAGCCCATGCGGCGATGGCGTTGCTCACCGATATCGATAAGGACACGGTTGATTTTCAACCGACCTATGACGAATCGGATCATGAGCCCCGGGTGCTGCCCGCCGCCTATCCGAATTTGCTGGTCAATGGCGGCAACGGCATCGCGGTTGGTATGGCCACCAATATCCCGCCGCATAATCCCACTGAGATTATTGATGCGACGTTGCATCTGCTTGAGCATCCCGAAGCGACGCTTGATGATTTGATGAAAATCGTCCCTGGACCCGATTTTCCCACCGGCGCGATGATCCTGGGGCGTTCGGGGATTCGCAATGCGTTTGAGACCGGCCGTGGTTCGATTGTGATCCGGGCACGAGCGGCGATTGAGGAGATTCGCAAGGACCGCATGGCGATTGTGGTCAGTGAGCTGCCTTATCAGGTGAACAAATCCACCTTGCTGGAGCGCATTGCCCAGCTTGTGCGTGACAAAGAGGTCGAGGGGATTTCGGATTTACGCGATGAGAGCGACCGTGACGGGATGCGGATGGTGGTTGAGCTCAAGCGTGATGCGACGCCGGAAGTGGTGTTGAACCAGCTTTATCGGTTTACCCAGTTACAGACCGGTTTCTCGATTAATATGCTCGCGCTCGATGGCGGGCGGCCCCGGCAGTTGGGGCTGCGCGATGCGCTCGATTGTTTTGTTACCTTTCGTGAAGACGTTATTCTCCGCCGCGCCCGGTTTGATTTGAACAAGGCGCGCGACCGGGCGCATATTTTGGTGGGGCTTGGAATTGCGGTTGCCAATATTGATGCGGTGATTGCGCTCATCCGCGCGGCGCCGGATGCGGCGGCGGCGCGGATTGCTTTGATGGCGCGGGATTGGCCGGCGGGTGATGTGTTGCCGTTGCTCGCTTTGATCGACGATCATGGCAATCAGGTGACGCAGGCCGGGACGGTGCGGCTGACCGAAGCGCAGGCGCGTGGGATTTTGGAATTGCGCCTGCAACGGCTGACCGGGCTGGAGCGCGACAAGATCCAGGCGGAGTTGCGCGAGGTTGGCGAGAAGATCGGCTTTCTGTTGGCGATTATCGGTTCGCGGCCACGCCGGTTGGAGGTGATGCGCGAGGAGTTGCTCGCGGTGCGCGAGTTGATTGCGTCGCCGCGAATGACCAGCATTGAGGATAATATCGCGGATCAGGATGATGAGAGCCTGATTGAGCCGGGGCAGATGGTGGTGACGATGACCCGTGATGGGTTCATCAAGCGCACGCCGCTGGAAGCGTTCCGTGCGCAGAATCGCGGCGGGCGGGGCCGGGCAGCGGCTTCGATGCGCGGGGATGATGTGATTACCCGCAGCTTCAATGCCCATACCCATCAATTCGTGTTGTTCTTTAGTCAGGGCGGCAAGGTGTTTCGCGAGAAGGTTTGGCGCTTGCCGGAATCGGCCCCGGCGGCCAAGGGGCGGGCGATTGTGAATATCCTGCCGGAGTTGGAAGGCGATCCGGTGACGACGGTGTTGCCGTTGCCGCAGGATGAATCGTTGTGGACTGATTTGCATCTGGTGTTTGCGACGGCCTCGGGGAATGTGCGGCGGAATCGGCTCGCTGATTTTCGCAATGTGCGCTCCTCGGGGTTGATTGCGATGAAGCTTGATGAGGGCGATCATCTGGTGGGGGTGGCGACCTGCCGGGAGGGTGATGATGTGTTTTTGGCGACAAGGCTCGGGCGCTGCATCCGCTTTCAAATCACTGACGAGACGGTGCGGGTGTTTGCCGGGCGCGATTCCAATGGGGTGCGGGGCATCAGGCTCGCGCAGGATGATCGGGTGATTTCGCTCTCGGTGTTGCGCCATGTTGATGCGAGTGTCGAAGAGCGGGCGGCGTATTTGAAATATGCATCGGCTCAGCGGCGCAATGGCGAGGAGGTTGAGGCCGAGGCGGTCGAGGTTGAAGAGGTGGCTGCGGATATTGTGCTGGCACCCGAGCGGATTGCGATATTGGCCGAGGCGGAGGAAATGCTGCTCACGGTGAGCTCTGGCGGGTTTGGCAAGCGCAGCTCGGCCTATGAATATCGGGTGACCGGGCGGGGTGGTCAGGGGATTACCAATATTGCGCTGTCGGCGCGCAATGGCGGTGCGGTGGTCGCGAGTTTCTCGGTGCGCGATGGCGATGATGTGATGTTGGTGACTGATCAGGGCAAATTGATCCGCGCACCGATCGATCAGATCAGGATTACCGGGCGGCAGGCGATGGGGGTGACGTTGGTGCGGGTGGAGAAAGACGAGCAGGTGACCAGCGTATTTCCGGTGTTGGATGATCGTGAGGATGAGGCGGAGCCTGAGCATGGCTGAGGGGGCTTTGGTTGGCCTGTATCCGGGCACGTTTGATCCGATTACCAATGGGCATATTGATATTATCAGTCGGGCGGCCTCGCTGTGCGGCACCTTGTTCATTGGGGTAGCGCGCAATGCGGGCAAAGGGCCGCTGTTTCCGATCAGCGAGCGGGTTGAACTGGTGCGCGAGGAGATTGCGCCGATTGCTGAGCGGACCGGCGCGAAAATTACGGTTTTGCCGTTTGAGACCTTGCTGGTGCATTTTGCCCGTGAGGTTGGCGCCAAAGTGATTGTGCGTGGCTTGCGGGCGGTCTCGGATTTCGACTACGAGTTTCAGATGGCCGGCATGAATTATCGTTTGGACCACGATATTGAGACGATTTTCTTGATGGCGAGCGAGCGTCACCAGTTTATTTCTTCGCGTTTCGTCAAGGAAATTGCGCTGCTTGGTGGTGACATTGCCAGCTTCGTGCCAAAATTAACCCTCGAACGCACTTTGCTTCGCGTTGGACGTAACCCGTGAGGTCCTCATGACAAAATTGATCACTCGCCGCACTATTTTCCGCAGTGCTGTTGCTGCAACCCTCGCATCCCCTCTTGCTGGAGCTATCATGTCTGATTCTGCTGCTGCCGCTACGCCGGACCTCGCCAACACAATTTATCTGACACTGCCCTTTGGGCGGGTGACGATTGCGCTGCGGCCGGATTTGGCGCCGAAGACCTGCGCGCAAATCAAAACGCTCACCAGCCGTGGGTTCTATAATGGCTGTGAGTTTTTCCGGGTGATTGCCGGGTTTATGGCGCAGACCGGCGACCCGACCAACACCGGCACTGGCGGCAGCGATTTGCCGAATGTGCCGGCGGAATTCACCACCAAGGCTAGTTTTCTCACCGGCGCGCTGGGCATGGCGCGGACCAATGATCCGAACAGCGGCAATAGCCAGTTTTTCATCTGTTTTGATCCGGCGACCTTCCTTGATGACAAATATACCCTGTTCGGTCAGGTGACCGAGGGCATGGAGTATGTGCAGCAAATCAAGAAGGGCCATGGGCAGAGCGGGCGGGTGACCGACCCGACCAAAATCATTTCCATGACCCTCGCGGCCTAATTCTATCTGGTTCTCTCCGGCATGGGTTGACGTGCCGGAGAGAATGCTATTTTTGACGCATGCGCTGACGGAATCGTCAGGCTGGTGAGAGCCCGTAGCTCAGTTGGTAGAGCACGAGACTTTTAATCTTGGGGCCAAGGGTTCGAATCCCTTCGGGCTCACCATTTTTCTCCCCTTTGTTGATTTTGATGCGGTGCAGCCTGGTTTGGGCAATGATGCGCCCTTTTTTGTTTTTGCACCGTAACGATTATTTCGTATTTTCGCGCCGCTCGCTCAAGCGCGATTTTTGAAGGGCGGCGCGAAAGCGTAGCGGTGGCCGGGGAGTGTGGGGCGGGGCGGAGCGGGAGGATATTTTTGGAGGAGGTGTTCGAGGAGCGTGAGTGGTGGTTTTGGCTCCGGTTTTCGCGCTGATCTAGGGCGCGGCGGGCGGGGTTTTTGCGGTTTTCGCTCCAATTTGAGGTGGAGAGGGAGAGAAATACGGAGCATGTGGCATAGGGGGCGCAGGACGCGGCCTAGGCTGGGATTCTCGGTGAGGAGCGAAATGAGGTCGGGGTCGTCGAGGAGGTGCATCAGTTGGGAGCGCGCACCGGCGACTTGGTAGCCAGGGAGGAGGAGACAAAGCCAGCCTTTGCGCTCGCGGATTATGCGCCTTGGCGTTACCGGCTGGGGATTTGAGCCGGTTGGTGCTGTGGATTGCTTCGCTTCGCTCGCAATGACGGTTTTGGGTTTGGGGGGATTGGCGGCGAGGGCGGAGAAGCGGCGGGCGAAAAAGATGAGGCGGTGCCAGATGGCCCATTTGAGGGTTTGCTCGATGGCGCGGGATTGTTCGTGGGTGCCGAGGATTTGGCGGAG